>NZ_ATVS01000006.1 GCF_000420845.1 Butyrivibrio sp. AE3009 | reverse complement strand
ATTTCGCGGGACATGTCTTGACGTTTCCCCGTACCTCTCAATTTCGCGGGACATGTCTTGACGTTTCCCCGTACCTCTCAATTTCGCGGGACATGCCTTGGCGTGTCCCCGTACCTTGTTAACTCATTTTCTTGTACATATAGTTGCCCAGCATCTGGATAGCCTGAACAAATGCGATCAGAATAACAGAGCAAACTATCAGGTACTCCGTCTTGTACTGCTGATATCCGTAACGGATCGCGATATCACCGACACCGCCTCCGCCAACAGTTCCTGCCATTGCGGAATATCCGATAAGAGAGATCACCAGAAGAATAATGCCGTTGAGCATTCTGGGGATGGACTCCTTGACATAAACACGCAACAGAATCTGCAGATTGGATGCGCCAAAGCTCCTTGCTGCCTCAATTACACCGGGATTGGTCTCCCTCAGTGCACTTTCAAATACCCTTGCAATAAAGGGAATAGCAGATACCGTAAGAGGTACGATGGTAGCTGTTGTTCCGATGGCTTTGCCCACTACCATTCTGGTAAAAGGAATGAGGATGACCAGAAGGATTATGAAAGGAAAGCTCCTGAATACATTGACGATAAAGCTTAAGATCTCGTAAATGATCTTGTTGGGCTTAAGTCCGTCCGGGGCTGTAAGTGTCAGTATGATTGCGGGAATAAATCCCAGTATTACAGAAAAAAGTGTAGACCAGAACACCATGTATAAGGTCTGTTTAAATGCTGTCAGCATGATCGAAGACATGCTTGCGTCTGATAAAATGCCGGCCATATTAGATCACCTCCCATGTTACGCCCATGCTGTCAAGGAACTTGCAGGCACTTCCCAGGTCCTCTTCCTTCATGTTAAGAACAAGGCTGCCATATACGTCTTCTCTGAAATCCTCCAGCTTAGCCCAGCAGATATTGAAGTCCGTGTGGAGCTCCTGTGCCATCTGTGTAACGATGGGCCTCTGATTGCCATCTCCGAAGAAAAAGAGCTTTAAGTTAACTCCGGTGGCGGGAAGCTTGTCACTTTCTTCCCTGAGGAAGTCTCTGATCTCCCTCTCCTTGGGCCATACGAAGAGCTGCTCGGGCTTACCTACCGCCAGAACCTTGCCGCCGCTGAGGAAGGCCACTCTCTGACAGATCTGTTTAACAACCTCCATCTGGTGGGTTACCACGATGATGGTGATGCCCATCTCTTTATTGATCTTCTGTAAAAGAGCAAGGATTCCCTTGGTAATCTCAGGATCCAGGGCACTTGTTGCCTCGTCGCATAATAGGAAGGCCGGATCCAGGACCAGTGCTCTTGCTATAGCAACCCTCTGTTTCTGACCGCCGGAGAGCTCACGGGGCTTGGAATGTACTTTTTCCTCGAGACCTACCAGCTTAAGAAGATTCATGATCTTTTCCTTAGCCTCAGGAGTATTAGTGGGGATTCCCCAGAACTTCATGGGAAGAGCCACGTTGTGATATACGTCAAGGCGCTCCAGCAGGTTGAAACTCTGGAAGATCATACCCATGCGCTTCTGAAGCTGACGAAGATTTGCCTTGTCCCTGACACTTACCTTGGTACCATCCACGATTATCTGTCCGTCATCGTAGGATTCAAGGCCATTGATACAGCGAAGAAGAGTGGACTTGCCGGCACCGGACTGACCGATGATACCGAAGATCTCTCCCTCCTGAATTTCCATGGAAATGCCCTTAAGAACATCAGTCTTATTAAAGGATTTCCTAACATCTTTTAACTCAATCATAGTTGTTTCCTTACATTTAGTAGTTTTATCTTTACAAAATCTTATTATAGCCATAATCATAACTTATCGCTAGGATTTTATCCTATTTAATTCCACTTTTCCTATTTGTTTAGTATAATTAGAAACAGTTAAGAAAAAAGAGGAGGAAAAGAAAATTATGAAAAAGAAAGTATTTAGTTTGTTACTTGCCGGCGCTCTCGCAGTCGGAGCACTCACAGGATGCGGAGAGGTAGAACAGACCTCTGATCAGGCAGAGGCACCTGTTACTGAGGCGCCTGTTACTGAGGCACCTGCAGCAGAGGCTCCCGCGACAGATTCCGGAGATAAGAAGATCACCGTTGGTGCTACACCTGTACCTCACGCAGAGATCCTTGATAACGTTGTAAAAGAGGTTCTTGCTGAGGAAGGATGGGAACTGGAAGTTGTAGTATTCCAGGATTATGTACTTCCCAATACTTCACTGGAAGCAGGAGAGCTTGATGCCAACTATTTCCAGACCCTTGGATACATGAATCAGCAGAACGCTGATGCAGGTCTTCACCTGGCAGCAGTTGCAGGCGTTCACATCGAGCCCATGGGCATCTATTCACAGAAATATACAGCCCTTGCAGATCTTCCTGACGGAGCATCAATCGGTATCCCTAACGACCCCGACAACGGCGCAAGAGCAGTTGACCTTCTTGTTCAGAAGGGACTTCTTGTATCCAACGGCGGTTTCGGAACCGATGCAGGCGTTACAGAGGATACACTTTCCAAGGATACAGCAGCTAACCCTCACGGATATGTGATCACACCTCTTGAGGCAGCCAACCTTCCTTTGTCACTTCCTGATCTTGACGCAGCAGCCATCAACGGCAACTATGCTCTTGAGGCAGAGCTTCCTGCCAAGTATCCTGCCCTTGATATCGAGGAGTTCGATGATGAGACCAGCATCAAGAGAACCAACTTCCTTGTTGTTAAGGATGGCAATCAGAATTCCGAGAAGATTCAGGCTCTTGTAAATGCTCTTAAGAGCGACAAGGTTAAGGCCTACATCGATGAGACCTACAAGGGAGCAGTTATCACTTCCTTCATTGATCCACAGTAATTACCGCTATTTAGGGGCCGGTCCTATCTGTTGATGGGGACTGGCCCCTTTTTGCTTGATGACGATGACTATTTTTCCAGGGATAAGGATGGAGCCGTGATGGAAAAGAGAATACTGGAAGCTCAGAGCTCTGAGGTGGATGCTATAGCCGGTGCCACATATTCCTCAGAAGGGTATAAGGATGCTGTAAAAGATGCACTTTCAAAAGCTCTACCTTCCGGGGAATAAATCAGATATAATTAAGTAAAGATTGTTGCGGGAAGAGCTGTATATGATAAAAAGAAATATGATCAAGGTAAAAAAACAAAGGATCAATATCATGAATAAATGCGCCGTGCTTATCTTAAGCATGGCGTTTTTGAGTGGCTGCGGGAAGGAGAGCTCCATCCCTGAGGTAATGTCGGTTCATACCAGGCCACAGATGCAGACCTCCACTATTTTTGCAATGGATACCATCATGGAGCTGCAGATAGAGGGAGATGAGAAGCTTCTTACTGAGGCAGAGAGTAAGATAAGGAATCTGGAGGCTCTTTTGTCGGTTACTGATGAAAAAAGCGATATCTATGCGCTGAATGAGTACAACACCTGTCAGATATCGGAGACCACTGCAGATATCATGAGCAAAGCCCTTGATATGTGCGAAAGAACTGACGGAGCACTGGATATTACTATATATCCCGTTCTGAAGGCCTGGGGCTTTACAACAGGAGAGTACCGGGTTCCCACGGATACTGAGCTGGAGGCCCTTGTGGCGGAAGTTGATTACAGCCTGGTACAGCTCCTTGAGTCCGGAGAGCCTCATTCCGGGGACAAAGCCCTTGATGAAGAGGTCAAAAATGATGATCAGATAGACAGGGATAGTGTGGCGGTCCTTGGTGATGACAGCCTTTTTATCGCTTCCATACCTGTTGGAATGCAGGTGGACCTTGGTAGCGTAGCCAAGGGCTACACCAGCGGAATGTTGGCAGATTATTTCAAGGAAAAGGGCGTAAAGAGCGGCCTGATCAACCTTGGTGGCAATGTGGAATGCATTGGCACCAAGTCAAACGGTAAGCCCTGGAATGTGGCAGTTAAGAGTCCCTTTCCTGATTCAAAGTCAGGAATCTTCGGCATCCTTGAAGCCAGCGACATCGCCATCATCACCTCCGGCGGCTATGAGAGATATTTTGAAAAAGACGGTGAGACCTACTGGCACATCATCGACCCTAAGACCGGTAAGCCTGCTCACTCCGGCCTTGCCAGTGTAACCATCGTGGGAAAGGATGGACTTACCTGCGATGCTCTTTCAACAGCTCTTTTTGTCAAAGGGCTTGAGGGAGCAGAGAAAATCTGGCGGGAGAGTGATGACTTCGATGCGATATTTATCACAGAGGATGGCGAAGTGTATGTGACTGAGGGGATTGAGGGGAGTTTCAAGCTTTCTTCGGAGTATAGTTCAGCTAAATTACATGTCATAGGTAGATAGTCTCAAAAATAAACGAATTCGGGAGTAGGCAATGGAAAAAAGTACAAGAAAGATTCTCAACAACAAATTGTTCCTGTATCTTACGGAGTTCTTCTCCGGTATGTCCGTTATGGCGGTGGAACTTGGTGCCAGCAGGCTTCTGGCGCCGTATTTCAGTTCCTCACAGATAGTATGGACCATCATCATCGGAACCATCATGATAGCCATGGCCCTTGGAAATATCTACGGCGGGCGCAAGGCCGACAAGGATCCCAATCCCGACAAGCTATATATCAGGATCCTCATCGCAGCCATCTGGATCGCTGCGATCCCGGTTCTGGGTAAATACATAATTCTTGGAATATCAGCTGTTCTTATTTTTGCGGTAAACAGTAACTTCCTAGTTATTGCTGCTTTTGCGGCTTGCATGGTGGTGTTTGTTTTCCCGTTGTTTCTTCTTGGAACAGTAACCCCTTCCCTTGCAAAATACACAACAGACTCCCTTGAGGACAACGGCAGGATCATCGGTACACTTGGCGCTTCCAACACAGTGGGAAGCATCATCGGAACCTTCGTACCAACCTTTGTCACCATTCCGGCAGTGGGAACCGCCATTACCTTTCTCATCTTCGCGGGAATTTTGATTGCACTGGTTATTGCATATTTTCTCAGCCCCAAAGCAGGCGATACAGATAGTAAAAAGACCAGGGGACGTATAATAGCAGGTGTTCTTATTTTTATCATCTGCTGCGTCTTCGGCCATTCCTCAAGCTTCGCCTTCTGGGAGAAGGACCTTACCTATGAAGGAGAATCCGTTTACAACTACCTTCAGGTCAAGGAGACGCCCAACTCCGTGATCCTTTCCACCAACGTTCTATTCGGTGTTCAATCAATTCTGATGAAGGACGGAGCCCTCACAGGCATGTATTATGACTACGCACTGGCAGCTCCCTACATGGCAGGCATCAAGGAGAAGGAGCTTCAGGGGGAAAAAACAGACATCCTCATCCTTGGCATGGGGTCCGGAACCTACGCAACCCAGCTCTCCCGTAATTTTGACAATGTGAATATCAAGGGCGTTGAGATCGACGATAAGATCACAGACCTGGCCCACAAGTATTTTGAGCTTCCAGACACCACTGAGGTCACAACCTATGACGGACGCGCCTACCTTGCCGCAGACAAGGGACTCTACGATGTGATAATGGTGGATGCCTATCAGGATATCACTATTCCCTTTCAGATGTCTTCAGAAGAGTTTTTTACCATGGTAAAAGAGCACCTGGCTCCCGGAGGAGTTATGGTGGTTAACATGAACATGTACAGCGACGAGATGGATGATGAGAGCATTAACACCTATCTGGCAGATACAATAGCAGCTGTTTTTGATAATGTATCAGTGGTTGACGTAAGAGGCTCTACCAACAAGGAGCTGTTCGCCACGGATTCAGGGGAGTATCTTGGCAGGTTAAAAGAGAATATCGCCCTGGAAGACAATGAGGTCCTCACAGCCATGATGAACAGGGTCAGCGACACCGCCTTTGCCTATGTGTCCAAGGGACATCTTATGACAGACGACAAGGCACCTGTTGAGCTTCTCGGAATGAAACAGATTGATCTGATAATAAAGGATGAGGTCTCATACTATAAGGAAATCTATAGAGATAAAGGCATTCATGGGCTTTTGGAACTGATCGGATAAATAATTAAAGTAATCTTAAAAGAGAGTAAAAAGAAACGTAAATCAGTATATTATTGAGTCGTTTTTGCTATAATGAGAGCAAAAGTGACTCTTTTTTGTTGCAATCCGTTACAGAAAAGGGGCGCTTACAGTGAAGAATAAGGTATTTCATAGAGGTGATAACTATGAGCGAGAAAACCGAAAAGAAGAGAAAAGTAAGATCCATAAGCAGTAAGCTCCTTTTGCTTATTGTGCCTTTGGTTGTGGCGACGGTACTTATCCTGGTTACTGTGGCCTCCAGTCTGTCCAAGAGTAGAATGTCCGCCATGGCTCAGGAAACGCTGGAATCCTCCATATCCAATCAGGCTGACAATATCGAAGCTTGGATGAATCAGAACCTTACGTTTTTCGGAACTGTCAAACACTTTATTGAGACTCAGGAGGTGACCTATTCCAAGCTTAGGATAATACTTGATTCCTATTATGGGTACAATTCGAGTTCACCGGATGGTATATATATCGGAACCAATGAGGGCAAGCTATATACCGCCTCAGAGTCTTCTTTCTATGAACCTGATGTACAGGGCAGTACCTGGTACAAGCAGGGTATAACGAGAGTGGATCTGGCTTTTGGTACAGCCTACACCAATAACAAAGGAGAGATGGTTGTCAGTGCCACGGGAATTATCAACGACGGTCAGGATGATCTGAAGGTTATGGGCGCAGACCTGCCCCTTGACGAGATCACTACCATCGTTAATTCCGGTGTAAAAATGCAGGATGCCCATGCTTTTCTGGTAGATACCAATGACTACACTATCCTGGCACATCCCGATGCGGCCCTGATCTCAACAAACCTCTCGGAATCAAGCGCAGATCCTCTTCTGGCAGGGGTTGCCAGGGCTATCAATTCGGGAAATAGTAAAACTCAGACCATTGCTGACAATATGGTGGCCTTTGCGGATATTTCCGGAACAGACTGGGTACTTGTTTCATATATTCCCGATAGTGTGATCCTGGCGGATATACAGCAGATGGGAAATCTTTTGTTTGTTATCGGCGTAGTTGCGGTAATAATCACCGTTATAGGCATCTTGACCGTGGTTAGAAGAGTTGTGGCGCCTCTTGCGCATATCACGGAAAACATTACGGCGATGTCTGAGGGTGATTTTACCATCAGTGTTGACAGCAGCAGTAATGACGAGATCGGCCTTATGGGAAGCAAGGTTACAGAGTTCGTTGCATCCATGAGGAACATGATCTCCAGTATCAGCCAGGAATCAGAGAAGTTAAAAGAGGAATCCGATAACTCCGACATGGTGTCCAAGTCAATGTTCGAAGCTTCCCAGTCCCAGGCTGAGGCCATGAAGCAGCTGAACGAAACCGTAGACCAGCTGGCTACAGCGGTTAATGACATCGCTCAGAATGCAACAACACTTGCTACGGTTGTGGCTGATACAAGAGAGAACTCAGACAAAGCCTATGACAGCATGAAGGAGACTGTGGAGATCTCCCAGAAGGGCCGCGATGATATGGAGAAGCTCTCTTTTGCAATGAGTGGTATCGAAAACGCCAACAACGAGCTGGTGGAGTCCATCAACAAGGTGGGCGCAGCTTCTGAGGAGATCACAAACATTGTCGGCATGATCGGAGAGATCGCCGAAGAGACCAACCTTCTTTCCCTCAATGCTTCAATTGAGGCGGCAAGAGCAGGAGAAGCGGGAAAAGGATTTGCCGTAGTAGCAACCCAGATCGGCAAGCTTGCCCAGACTTCTGCAGAGAGTGCGCAGAATATCTCAAATCTTATCGATGAGGTACATAAGCTTATCGGAAATGCAGTGGGACAGGCCAATGCCAGTGCCGAGAGCATCAGAGAGAACAGTGAACTTATAGGTGTAGCCGTGGATACCTTTGATAAGATTTATACCAATATACAGGCCTCCAATGAACTTATCGAGGCAATGATCGAAGATGTACAGAAGGTTGACGATGTAGCTACCAATGTGGCAGCCATTTCCGAGGAACAGGCAGCCAGTGCGGATGAGATCCTGGCTACTTCAGAGAACATGGTGGAAATGGCCAATGACATCACAAGTCACAGCCAGAATGTGGCTGATAACTCCTTAGAGCTTGCCGGAACCAGTCAGACCCTTACTTCCTATGTACAGAAGTTTAAGATTTGAGGAGGTTAAAGATATGCCAAAGAACAGATTGTTTAATAGAATATTTGCATGTGTTTTAACCGGAGCCTTGGTGATCGGGGCCCTCAGCGGCTGCGGATCGAAAGCTTCATCCGGAGCTTCTTCCGGTTCAGGATCCGGCGGCGGAAAGATTCTTTTCATAATGACTGATGTGGAGGATACCTTCAGAAAAACCCTGTCGGATGCAGTAGTTTCCGCCGGGAAGAGCAAAGGCGTAACACTTGATATGGTTGAGACGGGAAGTGATATACAACAGCAGGTAGATCTTGTAGCCTCAGCAAAATCAAAGGGATATACGGCTATTATTCTAAGAGCTGCTGATGCAAGTACTGCCCCACAGATGAATGTTTCCGCAGGTGACCTTCCGATTATCTATGTTAATAGTGAACCTTCTATAGACCATCTGACTCAGGATAAATATATATACGTAGGTTCCGATGAGTACGAACCCGGGAAATATCAGGCTGAGTTCGTTCTTAAAAAGCTGGGCAACCCCAAATCACTGAATGTTATTATCTTCGGTGGAGAAAAGGGACACCCCGCGACTGTCTTAAGAACAAAGTCTGTTAAGGATACTTTGAAAAAGAACGGCTGCAAGGCAAACTACGTATTTCTGGACACTGCAAACTGGTCGGATACAGAGGCACTGGAGAAATTCAGAATCTTCATGAAGACCGGCCAGAGTGTTGATGTGATCTTCTGCAATAACGATACCATGGCTCTGGGAACCATTGAGGGCCTTAAGGAGTATGGCCTTGATTATACCAAGATTCTTGTATGCGGCGTCGATGCCACAGCTGATGCCTGCGCATCTATAGCAGCCGGAGAGATGGCCTTCACTGCTTTTCAGAATGCAAAGGGACAGGCTGAGGCAGCGGTGGAAGCTGCAATGGTTCTTGGGAACGGCGGAAGCATAAGTACAGTAGAGGGCTCAACCTCAGACGGCAAGTATGTATACGTGCCCTTTGAAGCTGTTGATGCCTCAAACGTAAGTAAGTACCGATAAAAAACGAAGATGTGCTATAATGAGCTTTATGAAAACAAACAGCGACGAAAAAGAAAGGAATAATATTTGGCAAAAGATACCGGACATGGACCTCCTTGGGAGAGTCCGTGTCTTTTTTAGGTGGGTTGTCCTGGGATGCATAACGGGTGTTGCAGTCGGAGTCATAGGAGCGGCTTTCTTTAAATCAATTGCTTTTGCAACGGAATTTAGAACATCACATGATCTTATAATTCTGGGACTTCCCCTGGCAGGTCTGTTTATAGTCTTTTTGTACAGACTATGCAAGGACTATGAGGATAAAGGAACCAACCTGGTTATCAAGTCCATTCAGGAGGGAGATCATCTTCCTATAACCAAGGCACCTCTTATTTTCATATCAACCACTATTACTCATCTTTTTGGCGGTTCCACGGGACGTGAGAGCGCGGCTCTTCAGATGGGCGGCAGCATCGGTTACAATCTTGGAAAACTTTTTAGATTAAAGGAAGGCAATGTCAAGATCATCACCATGTGCGGCATGAGCGCAGCCTTTGCAGCCCTTTTCGGAACACCTATGACCGCGGCCTTCCTGGCTATGGAAATTGAGAATGTAGGTGTTATGTATTACTCAGCATTAGTACCGTGTGTTATTTCTGCGCTGGTGGCCGCGGGAATTGCCAAATACCTGGGATGCGTCGGTGAAGTTTTTGCAGTTAACGTAGTTCCTGAGTTTACTCCGTATCAGGCAGTATTTACAGCTCTACTTGCTATCCTGTGCGCAGTGGTCAGCGTTACCTTCTGCTGGGTTCTGAAATTTGCAGGACGCAATTATACGAAGTTTTTCCCTAATCCCTATATAAGAGTGTTCGTCGGTGGTATCATTGTTGTGGCGCTTACCTTTATTTCCGGAACACGATATTACAATGGTGCGGGAATGAACGTGATAGAAATGGCGATTGAGGGAAATGCTCCCTACTGGGCATTCCTTCTTAAGATGATATTCACGGCTCTGACTCTGGGAGCCGGCTATAAGGGCGGCGAGATCGTGCCTGCGCTGTATATAGGAGCCACCTCCGGGTGCCTGTACTCACAGCTCCTGGGCTTCGACCCTGCCCTTTGCGCAGCCATCGGAATGGGAGCGCTGTTCTGCGGCGTTACCAACTGTCCGATATCTTCGCTGTTTATCTGTTTTGAGCTATTCGGATTCAAGGGAATGCCGTACTATCTGCTGGCCATTGCCCTGAGCTATACGTTCTCCGGGTATTCCAGTCTGTATAGTAGCCAGAAGATAATGTATTCGAAGTTCCATAATAAGTATGTGAATAGAGCGACAAAATGATTGTCAAAAAGGTGCCTGTCCCCATTAACAAACTGTGAACAACATAGCCTTCCGATAGTTGTAGAAGTTCACAATTTGTTGATGGGGACAGGCACCTTTACTGTCGTTAAATCGCTCTAAACTCATCAAACTGCGGGTCGTCAATCAGATCCAGGATCAGATTGAGCGGTGTAAGCCCAATGGCTTCATGATGAATTTGCTGCCTGATGACCATCTTCTCATAATTCGATAGCATGTTGTACTCAGGATGCGATTTCGCATACCTGTCGTTGAGCTGGTCAAACAGATTGTACTCCGGATCACCCCACGCAAATACTTCGGCTGTCTTCAAATTAGGT
Organism: Butyrivibrio sp. AE3009; assembly: GCF_000420845.1. Lineage (GTDB taxonomy): Bacteria > Bacillota > Clostridia > Lachnospirales > Lachnospiraceae > Butyrivibrio. The sequence continues at coordinate 146,108 of NZ_ATVS01000006.1, read as the reverse complement.
TTGAACGGAGAATACTGCAGCTGATTGTGTTCCATGATCAGTCGCTCCTTTCTCTGTAACATAAATTGAATAGATTTTCCGAAGGTCTAATTAGATACCCCTCATACAAGATAATATCATATAATTTAACAAAATTTAATAAATCCGTGGCAAAAATTCATAATTAATTTCCGCCGCTATAATTGCATGTCCAAGGGCAAAAAAGTACTATTAAGGTACCTAAGGAGATAAAAATATGGGTATATCTATAGGTGCAGTAGGAAGTCCATACGGCATGAGCCTTGTTCAGCCAATGAACTATCCTCTGAAAAATGAATCGAAGGTTTCCGAGGATTTCCTTGAGGTCGGAATGCAGAACGCGGTTATGAACGTTCCGCCTGTGCGCTATCCCAACGCTCAGGAGATTGTAAAGCCGGAGGAAGACAGTAATCCTCTTAAGCTTTCGGCGGAGACCGTAAGAAAAAGTCAGGAGGCCAATCGTATGTATAACGACGTGGCTTCCAAATTCCAGGGCATGACCGTTGGTTATTCCCAGGATCAGGCCGCAGTTTCATATGGCATGAGCGGCAATTCTGTAGACTTCTTTGCATAAGAAGCTCTGCGGGCAAAAAAAGAACCCCGATAAGGCGCGCAGGGGTTAATATGGTAGGATCCAAATAAAAAAAGGGCGGGTGTCATATACGGCATCCGTCCTTTGTTGTGCTTTTTATTCAATTAAATTCTTATTTTCCCAGAAGGTGCGCAGCCTGTATCTCTGCGTTCACATCAGCAAGGAACTGATGATTGGTGGGATCTGTGATGAACTTAAGGAAGTCTTTGGCTTCCTTCTTCCTAAGCTTGCGGATATTGATGAGATAGTTAAGGATCTCTTCCTGAGTCTTGCCTTCGCTGATATATCTGTCCACGATATCGAAGAGGATCATGAAATTACGCATCTTAATTCTTGTGTTTATATTATGAAGCTCTACCAGAATCGCGATAAGGATGACTAAACCGAAAGCAGCAAGTACGCTTGTTGATATTCCATAAAAAATATTGCCCTTGCCAAAGTTATAAACTGCAGCAAACACACCGGATACTGTTAAGACTGAAATTGAGGTGATTACTATGGTAAGCCTCGCCCTATTACGAGCGCCGGGACTAAGTGCCATGAACTTAACGGCAAGCCCGAACACTATATAAAATATTAGCGAGAATGCAATACCAAGGATAGAAATGTGAAGCATATGTTTTCCCCCTCTTAAACATACTCTCTATATAAAATTGTACTAGACATAATGTACAAATGCAAATAAATAAAAAACATGGCAAATGCTTGACTTTTTTTCTTTAGTACATTAACGTATTAAGTAAATAGTGAAATTGTATACAAATATACAGGAGGGACAGTATTATGAAAAAGATGAACAAAGTTGTTAGTGTTATGTCAGCTGCGGTTATCGCTCTTTCAATGCTTGCAGGCTGCGGCGACACAGCTGCGGATACAGCAGGCACAGGTGATGCGGGAAGTGCTTCAGGTGATAAGGTATTCAAGATCGGTGCCATCGGACCTCTTACAGGCGGCGCGGCTGCTTACGGTAATGCGGTTTGTAATGCAGCAGAGCTTGCTGTTGCAGAGATCAATGCAAACGGCGGTATCAATGGTTATCAGGTAGAGTACAAGAAGCAGGACGACGAGCTCAACGCCGAGAAGTCAGTCAATGCTTACAATACGCTTAAGGACTGGGGCATGCAGGTTCTTGTAGGATCAACCACCAGTGCTTGTTCCATCGCTGTTTCAGAGTACACCAAGGCAGACAATATGTTCCAGCTCACTCCTTCAGGATCAGCTGAGGACTGCGTAAAATATGACAACGCTTTCCGTGTATGCTTCTCAGATCCTAACCAGGGTATTGCTTCCGCTCAGTATATCAGCGATCACAATCTTGCAACCAAGGTTGGTATCATCTATGACAGCTCAGATGTATATTCCAGCGGTATCTATCAGAAATTCGTTCAGGAGTCCGAAGGCAAGAACTTCGAGGTTGTATCAGCTGAGGCTTTCACAGCAGACAACAACACAGACTTCTCCGTACAGCTTCAGAAGGCCAAGGACGCAGGCGCTGATCTGGTATTCCTTCCCATCTACTACAAGGAAGCAGCACTTATCCTTACACAGGCCAGCACAATGGGCTATGCTCCCACATTCTTTGGTGTAGACGGTCTTGACGGAATCCTTACAGTTGAGAACTTCGATGTTTCCCTTGCAGAAGGCGTAATGCTTCTTACTCCTTTCGCTGCTGATGCTACAGATGATCTTACAGTTAACTTCGTTAAGAACTATCAGGAGAAATACGGTGAGATCCCGAACCAGTTCGCAGCAGATGCTTACGATGCAGTGTTCATCATCAAACAGGCTATGGAAGCTAAGGGCGTGACTCCGGATATGAGCGTTTCCGATATCTGCGAGGCTGTTAAGGGCGCCATGACAGAGATCGAGGCATCAGGCCTTACATCAGCCAAGATGACCTGGGCAGCTAATGGTGAGCCTAACAAGGAGCCTAAGGCTGTTATCATCAAGGACGGCGCTTACGTATCAGCTCAGTAAAGACTCTGAAATGATTTGTTAATTTCGCAATTTGGCAAAAATATTTATGTAAATCGGCGAGGGATGCTGTAAAAGGTATCCCTCGTGTTGTATCATTAATTTATCTTTTAATTTTTCTATGAATTAATAAAAAAGTCTTGTTCGCGGAGGTATTTATGAGCTTCTTAACTTATTTCATCAACGGACTTAGCCTGGGAAGTATATATGCCATCATCGCCCTTGGCTATACCATGGTCTATGGAATAGCAAAAATGCTGAATTTCGCCCATGGTGATTTTATCATGGTGGGTTGTTACATTATCTTTTCCGTCAGCGGAGCCCTCAGCGGCAATTCCATAGTGGGAATAATCGTTGCCATAATCCTCTGTACGCTTCTTGGTATCACAACTGAGTTTGTGGCCTACAGACCTCTTCGCGGGGCAGCATCGCCACTGGCGGTTCTGATCACAGCCATCGGTGTCAGCTACCTTCTTGAGAACCTGGCACTTCTGATCTTCGGAGCGGATATCAAGTCCTTCACTTCAGTGATCAAGTGGGAGGGACTTACCTTTGCAGATGGACAGCTGAGGATCCAGGGCGTAACCATAGTGACAATTGTTGTAAGTATTCTGATTCTTATTGTTCTTCAGTTTTTCATTAATAAGACCAAACAGGGACAGGCCATGCTGGCAGTTGCCGAGGACAGAGGCGCTGCGACGCTTATGGGTATCAATGTCAACAGGACCATAATGTTGACCTTCGCCATAGGTTCAGCACTGGCGGCAGTGGCCGGAGCGCTTCTTTGCTCCGCTTATCCTTCGCTTTCACCCTATACCGGTGCTATGCCGGGTATCAAGGCCTTCGTTGCCGCGGTTCTTGGAGGAATCGGTTCCATCCCCGGTGCCATGATTGGAGGACTGGTTCTCGGAATTGTCGAGATCCTCAGTAAGACCTATATTTCATCACAGCTGTCCGATGCCATTGTGTTCGGCATTCTGGTGGTTGTGCTGCTGGTAAGACCTACCGGAATCCTTGGTAAGAAGATTCAGGAAAAGGTATAAGCTATACAAGGTTCTGAGAAAAACTTGAGGAGATCGGATAACATGAAATTAGATAAAAAAAGTAAATCCAATTTAATTACATATGCAATTGTCATAGCCGCCTACATTATCTTCCAGGTGCTGGCCATGACAGGCAATCTTTCCAGTCACATGAAGGGACTTCTGGTGCCCATGACCTACTACGCAGTAATAGCGGTTGCTCTTAATCTCTGCGTAGGTATTCTGGGAGAGCTCAGTATCGGACACTGCGGCTTCATGTGCATAGGCGCTTTCACCAGTGCCTTCTTTTCCAAGATAACAGCAGATATCCTGCCAACGGCGCCAAGATTCTTTCTGGCATTCCTTATAGGAATCGGTTTTGCTGCACTCTTTGGGTTCCTCATCGGTATACCGGTACTAAGGCTTAAGGGCGACTATCTTGCAATCGTAACACTTGCTTTCGGAGAAATCATTAAGAACGTTATAAATGCTTTCTACATTGGAATCGACAAAAACGGACTTCATTTTTCCATGAAGAATTCCATGGAGCTGGGAATGGAGGCCGATGGAAATATACTTGTAAACGGAGCCATGGGAATCACGGGAACACCCCATGACGCCAACTTCACCGTAGGAATCGTGGTTCTTCTGATATCACTGTTTGTGGTTCAGAACCTGGTGAATTCAAGAGACGGCCGTGCGATCATGGCCATCAGAGACAATTATATCGCAGCGGAGTCAACGGGTATCAATGTCACAGGCTACAAGATGATGGCATTTACCATATCGGCTGCTATTGCGGGAGCCGCAGGAGTTCTTTTCTCACATAACATAACAACCCTTACGGCTTCATCCCAGTACTTTGGCTACAATGCCTCCATTATGATCCTGGTATATGTGGTTCTCGGAGGTATCGGCAATATCAGAGGAAGTGTTATCGCAGCATGTATCCTGTATCTGCTTCCAGAACTCCTTAGGGGCCTTAGCACCTACAGAATGCTGATCTATTCGATAGTCCTTATCATAATGATGATCGTGAACTGGTCACCTAAGGTTATTGAGTGGAGAAAGAAGACCTTTGGCAAGGTTAAGCTTCCCGGCAGAAAGGAGGTAGCATAATGGCACTTCTTGATGTAAACAAACTGTGCATCTCCTTTGGAGGCCTCAGAGCCGTGGACGATTTTAATATCACTATTGAAAAAGGCGAGCTCTACGGACTTATCGGACCAAACGGCGCAGGAAAAACAACTGTTTTCAATCTCCTCACAGGAGTGTACAAACCAAACGAAGGTGTCATCTCTCTGGATGGAGAGGATATCACCAGAAAAAATACAGCTGAGATCAATCACGCAGGAATAGCAAGAACTTTCCAGAACATCAGATTGTTTAAGAATATGCCTGTTATTGATAACGTCAAGGTTGGCCTTGCTGAGAAGTACAAGTACAGCGCCCTTGAAGGAATCCTTCACCTTGGTAAATACAGGAAAGTTGAGAAGCAGATGGATGAGGAGGCAGAGAAACTCCTTAAGGTCTTCGACCTTGATAAGGAGAGGGATACTCTGGCAGCCAATCTTCCCTACGGTAAGCAGAGAAAGCTTGAGATAGCAAGAGCTATGGCTACAGGCCCCAAGCTTCTGTTGTTAGATGAGCCCGCAGCGGGCATGAACCCTAATGAGACCAAGGAACTGATGGATACAATAGCACTTGTTCGCAATGAATTCGACATGACAATCCTTCTTATCGAGCACGATATGAAGCTGGTGTCCGGAATCTGCGAGAAGCTTACGGTACTTAACTTCGGAAGGGTACTGTGTCAGGGAGAGACCAAAGAGGTTCTTAATAACCCTGAGGTTATCAAGGCCTACCTTGGTGAATAAACAATCAGGCAGTATTTTTGAGGGAGCATAAGATATATGGAAACATTACTGGAAATTAAGGACCTGAGCGTATACTACGGCGTTATTCAGGCTTTGAAGGGAATATCTTTTCATGTTGACAGGGGCGAGGTAGTGGCCCTTATCGGCGCTAACGGTGCAGGCAAGACAACTACGCTCCACACTTTGTCGGGACTTATTCAGGCCGACAAGGGCACAATAACCTATAAGGGGAAAGAATTGACCAAGCTTGCGGGCCACAAGATAGTGAGCCTGGGCATGGCACAGGTTCCTGAGGGAAGAAGAGTTTTTGCCCAGATGACGGTTCTGCAGAACCTGAAGATGGGAGCTTTTACAAGAAGTGACAAAGCGGAGCTTGAGGAAACACTTCAGAAGGTATACAAGAGATTCCCAAGGCTTGAGGAGAGAAAGAATCAGCTGGCAGGAACGCTCTCCGGCGGTGAGCAGCAGATGCTGGCCATGGGAAGGGCGCTGATGTCTCATCCCGATATTATCCTGATGGACGAGCCTTCCATGGGGCTTTCACCGATTTTTGTAAATGAGATCTTCAATATCATCGAGGATGTTAACAAGGACGGAGTGACGGTTCTTTTGGTTGAACAGAATGCCAAGAAGGCGCTGTCCATTGCCAACAGGGCCTATGTACTTGAGACAGGCAGCATAGTAAAAGAGGGCGATGCCAAAGAGCTGATGAACGATGAGTCCATCAAGAAGGCATATCTTGGTGAGTAAGATTATGAGGGGCGAAGGATCATGAAGAAGAATATTGTAATCACAATTGCAAGACAGTACGGAAGCGGCGGAAGAACCGTAGGAGAGATGCTGGCCAATGAGCTGGGCATTCACTACTATGACAAGGAGCTTACCAAGCTGGTTTCCGAGGACAGCGGTATCAATGAGGGCCTTTTTCTTGATAATGATGAGAAGATCAGGAAAAAAGGCTTTTTGCTGAGCCATATTAATGTTTATGATGGCAAGGTGCTGGGACCTTCAGATCCGGATTTTACTTCGCCGGACAATCTCTTTGCACTTCAGGCCAATACCATTAAGAGAATTGCTAAGACGGAAGCGTGCGTCATTATCGGAAGAGCAGCGGATTTCGTATTAAAGGATTATGATAATGTGCTGTCGGTGTTTGTACATGCGCCACATGATTTCCTTATGGAGCAGGCGGGCAAGGTGCAGCCCTTCAAGGGGAAGGAGCTGGAGAGGTTCTGCGAGAAGGAGGATACGTATAGGGCGAGGTATTACAGGCACCATACGGGGCATTTGTGGACGGATGCGATGAATTATGATTTGTGTCTGGATAGTAGTAAGTTGGGGTTCGAGAAGTGCGTGGAAGCCATCAAAGCACACGCCCGTGTGCGTTTCGGAGAGGACGTATTCGACTAATGTAAGGACGGCAGAAAAAGCCGGGAACGAAAGAGGACTTACAACAATAAAAATTTCATCATAGCCCATCGGGAATTTATGGCACCCCATCCAGCCAGCCCTGCTCATTTCACACCTGTTCAGAGCACTCACAGGGCTGTCTGTCTGCGGCGCTCATAAATTCACCTCAGCGCTATAAGATGAAATTTTTATTATTGCAAGTCCTCTTCCGTTCCCGGCTTTTTCTGCCTGTTCTATGCAAGATTCGAAACTACGGTGCTAATGCGAAACGCACTTATCCAGACCATACCGCGTCTGCAATCATAGGGAGGGGCGGGATAGCCGTTGTACAAGAACTGCGCACTTATCCACACCATACCGCGTCCGCAATCATAGGGAAGGGCGGGATAGTCGTCGTACAAGAACTGCGCACTTATCCAGACCATACCGCGTCAGCAATCATGGGGAGGAAGGGGGATGTCGTTCGTCCGATTTCAGGTGTCATTCGTCAGAAAATCAACATTTGGGGATGGGATTGTGATATGATAACAAAAATTACTGAGAGAGAGAAGTTTTGTTAGAGGAGAGAAAGTATATGAGCGGGTTTTCGATTAATCCGGGGGCCACGAAGGGGCATGCTGCGCTTTTGCAGAGTGCTTCTGTGTCGCTTGGAAATGAGAGGGCGCAGATACTGGAAGTGATCGGTGATATGGCTTTTTCTGACGAGGCATATTCACGGGTCAGGCAGGCCCTGGAAGCTATTTCACAGGAGCTTGAACAGGAAGCTGCGAATCTGGAGAGGTTTTATCAGGGACTTGTTGATATTGTTAATGAGTATCTGCAGCATGAGCAGGATATTATCGAGAGTATGAAGGGACCTCATGCGGATGGGGCTCCGGTGAAGACTATTGATGGGGAACAGGTGATAGAGCCTGATTATACTTATGCGCAGGAAGTGCAGGAACTTCTTGATAAGCTGCGGGGCAAGGACATATCGATTGATGAGTATTTTGCACTGCTGGTTGATCTTTTTATCAGGGCATCCTTCCTTGATCCTGATAAGTGTTCGCTGACCAAGGCAGAGAAGGAGGCGCTTCTTAGGTGGCTCGGCCCTGCTCTTGATGTTGCGGGTAAAATTGGTAACAAAACAGTGAAATGGTCCGAGCTGTTCTTTGGTATTCCGGATGTTGAAGGTGCTGTGGATTCGGATTTCTTTAACCGGGTACTTGAGGCGGGCGTAATTGAGATGCTTGGCCAGACTCCGATACTTGGTCTTCTGGGCTTCAGGTACAATCCGGACACGGATTCCTATTATACGGCAGAGGGCTGCATCCAGCAGCAGTGGGGCTTTTGCGATGCCATAGACAAATGGGGGCCTGCTCTTGGAATGGATCTTGATACGGATATAGTTACGTTTACCTACGACGGTCAGGAATTCCGCTCACAGCTGTGGAAGGGAATATACGGCGGTGGTTTATCCGTTGGAAGTGAGCTGGGATTGTACAGCAGACCACAAGGGGAGGCTCTGGCAACTCCCTATATTCCAAATGATCCAAGCAGTGAATACATATTGTATGATTCTGTGGAGCAGCAGTATCAGCCGGTTATAAGGCAGACTACCGAATACTACGATGCGGCCAGTGATGAGTGGCGCTCTTTTGAGAACTATACAGGTAACTACGGCGATGGTGATGACTACTGGAGTCTCAACATTCGTACGGATGCGAATGTCGACAAGAACTCCATCAGAGTCAGCTATGTGGTGGATTGTACCAAGCAGGGGCCTGAATTTGCCAAGGCGTATTATGAGGCGCTTCTTAAGAGCAATAATCTGGAAGGTAAGCCTGTAATGGACGGAGATTGCATCATCCGTTTCAATTATTGATTGGATAGGAGTAGATATTATGAAAAAACTTATGACCATGATTGGTCTTCTTGTTGCAAGCTTGTCTGTTTCAGCTTGCGGCAATGAAATAAAGGGAAGAGTTATGTTTAGCGAAGCGGAGGCACATACTCTCGATGAAATGCATGATTTTGCCCTATATGCTTTGCAGGAAAAATATGGTATAGAGTTTGAACTGGATACCGAAAATGATGTGTACGGCCACAAGAACGGGCATGATGATATGCCGATAGAGCTTGCCGGATCTGCATATCCCAAAGGGAACAAGGAGGATATGTGCAGATATGAAATAGTTGAGCCCAACACCTTCTACGATAATTATTCCTCCAATAAATACAAAACTCAGATAAATGAATATCTTCAGGCGCAGATGGACGAATATGGTGTACAAGGCAGGGCAGAGGCTAAAAGAAAGCCGTCAGCAGATATATTCGAAGGAGAACTTGATATACCTAAATACCTGAGTAATGGCCTTGTAACAGTATATTATGAAATGGACGTTCCGGAAGATGTCACGGACGAAGAGATCATGGCCGGGATAAGACCTTGGATGGATCTGTGCTACACAAGGCACTTTGACTGGTATTTCAGAGTGTATCAGGGGGAGGATATCGTCTTTACCTTAAGCGATTCCGATCACGGACATAAATCTTCCGGGGAGTGGTCGGATGAGGAAATACTTGAAACTATCCATGACACAAGACTAAGGAAACCCAGAGGTTAACCTGCATCAGATGAAGCCGACACAGCTCGGCTTCATTTTTTTTGAAAAAAGATGTTGCATTATATGTTAGCGTATGCTAATATAGCTTTGTTAGCAAAAGCTAACCGGTTAAAACGCACTGCCAATGCGTTTTGCCTCATGACATATACAAGTCATAAGAAATCTCCTACCAAATCCCGGTGCATCTTGCCAATGCACCGGGTCTTTTTCTGCGAAAAAAAGAAGGACTTTTATGGCGATGCAAATACATGGTATCATTGTAGGGTAAGTAATTATTCGGAGAGTGAAGAAAATGTCCAAGGAAAAATTCATTTTGATAGATGGCAGCTCCATGCTGGTAACCAATTACTATGGGAATCTCCCCAAGGCTCTTTTGTTCGAAAAGGATCCCGAGAAAAAAGAAAAACTCTATCCCCAGATAATGCACAATGCAAAAGGTCAGTACACCAACGCCATGTACGGCATGATGCGCACAATACTGAAGATCATGGCTGATCAGCAGCCTACACATATGATGATCGCCTTTGATAAGACGAGAGATACCTTCAGAAGGCAGAAATATGCTGAGTACAAGGGGAACCGCGGGGAGACCCCGAAGCCCCTTAAGGAACAGTTCGTAAATATGGAGAAGATGCTGTCGGACATAGGCTTCCAGGTTATGTTTGACGACAACTTCGAGGCGGATGATATCGTCGGAAGCGTTGTTTCCAGGTATGAGAAGGAGATTCCCTCTTTTATCATTACCAAGGATCATGACTATCTGCAGCTTGTCAGCGACTACACCAGAGTATGGCTCCTTCAGACCAAGCAGGAGACCGCAGATGAGCTGTTGAATAAATATGGCGGCGACTACGGCTGGAACAACAAGCTGGTAAGGCTCCCGGATAAGGCCTTCGAGGTGACACCGCCTCTGTGCCTTGCTGAGTACGGAGTTCGTCCGGAGCAGATTCCGGATCTCAAGGGCATCCAGGGTGATACCAGCGACAATATCCCCGGTGTTAAGGGCGTCAGCAGCGCTGCAATCCCGCTTCTTAAGGAGTACGGAACCGTTGAGGGAATCTATGAAGCAATCGATGGGTGCGACGGTGACAAGGCCCTGAAAGCCCTTGGAGGCTATTGGAAGGAGGCCCTTGGCATCAGCAGAAGCCCCATGAAGGCCCTCTGCGAGTACCGTGATATGGCAGTTATGTCCAAGGAACTGGCTATGATCCGCAGGGATTATGCCTTTTCCCAGAGCCTTGATGATTTCAGGATCGCTTTTGACAAAGATAAGGCAAAAGAGGCCTTTGAAGAGTACGGGTTTAAATCACTTTTGGAAAAACTTTGACATTGCGGGCCCATGAATAAATATGCTATAATCTTCGGATGCATTACATTGAAAAAGGGAAACATAAAACATTGATGCGCAATTTTTATCACACTATTTTGATAAATCTTCATAGAATAGTTTATTACGTTGTTAAGTCCAGATGGTGGCTCAGGGATGTTAACTCCCACTCCGAGGAAGAGAGATACGCCCTTGCCAACGAGATGATCATCAAGATGAATAAATCTGCGGGAACCACAACGGTAGGTTACGGCGAGGAGAATCTTCCCAAGGAGGGCGGATATCTTCTTGTTCCCAATCATCAGGGCAAATACGACGTATGCGGAATCGCCAATACTCATAAGAATCCAATTACCTTTGTAATGGACGAGAAGAGATCGCATCTGATACTGGTCAATGAGATCCTGGGACTTGTTCAGGGTAAGACAATACCTTTGGATGACCCAAGGCAGGCACTCACAGTATTTACGGAGATCGCGGAGGAACTCAAGGAAGGGCGCAGGTACATTATTTTCCCCGAGGGCGGTTACAAGGAGAACAACCGCAACATCGTGGAGGATTTCAAGCCCGGAAGTTTCAAGCTGGCGCTGATGTCCCACGTGCCCATCGTTCCGGTGGCTCTTGTGGATTCCTACAAGGTGTACAACAGCGATCATTTCGGACCGGTTCAGACCTATGTATACTATCTGGAACCCATCTACTATGAGCAGTACAAGGACATGAAGACCAGAGAGATTGCCAAACTGGTAGAGGGCAGGATCAAGGATAAGATCAAAGAGCATATGGAGAAGGCGGAGCAGTAAAGTTAAGCTCCGGAGGGATCACAGACAGGACATCACAGACAGGTCATCACAGCCTTAAGGATGAAATTGTTTCCCTCCTGGGTGAAGCTGGCAGCTCCGCTGTATTTTTCGGCAATGCTCTTAATTTGATGACTTCCTATACCGCTGGGGATATCCCTGGTGCTGATGGGAAGTCCGTCATTACCAAAGCTTGTGGCCACAGCAACGGGATTCTGGGTCATGAGCTTTAATTTTTTGCCATTATATACGATTTCAATCTTAATCTGACGTTTATCTGCGTCAACTCGCTCCTGGGCCTCCACGGCGTTCTCAAGTGCGTTGGCCACAAGGGAAGTAAGGTCAGTCTCCTCCATGGGGAAGCGCTCGGGTACCATGGCCTTGACCCTCATCTTAAAGCCGAGCTTCTGGCATCTTGAGGCATAGATGGTCAGCAGCTCGTTCACAATACTATTCTCACAGAAAGACACAACTGTAACCTGTTCCAGCATGGAGTCGAATTCCCTGAGGTATTCGGCTGCTTTGTCGTACTCTTTTTCCTGGATGAGGGAAGCCAGAACACGGTTGTAATGGCGGAGGTCGTGCTTGTACCTGCGGATTACCTGCTCATTGTTCTGGTAGATGGAGAGCTGCTCCTTGAGCCTTCTGGTGCGCTCGTTCTGGAAGTAGGCGAGCTTCTCGTCGGATAGCTTTTTGTCAATCTGATAGGCGGTGAGCTCATATTCGATAACCGCAGCGGTGAACATGGCAACAAGATATATTATGGGGAACCACTGAACCATGTTGCGGCCGTAGGGCTGCAGATAATTGACAAGATCCGTGTAAAAGAGTGTGACGCTGAGGACGAAGCCTGACAGAGCACTGATGCCGCCGTAGATGACTCCCGCCAGATAGTTGGTGACAAAGGGGAGGATCAGGACAAAGAGCCAGTAGGCATCCATTCCGATGGTCCAGTCCGTCTCGGTGATAAAGCTAAGGAACAGAATAAGACACAGGCCAAAGGAGGTAAATATAGCGATGTTTGTGTGCTTGCGGGTGGTCCTTACCAGTATGAGATTGGTCAGCAAAAAGAGCTGAACGAAGATATTGGTCACAACCGCGTGACCGTAGGAGGCCATAAGAGCCGGAATGGTGGCCGATATGCTGTAGATTATAAAGGCGATAAAAAGTATGGATATGGTGCGCTTTCGCTGTTCCACCACATTGGGATCGTTCTCGAATTCAATGAGTTCTTTTATGCTGTAGCGATGCTTCCATTTGTAAAAAGAAAAAGCAGACGTTAATTTCAGATTCACTGGTGGCCTCCCCCGGGTTATTTGAACTTAGATACTTATATCATAATAATTTTTGGCATTTTAAACAAGATAATCAGAAAAAATTGCGCTTGTTGCGCATCAGTATCCATGGGCTTTCTAGGTATTTTCACCAAAAGAATACGGCTGAAATTGTGGTAAAGCGTTAATTGAAAAAGGCTGTATGACGGTCTTAAAATAGTTAATGGATTATCGAAATGCGCAACATTTGTTGCGCAAACACCAAAATATTAGGGGAGGAAAACGGTATGAAGAAAATATCCTGGGGGAAAACGTTGTCTGTGATCATGGCTGCGGCAATGGCAGTCAGCCAGTTGATGCCGGTTACGGCTAAGGCTGCGGAGGAAGAGATTCTTTTGGAAGAAGCCGGCGAAGATGCGGTATTCGAGGACGATGCAGATGTCAAGAATATCGAAGAGGCCGCGGGCAGCACAGACAAGAGTGCAGACAATGAATATGAGCAGCTGATCCTTACAGAAGATGTTGCTGAGAGCGCAGAGGATGAGCCTGAACTTACGGAAGAATCGGTGGAGCTATTAGAGGAGTCAGGCAGCATTGAGATTAATAACCCCGACATGGAAGAGGATATCTGGGGCGACCTGGCAGGCTGGAGCGTAGCGGTAAGCGACTGGGATGCTACAGGGGCTTCCATCAAGAGCTACAGCTATTCATCGGATTCCTGGATGAACAAGCCTTCAGACGGCTCCGACAGCGGCGTTAACTTCTGGTTCGGAAACGGCGACGGCGTTCTTACTTTTTCACAGGAAATAAGTCTTAGCGCAGGAACCTATACATTATCCTCAGAGGCTATGGGAGAAGGGGCTATCTTTGCAGTCGCATTCGGAGAGTATTCTTCCGAGGGCCAGAGTCTTACGGGCTATAATAACTGGCTTACGGAAGAGACCTCTTTTACCCTTGAAGAAGAACTTACAGCTGCGGTAACTGTGACCTTCAATGTCAAGAAGGATGGCTGGGGCTATCTTAATAATGTGAAGCTTGTAAGAAAGACCGAAGGCGGCGATGAGCCGGGCCCCGGAGAAGAAGAGGTTACCCCGGTGGATGCAGATATTTATGTGGAAAGAGTAAAGGGCCTTGGAGATGACTTTATCTCCGGTGTGGACGTCAGCTCCTATGTGGCTGAGAAGAACAGCGGTGTAAAATACTATGATTTTGACGGCAATGAGCTGGATGATCAGGGCTTTTTTGATTTCCTTGCAGGCTGCGGCGTCAACTATGTGAGGATCCGTGTCTGGAACGATCCTACCGATGGCAATGGTAACTACTACGGCGGCGGAAACTGCGATATCGAGGTGGCCAAAAAGATCGGAAGCCTTGCAACAGCAGCAGGCATGAAGGTTCTCATCGACTTCCACTACTCGGATTTCTGGGCTGATCCCGGCAAGCAGACAGCACCCAAGGCCATGAAGAACATGAGCCTTGATGAGAAGGCTGCAGCTATAGAGGAATTTACCGTAAACAGTCTGGAGAGCCTCATTGCGACAGGCGTTGATGTTGGAATGGTTCAGATCGGCAACGAGACCAACAACGGTGTCGCTGGGGAAAAGAGCTGGGATGGCATGGCTAAGATCTTTTCCGCAGGCAGCAGTGCTGTAAGAAAAGTGGCGGCAGCTTCAGGAAAAGAGATTCTCGTAGCAGTTCATTTCACCAATCCGGAAAAGAGTGGAAGATATGCTTCCTACGCTAAGAATCTTGATAGCTACGGTGTTGATTATGACGTTTTTGCATCATCTTATTATCCGTACTGGCACGGAACTCTGGAGAATCTTACCGGTGTTCTGAGCGATGTGGCGAAGACCTATGGCAAGAAGGTCATGGTTGCTGAGACATCCTATATCCACACCTGGGAGGACGGCGATGGCCACGGCAATACTGAGTATCAGGGCAAAAGCGGAGATGTCTACGGCTTTGACGTATCGGTTCAGGGCCAGGCCAATTCAGTTCGCAGCGTAATAAATGCAGTTGCTGACGCAAAGAACGGTATAGGTGTATTCTATTGGGAACCCGCCTGGATTCCTGTTCAGGTATATGACAAGAGCGCAGATAATGCGGCAGAGGTCCTCACACAGAACAAGGAGATCTGGGAGACCTACGGAAGCGGCTGGGCCAGCTCTTATGCAGGAGATTATGACAAGGACGCAGGCACCTGGTACGGCGGATCTGCGGTAGATAACGAGGGATGGTTTGACTTTAACGGACATCCGCTTGCAACCGCAAGGATCTTCAATTATGTGAGAACAGGAACCACAGCACCTGTTACCGTAACTTCAGTAAAGACAAGTGATGTGACAATAGAGCTTGGAGAGAGCGTAGACCTTCCGACTGTAACGCTCGTATATTCCAACGGTAGCACCAAAGAGGTAGAGGCATCCTGGAACGGAAGCGACATCAAATATGCTCTGTATATGGGAGTTGGAACCTATACGATTGAAGGCGTAGTGACCCTTGATGACAAAACTATCCTGGTGTCCTGCACACTGACAATACTTCCCGTTAACCAGCTTAAGAATCCGGGCTTTGAAGATTCAGACATGTCCATGTGGCAGATTACCGATGCGAATTCCTGCGTCGGAAGGCAGGCTGATTCCAGCAATGTTCGCACAGGCAGCTACTGTCTCAAGTTCTGGGATAACAAGCCCATTAACTATACGGTCACTCAGAAGGTAACCCTTGATGCAGGTATATATTACCTCGGCACACATATCGAGGGCGGCGATGCAGGAAGCGATGCCAGGTTCGTTCTTTTTGCAGAAAAAGGAGGAGTTCGTCAGGAAACAGAGACCGGAGTGACAAGCTGGCAGAACTGGGAGAATCCTGAGGTAAAAGAGATTCTTGTTTACAACGACGGCACCGAGCTTACCGTCGGCGTAAGCGTACAGGCACAGGCAGGAGCCTGGGGCGCCTGGGATGACTTCTATCTCTACAGAGACGGCGACGGCATTCCGATCGAACCCATAATAGAAGGCGAAGAGGCCGGAGTTACAGGCAACTGGAAGAACAAGTGGGGCAGCACCTACTTTGTTAAGAACGACGGAACCAAGGCCACCGGCTATGTGATGGTAGACGGAGTATATTATTACTTTAATGCAAAAGGAGGCATGACTAAGAGTGCCTTCGTCGAATTCCCTGAAGGCAAGCGCTTCTTCGACAAAGAAGGCAAAGAAGTTCACGGCTTCATGATGAGATGGGGAATAACCTATTATTTTGATCAGGATGGAATCATGCAGACCGGCAAGGTAAATATCGATGGCAAATACTACTATTTCAAACCAAACGGCAGCATGCAGAGATTAACATTCATTACCATAGACGGCAACAAATACTATTTCCTCTCCGACGGAACTATGGCCATCGGAACCTTCAAGAAATGGGGCAAGACATATAATACCGATGCTGACGGTGTGATCCTTAACTAATTGAGATAAAGTGACTAAGCCCAATAGCAAATGCAGCACCCCTCGAATGAGAAGGATGCTGCATTTGTTTTGAAGAACGATGATTGGTATAATGTTTATGTATATACTTAATCTTGGAGAGTGTGGGATGAATAAACTTCTGATCATTTATGCCGCTGTGATTTTTATCTTCGCCGTAGTGCTATTCACATATGCCGAGCTTCATAAAAATGCGGAGCAGGAACCGGAAACCTACAAGTGGATGAAGGTCTTTTCCTTTGTGCTTCTCGCCATTGCAGTGGTCTGCTTTTTTGGCGGCAAGGGATAAGCGTTATTTACTCCAGGTGCGAAGTCCCGCAAAAGCGCAGGAAGACAGATCAAGTCCGCAGTCAACGCTTGAAAGTGTGCGAAGGCTGGGCTTAAATTCCTGTAAACGTATTGCCTGGAGATTCTTGAGGAAAGTAGCGGTTGCATTGGAAATGTTTGATTGCTTGTTTGCCATAGAGTCACCTCCTTGTGATAACAAAGGACATTAACGTGGTCAAAATGAGCATCAATATTAGAAAAATCAAGATATTATCTGTCTTTCATTTGTCTTCATTATAATTTACAAAAAATGGTGTGAAAAGTGGTAAACTATGTAAAATATGCCTATTTTGAAATAATCATTCACACTTTTTCGAAAAATGAGTTATAATATTCCTAATATGTGTATATAACATTCTTAGAAGGGGAGGAAAAAATCATGGCAGCAAGCAAGGTTAGTGCTAAAATTGAGCTTCAGTTCGGAGACAAGGCTTACACTGAGGACCAGATTGTATCCATGGCTAAGAAGGCATACGGCGGCAAGGACATTAAGAGCCTTGACATCTATGTTAAGCCTGAGGAGAGCAAGGCATACTATGTTGTTAATGGTGACGCAACCGGCAGCGTAGAGCTTTGATTTTTTTTCAAACATGCAGAAGCGGACAGGAACCTTCCTGTCCGCTTTTTTCATTTATATTCGATTACAATGAATTTTCAGTGGAAAAGCCAGTATAGTTTGTAGGCTTTTGGAATTCGGAAAAATAATGTGGTCAGGGCAATGCGGATATGAGAGCCTGCATCATCCTTGATTTTTATTCCTTCCCTGCGACAGTACTCCTTAAGCTCGGGAGTAAAGCACATAAGGTTATTCTCGTGGTTGGAGCCCTTGGCATAAGCAGGGATATTTTGTACCCTTGCCCTGGCTGCGCGGTTGATGACGCTCTGGTGAGAAGGCTCCAGCGGATATCTGTCCAGGATTATCAGCTCAGTACCCGGAGCTGCGAACAGGATGTTGTGTGCTATGGTTCCTGTTGTGGTCACCAGGGTTTTGCAGTGGCTGTAGTACCAGATCTGGTGACGGAAGGGAATTTCTTCCGGGTATAATACCTTGAAACCGGTAGCAGCAAATACTTTTTCCACGGAGGCTTCACCTAATTGTTTGCTCCCTCTCGAGATGCGGGATCTGGACAGATAGATCTTGTCATAGGTTTCCAAATCCTCTTTTATCACATCTGCCACATGTCTGAAAGGTGCAATAAAACTGTCTGATATGTAATGACCCGGGTAGTAAGAAACATCGGGGATATAGATTTTTTTGTATCTCGTTAGTTTCTGCGGCTTGATAATATCTTTTTTGGCATCTATCCCGAACAGGCCAAACCACTCTTCGAAAAAGGATTGCCGGCCTTCGATGTTAGCCAGTATCTTTTTGCCCTTGGAGATATTTTCCAATAGCCCCCACATGCGAACTGTGCCGTCCACCATGAAGTGGCCCCAGTGGCTTCTGATAAAGCCAAGATAAAAGACTTCCTCGTCTACATAGTCACATTCCTCAGAGCCTGTAAGGTCGTCGCAAATAGCATATTCCTCTTTGCCCACTTTTCGTTTGCTGGTATTTTCTATGAAGTGACCGTCTGCGTCAAAGGCGAAGAGGCACTGCTCATCAGGAAGTATATAGGCGTTCTGATATTCGCGTATTCTAATGTCGTTGTTTGTACTTAATTCCATTATTATTCTCCGATTCATGGCGATTATGATTA
This sequence comes from Butyrivibrio sp. AE3009, assembly GCF_000420845.1. Classification (GTDB taxonomy): domain Bacteria; phylum Bacillota; class Clostridia; order Lachnospirales; family Lachnospiraceae; genus Butyrivibrio. The sequence goes on along the minus strand of NZ_ATVS01000006.1, from coordinate 127,690 downwards.
TTATAGCCAAAAGGTTTTCAAAGGACAAATCATGTTATGTCACATAATTCACTGTTATGTTATTATTTAAAAGAATATGAGAAAAAACAAGGAAGGCAAATTGGATGTTTATACTGCGTGATCTGAAAATACTTTTAAAATCTCTGCTGATACTGGGCATATGCATCGTAGCGGGGTATCTCCTCCTGATCCTTGTCTACATGCTTCCCACAGGCAATATCAGAACAAATATCAAGAACTGCATAGAGCAGTATGAGACATTCCAGACTTTTCCCGAGTGGGCAAGGGGATATCAGTTTACCGCAACCGATGATTACACGGATGCCACCTATATCCTTCCAAATGCCGTATATCCGGGGGAAGGTGATGAAAAGAATCCTTTCAAGAATGCAGCGCTGGTTCCGCATAATGATTATGTTGGCGTTATCCATGACATAGTCTATGAACTTAGCGATAACTTCAGAAGTGAAGAGATAGATAGTTTTCCTTTCTGCTATACCAGATACTGGCATGGCTATCTTGTGATTCTTAAGCCCCTTCTGTGTATCTTTAGTTTGAATATCGTCAGAATGATGAATGCCGGTTTGGAGTTTATATTAATGGCTCTGATACTTATGCTGGCAGTGAAAAAGTCCGGCAACATGAAGCTTGCACTGTCTCTTATGGCGTCATTTATGCTGCTTAATCCTATCAGCTGCGCAATCAATTTCCAACTGGCGGCGGTTATGAATATAATCCTTGTGGCGATCATGATCCTTATGCTGTGGGGAGATAAGATAACACCGGAAAAGGGAGCGCCGTTTTTCTTCCTTGCAATAGGGATAGCGGTGGCATATTTCGATTTTCTTACATATCCATTGGCATCATTGATCCTGCCACTTAGTGTTTATCTCTGGCTCCATCATACTGAAATCTGCGGTGCAGAAGGAGATAACAGCAGTAAGTTCTGGCAAGGTCCTGTTTTCCTTATAAGAAGCGGATTCTTCTGGGCCTTTGGCTACGGCGCATTCTGGTTGTCCAAGTGGGTGCTGGCAACGGTTGTTTCTGCTATTACAGGTGCAAACGAGTATCCTCTTAAGGATGCCATGAAGGAAGTGGGCTACAGAAGCGGCCTGTCGGGAGAGGGCTATCCCTATCCTATGGTAATTCTCAAAAATATCATGGTTCTGGCTAACTGGCCTGTTATCATTTTGATCCTTGCTGTGATCGCAGCTCTTATTGTCTATGGAATAAAGAACAAGGGAAGAGGTAAAAAAACAATTCCGGCGTATGTTTGCATTATGATCGTGCCTTTTTTATGGTGCGCGGTTACACTGGAGCATTCCTATGATCATGCGGTGTTCGCATTCAGAAACATGGCCTCAGCAATACTGCCGTTTATGCTGCTGGGACTGAGGGATTAAGCCCTTTCCATTCTTTTATATCGTTAACTTGCATAGTGTGATATAATGTAGTGTCGAGTTTTATGTGCATGGAGCAAAGTTGTGAAAAATCAAGGCATAGCCGTTGAAGATACCAAACTTAATATCGCCATGCTGGGCCAGAAACGTGTGCCTTCAAGAGAGGGCGGCGTTGAGGTTGTAGTGGAGGAGCTGTCGGTAAGAATGGCCAGGAAGGGACATAATGTTACCTGTCTTAACAGATCGGGACATCATGTGGCCGGCGAAGAGTATGATGCCATTGTAGGGCATTCCTACAAGGGGGTTAGACTTAAGAGTGTTCCAACCATTAACAGGAAGGGATACGCTGCCGCAACAGCGTCCTTTTTTGGTGCGCTTTTGGCTGCACTTGGAAGGTATGATGTGGTACATTTCCACGCTGAGGGTCCCTGCGCCACCATGTGGATACCCAAGCTCTTCAGAAAAAGGTGTATAGCCACCATCCACGGCCTTGATCACAGAAGGCAGAAATGGGGCGCCTTTGCCAGCAAGTATATTATGAAGGGCGAAAAATGTGCCGTAAAATATGCGGATGAGATCATAGTTCTGTCCAAGAGTGTACAGGATTATTTCAAGGAGACCTACGGAAGGGATACGATTCTTATTCCCAACGGTGTCAACAGACCTGTTGCCACGCAGCCGGAGCTGATCTCTAAGAAGTTTGGTTTATCCAAGGACGGATACATTCTTTTCCTGGGAAGACTTGTTCCCGAGAAGGGGTTAGAGTACCTGATAAGGGCCTTCAAAGAAGTAGACACCGACAAGAAACTGGTTATAGCCGGTGGCAGCAGTGACATGAAGGAATTCGAAGAAGGTCTCAAGAAACTTGCAGCAGGCGATGACAGAATCGTGTTTACAGGCTTTGTTCAGGGAAGGATATTGTCAGAACTACTAAGTAACTGTTATACTTACGTTCTTCCTTCGGACCTTGAGGGAATGCCTCTTACTCTTTTGGAAGCCATGAGCTACGGTCAGTGCTGTCTTGTATCCGACATACCCGAGTGTATCGATGTGGTAGAGGATAAGGCCATGGCCTTTAAGAAGGGCGATTACAAGGACCTTAGGGATAAGCTGCAGATTCTTTTGTCAGACCCGGACATGGTCGTAAGGTACAGACAAGACGCAGCCCCCTTCGTATGTGAAAAGTATAAATGGGACAAGGTTGTTGAGGATACACTTGATGTATACCGCGGCACCTATAAGAAAAAATTCAGTAATTGAGGATTATCATATGGAAAAAGAAAAACTGGCAATTAACGGCGGAACCCCCGTCAGAAAAGAAAAGATCTATTATGGCCGCCAGTGGATTGACGACAATGATGTCAAGGCTGTTACACAGGCCCTTGTGGGTGACCTTATCACCTGCGGCCCCCAGGTTACAGCCCTTGAGAAAAAGCTCTGTGAAGTGACTGAGGCGAAGTACGCCGTTGCAGTAGCCAACGGAACAGCAGCTCTGCACTGCGCCATGATAGCAGCAGGCGTAGGCCCCGGAGATGAGGTTATCACCACACCCATGACCTTCGCGGCATCAGCCAATTGCGCAGTATATGTGGGAGCGAAGCCTGTTTTTGCAGACATCGATCCCGAGACCTACAATATCGATCCCGATAGCATCGAGGCCCATATCACAGACAGGACCAAGGCTGTTGTGGCGGTGGACTTCACCGGACAGGCCGTTGATCACGACAGGATCAGCGCCATCTGCAAAAAGCACGGACTGATCTTTATCATAGACGGTGCCCACGCCATCGGAACCAAATACAAGGGTGTTCCTGAAGGCTCCCTGGCAGATATGACCTGCTTTAGCTTCCATCCCGTTAAGACTGTTACATCAGGAGAGGGCGGAGCCATTACCACCAACGATCCTGAGCTCTTTAAGAAGCTTCATCTTGCTTCCCAGCACGGAATCACCAAGAATCCCGAGGAGTTCGAGGGCGAATGCGAGGGACCCTGGAGCTATGAGATGCAGACCCTTGGATTTAACTACCGTATGACGGATTTTCAGGCAGCTCTTTTGATAAGTCAGCTGAACAGGCTCCAGGAGTTCTCCAAGAGAAGGAGCGAAATAGTTAATAAGTACAACGAAGCCTTCAAGGACGTTCCTGAGATCATAGTTCAGCAGGAAATCCCTGAGTCCGACACCACAAGGCATCTGTATATCATAAGACTTAACTTTGACAGATTATCCTGCACCAGAAGAGAGTTCTTCGATGCCATGAGCGCCGAGAACGTTCAGTGTCAGGTTCATTACATACCGGTTTATTACTTCCCCTTCTACAAGAGAATGGGATATGAGAAGGGCCTGTGCCCTGTAGCTGAGAAGGTATACGAGGGAATCATCAGTATTCCTCTTTATCCTCTTCTTACAGACGCTGATGTTGATGATGTTATAGCGGCAGTCAAGAAGATCGTAAATTGGTACAAAAAGGAGATTTAAATAAATGGAAAAATCAATTTTAGATAACAAGACCATACTTGTAACCGGCGGAACAGGTTCTTTCGGACATTGCTTCACCGAGTATGTGCTTGAGCACTACAACCCTAAGAAGATCATCATTTACTCCCGCGATGAGTTCAAGCAGTTCACAATGGCTAATGAGAAGGTTTACAAAGAGCACGCAGATAAGATGAGATTTTTCATCGGCGATGTAAGAGACGGCGCAAGACTTGAGAGAGCCTGCGAGAATGTTGATTATATTGTGCATGCAGCAGCTCTGAAGCAGGTTCCTGCCTGTGAGTACAACCCTGATGAGGCTATCAAGACCAACATCAACGGTGCTCAGAATGTTATCAATGCAGCCCTTAAGACCGGCGTTAAGAGAGTTGTAGCTCTTTCTACAGATAAGGCCGTTGATCCCGTTAACCTTTACGGCGCAACCAAGATGGTTTCCGACAAGCTCTTTATCGCAGCTAATGCTTATGCAGGCAGCAAGGATATCAACTTCTCAATCGTAAGATACGGAAATGTAGCCGGTTCCAGAGGTTCTATCATTCCTCTTTTCAAGACTCTTGCAGAGAGAGGAGAGAAGGAGCTTCCTATTACCGACTTCAGAATGACAAGATTCTGGATCAGCCTTCCCGAAGGTGTTGAGCTTGTTCTCAAGGCTCTTTCAGAGGCTAAGGGCGGCGAGACCTTCATCAGTAAGATCCCTTCCTTCAAGATCACAGATCTTGCAGAGGCTATGTATCCCGGAATTGCCACCAAGGAAATCGGCATCAGACCCGGCGAGAAGCTTGATGAAGTTATGGTTACCAAGGAAGATGCTCCCAACACCTATGAGTATGAGAAGCACTTCATCGTTTATCCTCAGATGTCTTTCTCCCATGAGATTGAGATTGCTCCCGGTGGAAAGAGAGTTCCTGAGGGCTTCTACTACAGCTCCGGCAACAATACAGAATGGATGAGCGTAGAGGAAATCCGCGCACGTCTCTCAGAGGCTGTAGAGCACTGATAGCGGACGATGAAAAAATTGGGGTCTGACCCCAATTTTTTTTTGCACATAGCGTGAGGCCAGTATTTATCAGTGGTTGCGAAAATATAAATTGTGTCTAAACTGTGAATTGGGGTCAGACCCCAATTTTAGTTTTATGTGGTATAATATTCATATGTTTCCGATAAATCATTCAATTTGCAGAATGGAGGGTTTGCTTATGAAGTATGTATGTGGCACCTGTGGATATATTTATGATGAAGCTGCCGGCGATCCGGATAACGGAATTGCTCCGGGAACCAAGTGGGACGATCTTCCTGCAGATTTTGTTTGTCCCCTTTGCGGTGTAGGCAAGGAAGAGTTTGCTGTAGAAGCTTGATGAGATGATTGTAAAGTAAAAGGCTATGCACTTTTTGAACGAGGTGCATAGCCTTTTTAATGTTAATTATTTCGGTGTTTATCTCAGTCCTTTGAAATAGTCGTAGCAATAACCTATGTAGGCTGCGAAATATGCGATGGCGCAGATCCATAACGGGATGGGACTTCCGTATATCAGTGCATTTGAATAGGTACAGATGGAGCATATCATCATGGAGATAGGAACCCACAAATACTTTCTGCGGAACATGAGGACATATACGAAAACAAAGATGATGGCGGTGTAATCATATCTCTCATGCATCGCGGGAAGGAACATATAGCAGGTCCAGATACACAGTCCTGTCAGCTGGAATACTCTTTTGAGGTCAAGTTTGTCCTTCTGCATAAAGGAATAGTAGGCTATGATGACGAAAATGGCTATAGTTGTCAAAATCGCAGCTCTGTAGAGCCCGTAGTAGTCGTTAAGTCCAAGCAGGTAGAAACCGGGAGTATTGATCGTCATGGCATCTTCCTGGCCCATCTGTCCCAGATAGGTCTTATAGACGTCCTGCCAGCGTCTTCCGCAGGCAATGGCGGGAACGCCGAAGGCAATGTACCAGGCCGGAATTTGGAAGAACTGGAAAAATGTGAACTTGTGGAAGCACACATAGGTTATAATAAAGAACGGAAGCACAAATATCATCTGAAGCTTGAAGCAAAAGCCCACAGACAAAAGTACAAAGGCAAGCGTATGCTTTTCCTTCAGAAGATAATACAGGCTTGCAAATGTAAACATTGTATAGATTGAATCACACTGTTTCCAAAGGGATGAATTAAGTATCACATGGGGGAGATACAAAGTTGCTATAGCTACAAACAGTGCGAACTTACCATAATTCTCGGATTGATCCATACCTATTTTGGCGCCTATCAGACGCAGCAGCTTATAGATATAGTACACGCTGATATATTCCATTGCACAGAAGAATATGCTAAGGGGTACCCAGGGTTCAACCGGCAGAAGTGAAAACAGAGCGTACAACAGGTTGAAGGGTACGTAGTAATCACCTATTCCCTGCCTCAGACAGGAGACAATTCCATCAGTTCTATACTGTTCGATCCAGGGCTTATAGAAGGTGTTGTAGTCACCGGACAAAAAGGTGTTGGGCGCCAAGGTCCATCTTATCATCACGGATACTGCCAAGAGAAGCAGCATTACTATATGAAAAGCGTGCTTGCAGCAAAAGTCATAGAGTTTTTTATCAATTGTTTGCATGGTTATTCTCCCCAAAACTAATTTCAATAAATTTCAGTATACACCATAATTGGTGTACAATGAAGCTATATTAAGTGACCGGGGATGGAAACGATAGAGGAGGAAATGTGGAAAATATTAAGAAAAGAGAATTGTTGGGAATTGTTCTTCATATATTGATATATGGCTTTCTTGTAGTTTTTTTTACAAGGGTATCACCGCTAATAGCATATGATGTGGATGATTGGGTGTTCTTGGGAGACTTCGGTAATCTTTTGCCCAAATGGAAGAGCTGGAATCCTACCAGGATTTTTTGCACGAATATCATGCCCCTCGGAGGCCGGCTGGGGGCACTGCTGTATCCCGTGACCGGTGATTATGTAAGGGCAGTAACTCTCTCATCTGCTCTAATATTATCAGCATTCATTACTGTGATGTGCTATCTGTTCCTTCAGATGGTATTAAAAAGGATATCAATGCCATTTTGGAGGGGACTGATTTCGGAGGGAGTTTTTCTTGCTTCATTCTTTCTGGTCTTCAGAAACAGACCCTCCAGCAGTTTTATGTTTCATGCAGCGGATCTGTGCTGCGTTTATTTCTATGTGATGTCGGGAATATTAAACGGCTGCATCGTTCTGTACATGATGAGATTTGAGGATTTTGCCAAAGCTTTCAAAGAGCTTTCTCCTCCTGTCAAAATTGTATTTCTGGCAGCATTGTACTTCGCCGTTTTTTCCAACTTATTTCATTCGGCAATAACTGTAGTATATTGCGGGGCCATGATGCTATATAGCATGCTACAGAGTGTCGGTAAAGAAAGTATTCTTTCTATTATTAAAAAGAACTTTTTGTATATCGCTATAATTCTTTTATGGCTGCTGGTACTGCTTTTTGAGAAAAGCGGTGGCAGAGCAGGCTCCTTTGGAGAGCCCTTTGATATAACTGTTTCCATCAGCCAGCTCATCGCCATGATAAAGGCAATATCTGTTCCATACTTGATCGTGATCACTGTTTCGATAGTTTATCTTGCGATTGCTGTGGTCAAAAGAAAGAAGATGAGCAGTGAAATCATTGTATCTGCTGTATCTCTTGTGCTCATTACGGTGTATCTCCTTTTGTTGACGGCACTTATCCATTATTTCAGCCGAATAGAGGCATCCTGGGGGACTTGGTTCTTCCTGATCCTTATCTGCAGTATGTCCCTTGGGCAGATGATAGCCGGAGTAAAAGGTTCGGGACAGGTTTGGGAGAAAGCTGCGCCCGTGTCTATACTTGTGATCATGGTGGTGGCATGTATTTTGCCTGATGGAAAATACAGAATAAGCAGTGACAGGAACGCAGATTATGACAGTTGCTATAAGGGATCCTCGTATTTGACGGGACATATCATAGAAGCCGACAGAAATGGGGAATATGCGATAACATTACCGATTCCAAAGGTGGTTAATCCGGATGATTTTACTTACCAGGAAGGAATCGGGAATACCATAAGTCATACCCTTTATGTACAAGGAGTGATTGACAGAGAGGTTTCAGTCACAGAGATTATAGATGAGAAGCTGAATTCTGAGCTTCTTACCCCTTAACTTTCCATAAGGGGATGCATGTGTTAAAATGACCTTTGAGATTTTAATGCGGAATGGAGAACCGGTAGATGAGTTCACAGAAGAAGGGGAAATATATATACAGGGCAGCATGCACATTGGTCTTTGCTATTTTTGCAACAGGCGTATTTATGATGTGGTGGTATGAATTTGCCAAAGAGAATAACCAGACGGGACATCTTTTGGGTTATGCCAACCTTTTAATGTCAGCAGGAATATATTTCATCTTGTACCTTATACTGGGTAAGGCTCTTAAGGCGTTCAGGATTGGTGTGGACAGAAAGGCTAACCTGCTTGCTTCGCAGGTGTTGACTCTTTTTTGTACCAATGCACTTGAAACCCTTGTATCCTGCGCTATAACCGGCCAGTTCAGATTTTTTCCGGCTTTTTTGTGGCGATATGCACTGATATTTTTGATTCAGTCGGTGGTTCTTTGTTTTGCTACTTTATTATTGGTTGATATTTACAGGAAAATTTTCCCTCCCCACAGGATTCTTGAAGTATTCTGTGACCGCACCGGAGGCAAGCTCCATTTCATGGATGGAAGACCGGATAAGTACAGCATCGGCGAGTCTATCAATATAGATAAATTGGGCGGGAATCTGCAGCCTATATATGACAAGATGTCAGGTTACGATGCGGTCCTTATCAATGATATTCCATCAGAAGTTAAGAACGACATATTAAAAGAGTGCTTCAGCAGGGATAAGCGAGTCTACTTTACCCCGAAGATTTCCGATATTATCGAAAAACATTCAGAGGAGATCAACCTCTTCGATACACCTCTTTATTTGTGCAGAAACAGCGGTATTTCACCCTGGCAGCTGGCAATTAAGAGATTTTTTGATGTGCTGTTATCTCTCATTGGAATAATTCTGACCAGCCCGATCCTTCTGATAACCGCGCTTGCCATTAAACTGGAGGATGGCGGCCCTGTTTTCTTCAGACAGGAGAGGACTACCATTGGCGGCAAGGAATTCAGCATTCTGAAATTCCGCTCCATGATCGTTGATGCGGAGAAGGATGGAAGACCACACCCTGCAGGAGAGAAGGATGATCGTATCACCAAGGTGGGCCATATTATCAGACCAACCAGAATAGACGAGCTTCCACAGCTTATCAATATTATCCGTGGTGATATGTCCATCGTTGGACCAAGACCCGAGCGTATCGAGCATGTGAAGAAGTACACCGAGGATGTTCCTGAGTTTGAGCTTCGCCTTAAGGTAAAGGGCGGTCTTACGGGCCCTGCACAGGTTTTTGGTAAATACAATACCAGCCCCTTGAATAAGCTTAAGATGGATCTGTATTACATAACCAATTATTCAATTCTGTTGGATCTTCAGATATTATTTGAGACAGTCAAGATTCTTGTTCAGAAGGACAGCACAGAGGGATTCTCAGAGGAAAAACAGGAAGAGATGCACGATGCGTGAGCATCTCATTATAGTAAAGGAATTGATGATCCGGTAATGATATCTATAGTTACAGTGACTTACAACAGTGAAAAGACTGTAAGTCGGACAATTGAATCAGTACTAAGACAGAGTGTCGGTGTCCTGGAGCATATCATCGTTGATGGCAAATCCTCCGACAAGACTCTTGAGATTGTGGAATCCTACAGGCAACAGTATGAAGCTAAGGGTTATGTTCTTAAGGTTATCTCAGAGAAGGACAGAGGCCCCTATGATGGCATGAACAAAGGTGTATCCATTGCTACGGGAGACTACATCGGTATTCTTAACAGCGACGATGCCTATGATAACAATGCCCTTGAGATTGTAGAGAAGGCTGTAGCAGACGGCAGCGCTGATATTTATATGGGCGCCATCCGCATTCATAACGGCGAATCACAGATAATTGAGAAACATGCTAAGGATGGTCGGTATCAGACCTCCCGCCATTTCAATCACCCCGCTATGTATGCATCCCGCAGCTGCTACAAGGATGTGGGACTCTATGGCATAGAGAATGTTCACTCAGACTACGGATGGTACTTGAAGGCTCTTAAGATGGGCAAGAAGGTCACGATAATCCCGCAGGTTCTTGCTGATTTCTACATCGGCGGCTGGAGTTCCAAGAAATCTTTTAAGAACACACTTGAGCGAATTAAGACCAAGTATCAGGTTTACAAGGAGAATGGCTATAGCAGACTCTATTATTTTGAATGCTTCGGTCAGGAGATCGCCAAGTATTTATTACTCAAATGAGATTAGAACACAGGTCAGTTAAGTAATGAAAGTTTTGTTGATTAATGCCGTTCTGGGGTATGGCTCTACGGGCAAAATCGTCCTTGATATTGCCAGGGAGTACGACGAGAAGGGCTTTGAGGTTAAAATAGCATACGGAAGAAAACCGGAGATTCCGGCGGGAACTGAAAAATACGCAGTGCTTATCGGCAGTAAGGCTGATACTTACATGCACGGTATCTACACCCGCCTTACGGACAAACACGGACTGGGATCGAGACATGCAACGGCTAAGTTCCTGAAATGGGCCGAGGAATACGATCCCGATATTTTGTGGCTCCACAATATTCACGGTTATTATATAAACTATGAAATGCTCTTTGCATGGATCAAGTCCAGACCTGATATGAAGGTCAAGTGGACCCTCCATGACTGCTGGGCATTTACAGGGCACTGCGCCTATTACACCTACGAAAAATGCGATAAATGGATGACCTGCTGCAGTGAATGTCCTTCACTAGCGCAGTACCCAAAGAGTAATCGCGACAACAGCAAGGATAATTATCTTAGGAAAAAGGCTGCATTTACAGGTGTTAAGAACCTGCAGATAATCACACCTTCAGCATGGCTTAAAGCTGAAGTTGAAAAGAGTTTTTTGGCAGAGTACCCGGTCGAAGTAATCTACAACAGGATAAATACTGAGGTGTTCAAGCCTACAGACAGTTCCTTCAGAAAGGACCATGATCTTGCGGACAAAAAGATGCTTCTTGGAGTTGCCAGCATCTGGGAGAGAAGGAAAGGTCTTGATGATTATATAGAGCTGTCAAGAATCCTTGATGCCAAGGCACCGGGCAGATACAAGATAGTTCTTGTGGGACTTAATGAAGCACAGATAGATGACCTTCATAAGCGAGGCATCAACATACTGGCACTTCCCAGAACAAGCAGTGCCACTAAGCTGGCAGAAATATATTCCGCCGCAGATGCATTTGTCAATCTTACCCATGAGGACAATCTGCCAACCGTCAATCTTGAGGCGGAGGCCTGCGGAACACCGGTAATAACTTATGATACAGGCGGCTGCGCCGAGACGATTCACAGACAGGACAGCGTTGTAGTACCGCAGGATATACAGGCTGTGAGCAAGATAATAACAGATGTGATATACTAAAAAGCGTAGTTTTGGAAAGAAAGGTTTTATATTTATATGAAAGCATTAATTCTTAATTCAGGAATGGGATCACGTATGGGCGTTCTGACTTCAGAGCATCCTAAGTGTATGACCGAGATTTCCTCAAAAGAGACAATATTGTCAAGACAGCTGACACAGCTCTGCGCAGCAGGCATTGAAGAGGTAGTAATGACTACAGGTCTTTTCGATGCGGTTTTAGTCAACTACTGTCAGAGTCTTGATCTTCCGATTCATTTTACTTTTGTGAAGAATCCCAAATATGACAGTACCAATTATATTTACAGTATCTACTGTGCAAGGGAGCATCTTGATGATGACATCATCCTTATGCACGGTGACCTTGTTTTTGAAAACGAGGTTCTGGACAGAATAATCGCTGCAAAGGACAGTTCCATGGCAGTATCCTCTACTCTTGAGCTTCCTGAGAAGGATTTTAAGGCTGTAGTTAGAAACGGCAAGGTAGAGAAGGTTGGAATAGAATTCTTTAATGAAGCTATGGAAGCGCAGGCTCTCTATAAGCTCAAGAAGGAAGACTGGAAGATCTGGCTTGATAAGATCTGCGAATTCTGTGAGAGCGGCAATACTAATGTCTATGCGGAGAATGCTCTTAACGAAGTGACAGATAAATGCGTTATTAAGCCCGCCGATATGAAGAATATGCTTTGCGCTGAGATCGATAATCCTGAAGATCTCGCTGTTGTAAGTTCCAAGCTTAAGGAAATTGAGTCAAGAGTGGTATATATGTGCTTCTCTACTGATATTATCCACGGCGGACATATAGCAATTATCAAAAAGGCTCAGAAGCTCGGTAAGCTTATTATAGGTGTTCTGTCCGATGAAGCTGTAGCCTCCTACAAGAGAATGCCTCTTGTTCCTTTCTCAGAGAGAAAGATAATGTTTGAGAATATTTCCGGTGTTTACAAGGTTGTTGAGTAGAAGACACTGTCCTACAAGGACAACCTTAATGAGTACAGACCTGACATCGTTGTTCACGGAGATGACTGGCAGAACGGCTTCCAGAGACCCATAAGGGATGAAGTTACATCAATTCTTGCAACTTATGGTGGAAGACTTGTTGAGTATCCTTATGCCAGTGATGATAAGTACAAGGACATCGACAATCGCCAGAGAGCAGATCTTGCCATGCCTGATATCAGACGTGGAAGCCTTAGAAGAATGCTTGATGCCAAGGGCCTTGTTACTGCAATGGAAGCTCATGACGGTCTTACAGGTCTCGTGGTTGAGAATACAGTAGTTTATCAGAACGGCGGAGCACATCAGTATGACGCTATGTGGGTTTCTTCCCTGTGTGATTCCACGGCAAAGGGTAAGCCTGACATCGAGCTGGTTGATATGACCTCCCGTTTCAGAACAATAGAGGATATTACAGAGGTTACCACCAAGCCCATCATCTTCGACGGTGATACAGGCGGAAAGACAGAGCATTTTGTATACACCGTAAGGTCTCTTGAGAGACTGGGCGTATCAATGGTAATCATTGAAGATAAGACAGGACTTAAGAAAAACAGTCTTTTCGGAACTGAGGTAGTACAGACGCAGGACAGCATCGAGAGCTTTTCCGAGAAGATTCGTGCAGGTAAAAAGGCACAGCGCACCAAGGAGTTCATGATCTGTGCAAGAATAGAGAGCCTTATCCTTGAACAGGGAATGGAGGATGCTCTTGAAAGAGCCTTTGCATTTGTAGCAGCAGGTGCAGATGCGATCATGATCCACAGCAGAAAGAAGGATCCTTCAGAGATATTTGAATTCCTTGAGAAATTCAGGGAAAAGGATTCCAAGACACCTGTGGTTTTGGTACCTACAAGCTTTAACTCTGTTAAAGAGGAAGAGTGGAAGGAAAGAGGCGCCAACGTAATAATATATGCAAATCAGCTGATGAGAGCTACCGTTCCGGCAATACAGGAGGCTGCAAGGATCATTCTTGAGAATCACCGTGCCGAGGAATGCGACAAGATGCTGATGCCGTTCAAAGACATTATAAGATTGATTCCTGATGAGGTTTGATATTATGGAGCAAAGGCTTATTTCTACCACCGGTGAATTATCGGAGTTAAGGCAACTTCTTGATTCGGGAATGTATAATAACGTACTGCTTGTGTGTGGCAAACACACAAGCAGTACGCTTTGTGTTAACGATTTGATTCTGGGCAAGGTTACAGGCTCAAATATCACTATGTTTTCGGACTTCAAGCCCAATCCCACCTATGAATCTGTAGTACAGGGAGTGAAGCTGTTCCGTGAGAATGGATGCGACAGTATTGTGGCCATTGGAGGCGGATCTGCCATTGATGTGGCCAAATGCATCAAGCTTTTTACCGGCCTTGAAGGTGACGGTGAGAATGGAGAGTTCCTTAAAATGGAACTGCAGCCAAGTGATATTCCCTTTGCAGTAATGCCTACAACCGCTGGTACAGGCTCTGAGGCCACCAGATTTGCGGTTATATATTATAACGGAGTAAAGCAGTCGGTAACCCATGTCAGCAGTATTCCGAATGTTGTTTTTCTGAATCCCGATGCACTTAAATCGCTTCCGGATTATCACAGGAAGAGTTCCATGCTGGATGCGCTGGCACATTCAATAGAGTCCTTCTGGTCAGTTAACAGCACGGAGGAGAGCCGTAGCTACAGCTGTGATGCCATCAGTATGATAATGGCTAACATGGAGGAATATCTCAATAATACCCCGAAAGGCAACAGGCAGATGTTGATAGCGGCCAATACTGCAGGCAAAGCGATCAATATTACTCAGACAACTGCAGGTCATGCGATGTGTTATAAGATTACAAGTTTATTCGGGCTGGCGCATGGACATGCAGCATTTTTATGTGATAAGATACTTTTCCCATGGATGACTGAGCGCACAGACAGATGCAGTGATCCAAGAGGAAGTGAATATCTAAAGAGTGTATTTGAGCAGATTTCCAAGGCTCTGGGATGTGGTAGCACGGAAGAAGCCAAGGAAAAGCTTGAAAGCATATATAAGGTGCTTGAACTGGATACACCTAAGGCAGATCAGGAACAAATTAATGAATTAACAGACTCAGTAAATGAGCAGAGATTAAAGAATAATCCAATAGCATTGGATAAGGCAACAATCAGACAGTTGTATGAACAGATTTTGGAAGGAGTAAGATAATGAAGGTTGAAAAGTTTGTGGAAATGATAGGAGCTGATTTTTATACGGGAGTGCCCGATTCTCAGCTAAAGCCTTTATGCGACTATTTAATCAACCTGTACGGTATAGATAAAAAGCATCACATAATTGCTGCTAACGAAGGAAACTGCACCGCACTGGCAGCAGGTTATCATCTTGCTACAGGCAAGGTGCCGGTTGTTTATATGCAGAACAGCGGTGAGGGCAATATCATCAATCCATTGGCTTCACTTCTTAACGAGAAAGTATATGCAATACCCATGATCTTCATCATTGGATGGAGAGGTGAGCCCGGGGTACATGACGAACCTCAGCACATTTATCAGGGTGAGGTAACAATTAAGCTTCTTGAGGATATGGGAGTTGACTCATTTGTTGTTGATAAGGATACCAGCGAGAGCGACCTTATGAATACTCTGGAAAGCTTCAGAAAGCAGCTTGCAGCAGGCAAGGATGTTGCCTTTGTTATCAAAAAGGGAGCATTGGAGTACGACGAGGCAGCAGTTTACAAGAACGATAACACAATGGTCAGAGAAGAAATCATCAGACATATTGTTGAAGTGAGCGGAGAGGACCCGATCGTTTCTACTACAGGTAAGGCCAGCAGAGAACTGTTCGAAATAAGAGAAGCTAACAAGCAGGGACATAAATATGATTTCCTTACAGTTGGATCTATGGGACACTCAAGCTCTATAGCACTTGGAGTTGCGATCAATGCTCCCGAGCGCAAGGTATGGTGTATTGATGGAGACGGAGCTGCTCTTATGCACATGGGCGCCATGGCTGTTATAGGCAATAACAAGCCCGGGAATCTTGTACATGTTGTTATCAATAACTCAGCTCATGAGACTGTCGGAGGTATGCCAACCGTTGCAGGAAGCATCGACCTTGTAGCTATTGCCAAAGCCTGCGGTTATGAGCATGCTATCTGTGTAGACAGCTTTGAGAAGCTGGATGAGGCTCTCAAGGAAGCTAAGACAAGAAAGGCTCTTTCTCTTATCGAGGTTAAATGTTCCATCGGAGCAAGAAAAGACCTGGGAAGACCCACAACAAGTGCATTGGACAATAAGCTTCAGTTCATGGAGTTCATCAGAGGATAAGTATGCAAAAAGAGGATTTGAAAAAAGTTCATTTGGCGCAGCTGGATCTTTTGATAGAACTTAAGAGAGTCTGCGACAAAAACGGTATAAAATTCTGGCTGGCCTACGGAAGCATGCTGGGTGCAGTAAGGCATAAAGGCTTTATTCCCTGGGATGATGATCTGGATGTTGCCATGACCAGAGCTGATTACAAAAAGCTTAGGGCTGCCTGTGACAAGGATCTTGATCCTGAGTATGAGTATCAGGACTGGGATGTGGATCCGGCTTTTGGCTTTGGCTATGCCAAATTAAGGATCAGGGGCACGCATTTTGTGGAACAGAATGCAGTTGATTCTTCTGCACATAACGGAATATTTATTGATATTTTTCCCTATGACAATGGGGCTCCTTCAATTGAGGAAGAGAAAAAGGATGAGAAGCTCTTCTATGTCCTTAAAAGGCGCATACTTGCCAAGAATGGCTATATGCCTGCCGATGCAGGACTTATTAAGCGCATTGCCTATTTTGCCATGAAGCATTGTCCGGGCAGTGTGGACTCCCTCAAAAAGAAGATTGAGAAGAAAATTGAAGAAAGAGCCGGGCAGTCTTCCGACTATCTCATTTGCCATTACGGAGCCTATGGCTATATGAAGGAGAGAATGCCTGGGAGCATATTCAGCGAAATCGTGGACTGCGAATTCGAGAAGAATGTAATGCCCATTCCTGTGGGATATAAGGAATATCTGACTCAGTTATACAGAGACTATATGCAGTTTCCTCCGGAATCGGAAAGAGAGAACAGGCACTGCATAGTCGAACTTGATTTTGGAAGCTATAAGATCCGTAGTACAGAAGGCTGCTGATCAATTTGCTTGGAGATATTATATGGCAAACGTAATAAAGTACATAATTAACTATTGCTTACGGATCATACTGGTGATCTTCAGAATATTTCCCATCGATAATTCCAAGGTCATACTAATGAGCTTTGGTGGCAAGGGATTAAGCGATAACCCAAGATACGTGGCAGAGAGACTTGCCAAGGATTATCCGCAGGGCAAGTACATCTGGCTTGCCAAGAACATGGATGAGGAGTATCCGGAATACATCACCAAGGTCAAGATCCACTCACTCAGGTCAATGTATGAGCTGGCAACTGCAAAGGTATGGTATTTTAACAGCAGAGTCAATCTCTATATGATCAAGAGAAAGGGCCAGACTTATATCCAGACCTGGCATGGAGGTATCAGTGTAAAGAAGATCGGTAATGCCGTTAATAATTCTGATTTCCTTGCTACCAAGAGAATGCAGCATGATATAGCGATTACTGATGTAATGATATCAAGCAGCGGCTTCGGAGATAAAGTTTACCAGAAGGACTTTGGCTTTAATAAGGAGATTCTTAAGCACGGATATCCAAGACTTGATATATTGTTCAACGCAACTGATGAGGACAAGGCTCTTTACAGGAAAAAGATCGGTATCAAAGAGGGTGCAAAGGTTGTGTTCTATGCTCCTACCTTCAGAGATGATCAGAGAACAGATGTCTATGATCTTGATTATGACGCAATACTTAAGGCTCTTGAGAGTAAATGGGGTGGAGAGTGGGTTTTTGTCACCAAGTTCCATCCTGTTATGAGAAATGCCGATAATCTTATTCCGGGTGACCCCAGAGTCATAGATGCTCGCGGCTATGACGACACCTATGAGATCATGGCTGTCAGCGATTGTCTCATAACTGACTATTCAAGCGTTATGTTTGAGATGGGAATGGTTCACAAGCCGGTATTTCTGTATCAGAAGGATTATCAGGACTACTGCGCAGGAAGAGGATTGTATTTTACAAGAGAAGAATTGCCTTTCCCCAATGCTCAGGATAATGATAAACTTATTGAGAATATTGCGGCATTTGATGCAGAGCCGTATGTAGTAGCGGTAGACAAGCTCTTCAAGGAGAAGATTGAAGATTATGACGATGGCAGGGCTTCAGAGCGTACCAGCCGATATATCGTCGATATTTTGCAGGGAAAGTAAGGAAGAATTTCTAAGGTCATGGCCAGAAAAGAGATAAAAGCAGGAATCGGATATACAGTCGGAAATATATTGATAAAGAGCATTGCTTTTTTGACTTTGCCTATCTTTTCCAGGCTTTTGTCCACTGAGGAGTTTGGTGTATTCAATACCTACATGGCTTATGAGGCGATATTGGCAATTATCATAGGTCTTGGAATGTATCCTTCCATCAGAAATGCCGGTATTGATTATGAGTCGGAAATAGATACCTATGTTTCTACCATCGTAGGAATTACAGTTGTACCCCTGACGGTTCTTACAGCCGGCATCTTTGCTGCTCGTAGTTTGTTCCACTTCGGAAGTGAGTATCCCTGGTATGTATTTGCCTGTCTGATATTCCACTCCTTTGGAACCGCCATGCTGGCTATCAGCAATGCAAGGCTGGCACTTGATTATAACTATAGGAAATTTATGGCATATGCGGCATTTAATGCGATTTTTAATGTCGTTTTGTCTATTGCTCTTATAAAACTTGTATTTACATCCTCCAGGGAATACGGAAGGATAGTCGGAAGTGCAATTCCGCTTATTCTTATTGGTATTGAGATTTTCATCTCATTGGGCCAAAGAGGGCATTTCAGAGTAAAACCTGACATGGCCAAATATGCCCTTGGTTTTGGCTTTCCCATGATCTGGCATTTTATGTCGCAGCAGATCCAGAGTCAGTTTGACAGGATTGCCATCACAAATATAGTGGGTGCTGCCCGCACGGGAATCTATTCTTTTTCATACAGCATCGCATATGTCCTTCAGGTTATTTTTTACTCGGCAGAGAATGTATGGGGTGTGTGGTTCTATAAGAAAATGAAAGAAGAGGACTATCCAACTATCCGTAAGGTGTCAAGAATATATATGGCTGTTATTGCATTCCTTGCTATAGGTATGCTGGTGGTGGAGAATGAAGTGATCCATATTTTGGGACCCAAGGATTATTGGGAAGGAAGCGGTATTTTTATTCCAATCCTCATTGGCATTTTTATGCTGTATCTGTATACCATTCCTGTTGGAATTGAGTATTATTTCAAGAAGACCAGATATATCGCAATGATGACTATTATTTCAGCTATAGTAAACATTGCAGGTAACCTGATCTTTATACCGATCTACGGATATAATGCTGCGGCGTTTACCACGTTTGCCAGTTATGCATTTCAGTTCTTTGTTCATTGGATGATTTCTAAGAAGGTTTTGAAGCAGCACAGTATAGCTCAGAGCGTTTTCAGGCTTTCGGATATTATGCTGATACTTATGGTAGTGATAATAAGCGGCGTTGCGGTTTATTTCCTGAATGCGCATATTCTCCTAAAATATGTGGCATTTATCATCGCATCACTGATAGCACTGTGGTTTTACCGCAAGGAACTGGTATTTGCGTTTAAGGAAGTTATACGTAAGAAGAAGTAAAGTATTCCGATCAGGAGGAGTATATGGCGTTTTTGATAGTGATTCCCATAGCAATGCTATTGGCGATAGTTTTTGACAAAAAGACAGAAGAGACAATTGCCCTTTCCATGATCTGGGCATCGCTCCTTGCATATCTGTGCGGAATCATCTATGAATTGTGGATCGCTACCTATCTGGTGGCCGGTATTGCGGTATTATCTACGGTGGGAACAGTTGTATATGGTATCAGGAAGAAAAAGATTGCCAATCTCATCACCCCGGGACTACTGCAATATCTTCTTTTGTGTGGCTACTATATGCTTGTCTTCAAGGGAAGATTTGTAAATAGTCAGGACAGTCTTGTTGCATATGAGAAATATCCCCGTGAGTTTTATTATGTGAATGATATCTGCAGATTCAAAGAGCCGGTAGGCGTTATGGTCTGGAAATATCTTAGTCTTAAAATGTGGCCCAACTATTCGGAGGGCATGCAGCTTTTTGCCGGAGTTGCAATGCAGGTTGCTATGCTGGTATTTTTCTTCAGGCAGACAGAGAGTGATAAGAAAAGGGACAAGATTCTTAAGTTCTGTCTGGGATTGTTCTTTATGCTGTTCCTGCCGCTGACCTATAAAGGCGGCGTTGTGGCGATGCAGTATGATTACATTGCAGGAATTCTTACTGCTTTTGTGCTGGCTGCATATATGGCATTAAAACAGACGGGAGACAGATATTATAAGGTTTTAGTTATCAGTTCGCTTGTTTTTCTGATCCATATTAAGAGCACCGGTATTATCCTTGCGCTTATATGTCTTATGATCATTGCAGGCATGGAAATGGTATATGAGAAGCAGGAGGGCATCAGGAGATATTATTTCCTGACTGTCTGCACCGTAGCTGTAGTACTGTCCAAGCTTAGCTGGACTTTCTTCTGCAAATTAAATGATGCTGAGGAGAAGTTCAGTATCGGTCAGGCTATACATAAGATGAAGCCCTACGCAGTAGTGGCGGCTGTCATCGTATTTGCCGCGACTTTGTATATCGGAATCAGGATTCTTCTTAAAAAGAATCTAAAAGTATATATTTCATTGGTGATTTTGATGGCAATTGCCATCTTCGCAGGCACAACTGTGATAATGCCTGCTGATATAAGGCTTCAGACCATGGGAAGCTTTGCTCAGATAATTTTTTCCAACTACTGCGTTGACAGGGCATACGGCTTTGGATCCAATCTTCAGGCACCTTTTATCATGGTAATTGTGATTCTTCCCTGCCTCCTGTATATGTTATCCAGGGAAAAAGAGGACAGTGTCAGAAGGCAGAACAGGATATTTATGATCCTTGTAAATGCGGGCTTTTTGGTATATGCAGCGGTGGTATATCTTACAAACTTCTACGGAAGGGGACTTAATCAGACTGTCAAAGCCAAACAGTGTGAAAGATATCTTTTTGGATATATCATTGTGTTTGTTCTGCTGTACATCTCAATCATATTAAGGGATATGGAGAAAACCTCGCTGTACCCTGTAGTCATCGGACTACTGGTATTCACAGCTGTGTTTATATCTGACCTTGGTATATTCTACCGTCAGACTTTTGTTCGTTCCGAAGTGGCAAGATATGACGCTATTGAGAAGGTCGATATTGAATATCCCGATGTGGTCTATTTCGTTGATGAGATTGGCGATGAGAACGTAGACCGATTTAATTTTGAGTTATCACCGGGTAGAATTGTTTCCAAAGATTATATCGATATGCATCTTAGCACTCTTGCTGACGAGCCTCACAAGATTACGCTTGAGGAGTGGACTGACAAGCTCAAAGAATGCAGATATGTGTTCCTCGCAGCGGTTGATGACAATTTCGCCGAAGAATACGGCAGCATCTTTGAAGACGAAATTGCTTTGGGACATTTCTATTCCGTTATAGTTGATGGGGAAAATGTCAGGCTTAAGATTGCGGATATGAATTAAATCCGTATACTTGTTTAATTGGATGATGAATCGTTTAAAGGACAGACAGTGCCGCCTCGGTGCTGCCTGTTATCTTGTTTTATAATGCAACCACACAAAGAGGTTAGCGGATATGAAAAGAGTAGTATATATAGCAAGGGCGACAGTGCCTTCAAAATCAACGAATAGTGTGCATATTGCCAAGATATCAGAAGGCTTTACGGAGCTTACGGACAGCTTTAGCCTGATTGTCACAGGAAGTGATAAGAGCATAAGTGCTGCTGAATATTATGGACTTAACCATGATTTTGAGATTATTGAGCTTAAAGATAAGGGAATGGACAGGCTGTCACAGATAAAGTGGGCCAATGCCGCAGTTAAAATGGCGATAAAGAGCGGCGCAGACCGCATAGTCACCAGAGATCCTTTTACAGCCTTTTTTGCAGTTATGAAGGGAACAGAGGCTACTCTTGATCTTCACGGAGATCTTAATCACCTCTGCGGCAGGTTCTATAGGATGATCAAATGGGGGCCCTTTGTGAATAACAAAAAGCTTAAACTGGTGATGATCTCAGAGGGACTTAAGGATTATTATGTGAAAAAGTATGGTGTAAGCCCTGACAGAATCACAGTTTTGCCCGATGCCTGCACCCTCAGCGATTATGAAGGAATATCCGACAAGCCCTCCGGGAATTTCGGGGAGAGGCTTCAAATAGGATATTTTGGTAAGACACTTATTGGCAAAGGCATAGATCTCATCAGAAGATTGGCTGCTTTGGACCCTGATAATGACTATGAGATATATGGCGACACCAAAGAGGCCGCAGAGAAGGAGACAGGCAAGCCGTTTAGTGACAACGTTCACTTCCATGGGCATGTAAGGAACGCAGAGATACCGGCGATCATGTGCAGCATGGACGTGCTGCTTCTTCCCAACCAGGACAAGGTTATGGTCATGGGGGAGGATATAGGCAAATTTACATCGCCGCTCAAACTCTTTGAGTACATGGCCAGCGGCAGGGTGATAATTGCCTCTGACCTTCCGGTTATAAGGGAAGTAGTTGATGATAATATCGCCTATCTGGCGGACAGCGCCGATGAAACAGATTGGAAGAAGGCGCTTGATTCTATCAAGGAGGGTCCAAGGCAGGCCGCTCAAAGAGCAGAGGCTGCCAAAGAAAAAGTAAAGCAGTACACCTGGATCGAAAGAGCCCGGAAGATGCTGTGATATAATAAATTAGTTATTTGGCAGCGTTTGGGGGTTGTCACAGGAATGAAAAAGTTTAATTGGTACATGATAAGTAAGAACAGAGATGCGGTGTATGCACTGGCCATCATCTGTATAATGATATTTCACTGCAAGTCTCCGAAGGATATTGAAGGGGGCCTGCAGATTCTCCATTCCTTCAAACTGATGGGGAATCTTGGAGTTGATATTTTCCTGTTTGTTTCCGGAATCTCTTTGTATTTTGCCATAACAAAGAACAGCTCCTGGAAGAGGTTCTACATAAACAGGCTTAAGAGAGTATGGATACCTACGATAATCGTGTTGTCTGTATGCTATCTGTATTTTGTGCGGGACAGAAGGATCCTATCATACATAACATATGTTACCGGAATTGATATGTTTATCAAGGATTCTCTGGTGATATGGTTTATTACATGTATTACTGTCTGCTATATTCTGTATTATTTTGTCTACCGGTTATACCTTAGGACAAACTGGAGTATATGGGCTCTTGTGGCGGCACTTGCTGTTTCAATCGGGTTTAATGCTGTCATGAGCTATGCATTTCCTGTATTCTGGAAGTCAACGGAGATCATGTGGAGACGAATCCCCATATTCCTGGTGGGCTCCTATATGGGCAAGGCGGTTTATGACAAAAAGGAATCGAGACTGTCGTATGTCCATGTGGCGCTGCTGGTAATCATATCTATCATAAGTGTGTTTGTATGGGACAGCTTCATTGCGGACTATGTTTCCAAGAGATATTTATATCTGGTGATGGCGGTGATCTTTTCCATGTTCTTTAGCATTATAGGGGAAGTGAAGCAGCTGGGGCCTTTTTTTCGCTGGCTTTCACCTTTGACACTGGAGATATATCTGGTGCATGAGAGAATCATAGATGCTCTTAAGATGAAGCACATGGATAACAATCTTTTAATTATGAATATGATTGCCATCGTATGCGCATTGGTAGTTGCCAAACTTTTGCTTACCTTTGAAGATAAGGTGATTTACAGGAAAAAATAAGTAATCGGAGATCTTGCATGACTAAAGAAAAAGCATTTAGGGTCTTGATACCCCTCGTTATCATAATTTACATAATCATGGGAAGATTTCTTCTGCTTGATTATGGTGTGTCCAGAGACGAAAGGGCTGAGAGACAGTCCCTTCAGGTCAACATGAACTATGTTACTGAGCTTGTTACGGGGCAGTCAGATGAGAATATCACACCATTGTTTGAATATAAGGACAAGTATTACGGAATGTCGGCGCAGTTTCCCATGGCGGTATTTGAGTATCTGTTCAAAGACAATATCCGCAGCATTTTTCTTGCAAGACATTTATATACGTTTTTGTTTTGCTGCTTGGGCTATATCTGCTTTTATCTGTTTACTTCCAAGGTATTTAAGTCCGGGGCTATGGGCGCTCTGGGGACTGCAATGGTGGCTCTCTATCCCAGGTTTTTTGCCGAGCAGTTCTATAACATCAAGGACATGGTGTTTATGTCCCTGTTTATGATCAATCTGTTTGTTGTATATCTTCTTGTGGAAAACGGGTTTAAATGGCGCCACTGCCTGTTATTCATACTCGTAAGCGCCGTGTCCGTTAACGTAAGGATCATGGGAGCTGTTTTTCCTGCTCTGGTCCTTGGATATATGTGGGTATTTGGAATCAGGGAAAAAAGAGAGGGTGAAGAGAAACTGTTTGTTAAAAAGGCATTAGCCCAGACCCTTGCTCTGATATTTGGAATCCTTGTGCTTCTGGTGGTTCTTACTCCGGTTACCTGGCATAGCCCCATTAAGCAGCTGGTAAGGATGTTTAAGACATTCCTTGACTATGGAAGATGGAACGGCACCATCGTATTTATGGGAGAGGTTCTTACCAAGGATCAGCTTCCCTGGTACTACGTACCTGTCTGGCTTCTGATTTCACTTCCGATATGGTATATCATATTGGGACTGGCTGCCGTAGTGCTTTTTGTGATCGCGGTGGCAGGAGCCGTCAGGAAGAAGACGAAATTTAATGATATAGTACTCGACAATAAATATATTATTCTTGCATTTGCTGCGGGATTTCTGCCATGGCTTTCAGTGGCAATCACTCATGCAACAATATATAATGGGTGGAGGCACTTATATTTTGTTATGCCCTCGATTGTTACAGTTCTTTTGTGGGCGGTAAAGAGGCTCCTTGGTAGCGGCAAGCTGTTTAGGGTATCTGCTATGGCACTTATTGCAGCAGGTCTTTTGACTCAGGTTGTATGGATCTGTAAATATCATCCTTACGAATATGTCTATCTGAATGAGATAGGAAGCCTTTTCGGAGATCAGTTCGACAGAGATTACTGGACTCTTAGTGAATATCAGGCTTATGAGAAGATAAGAGATGTTAATCCTGAGCTTACCGGCAGGGATTACTTCTGGATGGGATCCCAGGGAGCCGGATATTTTGAATATGTCCTTAAGGATGAGGAAGAAGAGAAGGTTGCTGTAAGAGCTGATGGCTATGAGTATTATGCTGCCTTTTACAGAGGAGTTGTTGGTAACGAATATACCGTTGAAGGCTTCACTGAGATAGATTCAATTTATGTCAATGGATTCAAGATAGCATCGATCTATATTAAGGATGGATTTGAGCCCTGATCTGCGGGAGGCAGAGACGGATAATTAACTACATGGGAGAGGATTAGAGAATGTCTATAGTTGTTGCACTTCCTATAGCAGCTGCAATTGCATTGTTTTTTAACAAGAGAATAGAAGAAACGGTGGCTCCGGCAATTTTTTCGGTTATAACACTTCTGTATTTCTCCGGAATCATAACTACATTTACCCCCGGAATTATACTGTCACTTGTTCTTGCAGTAGCATGTGCTGTATATACGGTTATTACGTGTGTTAAGAGCAGAGAGCGAATAAAAGAGAATCTGTTTACGCCGGGACTTATAGTGTTTCTCGCTTTATCTGTGTACTTTCTTTTTGTGGCTTATGGAAGAATATTCAATCAGGGAACCGATGAGGGACATCATTGGGCGATAGTCATCAAGTACTTCTATATGCTGAATGACTACTCAAATGTACCTATGACGACGGACCTGGCTCCTTACCATTGCCCGGCGGTATCCTTGTGGGACTATTTCAGTACAAAGCTATGGCTCTCCTGTTCAACCGGAATCATGATGTGGGGGCAGCAGATAATGGCTGTGAGCCTGCTTCTTCCGCTATTTGCTCATATTACTTCTTTTAAAGAAAAAAATAAGATTCTGATCACAACTTTGTTTATTACCGTTCTTCCTTATTGTCTGAGGGATGTTAATTATAAGTTTGTGGGCTATACAACGTTTCAGCCTGATTATATACAGTATCTTCTTATGGCTGTCGCTTTAATATACTTCAGACAGTATTATCTTAAAAAGGACGGCTTTTATCTGGGTTCAAGCTTATTTTCCGTATTTATTCTTGTGTTGTCCAAGAGAACGGGAATCATAGATGCGATTGTCTATCTCATCATAATTTATGCTGTGATGCTGCTTCATAAGGAATTTGACCTTAAGAAGACCTGGACTGTAATTGGAGCCAATCTTGCAGCTATCGGCGCAGCATACCTGACCTGGGAGCTGTATCTGACTTTTACCGGAACTGTTACGGGAGGTCTCTCAGGCACTGTTGCCAAAATGGCAGGGAAACTTTTTGCTGCCGGTCCGGTAGTTGTTATAGGAGCGATAGTAGTAGCTATCGTAGTATGCATTGTTTTGTGGAAACTTCAGACCAAAAAGCCTATAGCAGTTATCGCTGCCCTGATGGGTGCATATACACTGGTATGTATTTATCTGATCAAGGCCAAGGATGTGGAAGAGTCTTTTAAGAATGAGGCATTTGCCTATGTTGCAAGGACCTTTCTCGGGCATGACCTTACAGGGTACGATGGCCTTATCAAAATCGATGTACCCCAGATAGGCCACGGAATTCCGATATCCATGGGAGCATTCCTTCTTCTGTGCATCATACTCTGGAGAGTTGCTATCCTTAAGAAGGAAGAAATGTCAGATAAGAATAAATTTGATGATTATATGGTAATCTTCCTGGTAGTTGGCTATGTGCTGATGCAGATCTTCAGGCTTATGGGGGCTATCGCCTTCATGGCTTACAAGAATCAGCCCACACTGGCGGCTTCCGACAACTATCTCGGACCCTATCTTCTGGCGATGCTGGTGGTTCTGGGAGAGCTGTGGCTTGACCATGACAGGACGAGAGGAGACCTTGGAGTCAATAAGACTCTGGTAATGTTGTTCGCCATTATGTTGTTCTTCAACTGCGGTTCCATTGTGCTTAACCTGGTGGAGAAGCCCACAGAGCATTATTTCTATGCACTGGAGGGACAGTCCTTTAACTACGGCGATAAGATATATCTTATGGATACAAATATTGAAAACGAGAATCTGAATCCCGATTTCTATTTCCAGGTGGCTCCGGCTTCCTCAAGCGCAGGCTCCTGGTATATTGACGGATACATGAGCGACAGATTAACTCCTGAGGAAGTGTCCGATAAGCTGATTAACGGCAAATTTAATTATGTATATATAGAGAATCTGGGTCCTGACTATAAGGGATACTATGATGAACTCTTCGCCAATCCCGGTGATATGGACAACAATCATCTCTACAGTGTAAATGTGGTTGATGGTATGGTATCATTGGTTTTGGTTAATTAAACAATAGTGAGAATGATAAATGGATACATTAAAAAAAGTAAATTATATTTTTAATAAAAGTCAAAAGGCGGAGCTGGTTCTGAACGTGTTCCTGGCATTGTTTGCCGGAATATTTGAACTGCTTGGAGTATCGGCACTGCTTCCTCTTGTAAATGTGATCTTGGATCCGGGACAGATAGATACCAACAAGAATTACAAATTGTTCGCGGATATATTCAATGCGCATACAATCAAGACCTTTGTAATATACTTCTCTGTAGGACTTATTATTCTGTACATTGTGAAAAATGCGTATCTGATGTTCAGATTTAAATTTCAGCTGGATTTCGTGTACAAGAACAGGAAGAGCCTTGCCATGAGGCTGATGGACTGTTACCTCAGCCAGGACTATCTGTTCCACGTTGAGCATGCGGCTCCTGAGCTTCAGAGAAACGTTAACAGCGATGTTGTGAGCTTTTTGAATGTAATATCGGCAATTGTAAGTATCCTGGTAGAGATGTTCACCTTTGCGTGCATGCTGGTATTTCTTATTGTGACAGATGCAGTAACAACGATGCTTTTGGCAGGTATATTCCTGGTGGCTTTTATTGTTATCTTCAAGGTATACAGGAAGAACCAGGTTAAGGCCGGTGAGGATGCCAGAGCTGCTTCCGGAGATCTGAACAAGTGGCTTATTCAGTCATTTGGAGGCATTAAGGAACTTAAGGTTCTTAACAGAGAGCAGTTCTTTTTGGATAACTTCAGTATTTCATATGATAAGTCCATCAGATCCAACAAGAAATTCAATCTCTACACTCATTTCCCTAAATACATTACTGAGATGCTTACAGTGGGAGCCCTTCTTATCACCATCATCATCAGAATGAGCATGAATGTGGACGTGAAGGCCTTTGCTGCAACTCTTTCAGCCTTTGCTCTTGCAGCGATACGTATGCTTCCCGCCTTCAACAGAATGACTGAGCACATGGGCAGCATTATGTATGGCAAGGCTTCCGTTGATGCAATATACGAGGACCTGGTTCAGGCTGACAAGATCAAGAAGGAAGTTGCAGCAAGACAGGGAACCACAGCCCTTGAGCTTACTGATGCTCTCAAGGTTGAACATGTTGTATTCAAATATCCTGAGGGAGATAACCCTGTATTTACAGATGCCTGCATGACCATCAAAAAGAATGAGTCTGTGGCGCTTATCGGAGAATCCGGCGCAGGCAAGACCACTCTTGCAGATATCATGTTAGGACTCCTTGAGCCCCAGAGCGGCAAGGTTATGGTTGACGGCAAGGATGTATTTGCCAATGACGATGCATGGCACAGGTCTGTGGGATATATACCTCAGATGATCTATCTTATCGATGATACCATCAGAGCCAACGTTGCCTTTGGGCACAAAGAGGTGGATGATGACAGGATCTGGGCTGCGCTCAAGGAAGCACAGCTGGACGAATATGTTAGAAGCCTTAATAAGGGGCTTGACACTGTCGTGGGTGACAGAGGTGTTAAGCTCTCCGGTGGTCAGAGACAGAGAATCGGAATTGCAAGAGCCCTCTATACAAGGCCTTCAGTTCTGTTCCTGGATGAAGCTACATCGGCTCTTGATTCTGAGACAGAGGCAGCTGTTATGGAATCCATCAACTATCTTCAGGGTAAGACAACCCTGGTTATCATTGCTCACAGGCTCACAACCATCAGAAACTGTGATGCCATCTACGAAGTGGGCGGCGGTGTCATTACCATGAAGGACAAGAAGAAAGTATTTGAAGAGGAATCGCAGAAACTGCGACGGGCGGCAGATCTATGAAGAAAGTAAAGGTTAAGTTTGTCGATACCTACGGCAAGCAGCAAAAGTATTTAGAGAAGCTCCTTGGAGATGATATTGAGCTTGAGTACAGCGATGAGCCGGATTATCTTTTTTACGGAGTGTTTGGCTCAGGAATGGAGCATTATAAATACAAGAACTGCGTGAAGATCTTTTTTGCATCAGAGGGTGTCATTCCCGATTTTAACGAGTGCGATTATGCCATAGCGGAATATCCCATGACAGTTGGTGACAGGTATTTTTGCAAGCCCTACATGGCACCGAAGGAAGCGGATTTCTCCGTATTTGATGAAAAGGCGGATTATCTTGGCAGGAAGTTCTGCAACTTCGTATTTTCCAATGAGACTAACGGAAGAGGCGCTGTTCTTAGAAAGCAGTTCTGTCAGAAACTGATGGAATACAAGCATGTTGACTGCCCCGGCAAGGTACTCAACAACATGAAGGATGCTATTGAGCCAAGAAACGGCAAATGGTTCCACGGCAAGCTGGATTTTATCAAGGATTATAAGTTTACCATTGCCTTTGAGAACGTTAACACTCCTGGAATGGTATCCGAGAAGATATACAATGCTTTTCAGGCAAGGACAGTTCCCATTTATTGGGGCCCGGATGATGTTAACAAGATATACAACCCCAAGTCCTTCATCAACTGCAGCGGCTTGACAATCGATGAGATGGTTAAGAAAGTCGCAGAGGTCGACTCTAACGACGAGCTGTATATGGATATGCTCAGGCAGAATCCTATTGCAGAGGGCTTTAACCTCAATTGGGAAGAGGATATGGCAAGGTTCCTTCGGGGAATAATTCTGGAAAACAAGGATTATTACGACAAGGATCCTCTTGGCTGGGACAGTGGTAATAAGGCAGCTAAAGAGCTTATCAGTCTTGAAGATACAATGTTGTATAAGCTTCACAAGGGCAGAGAGAAAGTAGCCAAAAAGTTGAAAAGGTAATATGTTGAGTAGATTTTACATGCCAAAAGGGCTTAAAAGTGAATACAAGAGACTGTCGGATGTAAGTTACAAGAGAAGTGAGCCGCTTCAAGTAGCTGCGGTAGAAAACGCTACTGTTCTTACACCGCAGAAAGATACCGTCAATCACGGACTTGACAAGGCTACCTATGGTCTTGGCGGAGTAATTGACAGCGAAGACCGGTTCATCGACTATTCACTGATGGATGCCGGCAAATGTGTCACCGTTTCCAATCTCTGCAGAAAAAGATTCGGTGGAAGATATGATATTGAAGCCTCTGAAGTGATCGAAAATGATAGGGAAGTAATATACATCGGACTGTTCTGGCCCCAGTGGGGACATTTTCTGGTGGATATAATCACCAGGTTGTGGTATGCACTTGAAAACGAGCTTCCTGTGGTTTTCATCAGGAAAGATAAGGAATTATACGGCAATTATCTTGAGCTTATTGAACTCCTTGGCATATCGAAGGACAGGATAATTTATGTCGATAAGCCTACTCGGTTTAAAAAAGTATATGTGCCGGAGCCGGCTTTTTATCCCGGGAAGTACTATACGGACAAATATAACGCGATGATAGACCGTGCTGTGCAGGAAGCAAGGTTTAGGTGCTCAGGTAAACAAGCCTTTTCCAAGGTTTATTTTTCCAGAACCAGGATAGGCAGTGCGGAAATTGGTGAGATCAGTATAGAAAAAGTGATGAAGGACAACGGATTTGAGATCTTTTATCCGGAAACCCTGTCAGCGGCTGAACAGATATATTATGTCAATTCCAGTGAAGTTTTTGCTGCCGTGGAGGGCACAATTTCTCATAATTCGGTGTTTGCATCGGAAAGGACCAAGCAGATTGTATTCCTCAGGAGTATTGTGCCGATAGTTTTTCAGTTTCAGATTAACGAGATGAAAAATATATCAGCAGACTATGTTTATTCGACTGCAGGAAATCTGCCACTAATCAGGAAGAACGGATTTCTGGTAGAACCGCGACTTTTGTGTATCAGCAGGTATTTCAAGAAATATGCAGCTGAAAACGGCATAGGAACAGGCTCTGCTTCTGCAGTGGATTTCTGCCGCCATTATTTGGTTTATGTGCTTAAATGGATCAAGAAGTTTGTTAAGGTTAAGATATTAAAGTGATTGTGAGTGATAATATGTCGGAAAAACAACAGGAACTTATATCGATTATTGTTCCGTCATATAATGTTGAAAAATATATAGATGCCTGCGTGGAGAGTATCTGCGGCCAGACCTATGAGAAGCTGGAAATAATCCTTGTTGATGATGGAGCTACAGACCGAACAGGTGAAAAATGCGACGAATGGGCTGATAGTGATGACAGAATAAAGGTTATTCATCAGAAGAACAGGGGCTTGTCCGGCGCAAGAAATGCAGGAATACGTGAAGCCAAGGGTGAATACCTGGCGTTCATTGATTCCGATGATATGATCGCGAAGGATTATGTTGAGACCCTGTATAAATGCGCTGTTGATAATAAGGTTCTATTGGCGCAGGGCCGTTCCAACAATTTTTTCAAAGAGGAAGACATCAAGGAATTTACCGATTCCGATGGATGCAAGGTGTTATCTTCCGCAGAGATGTGCCGGATACTTATGAGTGAGTACCGTAAGGGCTGGGGCATTGTGATGACCAAGCTGTTTCACAGGAGTCTTTTCGATGATCTGGAGTTTCCTGAGGGCAGGATTCACGAGGATGAGTACATGGTGTACCGCCTGTTCTGGAAGGCCGGGAGGATCGCCCTGTCTGATAGGATAGTATATTATTACCGCTCCAAGAGGGAAGGAAGTATAACCCACAGCGGATTTTCGCTTAAGAGGCTTGACGTACTGGATGCAAGACGTAAGCGCTATGAGTTCTTCGAGGAGCTGGGAGAGAAGGAGCTTCAAGGATACGCACTTCTGTCTCTTTGCCAGGCCCAGGCAGACTGTCTTGGGAAACTGAGAAACTGCGATATTGATGACAAAGACAAATATATTGATGAGATAAAAAAAGAGCTGACGGAAAACTTCCGGGAAGTTAAGAGAACGCCAACCGTCAGTAGCAAAAAGAAGCTGTCCCTGTGGCTGGACATCTATATGCCCTGGGTAAAGCGTAGGAAATGAAGGATAGTATGATACCTGTAGTATTTATTAGTGACGATAATTTTATAATGCCAACCTGTGTGGCAATTACATCTCTTCTTGTAAACAAGGCTCCGGAGACGGAATATGATGTGTACATCATAATGGCTGAATGCTCGGAGAGTTCTTATGAGAAGATCAATGAGCTCAAGAGCTTTGGATCACCGATCAATCTCGTTAGAGCATCCCTTGATGAATACAGGGATATTAAGCAACTGGCCCATATTTCAATTGCCTGTCTTCTTAAGTTTGATGTTAGCGAACTGGTGCCGAACTATGATAAGCTGCTGTATCTTGATGGAGATATTATCGTAAGAGGCGATCTTAGTGATCTCTATAATGTGGAGCTGGGAGATCACTACGCAGCAGGTGTGAAGGAAATCTTAAATATGGATGAGGAGACCGGCAATGTCAATGCCGGTATCATGCTGTTTAATGCCAAGAGAATCCGTGATGAGAAGCTCAATCTCAAGATGAGAGAAGTAAGAAGGAGCCTTGGAGACCGAGGATCCATGGACCAGCAGACCTATAACATTGTAACCGGCAAGGACTATCTGTATCAGGATATAAAATATAACTGCGTGCCTCCCAAGGTAATAGAGCTGGCAACAGGCAGGATAGAGCGCCTGAATGAAGTATATGGTTCTGATTACAAGGGACCACAGGACGTGATCAACAAGGCCGTTATTATTCACTATGCCACCGGAGATAAGCCCTGGAAGTATACCTTCAGACCCTGGGCAAAGGAGTGGTATGAGTATTACAAGCTGTCTCCATACAAGAATGTCCCCTTCAAACTAAGAGGCATCTGGGGCTACAGATGGGATAAATTAGTTAATATCGTAAGAAAAAAGGGAATCAGCGGAGTATTTGCTATTCTTAAGGAGCGAAAAGAGAGAAGAAACAAGAAAACCGGGAAATGGGAATAAATAGATGAATAAGTTACCTGTTGTACTTGTGTGCGATAAAAATTTCATAATGCCTACTTCCGTGACAATAACGTCTCTTTTGGAGAACAGGAATAGTGATACCTATCTTGATATCTATATTCTTGGAGGTGATCTTGATAAGGAGGCGGAAGCAGCCTTCAAGCCCTTTGAGAAGTACGGAAACTGCAGTGTGACCTGTCTAAAACGATCTTTGGACAGATTCAGTGATATCATGCAGCTGGCCAATATTTCTTCAGCGGGACTTCTAAAGTTCGAAATCTGCGATTTACTTTCCGAATATGATAAGGTCTTATATATTGATTCCGATATGGTGATACGTGAAGACCTGTGGAAATTGTATTCTGAAACAGATGTGACAGAGTATTATTTTGCCGCAGTTCTTCACACTGAATGTGTTATCGATAAGGCTGAGAGGATAAACAGCGGTTTTATCCTGTTCAATGCAAAGCTCATGAGAGAAGAGAATATGAGCGAGAGACTGATTCAGCATAGAAGAGCTCTCGGGAACCGTGCGTCAATGGATCAGCAGACCTTTAACGAGGTGTGCAAGGGAATGATCAAATTCCTTCCGCCCAGATATAACTGTATGCCCTTCAGATACATTGCTGAGCAGATACCGCAGTATTACACAATGGCTGAGTTCAATGAGTTTTTTGGAACTAACTACAGAAGCTGGAAGGATGCCGTTAAGGATGCAGCGGTTATCCATTACATAACCGGGGAGAAGCCCTGGAAGAGCTATGATATCTACGCGGGAGAAGAGTGGTATAAGTATTACCTTAAGTCTCCTTACAAGGACGTTCCGCTTAAGAGGACCGGTAAAGGAGCCAGGTTTGCCAAGCTTATGAGGAAAGAAGGAATGAGCGGCGTTTTGGAGCGTTATATCAAGAGACCTCTTAGAAGCGTCTACTATACTGTCAGAGGATTGGAATTTCGCAAGAAAAAATGGGCTTCTAATAATTGGGGGTAAATTAAATGAAGAAGATGATTGCTCGCTGCGCTATTAAGCTTTTATACAATAAAAGCAGCGATGAAGTTAAGAAACTCATCGAAATGGATACTGTTCATAAGTCCCAAAGAGAGTTTTCGTTGGAATTTCTTGAGGACAGAATCAGGGCTTTTCCACAGTACAGAAATATATTTGAGTATCGCATAAGCAGTGAGAAGTCAAATGGGGCGTTATTTAAGCTCGCAAGCAAAGCCCTTTTTAAACTGTATCCCACTCAGAAGACTGTTGAAATTCACTCCAGGAGTGGAAAAATTGGGGGCGGCTTATGGCTACCGCATAGATACTGTGTAATCAATGCAGAGAGTATCGGAGAGAGAGTTTCGGTATTGCAGGGAGTTACGATTGGGGCTGACTCCAATGATGGGAGACCAACTATCGGAAGTGATGTTGTAATATACCCTAATGCGGTGGTAGTTGGCAATATAACCATCGGAGATCACGTATGGATTGGAGCAAATACTTTTGTAAACTATGACGTTCCGGATAACAGCACGGTCTATGCCAAGCCTTCGGAATGTGTTTGCAGAGATAAGGATAAATAATTATTTACGTCTATGAAAAAAGTACTTCACCTTCTAGCCGGCGGAGGGGCCGGCGGAATAGAGATATTATGTGAGCAGATTGGGCTACTTGGTAAAGAGAGGCATGAATTCTGCTTTCTTTTTGGCATGGGCGAAATTGCTGACAGGATGAGAGGTGAAGGACTTCAGGTTTATGACATAACGGAAGGCTCTTTTTTAAATAAGCTGGGACGGCTCAAGGCGCTGGCGAGGAAAAATGGCTATGATGCAGTGATAGTGCATCATGAGGGAGTAGGAACCTACTTGTTCTATTATCTGTTGCATAAAACTGTAAAAGCCCCCAAATATTTTAAATACCTTCATTGCTCATTTGAGGACAGATTTTTTTATACAGGAAATAAGCTCAAGGACAAGTTGCATTACATGCTTCTGACCAAAGTTTTACGATCGTCCGATGCACTAATTGCAGTTTCTGAGTTTACTAAAAAAAGCTACGTTGAAGAATTTAAGCTTTCGCCGGATAAGGTGAAAGTTGTATATAACGGAATAAAAGCAATAGAAGATGAAGCGCGCTCAAAGGAGCATGACAATGCTAATCTTCTCTATATCGGACGACTTGTCGATGTTAAGGGCGTGGATGTACTCGTAGATGCGCTGGGAATTCTCGTTAATGATGAGAAGCTGTGCCATATTCATCTTGATATACTGGGAGATGGCCCCGCAAGGGTAGAATTGGAGCAAAAAGCGAAGGCACTTGGTCTTAAGGACATCGTGACTTTCTACGGCGTTCAGCTTAATAAGGCACCTTTTTATGATAAGGCGAAGATCTTCGTCTATCCTCCGATATGGCAGGAGGCCTTTGGCATATCCATTATAGAGGCGATGTCTCAGGGGCTTATCTGCGTGGCTTCAGACGTGGGCGGAATTCCGGAGATCATAACGGACGGACAGGATGGTCTGTTATTTGAGGCGGGAAGTCCCAAGGCTCTCGCAGAGGCTCTTAATAAGGCCATCGCAATTACAGGGGGAAGCGATGCTGCAGAATTTATCAAGGCTTCGAGACGCCGCGCAGCAGATTTTACCATTGAGAAATCCATTGAGGGACTGGAGAGTATTGTATGAAAAACAAGGCTTTGAACATAGCTTTTTACTTATGTATTTTTATAGGGCTCTTTTCATTTTTTTACATAGCCCATCCCATGATTTTGTTTAATGCAGACGATTGGACCTATGTGAGCTACTGGAGAAGGCCCCTTCCGATTCCGGGAAGCTTTAATGGAATAAAGGTATTTCCCGAGACCTTTTTTGCCTTTGTCTCTGAGATCGGGGCATATGTGGTTTATCCATTTTTGAAGGATTATCTTAAGTCAATGGCCTTTATCTATGCATTTGTTGTATCAGGTGCGATCCTTGTTTATGTAATGCTTCTGGAGCGAGTTATCAGACGAGTTAATAAGGAGGAGTGGAGTAGCAGGGCCATAACTCTGATTTTTTTGTTTCTGCATTTTCTGATATTCAAAAACGACTGGACAGGGAATGAGCATCTTTTCTATGCCCAGGATCCCAACTGTGTATTTAACTATATTCTGCCGGCGCTGTTAAATGCCGGTCTTGTTCTGTTTCTTATGGAAAAAGAGTGGGACGGAACCAGTATTTCTGCGGATATTCTGCAGAAGAGAGTTGGAGCGGCAGGGGCAGCGGCTTTGGTACTTGCAATGTATCTGTCTGTGTTCTCGAGTATGTTTCACAACATTATTTTTGCCACCTTCTGTGGCGTTAAGCTGATCACTTTTTTACCTAAGAAATTTAACAATACTGAGCTTAAGAAGTTTATGTCCAACACCTGGTTCTATGTATCGGGACTTGGTCTGTGGTTTGTTGCTCTTATTGTGCAGGCGATGGATCAGAGAAATGCCGCGGTTAAGCAGCAGGAGAGCAAGGCAGGGCTGTCAGAAGCTATCCTTGGATTTGTCAAAAAGATGGGCTCCGTAAACAAGATGGCAGCTCTTATCATCATAGTTATAATTGCTATAGCCATCATCAGAGCAGTCAGAGAGAAGCTTAAGATGAATGCAATGCCGGTTATCATAGCATCGGGGATTCTTACAACCATCTACCTGATACTTATGGCAGCAGTTGCGGGGAAGGGTTATATCAAGCGAAGTGATGTGCTTGTATCTGCCTTTTTCTGGGCGTTTACCGCAGTGGCGTTAATGCTGGCCTATATCATGAAGGAGAGCCGATTAAGCTTGGTTTTGCTGGTGCTCACTTTTATTCTTGGAGCCCAGAGCCTTAATTACTGTAAATCCTATGCAGATTACAACGTATTTGGTCTTGCCTGGGAGCAGACCTACGCTGCAGGACAGGATATTCTGGCACAGTTTGAGGAAGCCGACGAAAAAGGCATGTCCGAACTTGAGCTTCATGTGACGGACAACGAAGCCTGGAACAATACCTGGCCTTATCCTGAGTACGTAGGAGATGCCATTTCCGACACGCTGTTCAGACATGGTATTATTAAAAAGCAGATCAAAACCACTGTGGTTTATGACAAGAGCAAAAATGCGGAACTGGGTATTAATTATTAAGGTTTGTGCAGATAAAGTTAGTGATATTAATTTGGAGTATTAAACATTGGAAAATACTAAGATAAGCATCGTTGTACCTATCTACAACGCAGAAAAGTACATAGACCGCTGCGTTAGCAGCATTCTCGCCCAGAGCTACCGTAATCTGGAGGTGCTCCTTATGGACGATGGCTCAACGGACGGTACACCGGCTATCCTGGATGATTTTGCCAAAAAGGATGATAGAGTAAGGGTGATTCACAAGGAGAATACGGGACATGCCAATTCCCGTAACTGCGGGCTGCTTGAGGCGACCGGTGAGTTCATCACCTTCATGGACTGCGATGATTACATGCATCCGGATTTTATTGATAAAATGTACGGGGCTATCTGCGAGGATGGATCGGACATGGCCTGTTGCTCCTTCAGATATGTTGATGAAGAGGGAAAGGAGCTGGACTGGACTACGCCTGTCCTTGACAGAAAGGCTGTATCAAGCGCCGACGCTCAGAGAGACTTTCTTTTGACGCACAATATCGAGGGCTTTTCCTGGAACAAGCTTGTAAGACGCAGCATCATGATGGAGCAGGGGCTTCGCTACGCAGAGGATCAGAAGGCCTTCGTTGATATGCTGCTGTGGTACAGGTTCATTTCTTTTTCAGGCAGGGTCAGCTATGTAGCTGACAAGCTCTATGATTATTATCAGATGCCGGGCTCTGTTGTTCATTCCATCGGGGATGAGAAGATGGGTAACTTCGTGACCACCACAACGAATATCAGGCAGCAGGCCACGGAGAACGGACTTGGCAGAGAGGGGGAGTACTATCAGACCTCCAGAATGTTAAGCCAGGTATATGACCAGATAAGGATCGACGTAAAGAGCGGGCTTAAATCCGGGTTCCTGCGTAAATACGGTTGGGAACAGCTCTTTGGTGCTCCCGGAAAAGAAGTAAGAAAGAGGATCAGGAGCTTCTCCAAGGAGTGGGAGATCATGAGAGGTATTAAGCTTCTGCTCATTGGCCTGTACCTGAAGAAGTAAAAGGGTATTATTCAATGAAAAAAGAC
Source organism: Butyrivibrio sp. AE3009 (assembly GCF_000420845.1). GTDB lineage: Bacteria > Bacillota > Clostridia > Lachnospirales > Lachnospiraceae > Butyrivibrio. Next base: position 89,587 of record NZ_ATVS01000006.1, on the reverse strand, counting down.
ACAGCTAAACTTAAATGCATATTTTGGGCACTGGTCCTTGTTGCAAGCCTTATCCCGGTATTTATGCTGGCACCTTATGATGCGGCAGCGGGAGATGATTACAACTACGGGGCAGCAGCGCACCTTGCTTACAAGGCTACAGGGTCGGTCCTTGCGGCTGTGAAGGCTGCGGCAGGCACCACTTTATATACCTACAAGACCTGGCAGGGAACCTGGTTTGACTGCTTCGTGTTCTGCCTTCACCCGGAGGTGTTCTCGGACAGGGGATATGTGCTTGTGCCCTTTATTTTCGTGATATTGCAGATAATTGCCTATACGATATTTGCTCATCATTTTATCAAGGAAAAATGGAGACTTGGGGGCCTGTACTATCTTGAGGCTGCCCTTATTTTTCTGACTTTCAGTTTCCAGCTGGTTCCTTCACAGAAATCAGCAATTTTCTGGTGGGTCGGTTCGGTTCACTATGCGATGCCAATGTGTATGGCTCTTATCGGAGTAGTGCTGGGAGACAGATTCCTGGAAAGAGGTAAGACAGGGGATCTGATCGGATTGTCGGTTATAGCTGCTCTTATGGGCGGCGCCACTTACCCGGCAGCGCTGCTTCTTCCCATTGTTGTATTCGTACTGTGGCTGGAGAGGGCTGTTATCAGGAGAGAGGCGGCAAGGAGGGATGCACTTCTTGTGATCCCTCTTATTCTTGAGGGAATAGGACTGTATCTTAGCTTTGCGGCGCCCGGCAACGCAGTAAGGAGCGCCACGGATATCGGTAACGGCGCAGAGCCCACAGGGGGCGCAGTGGCTACAATTCTGGCCAGCATTACTTTTTCCGTTACTGATGCATACGAGAGTTTCATTTGTCAAAAGACGCTTGTTATCGCGGGAGTTCTGATCATTGCTATATCTGCTATTCCTGCGCTGTTTGAACTTAAGAGCAGGGACAAGGCTATGTTTAGAAAGCGATTTTTCCATCCGGTACTGTTTATTGCGACAGCTTTTTTGATCAACGCTGCCATGTATGCGCCAAGGCTCTATGCGGGAGGAGTGGTATCCTCAGGTTATTTTAACTTTAATTTCTGGGTGTTCTTCCTGTGCATTACGGCTTGTGCTATATATCTTATGGGCTTTGTTATTGCACTTTTGAATCTTGAGCCCTCAGGGAAGTCCGGCAACATCTTAGGATATGTGATTATGATCGGAGCGATTCTTGTGTGTGCTTATTTTGGGCGTCACGGGATTAAGGAATATACGGATTATGTCTGCCTTGAGTATTACCTCAGCGGACAGGCTGCGGATTACAAGGACCAGATCGAGCTTCAGAGAAGACTCATGGAGGAGGAAGGCGTCACGGACGTCATAGTTCCCGGAATCAACAATGAGCAGGGACCTCTTATGCACATGCCTGTGGTGGAGGATCCCAAGAATATCGATAATTATATGACTGCGCTTTTTTACGGCAAAAACAGCTGCAGGTCCATGCCAAGACCTGAATGGATAGCACAGTACGGTGAGAAATACGGAGTTTCGCAATGAAGATTTTAATGGTAAATAAATTCCTCCATCCAAACGGCGGATCGGAGACCTATATTTTTAAGCTGGGAGAGGCTCTTGTAAGACAGGGCCATGAGGTACAGTACTTCGGTATGGAGCATGAGGGAAGGTGTGTTTCCAATAACGTTGGAGCCTATACTTCAGACATGGATTTCCATGGTGGTTCCAAATTGTCCAAGCTGACCTATCCCATCAAGACCATCTACAGCAAAGAGGCAAGGCAGAAGATAAGGCTGGTGCTGGAGGATTTTCAGCCTGATGTGGTGCATCTTAATAATTTCAACTACCAGCTGACACCGTCGGTTATTCTCGAGGTTGTAAAGTGGAGGAAGCAGGCGGGCAGGGACTGCAGAATAGTATTTACAGCCCATGATTATCAGCTTCTTTGCCCTAATCATATGATGAACAACCCGGAGAGCCGCCTTAACTGCGAGAAGTGCCTGGGTGGGCATTTCGGCAACTGCGTCAAGGACAAATGCATTCACGGCTCTGCGGCAAAATCTCTGGTGGGAGCTACCGAGGCGGCCTTCTGGAATGCCAAGGGAACCTATAAATATATCGACAAGATCATCTGCTGCTCAGAGTTCATGAAGCGGAAGATGGATACCAATCCGGTATTCGCGGATAAGACCGTGGCTATGCACAACTTCGTGGAGCCAATGAAGGCGGAGGGAACAGCGGATCCTACGCTCAAGCTTCCACCGGTATATGTACTGTATTTTGGCAGATATTCCTGGGAAAAGGGCATGGGAACACTTCTTAGTGCTTGCGATATGCTGCCGGAGATAGACTTCGTTTTTGCCGGCAAGGGTGAATACAAGGAGGCTATAGATAGCCTTCCCTATGCGACAGATGTGGGCTTCAGAACAGGAGCAGACCTCAGAAAGCTTATCAGCGGTGCACTTTTTACCGTGTACCCATCCGAGTGGTATGAGAACAATCCTTTCTCTGTTATGGAGAGCCAGCAGCTGGGAGTTCCCGTTATCGGTGCCAACATAGGAGGAATCCCGGAGCTTATCCAGGACGGCGTAACGGGGCGCCTCTTTGAACCCGGCGATGCCAAGGACCTGGCAGCCATCATGAAGTTCCACTGGGACAATCCCGAGGTGCTTGAGCGCTACAGGAATAATCTTAAGGAACTTCAGCGCATGGACGCAGATGAATATGCGAAGTGGATCACGGAGAGTGTGTATTCGTAAGTTAAACGGAAACTGCAGTGCAGTATTAAGTTTATTATATTTTTATTAAATTGGGTAAAATAAGGCATTTGCAGAGCCTGTGGACGAAACTAATATTCAATAATATGATAAAATAGATATGTGTAGCCGTATTATTCAGCGCTGCACATATCTTTTTTTATTGGCAGAAAACATATAGAAGAAAGGGGCCTAATTATGTTTGAACAGGTGAAATTATCTTACGATGTTAACGGTCTTGAGCCGCATATAGATCGGCTCACGATAGAGACTCATTACGGCAAGCACCATGCTGCCTATACCAAGACCTTCAATGAGCTGGCCGAGAAGGCTGGGATGGCAGATAAAGAGGTCGAGGAGATCCTGGCAAGCCTTGATAAGGTGGCTGATGAGACCTTGAGAAAAGGGCTCCGCAATCAGGGCGGCGGCTATTATAACCACAACCTGTATTTCATGACGCTTTCTCCTGGTCCTGCGAAGGCTCCTGTAGGGAAGCTTGCGGATAAGATAAATGCTACCTTCGGAAGCCTCGAGGAAGTAATAGATCAGCTCTCCAAGGCAGCTGCAGGGCAGTTTGGCTCAGGCTGGTCATTCCTTTCTGCCGATAAGGAAGGGAACCTTTTTGTTACCGCATCTCCCAACCAGGACAATCCTATCAGTGAAGGCACAGGAAGAATCCCGATCCTTGCACTGGATGTATGGGAGCACGCATATTACCTTAAATACAAGAATCTCAGAGCGGACTATATAAAGGAGTTCTGGCAGGTACTCGACTGGAACGTTGTTTCCGCTCTTTATGACAAAATAACAGGCTGATCATTAAAAGAAACTTCATCGTAAATACTTATCTTGTGAGGGGGATTGGTTTTTATGAAGAGAAGGCTGATATCATTTCTTTTGGCTACCTCTATGGTGCTGACGAGCGGTACAAGCGCACTGGCAGTATCTTCGGAGGAAGCTCTTTTCGGCGACCTCGAGGAAGAGATTGAAATCTCGGAAGAAGATACGGGCGAAGTAGCAGAAATAGCAGAAGATCAAGGCGAAGACTTTGGAGGAGACAGCGATGTCACTCCAGATGAGGACTTTCAGGAAGAACTTGAAGAAGTGCTGCCGGAAGAGTCTTTTTCTGATGCCATAGAGGAAGAGATTCTGATAGATGAGAGCTCCCCGGAAGATGAGGATATCGGTGATATCTCATCCTACTTCCCGGAGGGAACAGAAGAAAAGAGCATCGCCACCGGTTACAGAGAGCTGGGGCATAAGGTACACATAGGAAGCCTTGAGGGAGAAGACCTCTCAGGGACGTCACTTATGTCTGCCGACGAGGAGCTTGAGCCTTATTATGTAACTCCGAATCTTCCGCCGTTGCAGGATCAGGGAGACTACGGAACCTGCTGGGCCTTCTCAGCTCTGTCAGCGGCAGAGATCAATATGATGAATAACGGGGTCCTTCCATGGGACTATATCCCCGACTATTCCAAGCTGCATCTGGCTTATTTTTCCTACAGAACAGTGGAAGATCCTCTTGGGGGGACCAGAGGAGATTATAATGGGTGCTATGAAAAAGGCACCGGCATGCTCAATCTTGGTGGCAACGTTTTCCTTGCTGAGAATGTGCTTGCCAACTGGACTGGTGCGGCCTCTGAGGAGGTTCTGCCCTATTCTGAATGTCCGGAGCTTAATGAGAAAATCATCGACGAAGGCCTTGCCTATGACGACATGGCACATCTACAGGGCTACTATGACCAGGAGTACAGCAGTGACAACTTAGAGCCCATCAAGAATCTGATCAAAAAATGCGGCGCAGTCAGCATCAGCTTCTACGCCATCAATCCCTTCAGCGGCGGAACGGACTATGCAGTCTACAATGCCAAGTATAATTCCTACTACAATCCCGAAGTTAACTGTGCCAACCACGCTGTCTCAGTAGTTGGATGGGATGACAATTTCCCAAAGGAGAATTTCTCAGTTAAGCCCCCCGAGGACGGAGCATGGCTTGTTAGAAACAGCTGGACAAACGGCGAACTTGAGGATAGCCAGGAATACGACGGATATTTCTGGATGTCCTACTATGAGGGAAGTCTGTACGATTATGTCCACGCCTTTGATTTTGAGTCAGCGGACAATTATGACAACAATTATCAATATGACGGCGGTATGGATGTTGAGAGCATCTATGCCAAAAAAGCTGCCAATGTTTTCACCTCCAGGGCTCCCGGCGGAGCGGGCGGTGAGACCTTAGAGGCTGTGGGCTTCTACAGCGGCTATGCAGATACGGATTATATAGTTTCTGTTTATACGGATCTAACGGATGCGGCTACCAATCCCGAGAGCGGCAAGCTCGTCAGCAGCGTGACAGGAAGGCTGACCTATGCGGGTTTTACCACAGTCAAACTTGACACTCCTGTCATACTTTCGCCGGATACGGTCTTTTCCGTTGTTGTGGAGCTTATGGAGCAGCCGGAATATGAAAACCAGACCGACGACTCCAGGAAGGGCTATTTTGGTTATGAGTGTGAAGCCAATTCCTGGTACACGGTTGAAACATCTGCGGAGCCCGGCCAGAGCTTTTTGAAGACCGATATAGAGGCCGAATGGTCAGACTTTGGGCAGGAGAGCAGCGCTAACATCAAGATCAAGGCCTATACCAGGGATAACGACGGAGATTTGGAAGATACAGTTGCTCCCACCGAGATCGTTTTTGACGCAGATATGGAGGATATGGTTCTTGGCATCAGTGAGTCAAGAAGGATCAAGGCGACCGTCCTTCCAAGCAGTGCAACCAGCAAAAAGCTTGAGTATTTCAGCAGTGATGACAGCATTGTCAGCATAGTTAAGGGATATCTCTACGGTAAGGGTCAGGGAACTGCCACCATAACCGCAAGAGCCACCATTGCAGATGCTGATGGCAACTATGCACAGAATAGCTTTAATGTAACTGTAGAACCAAGGCTCCTTGGCTTTACCATAGATGGCTGCGAAGACCTTGAGATGGGCAAAGAATACGACTTTAACCTTAAGTCCATTCCCAAGGAGGCAGAGCTTCCTGATGATACTATCTGGCTTTCCTCGGATCCCAAGGTGGCGGAGGTTGATATCGCCACAGGCCGCGTTACGGCTCATGAAGTGGGAAGCACCATGATTACAGCCCTCTGCGGTGATGAGAGCGAATCCATCTTCGTGTGGGTATATCCTGAGGCTCCTGTGGAGCTGCAGGCCAAGGTGGACAGGTTCAACAACGTCACACTCTTATGGGAGTCCTCCAGAGGCGCTCAGAAATACGAAATCGTAAGAAATGGTCTGGTGGTAAAAAAGATCACCGCTTCAGCAAATAAGGATGAATACTCTTTTGTTGATACGTCACTTCGTGGCAACTTCGAAAGTGAGGAGCTAAACTATGCTGTTCGAAGTGTCAGAAAGGATTTCTGGATCTGCGAGACCCTGTCGGTGCAGACCTATGAGAAAATTGAACTTGATCCCGACGGCGGTACCTGCGACAAGACCTATGCAGTGCGAATTCCCGGGCAGGAACCGGTAAGTCTTCCGATTCCGGGGAAAAAGGGCTACAGCTTCACAGAGTGGGAAGACTTCGCGGATAATCAGCTGATCGCAAGATATACACCTATTACTTACAGCATCAGCTTTGACGGCAACTGCGATAATGCAGAGGGCGTCATGACAGGGCTTATCTGTGAGTATGACAGGGAGGAAAATCTTCCCGAATGTGAATATATTAATACAGACGGACTGGATTTCGCCGGCTGGAATACAAGGCCTGACGGAAAGGGTAAGTCTATCGGAGACGGAGCAGCTGTCAAGAATCTCAGCAGCATTCAGGGGAGCGACGTAGCTCTATATGCTCAGTGGGAAGAGGCCAAGAGGACCGTTACCTTTGATACCATGGGAGGCAGCAAGATCGCTGCAGTGACCGTTACCCCAGGAGAGATGGTAGAGGCTCCTGAGAGAACACCTGTTAAGAGCGGCTTTGTCTTTGGCGGATGGTTCGTGGACAGTGACCTTGTAACGAGAGCTCTTTTCCCTATGGAGATTACAGAGGACATTACTCTGTATGCCAAGTGGGACAGCACTCAGAAGATGGTTCGGATAGAAGGTCCTAACGATGCTTCCGGAGGCGAGAATGTGCTCTATATCGGCAGCAAAGAGGGAAGAGAAGGCTACAGCCTCGAATTCTCCGCAGGAATAGTCCTTGGGGATGAAAGCACTGCCAAAGAGGGTGAGATCATCTGGACCACCTCAGATTACATGGTTGCAGGCTTTATGGAGAAGGAAGGAGGGAACCTTCTTAGCAGAATAAGAACTGATGGCTCCACAGGAAATAAGGTGACCGTAGCTATTTATTCAGAGGATACCGACCTTGACGGATATGCCGACAAGTGGCCGGAGGAGGGTAGAAATGCCTATATCTACGCAACATCTGCCACAGATGGCGCAGTATACGGCAGTGTTAAGGTGGTTGTCAAGGATCCTTCCAAGGGCAACGTGAAGTTTGGGGATTACAACGAGTTTAGGATAATGCATGGGGATACCATGTTGGCTTCCAGCACAGGAAGCGCCGGAGAGACTCTTACGGTTGTATCGGGAAAAGAAACAACTGTCACAGCAGTAGCTCTTCCTGAGGATTCTTTTGAGAAGTCAGTGAACTATACATCAGCCAATATAGCTGTCGCTACTGTATCTTCCGACGGTGTCGTCAAGGGTAAGAGCGCGGGAACCACGGTTATAACGGCTGCGCTTGCGGGAACCGGCCTTGAGGCAAGCTTCAGGGTATCGGTAAATGAAGAGATAACGGGAATTGTTTTGTCAGACAGTTCCCTTAAGGTTGGAGAAGGCAAGAACTTCGAGATAGAGGTCACAAGGATCCTTCCTTCGACAGGTAGCGGAGAGATTCAGTTCTCCAGCAGTAATGAAGCAGTAGTTGAGTTCACCCGGCTTACAACTAACGAAGATGGAAGGCCTGTAGCTGTATTTGCAGCAAGAGGAAAGGGCAAAGCAGTTATTACAGCCACAGCGGGCAGTGCCACCGCCAAATGCAGTGTACAGGTGGGGAATCCCTTGCAGAGTATTGAGATAAGTGCCGGCAAGGGAATGGTTGCTGTGGATAAGACTCTTAAGATCACTGCCAAGTTCAACGGCGGCAATAAGAAGCTCCAGCCTCTTAATAAGGACCTTAAGTGGCAGGTTACCAATCTTGACGGCTCTGCAACCGACAAGGCTGTCATAAATGAGAAGACAGGTAAACTCACCGCCATTAAGCCCGGCTGCGTAAGAGTAAGTGCTTCCTGCAAGACAGAAGGTGTCACTTCAGCTTACGATGACAGCTCAATTGTAAGGATCTATGTTCCTGTCAAAAAAGCGGCTCTTAGTGTGAGCGATGTCTCCATCAAGCCCGGCGGCGAATATGTTATAGCTCTTGAGTTTACACCCGCCAGCGTAGAAGGATATCCTTGCACCGGCGGCTATGACGAAAACGGCGAAGCAATAGCCATTACGGATATGGCAGACAGGATCACCTGGAATCTCAAGGATAACGACTATGTGAGCTGCGAAGAACTTACAGGTGGAAGGTGTCGCCTGGTAGCTGTGGCTACAGAGAGTAAGGGTACGATCACCCTTAAGGCCGGGTATCTGCCCTATGGTGCTACCAAGGCTAAGACCATATCCTGTAAGGTTAAGGTTACAAATAATGCCGTCAGCAAGATAGCTCTCTCAAAGACCAAAATAACCATGGGAAGAGGAGCTGATGCAACGATATCCGCAAGGCTTACTCCCACAGCTCCGGAGGAATCAGGAGTTGTATGGACCATTCCTTCCGAGTATGCACAGGATATCTGTTTCCTGGACGGAGATACCGAGCTGGAGCTCCTGCAGCTGACCACAAGTCTTGACCTTCCAGGAGGCAATACAGTAAGGATCAGGACCAAAGAGAATACGGAAGTTAAGAATAAAACCGTCAAACTCCTTGCAGAGACAGTGGCAGCCAATAAGAAGGGCGTTCATTTCAAGGCAACCTGCAGCGTCGTGATATACGGAAATGCCAACTGCATAGAGTTTACAGGGATTAACTATACACTTCAGAAGGGAAAGAGCTTTACTCCCAAGGCAACAGCTTATCTGGTTATCGGTGAGGAAAAGATCAAATCCGGAATTCAGAAGTTTACCTATAAGAGCGAAGATACAAGCGTTGCTACAGTAAACAGAAGTAGCGGCAAAGTAACTGCAGTGGGAGCCGGAAGTAGCAAGATCACCGCAACTTCCAATGACGGAAGCGGTCTTACCGCAAGCTTCACCGTCAGGGTATTTGAGCCGGTTACAAGTCTTACAATTGATAAGGCTTCGTTCTATATGGGACTTAAGAATGAGGACGCCGAGAGTGAGGCGGCGGCAGCAGAGAGTGCTCTTGCTTCCTACAATTTCCTTACACCGGTTGTACTTCCGGAGGGAGCCTTTGGAGATAACTGCAGCTTCACCTGGACTATCAGTAACAGCGCAGCGATGGAGACTGCGGTACTTAATACAGACACTTTTGCCGGAGTCAAGGATGTTACATCGGTTCAGAGAATACTGGCCGGGATGGATAACGCAGGCTTCTTTGCAAGTAATTCGGAAGTAGTGACAGGCCCCGGAGAAGGACTTGCGCTCAAGGCAGTAACCACCGGCACTGTGAATATCACAGTTACTTCCTCCAATGGTAAAAAAGCAAGTTGCACCGTCAAGATCAATGCTCATGTCAACGGAATAAACGTCATCACCGATTACAAGGCCATACCCGAGGATGGCAACACCGACAATGTGGCCTTCAACGAAGCAATCAAAAAGGCTCATGAGAACAGCATAAGCGGCAAGGGTTATACCGTTGTGTATGTGCCGGGCGGAACCTATGATATAGAAGCCTTTAATACCAACGAGGGCTCCAGCGAACTTACAACAGGAATCCATATGCTCTCCGGAGTCAGTCTTATCATGGACAGCGATGCGATTCTCAAAGTTAAGAGCAACGGAATGAGTGACTATGGTGTCATCTGCGTCAGAGGTGAAAAACTGAACTATGGCAATGGTGAAGTCGTTCCTGACAATGTTGTCATATCCGGCGGAGAGATAGCGGGAGAAGGAAGAAGGCATAGCGGCAGCGGCGGAGAAGGAGGCCACGGCATATATCTGGCAGGAGCCTGCAATGTCACCATTTCCGATATGTTCATTCACGATAACTGGGGAGATGGTATATACATCGGAACCAGAGCTCTTTTCAAGGCAAGCATCGGCTGCAGGAACATTACCGTGCAGAACTGCGATATCGCTGCTAATTGCAGAAACGGAATATCCATCGTTGACCTTGGAACAGACACGGATTACAAAAAAGGACTCAAGGTTGAGAACTGTATCATCAGGGACAGCCACGGACATGCACCGCAGTGCGGCATATATGTAGAGCCCAACAACAAGCCAAAGCAGGATGGCTACGTACAATCCGAGTTCATTATCTGCGATACCATCTATGTGAAGGATACTGACATTAACGCATATCAGGGCAAGAATGATGCGGAGCATACCTGCTTCATGACCCACAGGGATCCCAAAAACACTTCCTATGTCACAGCCAGAGATATCACCTTTGATCATTGCAGGATCAAAGGATGGTTTGGAAATTATTCGGGACAAAATCTGAAACTTACCGATACTTCGATAAGCGGTGAAAAGATTTTGGGGTCAAATCGCTGAAGATTTCGTGAGGTATGTGTTAAAAGTTGATAAAACCGCCCTTTTGACGTATTACTCGTTTATAATTAAAATGCAGTAGAGGAAAAATTATGAAAAGGAGTCATACGTTTGAGAAGCAATGGGGTAAAGGCAGCTAAGGTTTTATCTTGTATTATTGCTGCAGCTATTATCATAAACAGTACTCAAACAGCCTGCGCATCCTCGCAGGCTGCTTTTGATATGTCTATTGAGGAAGAACAGATATTGCTTGAAGAGGCAGTATCTTCGGAGGAAGAGAGTGAAATCTACGAAGAAGCATCTGATGATGCGAATATATCTTGGGACGATGAAATAGGAGTATCACAGGAAGAGGAAGTAATAATTCTTGAGGAAGCGGAGGACACGGAAGAAAACGGCTCTGTGATCTTAGATGATCAGGAAATGATCCTCGAAGAAGAAATCCTTGATAAGCTTGGCGAGGCTGAGCTGGAAGCAGCAGAGGAAATCATACTTACTGAGGAAGATATTGAAGTAAAGAATTCACTTGTCCAAAATGATGTCCTCGCAGATCTTCTGGAGATGGAAGAGGGCGAGGATTACGTGGAGGATCAGATCATCGCACTTGCCTCAGGCAATGAAGAAGCAGAGCTTATAGCCAGAGCCTATGGCGGAGAGTTGATTGATTTTTCCTACGGAGTTGCGACCATAAGTCTCAAGGACTGTGAACTTACCGTAGTTGAGGCCTTTCAGTACGGAATTAATCCTGATGTAAGTGTTCCGGCTGTAGAGCCTGATTATCTTCTTTCCTTTGACGATTATGAAGAAACCGGCGAAGACGAGGACTATGCTGATTTTACCAATTGGAATGATCAGTATTATATTGAGGGACATAACGATCCCCTGCTTAATCCCGCGGCCGGAAACTATCAGTGGCATCATGAGGTTATGGGATGTTTTGATGCCTGGAATGTGAGCCTTGGCAGCAGCGACATAACAGTTGCAGTAATTGATTCCGGTGTTAAGACAGATCATGACGATCTTAAAGACGCTATAGTTGATAATTATGAGCAGGTTAACAGTGATACAGCTGCTATCGGCATGAATGACAGCAATGATGATGGTTATGGACACGGAACCCATGTGGCGGGACTTATTGCAGCTTCCATCGGAAACGGCAAGGGAGGCTCAGGCGTTGCACCCGGCGCAAAGATTCTTCCGATAAATGTGTGCAAGCCTACAAAACCGGGGAGCCCCGTTGTGGATTATATGATAAAGGCTATTCAATATGTGGCCGGAGCCGTAGATGTTAACACCACAGAGGGCAAGGTTACTTATTACAAAGGCAGACGTGCGGACATCATTAACATGAGTATAGGTTCCAATACCTACAGCGCAGCTATGGAGGCGGCAGTTAATGCAGCCTATGCTCAGGGAGTTACTATCGTTGCAGCTATGGGAAACGACGGATCCAATCTGGTTAAATATCCCGCCAGATATGATCATGTGATAGGAGTTTGTGCCACCAAGAAGGACAATACTCTGGCCGAATTCTCAGACTTTGGCTCCTGGGCTGATATTTCTTCTCCGGGCTCAGGTATTTATTCCACATCCTGGTCCGGAACTGACAGATATGAATCCAAAGATGGAACTTCTATGGCATCCCCCATCATAGCGGGAGCCTGCGCTCTATATATGAGCTATAAAGGGCATGTGAGTCCCGATGCTATGGAAAAGGCACTGAAGCGTTCTGCAACCAAGGCTCTTCAGCCTGATTCAGGTGCAGGTGTTGTCAATGTGGCCGCTATGCTGGGAGTAAAAGCAACTACTCCTTCGCCTGTTTCTGCCAATCTTCCAATCAAGACCATAATTCTTGATAAGACCTACGTGACATTATCATCTCCGGCAGCAGGCGTTTCGGAGATTGCGAATATTAACGTCAGCAAGCTGGTTAATACAGAGAATCAAGATCTTACAGAGCTGGGAAGAACAGGTTACACTGAGCTAAAATGGAGCAGCTCCGATGAAAAGGTGGCCAGGATATCCGGAAGTACCGGGGGCTATGGCCTTACATCCGTTACTATTGTACCTGTAAGTACAGGAACTGCCACCATAACCTGTCAGGTTATGGATAAATCATCCAAAAAAGCTGTTTGTAAGGTCAAGGTTGTAGGTGACAAGGCTGTCACCGAAATTAGCCTTAAGTGTTACAACGCAAGTTCCTATGTAAAGACTGATGCCGTCGGCAAAGTTACTGCAGCTACTTTGTTTAAGGATGCGCCGGGCTCAGAACTTCTTATAGGTGATGACGAGGAACTGATAATTGTCGAGGATGAAAAGAGCTCTGCTATAGTCCTTAACGCTGAGCAGTCCACCAAAGACGGCGATTTCGAAGACTTTATCAAGGCTCCTGTCTTTAAAAACAGTAATTCCAAAGTAGTCAGAATGGATTATGCTGATGATTCAGGTAAGTCCATACTGCTTACGGCGCTGGCAAAGGGAACAGCCAAGATAACAGCGACTGCATCGGACGGCTCAGGAAAGAGCACCTCTGTATATATTACGGTTAAACAGATCGTTACGGGAATTGAGGTGACGGGACAGGCATATATTCAGGCGGGGACCAAGGCTACTTACAAGGCTACAGTCAAACCCTCCGATGCAAATAATAAGAAGGTTAAGTGGGAAGTAGGGGAGGACCCCGGAAACGGCAGATTAAGCTCTATAACCGGTGTGACCATAAGCTCAGGCGGAGTTGTAAGTGTAGCTAAGAATGCTGTTTTTTCAGGAGAAATATGTGTAAGAGCAACCTCAGAAGATGATGGCAGCATCACAGGCGAAACCACCTTTATGATAAGCCCGAGAGCCGAGAGCGTATATCTCAATACCAAGAGTGTCAGCGGCTCCGGAGATTCCTCAGTGCTGGCTCCCGCGGATGTGGGTAAGTATAAGAGTACTGTTACCTTGGTTGGATATGCCATTGTGCCGGGAAGTAAGATTTCGGGTAAGGTAAATTTCAGCTCTTCCAATCAAAAAGTTGCAAGTATAGAGAATGTAAGCTATGACAGCGCAACCGGTAGGTCAGAGGCAATAATCAGGGCTCATAAGAAGGGCAAGGTTACCATAACCTGCAGTGCGACAGATGGCAGCAAAAAGAGCGCGAAGCTCAAGTTCAGCGTTGTGATCCCTGTGTCTGGGCTTACGCTGACACTTAAGGATAACCTCAGAACCAACCTGGCCTATGGTGGCTCTGCTCAGGCTCTGGCTACTATTGGCAAGGCTTATGGCAAGCCTGATAATTCCAAGGTGATCTGGGACTACGATATAGTTGCCTACAGGGTTGACAGTGGCTATGATATGCTAAGCACAACCGATCCACAACTTTTGGAAGAGATTAAAAAGACCAAGAGTTTCTTTGAGTTTAACAAGGGTAAAATAAAGGTTAACAAAAAGGAAAAGTTTGAAACCTGCATCAGGAAGTATGGCTATGACAGCAAAGGTTCTGCAATCTACAAGGATTTCGGACTTAAGATAAGTGCAAGTACAGCCGACGGCTCGGGATTCTATAAGGAATCCTCCGTTATAAGAGCAATAGATAACGGAACCTATATCGATTTTTATCAATATATACCTAAGACTGTTAACAACAAAACTGAGTATACTCTCAATGAGAACAAGACCGATACAATAGTGGTCAGCCTGTCTGACAAAAAATACAATCCGATTATTGTGGATGTAAGATTTGATTCGGATGTGGCATCTACGATAAAAAGCGCAATGACTACCGTAAGCAGCAATACTTCGGTTGCTTCAGCTTACAGCGGATTACACAGCAGCTCAGGCATCACCGGACTTGTTATTTATCCCTATAAAATAGGTGAATCCAATATAATCATGACTTTGAGAGATGGTTCCGGATTCAAGCGTGCACTTAAGATAAAAGTTGTTGAATAGCATATTCGGTTTATCTTGTTTTTAAAAAATAAGGCTCTCATCAGTACACCGCTACTGATGGGAGTTTTTTATAGTTTTGAATTATATCCCTCGGTATAGTATTATATTGGGAGTGCATATTCGCAGAATATGACATTCTATATTGGAGAGAGAAGTAATGTTAAAAAAGAAGTTACAGGATTCCCGTTTTCTTATGGGAACACATTTATTTATAGTTTTATTGGGACTTGCCTGGATTGCATTGTCTATTAAGCTAAATGATAAGTTTGAGCAGTTCAACTGGTACTATCTTATTGGCATAGGAGTTCTTTTGGTTGCCAATACCGTCTTATGGTTCAGGACGCCACCAACTGACAGGAAACCAAAGCTTAACAAGCTGTTCCTGATTCTGGGATTTGCGGAGATAATACTGACAACAGGGCTTCTGATAGGCTTTTTTATACTGTATTTCAAGTTCTCCACCATCAATCTGAGTGAGCTGGCATGGCTGATGCACGCTGACATTACGGGAACCAATATTTCCACGTTTTACGGGGATATCATACGAGGCGTAATTGCGCTTATTCTGATAATTGTCGCATACTTTGGTCTGTTCAGACTGGCTAAGAAAAGGAATAAGCAGTCCCGATTTGTATTGTGGTGTTTCACCGTGTTTTTTGCAGGCTTCTGTATCGTATCCGGTATGCATTACAAGCATCTCATGGTGGGAGAGTACCTCAGAAATATCGGTAAATACTCACCCTTCATCGAGGATAACTATGTTGATGCCGGCAAGGTCGATATAACCTTCAAGGAAAAGAGAAATCTGATCTACATCTATCTTGAGTCAATGGAGCCCACCTTCGCAGGCATAGAGAACGGCGGAGCTACACAGGAAGACATCATTCCGGAGCTTACCGCTATTGCGCAGGAGAACATGGACTTTGGAGAGGGCAGTGCACTTAACGGAGCCTATGCCCTTAACGGAGCAACCTACACCATGGGAGCAATGGCCGCCATGACTTCGGGCGTTGGAGTCAGCGAGGACTTTTTTGACAACCATATCAGAAACAATGTCTGGGAGAAGGATGAGTACGTAACGGACTATTTGCCCGGTGTCTGGTCCCTGGGCCAGGTCCTTGAGGAGAACGGCTACAAAAATATGCTTATGATCGGCTCTAAGGCAGGCTTTTCCGGTAGAGACGTATTCTTTACCAATCATGGAAATTACGAGATCTTTGATTATGACACTGCTGTCGAAAGAGGCTACATCCCTGAGGACTACTACAGATGGTGGGGCTTTGAGGACGCCAAGCTCTATGAGTATGCAAGAGATGAGGTGACGAAACTTGCGGCTGCAGACGAGCCCTTCAACCTTACACTTCTTACGGTGGATACTCATTTTACCGGAGGCTATGTATGCCAGCTCTGCGGCAACAAATATGATGAGCAGTACAGCAATGTATATGCCTGCGCCAGCAAGCAGCTCTCGGATTTCCTTGAGTGGATCAAACAGCAGGACTTTTATGAGAACACGACAGTGATAATTGCAGGCGATCATCCTACAATGGACACTGAGTATATCAGCAAAATGGGAATATCCGATGAATATGAGAGGAAATCATATATTGCAGTGATCAACCCTGCCAAGGACTGCGTAGAGCGTCCCAGGGTTTACACCACCTTTGATATGTATCCCACAACCCTTGCTTCCATCGGTGCTACCATTCAGGGAGACAGACTGGGACTTGGAACCAACCTTTTTTCCGACAAGCCCACGCTTATTGAGAAATACGGATATCAGGAGATGAGCACGCAGCTTCTTCAGCGCTCGCTCTTCTATGAACAGAATCTTGCGGGGAGACTTCAGAAATAACCGCAGAAGGACCGGTATGGGGAGAAAAACTACAGCAAAAACCGATAGTACTATATTTGGCAGCATGATCCTTAATGAGGTCGTGCTGCTTGTTATAACCCTAATTTTGTTATTTGTAGTAAAGGTTAATTTCGTCAACGGCGATGAATATGCCATAGCTTATTCCATGGCAGGGGGCTTTGGCCGGGACATATCGCATCTTATCTATGCCACTATAGGGCCGCTGTTTGGATTTATCGAGACTGCGCTTTCGGTGGTGATTCCGGGGGGCAGGGTGTATGTATGCACGCTTGTGCTGTTGCTTTTCCTTGCTTCCAACAACTTTTTTTGGACGCTGAGATATTACGAAGCTGAGTGGTACAGCTATGTTGTAGGCTGGCTTGTGTATGCCTACATGCTCATCAATATCAATTACAGCCTTGTGACCATAATGCTGGCAGGGAGCGGGCTTCTTCTGGCCTATGCTCTTGGGAAGCATGGGGGAAAAGACAGAGCTGCGATAGCGATGATCGTCGTGTCCCTTGTTTTTGCAGGTTCGCTAAGGTATCCGCTGTGCGCATTTGCGCTTCTGTACGTCCTGGCATTTGCTTTTCCTTATACAGACAGGGCTGCACTTAAGCCGCTTATTATATCAGCCGTTTTTCTTATTCTGGTAATTGGAATCAATTATGGTATGAATATGGTGCTGTGCCGTTTTTCGGCTGAGGGTGCGGAATATATGACCTGGTATGGCTACAGCGTGGGATTTCGTGATTTCCCTGATGTGGACTACGACAGGTACAAGACGTTATTTGGCAGCGTCTGTTACAGCAGCAATGACGTGGATATGCTTAATCACTGGTGCTTCGACGATCTTGCTGTTTTTTCCTCAGAGAACATGTCCTATGTGCTGTCCAATATACCGATGAATCAGCATTATAACATGAGTATCAAGCGGATAATCAGGGATATGATAGGTACGCCTGCAGTGTGGATCGCGTTTTTATTATTGGCTGCGGCGGTGATCGCTTCGATACGTAAGGACAAGAAGGAGGACCTTGTTAATATTGTAAAAGCGGTATTTATCATGGCGCCTTTTGCAATTATTATGGTAGGCCTGTCTGTGAGACAGAGGATATATCCTCATGTTTTTATGCCCTTTATAGTTTTTATTATCATAGAGCTGATCCTTTTCGGGCAAAAGGGGAACAAGGCAAGGTATGTAGTTGCTGCTGCGGCGTTTGGACTGATTCTTTTCTGGAATATTACAGGGGTAGCGGAGCTAAGAAACGGTGCGGAGAGGTCGGAGGCTTACGGAGAGTATATTGCAGCCCATGCGGGGCAGACCTTTTTGATGGATAATTCTGTTGTGGATTGTATGACGGAGAGCGTTTCTCCTATAGTTTCCGAGTCGAGATATCAGCTGTATCCCAATCTTGTAACCATGTCGGATTTTGATACCGCATCTCCAAGGGATTTCGTCAAACTTGAAACTGCCGGTGTGGCGAATGTCAGAAGGCCATATTTGAGCCTGCTGGAGGAAAATGTGTATTACATCGGAAGAGAAGACGGGGCCCAGATAGAGTATCTTAAGACCTATTTTGCAGAGCATTTCGGGCAATATGTCGAAGCGGAAGTCGTCCATGACTTTGGACTTGATTCCAAGGTTAAGGTTTACAGATTCAAATAAATACCGGATAAAAATAAGCCTTCCACCATGTGCTTGGTGGGAGGCTTATTTGTTTGCCGCTTAGAAATATTTATATACCTTGATCGGAAGTGTTCCGCTGACACCGGAGCCGTCCATGGTCTTTACTTTGATCTTGCAGGAGCCCTTGGACTTCAAGTTGATGTACAGACCTGAATATGTTTTACCGTCTAGTTTAAGAGAGGTTACATAGCCATCTGCTACAGCCGGGTTGCTGTTCTCTACTGCAAGTTCATAATACTCAGCATCGAGCAGGAAGAAAACGCTGTCACCTTCATAACCGCCATAGGATTTGTAATAGTACATAATGCCACTGCTTTCGTACTTGACGAATTTGATATATGGGTTGCGGTTAACTATCTTCAAGATTCTTGTATCATAGGTCCCTGATTCGTCTGCTGCTGTGGCAGTTACCTTGACTGCATAATCTTCGTAGTTTGTACCTAATTTGGCAAGCTCTGATTTGTGGTAATCAAACAGTCCCTGCTCATCTGCGGTTACCTTACCTTTTTTATCTACTCTGAAGAGTGCATTGTTTTCTTCACAGTACTGCTTTGCTTTTGCGCTCAGGGGCTTTAAGGTTGAGCCTGAAAGACCATATATCTCGTAGGTCCAGTTAACCTTTTTGTTGGAAGGTGTTCCGTAGGTGGAGCCGATAACGGGGTTCAGGGTTATGCTGGCGCCTGTTGCAATGGAGCGATTTGACTGTCCGTTCTTGGCGACCAGGTGGATGCTGGCAACAGGGTTGATAACCTTGAAGGTTACGGAAGCTTTCTTCTTGGAACCGTCGTTTGCTGTAGCTGTTATTGTTACCTTGCCGCTCTTATGAGCTGTGAGGGTTACGGAGCCGCCTCTGTTCTTGGAAAGGGATGCAACGCTGTCATTGGAGGATTTCCAGATGAGGTCGCTGACCTTGGTTCCTGATGGTGTTACGGCTTCGGCCTTAAGTGTGACGCTATTTACAAGAGAGCCTTTGGCTGCTGAGGCAAGGGTAGTAGTTACAGGCGGTGCAATGGTGACCAGAGAGGCTTTTTCCTTGCTGCCTATTGTAACGGTCATTTCATCGTGAGCTCCGCTGGGGTCTGTTGATGCAGCGACTACTGTAAAGCTTCCCTTTGCGTTTTTGCCAAGGGTTACCTGTCCGCTTTTTTCATTGATGGAAATGTCGGTGTATTTCTTGTCAAGCTTGTAGGTTACTGTCTTGAAATTGGCATTCTTGGGATAAACTGCTGCTTTGTAAGTAACCTTGGAGCCTGCTGTTACATTGCTGGCAGGACCGGACAGCTGAACATCGGTAACACCCTGAGCTACGGTAATGGTCACGGAAGCTTTTTTGCCTGAGCCGTCTGTGGCTGCACAAGTAATTGTAGCTTTACCCTTGGAAGCTGCGGTAACTGTAACTGAAGAGCCGTTTGCTTTGATGGAAGCTACCTTGGGATTACTGGTGGACCAGTAAGGTGCGGGAGCTGTACCACTTGATGTAGACTGCTTGGCGCTAAAGGCGATGTTTGTAAGTGCTTTGCCAAGATATATTGTTGCGGAAGAAACTGAGTTATTTTTCCTTGTTATCTTGTAGCCTACATTTTCGCTGGAAGGGTTAAGCTGTACACCGGTAACAATGTTCTTGTAGTTTAAAGGAGCATGGGGCTTGGCTGAGGCAAGGAGCTTGGCTACATTTAAGATGCCCTTGTTGGAGGTGCTCTTAAGAGCCTTCTGCATAGCCTCAGGGGAAACATGGCCAACGTAGCTCATGTACAGTGCGCAGGCGCCTGCAACAACAGGAGTTGCCTGTGAAGTTCCGTCCATTACTTCATAGCCCTTCTGACTGCCTGTGCCGTAGCGGCTGGGGGTCAGACTTGTGGGATAAGAAGATACGATGTCTGTTCCGGGAGCTGCGATATCCTGCCAGGAACCATAGTCGGAGAAACTGGTTCTTTCTCCGGTTTCGTTAACAGCGCCTACGGCAATGACGTTATCGTATCCTGCGGGATAGACCTTGTGATTGGCGCGGTCATTACCCATAGCTGCGATTATTGTTACTCCGTTTATGACTGCAAGATTGATGGAGTCCTGCAGCGCCTGGTTGTAGGATGCACCGCCAAGACTTAAGTTGGCGATATCTGCAAGAGGAGTACCCAGGCTGTCATCATTTTTGATTGCAGCAACATATCTGATGCCTTCGAGAACTGCACTGCTGGAGATGGCTGAGCCGCTCTTATCTAGGACTTTAACAGCGAGGATATTTGCCTTGGGGGCAATACCTGAACCGCCGAGGCCGTTACCTGCAGCACCTGCGATGATTCCCGCAACATGGGTGCCGTGACCGTTGTCGTCTGTGGTGTCACCGGATCTTGTCTTGACTCTGCCGCTTAATTCAGGGTGATTACTCTGGACACCGCTGTCGATGACAGCAACCGTTACGTTATAGCTGCCGCCTGTGGTGATCTTCCAGGCTTCATAGGTGCCTATCATATCGTGATGCCACTGATAATAGTGATCAGCGGGATCAAGGAAAGGATCGTTGAAGCTAATTCCGTTTATTGTGTTCTTGTAAATATCACTCCAGGAACCGGTTGCTTCAAACTCAGCATTTTCTTCTGCATTATTCTCTTCTTCGCAAGGACTCTCATTATCAGGGGCAACTGCGTCTCTGTTAATAACTTCATCTGCATCTGAACCTGTAGGTCCAATGAGGTGATAGATGTAATTAGGCTCTACAGCAGGAAGATTGAGGCCGTCTTCAAAGGCAAGGCTGTAGGCGGTTGATACATCAACCGTGCTGCCTGAGAGGTTGATAACGGCAACTCCGTATTCGTAGCTCTCAAGTTCTCCGGAGTAGGCGGCTGCAATCTCTTTGGCGTGTTCCTCGGAGTCGGTTACGCATATTACCTCATCAGAGATGTAGTCTACGCCTTCCTCCAGGGTCTTGAACTCTTCATAAACGTCTTCTTTTCCGGACAGCTCCTGCTTGAACTTCTTCTCCTCGGAGGTAAGCTTGTAACCCTCAGGCATACCTGCGATTCCGGTAGGAAGTGCGCTAAGACTCTCTGATTCTGAGTTGACTGTCAGATCCTGTGTATCCTCTACCTCTTCGATGAGCTCGTATTCGCCTGTGATTTCGGCAGCCTCTTCATTGGATTCTGTATCGGATGGTTCAATAGATGTTTCGTCAGATGCGTCATCGGATACTTCTTCAGATACTTCATCAGATAGTTCTTTGGATGTTTCGTCGGAGACTTCAATCTCAACATCGTCGGTTTCCGACAGGTCGAGCTCACTGCTGTCATCTATGAAGATGAATTCCTCTTCATTATCTGAGGCTGCGCGGACAACGGGAGCCTGACCCATTACCAGCGAAGCCGCCAGAACAGCAGCGATCAGCTGTTTAAACTTTTTTTCATACATTTTCATTTCCCCTTTTTCTGCCTTAAATTAATGTTATTTAAGTTCGACTATTTTACCGTTTTTTAAAATAAAATTTCAAGATGTAAAAGCAACAAAACGTTAAAACAATCACAGGGGATTGTTTTTTAATATAGTTCGTTATATTCGTTTACAGACAGTTCGGGATAGCCTTTTTGCTTACCCATTTCAATAACGCTGCGGGGATCTTCGGTGGTATGGAAGGTGGCCACTCCATAGGCGTACTTGACAAACTCTATGCCATACATCTTTGCTATTTCTCTGGCCTCTTCTTCGGACTTGGCGATACACAGAAGCTCTTCGCCTTCCACGTAATTTGCGATGGGAGAGTGTGAAACGCTTATTGATTCGTTCTTTTGGTCCCTGGGACTACACCCAAAAAGAAGTGAAAAAGGAAAAATCATAATTGCTGCTCCTATAATGATCCCGGATATTTTAATGTTTACTGTATGCAGGCGATTGTTCATTTTGTAATCCTCCTTCTTTATTATATACAGATGAGAAGACGAATTTGTTGAAATAAAATATTCAATTTCTCTAAAATGCACAGAAAAAGAATTGTCAACATAAAATTATAACTTTTTTTTTATAAAAATTTTAAAAGTTATCCACAATCCCCAGAATAAAAAGGGCGATTTTTGGACTTATACACGAAGTTATCCACATTGTCCACAAAAACAATGTTTTACAAGTGGATTTTACACAATAGAAAGCACTAGATATTTTTTGTGCATAATTTACAAAAGACCATATTTTATAAAAAGATTATTTTTCAAAATGCTCCGAAAAATTGCATAGAGTCTTTCGAGGATGTTATAATAGCGTATATACAATATTCGCTGCGATAGGCTAATTGTTAGACTATTGTCGGCATAGTAAAGGGGATGATCGCATGAAATTTACTATCGTAGGAAAGAACATCGAGGTCACACCGGGACTGCATTCCGCAGTTGAGGAGAAGATCGGAAAGCTTGAAAAGTATTTCACGCCCGAGACAATTGTTAATGTAACACTTAACGTTGACAAAGACAGACATAAGATTGAGGTTACCATTCCCGTTAAAGGTAAGATCATTCGTGCAGAGCAGGTTAGCAACGACATGTATGTTTCCATTGATCTGGTGGAGGAGATCATTGAGAGACAGCTCAAGAAGTATAAGAGCAAACTCGTAGACAAGCAGCAGGCTGAGGCAAGCTACTTCAAGAAAGAGTATCTGGAGTCCGATTATATGGACGAAGAGGATATCCGCATCGAGCGTATGAAGAAGTTCGATCCCAAACCCATGTATCCTGAGGATGCCTGCGTACAGATGGAGCTTCTCGGACATAACTTCTTTGTATTCGTTAATGCCGAGACCGATCAGATCTGTGTTGTTTATAAGAGAAAGGGAAATACCTACGGACTTATCGAGCCGGAGTTCTAAATTCTGTTAAAAAAATATCAAATTATGGACTTTTTATAAAATAGCTCTCTTCGGAGAGCTATTTTTGTTGCATTTGGCCAATGTGAATGATATAATAAATTCGTTCTGATAAAAATTTATCAATGTGGAACAGCAAGTTACAATTTCATACAAATCAAGGACAAGAGTCCGAAAAAACGGAGGAAATGCTTTATGGCACAGAAGGTAGTTTTGGCAGGCGCTGTTAGAACGGCTATCGGCAAGATGGGCGGAGCTCTCAGCAACACTCCTGCAGCTGAACTTGGTTCAATCGTTATCAAGGAGGCACTTAATCGTGCAGGTGTTAAGCCTGAACAGGTAGACGAGGTACTCATGGGATGCGTTATCCAGGCAGGTCTTGGACAGAACGTAGCAAGACAGGCATCCATCAAGGCAGGCCTTCCGATCGAGACTCCTGCAGTTACACTTAATGTAGTTTGCGGATCCGGTCTTAACTGCGTAAACATGGCAGCAGATCTTATCAAGGCCGGTGAGGCTGATATCGTAGTAGCAGGCGGTATGGAGAACATGTCTATGGCTCCTTACGCACTTCCCAACGCACGTTTCGGTTATCGTATGAACAACGGTACAGTTGTAGATACCATGGTAAACGATGCTCTTACAGATGCATTCAATCACTATCACATGATGATCACAGCAGAGAATATCTGCGATAGATGGAACCTTACAAGAGAAGAGCTCGACGAGTTCTCGGCTAATTCTCAGCAGAAGTGCGAGAAGGCTATGGCAGAGGGCAGATTTGACGGCGAGATCGTTCCCGTTCCCGTTAAGGTTAAGAAGGAAATCGTTGAGTTCAAGGTTGATGAGGGCCCTCGTGCCGGCACAACTGTTGAAACTCTGTCTAAGCTTAAATGCTGCTCCGGCAAAGAGGGCGGCCTTGTAACAGCCGGCAACGCTTCAGGTATCAACGACGGCGCTGCAGCAGTAGTTGTTATGAGCGAAGAGAAGGCTAAAGAGCTTGGAATCAAGCCTATGGCTACATGGGTTGGCGGCGCACTTGCAGGTGTTGAGCCTGAGGTTATGGGTATCGGCCCTGTTGCAGCTACCAAGAAGGTTCTTAAGAAGACAGAGCTTTCACTTGATGATATCGATCTTATCGAGGCTAACGAGGCATTCGCAGCTCAGTCAGTTGCAGTTGCCAAGGATCTTGGCTTTGATATGAGCAAGGTTAATGTTAACGGTGGCGCTATCGCCCTCGGACATCCCGTAGGAGCTTCAGGATGCCGTATCCTTGTTACTCTTCTTCACGAGATGGCTAAGAGAGACGATGCCAAGAAGGGTCTTGCAACTCTTTGCATCGGCGGCGGAATGGGCTGCGCAACTATTGTGGAAAAGTATGAGTGATAAAGGGATTCAAACTGAAGCAGTCTGTCGTGCTTGCACGATACAGACTGCTTTAGCTTGAAGACCAGAATATTCTAATTCATAGGAGGAAAAAAAATGGGTTTTGTTAATTGCGAAGTAAAAGACAAGATTGCTGTCGTTACAATCAACCGCCCCGAGGCACTCAACGCCCTGAATTCTCAGGTTCTTGATGACCTCGCAGCTGCATTTGACAGCATCGACACCAATGCTGTAAGAGCGGTTGTTCTTACAGGCGCAGGCGAGAAGTCATTTGTTGCCGGCGCAGACATCGGAGAGATGAGCACACTTTCCAAGGCTGAGGGCGAGGCTTTCGGCAAGAAGGGAAATGACATCTTCCGTAAGATCGAGCAGTTCCCTGTTCCCGTAATCGCAGCCATCAACGGATTTGCACTTGGCGGCGGATGCGAGATCTCAATGAGCTGCGATATTCGTATCTGCTCAGAGAACGCTATGTTTGGTCAGCCTGAGGTAGGCCTTGGAATCACACCTGGCTTTGGAGGAACTCAGAGACTTGCACGTCTTATCGGTGCAGGAATGGCTAAGCAGCTTATTTACACAGCTAAGAACATCAAGGCTGACGAGGCTTACAGAATCGGTCTTGTTAATGCAGTATATCCTCAGGAGGAGCTTCTTGCAGCTGCTGAGAAGATGGCTAATCAGATTGCAGCTAACGCACCTATCGCAGTTCGTGCTTGCAAGAAGGCTATTAACGATGGACTTCAGGTTAACATCGACGATGCTCTCGTGATCGAGGAGAAGCTCTTTGGTTCATGCTTCGAGTCCTATGATCAGAGAGAAGGAATGGCTAACTTCCTTAGAAAGAAAGACGATCCGGCTAAGGTTAAGGTTGTAGATTTTAAAAATGCGTGATCAAGGGATTCAAAGTCGTGAAATGACTTGCTTGCAATAATCAGTTCACAATAAAAAATATTTTACATAGGAGGATTTTTATAATGAAGGTTGCTGTTATTGGCGCTGGTACAATGGGATCAGGAATTGCTCAGACATTTGCTCAGGCTGAGACTGTAGAGAAAGTATATCTTTGCGATATCAAGACTGAGTTTGCTGAGGGCGGCTTTGCCAAGATCAAGAAGGGTCTTGATAAGCAGGTTGCTAAGGGAAAGAAGACTCAGGAAGAGGCTGATAAGATCACAGCTAAGATTCAGACAGGTCTTAATGACATCTGTGCTGATGCTGATCTTGTAGTTGAGGCTGCTCTTGAGGTTATGGACATCAAGAAGAACCTTTTCAAGGAGCTTCAGGACAACATCGTTAAGAATCCTGATTGCATCTTCGCATCTAATACATCATCTCTTTCAATCACAGAGATCGGTTCAGGACTTGCTAAGCCCATCATCGGTATGCACTTCTTCAATCCCGCTCCTGTTATGAAGCTGGTTGAGGTTATCCAGGGTGCTAACACTCCTGATGAGTATGTTGACAAGATCAAGAAGATCTCCGAGGATCTCGGCAAGACTCCTGTACAGGTTAACGAGGCAGCTGGTTTCGTAGTAAACAGAATCCTTGTTCCTATGATCAACGAAGGTATCTTCGTATATTCAGAAGGCGTTTCAGATATCGCCGGCATCGACACAGCTATGAAGCTTGGATGCAACCATCCTATGGGACCCCTTGAGCTGGGCGATTACATCGGACTTGATATCGTTCTTGCTATCATGGACGTTCTTTATTCAGAGACAGGCGATTCCAAGTATCGTGCTTGCCCTCTTCTTAGAAAGATGGTTCGCGGTAAGAAGCTCGGCGTTAAGACCGGAATCGGTTTCTACAACTACGCTGACGGAAACAAGGTTCCAACAGATAAGTAATCGCCTAGTGTACTACTTAGTTCGGGCGAGTGCTTTATACGAGAACCGAACTTCCTTATGAAAAAAATAGAAAATAGATTAAATTGGAGGAAATAATAATGGATTTTCAGCTTGATCAGCAACATGAAATGGCTAGATCTCTTTTCAGAGAATTTGCAGAAAAAGAAGTTAAGCCAAATGCAATAGAAGTTGATGAGACAGAGGTTTTCCCTATGGAAACCGTTAAGAAGATGCAGAAATACGGTTTCATGGGTATTCCGATTCCCAAGGAGTATGGCGGACAGGGCTGTGACCCTCTCACATACATCATGTGCGTAGAGGAGCTTGCTAAGGTATGTGGTACAACAGCAGTTATCGTATCTGCTCACACATCACTTTGCTGCGATCCTATCATGACTTACGGTACAGAGGAGCAGAAGCAGAAATACCTCGTACCTCTTGCAAAGGGCGAGAAGCTCGGTGCATTCGGTCTTACTGAGCCCATGGCAGGAACAGATGCTCAGGGTGTTCAGACCAAGGCTGTTCTTACAGAAGATGGCAAGGAGTGGGTTCTTAACGGATCCAAGTGCTTCATCACAAACGGTGAAGTTGCTGATGTATACATCATCATTGCTTACACAGATATCGTAGAAGACAAGAAGGGCAGAAAGCAGAAGAAGTTCTCAGCATTTATCGTTGAGAAGGGAACACCCGGATTCACCTTTGGAACAAAGGAGAACAAGATGGGTATCCGTGGATCATCTACTTACGAGCTTATTTTCCAGGATTGCCATATTCCTGCAGAGAACCTTCTTGGTGCAAGAGGAAAGGGCTTCCCTATCGCAATGCACACTCTGGATGGCGGACGTATCGGTATCGCTGCTCAGGCTCTTGGTATTGCAGAGGGCGCTCTTGACAGAACAGTTGAGTATGTTAAGGAGAGAAAGCAGTTCGGCAGAGCTATCGGCGCATTCCAGAACACACAGTTCCAGCTTGCTAACATGGCTACACAGTGCGAAGCTGCAAGACTCCTTGTATATCAGGCTGCTGATGCAAAGAAGAATAAGGACGTTTACTCAGTAGAAGCTGCTAAGGCTAAGCTTTTCGCAGCAGAGGTAGCAATGGATGTAACCACCAAGGCTGTACAGCTTCACGGTGGATACGGCTACATCAGAGAGTACGAAGTAGAGAGAATGATGCGTGATGCTAAGATCACAGAGATCTACGAGGGTACATCTGAGGTTCAGAGAATGGTTATTTCAGGTGCGCTTCTTAAGTAATCACCTGAGAACTTCCTTATTAACACGAAAATAATAAAAGGAGAAAATACGATGAAAGTAGTAGTTTGCGTTAAGCAGGTCCCTGATACAAAGGGCGGCGTTAAATTCAAACCAGACGGAACACTTGATAGAGGCGCAATGCTTGCTATCATGAATCCTGATGATAAAGCTGGCCTTGAGGCAGCACTTAGATTAAAAGATCAGTACGGAGCAGAAGTTACAGTAGTAACTATGGGTCTTCCCAAGGCTGAGGCAGTTCTTCGTGAGGCTATGGCTATGGGTGCTGACAAGGCAGTTCTTGTTACTGACAGAGTACTTGGCGGAGCTGATACATGGGCAACATCATCAACAATCGCCGGCGCACTCAGAAACCTTGAGTATGATCTCGTAATCACAGGCCGTCAGGCTATCGATGGAGATACAGCTCAGGTTGGTCCTCAGATCTCTGAGCACCTCGGACTTCCTGTAATCTCTTACGCAGAAGAGATCAAGGTTGACGAGAAGGCTAAGAAGGTTGTTGTTAAGCGTCAGTTCGAGGATCGTTACCACATGGTAGAGGCTAATATGCCTTGCCTTATCACAGCTCTTGCAGAGCTTGGCGAGCCCAGATACATGACTCCCGGCGGAATCTTTGATGCTTTCGAGAAGGAAGTTACAGTTTGGGGAAGAGCAGATCTTAAGGATGTTGACGATTCTAACCTTGGACTTAAGGGTTCACCTACACAGATTGCTAAGGCTTCTGACAAAGTTAAGAAGGGCCAGGGCGAGAAGGTTACTCCTGATTCAGCAGAAGAAGCAGTTGAGTATCTTGTAGGAAAGCTTACTGAAAAGCACGTAATCTGAGTGATATAGGGAATGAGTAAACACGGTGTAGTGCTTGCACTGTGCAACGTGTTTATGAAATGACCGAACAGACATGAGGAAGTAGCACTGTGGTGCGGATTCCGAATGTATGTAGGATTGCGAGAACGAAGTGAAGCAATCCGTATATCACGTAGCAAATTAAATTCAAAGTATAAAGGAGAAGAGTCATGTCTTTAGAAGAATATAAAGGTGTATTTATATTTGCTCAGCAGGTAGACAATGAGCTTTCAGGCATCGCATTGGAGCTTCTGGGCAAAGCAAAAGATCTTGCAAATGATCTTGATGAGAAAAAAGTTACAGCAGTTCTGCTGGGTGAGAAGGTTGGAAACCTTGTAGATACACTTGCTGAGTACGGTGCTGACAGAGTAATCGTAGTTGACGATCCTGCTCTTAAGGATTACAGAACTGAGCCTTACACACACGCTCTTTCATCTGTGATCAAGGAGTTCAAGCCTGAGATCCTTCTTGTTGGTGCAACAGCCATCGGTCGTGATCTTGGTCCTCGTGTATCATCCAGAGTACATACAGGACTTACAGCTGACTGTACACAGCTTGATATCGGTGATTTCCCTCTTAACGCAGTTGAGGGACAGGAGCAGAAGCACAAACAGCTCCTTATGACACGTCCTGCATTCGGTGGTAACACAATCGCTACTATCGCTTGCCCTGACTTCCGTCCTCAGATGGCTACAGTACGTCCCGGCGTTATGCAGAAGATCACTCCTGTAAAGGGCGCTAAGGCTGAGGTAGTAGAGTTCAATCCGGGATTTGAAGAGAATAGCTGCTACACAAAGATCCTTGAGATCGTTAAGGCAGTTTCAGAGGTTGAGGATATCCAGGAAGCTAAGATCCTTGTATCAGGCGGACGTGGTGTTGGATCACCTGAGAACTTCAAGATCCTTGAGGACCTTGCTAAGGTTCTTCACGGAACAGTATCCTGCTCACGTGCAGTTGTAGATTCAGGCTGGAAGCCTAAGGATCTCCAGGTAGGTCAGACAGGTAAGACTGTTCGTCCTAAGGTTTACTTCGCAATCGGTATCAGCGGAGCTATCCAGCACGTTGCAGGTATGGAAGAGTCAGATCTCATCATCGCTATCAACAAGGATGAGAATGCTCCTATCTTCGATGTAGCGGATTACGGTGTAGTAGGCGACCTTAACAAGATTGTTCCTGCACTTACAAAGAAGATTGAAGAAGCACTTGCAGCTAAGGGCTGATTTGAGACATACTAGATAATACGCGGCTCAGACCATTTTGGTCTGGGCCGTTTTTATGTTGTGACGAAATGTAAAAATACCTGTTAAGGCCGAGGGCGTGTTGGCCTCCCGGAAGACCGCCGACTACCACCACTTCGTATTTTTACATTTCATCCACAGATAAACCGGTCCGGACTCAAAATGGTTCCTGAGCCGCTCACTTCCCTGGTTTCCCCTCAAATTCCCCATGTAACAAGTGCACAGATTTTCCTGTTTTTGTTATCTTCCCCCAAGCTCCAATTCCGTCAAGGAACCGTGGAATAACCGCAGCGCCACAACTTGACGTGAGGCCAGTATATGAAAAGCTGCGCGAGGATTTATGCCGCGAAAGTCCTTGACGGAACTGGAGCGGCACACACCCTTGTCTATCGGGATGGCACCTCTAGTGCCATCCCTAGACTAACAATGGGGAACTTCGCTTGCCACAGCGTATGCGGGGTGACGAAAAACAAGGATTTGTCTCTCGTTCTAGAAACACAATTAATCTAGCTCATTCCCGCCATATCATGTTATGATAGTTGCGCTGAAACTATGAATTACAAGCCAATAAAGAACGGAGTAAATATATAAATGGACAAGAAACAGAAATTATTAGACTTAATAGATAAAGCCGGCAAAGGCAGCATCGAGGCCGCCGAGGAGATCGCTGTAGGTTACTTCAAGGGTGACTTCGGTGAGAAGAACTTCGCCAAGGCCAGGAAATGGGCTTCCTATGCCGCAAAGCACGGCAGCGAAAGAGCAGCAGAAATACTGAAGGAAATGGAATAATTTGCCGTGAAAAATGGGGATGCAAGAGGTGAGTACGGAAGGATATTATTATGTGAACTTAATGACGGAGCCGACAGTGCATCTTTTTCTGTAAAGGAAATGATAGGCGGTGAAATGGGAGAAGCTCTCACTGAGCCTGTGGAGGTTCCTCATAACGAAGACAATTTCTATCAGGTGGAGCTGCTTTCCATGCCTCTCATGGAGAAAAGCAACGAGCCCATAAGGGAGATCGAGACCCTTACAGCCATGTTCTTGGCATAAAGCCTGACGAAAATGCTCCGGGATATGAGCATTTTTATGTAAAACCCGTTATAATGGAAGGGCTGGACAGTGCTTCGGGAAGTATTGAGACAAAATTCGGAACTATCAGCGTTTCTTATGATAAAAACAGCGGAACCATGAAGGTAGCGGTTCCCAAAGGTACCACCTGTACACTGACACTCCCATCAGGGGAAGAGAGGGAGCTTGAGAGCGGAGAGCAGGAATTTAAGTTCTGAAAACAAGAGGGGTAAAAAGGGGAAATACGACAGGAGAATCGATATGAAAAGTATTTTAGATTATGAGACAGTTGCACTTATTGATGAAGATGATGCCATTGAGATCATCGACCAGACTTTGCTTCCCGGAACAACGAAGATCATAAGACTTCACACGGGGCAGGAGATATGGGATGCCATTTACCTTCTGCAGGTGAGAGGAGCGCCGGCTATTGGCGTATCCGCAGGCTTTGGCTTGTATCTTCTTATGAAGCACAGCAAGGCAGCATCCTATGAGGAGTTCTGCGCAGAACTCAAGGAAAAAAGTGATTTTCTCAATTCTTCACGTCCCACAGCAGTTAACCTGTCCTGGGCTTTGAAGCGCATGGAAAAGCACGCCGCTGACTTTTATGAGACAGAATTAAAGGCAGCAGGTTCTTTTGAAGAAGTACGAGAAAAGCTCATCGCCGAGATGAGAGCTGAGTGCGAGCGTATCAAGGCTGAGGATATTGAAGTCTGCAGGAAGATTGGAGAGTACGGCGTAACACTTGTAAAGGACGGCGACGGACTTCTTACCCACTGTAACGCCGGACAGCTCTGTGCCTGCAAGTACGGAACCGCCACAGCTCCCATGTATCTTGCCCATGAAAAGGGCATGAACATCAAGGTGTACTGCGATGAGACAAGACCTCTTTTGCAGGGAGCAAGACTCACCGCCTATGAGCTCCACTCTGCAGGTATCGACACCACCCTGCTTTGTGACAACATGTCCGCATCCCTTATGAGAACCGGCGCCATCAACGCCATCTTCGTGGGCTGTGACCGTGTTGCCGCCAACGGAGATGCCGCCAACAAGATCGGAACCAGCATGGTAGCCCTGGCCGCCAAACGCTACAACGTTCCTTTCTACGTTTGCGCCCCCACCTCCACCATTGACATCAACACCCCCACCGGCGCCGACATCAAAATCGAGCAGCGAAAACCCGAGGAAGTCACCGAAATGTGGTACAAAGAGCGCATGGCTCCTGAGGGCATAGGAGTCTACAACCCCGCCTTCGATGTTACAGATAACGAGCTGATTACCGGCATCGTAACAGAATATGGCATCCTAAGAGCTCCCTATGATGTTGCAATTAAAGAGCTCTTTAACAAAGAATAAGGAAACATATTTCGCTTTGCACCATGAGTGACGTTGTACATCCTGAAAATCGATCCTCCCATTGCGGACTTCCGGGAAACTATAACCCCCCAGGGGGCTTGTACACAGCATTTTCTCTGTCATATACTTTAGGTGTTGCCAAAGGTGTACAGGCGCAGTTCCCTGTGGTCCGACAGGTACTGTCTTGTACGCCCCTTTTTTTAAGTAATCACCTGGCGAGGTGTACTATATAACAATTCATAAGAAAGTGGGGACAATCACATGCATATGGCAGACGCCCTTGTGGCACCGGCAGTGGCCGGAACAATGTACGTTTTATCTACGGGAGCAGCAACCGTTTCCGTCAAAAAAGTCAGGGAGGAGAACGATCCCAAGAAGATCCCTGTAATGGGTGTTATGGGTGCCTTTGTTTTCGCAACTCAGATGCTCAACTTCACCATTCCCGGAACAGGCTCATCGGGACATCTGTGTGGAGGCATGATGCTTTCAGCAATGCTGGGCCCTTATGCCGGCTTCCTTACAATGATAGGAGTGTTGCTGGTTCAGTGTCTTCTTTTCGCAGACGGAGGACTGTTGGCCCTGGGCTGTAATATATGGAATATGGCCTTTTACGGGTGCTTTATAGGAGCCCTACTAATATGGCGTCCCATGATGAAGAAGGGCGCCAGCAGAGTTAAGATAATCGCCGCATCAATAATCGGATGTGTGCTGACACTTCAGATGGGTGCCTTCTCCGTTACTCTTGAGACACTTATCTCCGGAATCACAGAGCTTCCATTCTCTGTATTCGTAGCAACAATGCAGCCCATTCATCTTGCGATCGGCTTCGTTGAAGGACTTATCACAGCAGCTGTCCTTGTCTTCGTATACGAGGCAAGACCTGAGCTTCTCTGGGGCATCGGCGAGTCTGAGACAGTAGCCAGAAAGGAAGCCAAGCTTTCTCTTAAGAACACAATCGTAGTTATTGCAGTACTTGCAGCTCTTGCAGGTGGTATTGTATCATTATTTGCATCAGCATTCCCTGACGGACTTGAGTGGTCCATGGAGCAGGTAGCAGGAACAGCAGAGCTTGAGGCTGAAGGCGGCGCCTATGCAGTTGCCGAGGGTATCCAGGAAGCAACATCACTTCTTCCGGACTACGCCTTCAAGAACAGCGAATCTGCCATCGGAACCAGCTTTTCCGGAATCGTGGGAGCGCTGGTTGTAGTAGCAATCCTGGTTGGCGCCTGCTATGCCTTCAGATTCTTCAAGAGCAAGAAATCCGGAGTGACTGCAGCTTAAATATCCGCCCGGCTAATGGTAATATATGTCCAAGATAGAAAAAAACATTCGCGAACTGAATAAACTTCAGAACCTGCAGCAGCGATCCCACTGGATGAATGACCTTCATCCTCTGGGAAAGCTGCTTCTTAGCGTTATTTACATCTTTATCACAGTATCCTTCGGAAAATATTCCCTTGCGCCCCTTATCATCATGGCGATATATCCTATCTTTGGCTTCATAATAGGTGAGCTCTCCATCAAAGAGGGCCTGTACCGAATGCGGCTTATCCTGCCCCTGGTGGTATTTGTGGGCATCTTTAATCCATTTTTTGACAGACAGGTAATGTTCTATATCGGCGGCAGTGGCGGACAGACAGGAATCCCTGTGACAGAAGGCATCATCTCCATGGTGACGCTGATGCTCAAGGGCTTCTATTCCGTCCTTAGTGCCTATATCCTTATCGCCACCACCTCCATCGACGACATCTGCTACGCGCTTCGCATCCTTCACGTGCCTAAGCAGATAGTCATAGTGATAATGCTGATCTACAGGTACTTTGGCGTCATGGCAGCAGAGGCAGATCGAATAACCACAGCTTACAAGCTGCGAGCTCCCAAGCAGAACGGCATCCATTACAAGGCCTGGGGGACTCTTGTGGGCCAGTGGCTACTTCGCAGCATGGACAGGGCGGAGGACGTCTACGAGAGCATGCTCCTTAGAGGCTTTAAGGGCGATTTTATCATGAAAAAACAAAAGACCCGCCCAATAGACATCATCTATCCCCTTATCTGGACCATCGCATTCATTGTCATCAGACACGTTCTTATCAGGTTTTTATGAGGTAAAAGACTATGCATACCGGAGTTAACGGAGAAGTACTGAAAATAGAGAATCTTTCTTTTTCCTATGAGAAAAAAGATCAGGTCCTTAAGGACATCAATCTGACAGCCTATAGCGGTGAGAGTATCGGCGTTATCGGTGCCAACGGAATCGGAAAGACCACGCTGATGAAGCTCCTTGTGGGACTAAACACCGATTTCGAGGGAGTTCTTGAGGTGGCGGGGCATCCCATGAATCAGAAGAACATCGCCCATATCAGAGAGCATATCGGCTACGTGTTCCAGGACTCTGACAGCCAGCTCTTTTTGTCCACCATTGAGGACGATGTGGCTTTCGGTCCCCGTAACTACGGTCTGTCTGAAGAAGAGGTGGAGAAAAGAGTTGAGGAAGCTCTGGCCAAGGTCCATATCACCGAGCTTCGTCACAAGCAGACCTACAAGCTCTCCGGCGGAGAAAAGAAGCTGGCCTCCATCGCCACAATTCTTTCCATGAAGCCCGATATCATAATCATGGACGAGCCCTCTATTGCCCTGGATCCCAGGAACAGGAGGAACCTCATAGGGATTCTCAATGAGATTGATTCCCTTAAGATCATAACTTCCCACGATCTGGATTTTATCCTGGATACCTGTGAGCGCTGCGTTCTTTTGGACGAGGGTCGTATCATAGCCGATGGCAGGAGTGAGAAGATACTCATGGACAAGGAACTTCTTGAGGCCCATGGATTGGAACTTCCCTTGAGCGCAGGCTGTCGTTATAAACAAAATATCGATAATGTACAAGGATAATCCCAGTATCAAAGCGAACTTTTTTCAAGTGTAAAAATTATCTTAAATTCGTTGAGTGGTGCAGTTTTGTGTTAAAATAAATATGTACAACTACCTATAAATAATTGTTTTGTTGGAGGGAAAAAGAATGGCTAGAAAAGTAGTACTTGCAGGCGCTTGCAGAACAGCTATCGGAACCATGGGCGGAACACTGTCCACAACCCCGGCACCGGCTCTTGGAGCAATTGTTATCAAGGAAGCTCTCAAAAGAGCAGGCGTTAAGCCCGAACAGGTTGATGAAGTGTACATGGGCTGCGTAATCCAGGCAGGCCTTGGGCAGAATCCCGCAAGACAGTCTGCTATCAACGCAGGAATCCCCGTTGAGGTTCCCGCAACCACCATTAACGTACTGTGCGGCTCAGGTCTTCACTGTGTTAACCTGGCAGCCAAGCTCATCGGCATGGGCGATGCTGACATCATCGTAGCCGGCGGTATGGAGAACATGTCAATGGCTCCTTACCTTA
The DNA here is from genome assembly GCF_000420845.1 of Butyrivibrio sp. AE3009. Classification (GTDB taxonomy): domain Bacteria; phylum Bacillota; class Clostridia; order Lachnospirales; family Lachnospiraceae; genus Butyrivibrio. Next base: position 54,381 of record NZ_ATVS01000006.1, on the reverse strand, counting down.
TGCAGCAGGGCAGATACGGATATCGTATGGGCTCAGGAGAACTGCAGGATGCCATGATCAAGGATGCTCTCACAGACGCTTTTGGCGGATATCACATGGGTATCACCGCAGAGAACATCGCAGAGCAGTGGCATCTCACAAGGCAGCAGCTGGACGAGTTTGCAGCCTGGAGCCAGAACAAGGCTGAGAAGGCCATCGCAGAAGGCAAATTCAAGGAAGAGATCGTTCCTGTTGAGATAAAGAAAAAGAAAGAGACCATCATTTTTGACACCGACGAAGGTCCTCGTAAGGGTGTTACCGTAGAGGGAATCTCAGGACTTAAGCCCGCCTTCAAGAAGGATGGCGGCGTTGTTACCGCAGCCAATTCTTCAGGAATCAACGATGCAGCTTCCGCAATCATCGTTATGAGCGAGGAGAAGGCTAAGGAACTGGGTGTGAAACCTCTCGGAACCTGGATTGCCGGTGAGCTTGCAGGCGTTGAGCCCAGCATCATGGGAATCGGACCTGTAGCAGCAACTCAGAAGGTTATGAAGAAGGCCGGATATTCAATCAGCGATTTTGATCTTATAGAAGCAAACGAAGCATTCGCAGCCCAGTCAGTGGCAGTTCAGCACGACCTTGGTTTCTCCAATGATGTACTGAATGTTAACGGCGGCGCCATCGCTCTGGGACATCCTGTAGGATGCTCAGGAAACAGAATCCTGGTATCACTCCTGTATGAGATGCAGAGAAGAGATGTTCACAAGGGACTTGCAACCCTCTGCGTAGGCGGCGGAATGGGATGCGCAGCTATAGTTGAGAGGTAAACAGATTATTGGAGGGATAAATGCCTGACCGTTCTATCCTGATCGTTGATGACAACGAGATCAACAGAGGCATTCTTGGAGAGATCTTCAAGGACAAATTTATGATCCTGGAAGCCGGCAACGGAATTGAGGCTATGCAGATCATTGAGAAGCAGAGCGACAAACTGTCCGCTATCCTGCTTGACATTGTCATGCCCGAAATGGATGGATACCAGGTTCTGGAAGCCATGGTCAAAAAAGGCAATCTCAACGAGACCATTCCCGTTCTCATGATAACTGCAGATACCTCCACAGAGGCTGAGCGAACCAGCTATCAGAAGGGCGCAGCGGACGTTATCCACAAGCCCTTTGACCCTGTTATTGTAGATAAACGTGTTGAGAGAACCGTTGAGCTATACAATCATAAGAAGCATCTGGAGACTCAGGTAGACGACCAGACCAGAGTCCTTAAGAAGCAGTTCCTGTATCTGAAAAAACAGGAGGAGCGCCTTAGGAACAGTAACGAGAAGGTCATAGATACCATAGCCTCCATCGTTGAGTTCAGAAATCTGGAGTCCAGCTACCACCTAAAGAGGATCAAAGGCTTTGTTCGCATCCTTGGTCTTACAGCTCTGAACAATTTTCCGGAGCTTGGCCTTACACCCCATATGCTGGACGTTATCACCCAGGCTTCGGCGATGCATGATATCGGCAAGATATCAGTTCCCGATTCCATACTTCTTAAGCCCGGGCGCCTTAACAACGAGGAATTTGAGCTTATGAAATCCCACACCACAAGAGGTTGTGAGATCATCGAGATGCTAAGGGACGTTCAGGACAAGGAATTCTATGAGATGTGCCTTGATATCTGCAGGCACCACCATGAGAGGTATGACGGCGGCGGATATCCCGACGGACTTAAGGGCGAAGAGAACTCCATCGGAGCTCAGCTCACAGCCATCGCCGATGTATACGATGCTCTTGTCAGCGACAGAGTATACAAATCCGCATATCCGTTAGATAAAGCTTTCGACATGATAAAAGACGGCGAGTGCGGCGTGTTCTCTAATAAGATTCTGGCCTGCCTCGAATTTGCAAGGCCCGATATGGAGAAGCTGGTGAATGATACCAAGGCCATGGAAGAGGCGGATAAACGCAAAGCCTAACTCAAAAAACAAGTAACTCCAAATAAAAACTCCAAATATCTCAGGATTGGTTGAGATATTTGGAGTTTTTGAAAAAACGGGGTGACGCTCAGTACTCCATGATCTGATTCAAAATATCCATATCCTCCCCGCAGTATTTGCTGTAGACACTGCTCATGGCCTCCCGGAAGCGCTGTTTCTCGGAAAGGGAGAGGTTGATGGTGGTAACTCCGGCGGCCTGGGCAATCTTGCGGGAGCTTTTTTCACGCTCTGACCAGAGCTGTCTTTCGTAGAGGGAGGATTCTTTGGCGCAGTCCATCAGAATCTGCCTGTCAGCTTCGGAGAGGGTATCCCAGATTACCTTGGAGGCCAGCTGCAGCTCAGGGACTCTGGTGTGCTCGTCCAGGGTGTAGTACTTGGCAACCTTGTAGTGGCCCATGGATTCGTAGGAGGGCCAGTTGTTTTCTGCGGCTTCGACTATACCCTGCTCTAATGCAGAGTACACTTCTGAATATACGATCTTGGCAGGATTGGCTCCCAGAGCGGAGATCATGTCTGCCATCACCTCTGATTCCTGGACACGGATATTCATTCCCTCCAGGTCTTCAAGTTTCTCAATGGGTTTGGTGCTGTAGAAGTTTCTTGCGCCGGCATCATACCAGGACAGGCCCACAAGGCCGTAGCTCTCAGGCTTATTTCTGAAATCATCTCCGATCTCCCCATCAAGGACACGCCACATATGCTCCGAGCTGTCATAGAGATAGGGCATCTGCAGAACGTTCATCTCAGGCACATACTCCGCCAACTGTGATATGGATACTCTGGCAAAAGCGATACCGCCGTAGGACATCTGCTGCAGAACCTCGCTTTCGCTGCCAAGCTCCGCAGAGTGCTTCACCAGGATCTTGATGCGGCCCTGGGTTCTTTCATACGCAAGGTCGGCAAAATACTGCGCACCGAGAGTTGTGGGATAATCAGCAGCCTGGTTTTCCGCATAGAAAAAGATATACTCCGGGGCAGGAGCTTTAGATCTTACCTGCAGATATCTGCAGGCTGCGAAGGTTACTGCCAAAGTAGCAGTTAATGCCGTCAATATGCAAATGATAAGTATCCTTGTTTCCTTACTCATATTCCGCAGACTTTGCTCCTGTACTCGCTGGGGGTTGCGCCCTCCATTCTCTTAAATATCCTGGTAAAATAGTTGGCATCGCGAAAGCCTGCTTTTACGCTGACATCCTTAATGTTGATAATAGGATTGGCCAGCAGATTCTTAGCCTTCTCTATGCGATAGTTATTTAAATAAGATATGAAATTCATGCCAAAGCTCTGCTTAAACAGCTTGCAGAAATACACATCGGAGTAGCCGAAGATATCTGCAATGTCCTGCAATGCGATATCATCTCTGTAGTGCCCCTCAATATACTCTTTTACCTGCTGTACAAATGCTGCATCGGTCCTGCCGGTGCCCGGCTCCGCGTATTTCAAGGTGCCTGGCACTTCACCGATCATAGCATTCGTCACGGTGCTGTCCAGGTACGGGAGCTTTTCTGCCATATCCGTCAATCTGAAGGCCTCCTCCAAGACATTCACCAGATCCTCATCATTCCCGGGCTTTAGCAGATAATCCAGGGCCCTTACTTCGATTGCCTTCTTGGCATAGCTGAATTCGTCGAAGGCCGTCAGGAAGATGATGCAGGCGTTCCTATAATTTTTCCTTATGGAGGCAGCAGCTTCAAGGCCGTTCATTCCGGGCATTTCTATATCAAGAAGAGCAATGCGGCAGTCCTTTTGCGAATACTGCTCCACAGCCTGAAGGCCGTTTTCAGCCGTGACTATTTCCACGTCCTCCGGGAAAAAGCCCATTATCTTTTTCTGTATTACCTGTCTTTCGATAGGTTCGTCATCAGCTACAAGTATTCTGTATTTGTTCATTTTACTGCGCTCCCTGTAATGGAATGAGGATGCGGATGGTGGTGCCCACATCCTTCTTGCTGTCAATCTGCAGAGCTGCGTTGTCGTACATGGCTCTTAACCTTCTGTTGATGTTTCCAAGACCTATGCCCACCAGGTCCTTGTCGGTCTCGGGCGTTTCGCCGCAGCCAAGCTGCTGTCTTATCTTGCAAAGAGTGTCGTTATCCATGCCAACGCCGGTGTCGGACACTTCGATGGAAAGCCTGTTATCATCCGATTCGTCCCTTCCAACGGCTACGGAGACTTTTCCTCCCTCAACTTTTGGAGAGATGCCGTGAATTATGGCATTTTCCAACAGAGGCTGGAAGGTGAAGGTGGGAACGATAACGCTTCCTTCATCTACCTCGCACTTTACTTCATACTCAACCCTGGAGCCAAAGCGCATCTTCTGAAGATACATATAATCTCCGGAGATCTTCAGCTCCTGGGACAATAGTGACTCCTTTGTCTGGGTCTTGAGGTTGTATCTAAAGAGGGAGCTAAGGGCCTCTGTCATCCGCTCTGTGGTGGCGGCCCCCTCGAGATTGGCGGTTCCTGCAATTACATTCAGGGTGTTAAAAAGAAAATGTGGATTGATCTGACTCTTAAGAAGCTCCAAATTCATGGTCTCAAGCTGTTTCTCAATCTCAAGATTCTCCAGCTCCTGGGCATGGAGCTTGTCCAGGGCTTCACGGCGCTCTTCCATGGCTTTGATATATTCTCCCGTGGCGAATTTCATCTTGTTGAAGGCAGATACCATTTCGCCAAGTTCGTCCTTGTTATCGACTACCACATCATCGATGAAATAGTCATTGGCGGCGATTTTCCTGGAGGCATTGGCGAGCTTAAGAACCGGTGCAGTGACGCTTCTGTTTAGAAGCCTTGATATCTGGAGAATTACATAAAAAAGAATGACGCTGAGCCCGGCAGCAATAAAGGGAACCCGGAAAACCACAGGAAGGAGCTGCCTGTAACGGGCATTTCCCTCCTCCATGGTCATGTCCACCAGGCGCTGAGCGTAGAGCGAAAGGTATTTCTGCATTGTATAGACGTCATAGAGCTTTTTTACATAGACCTGTTCCGAATGATATTCAGAGATAACCTGATTGCGGTAGCTGCAGTATTTATCATAGGCAAAACGAAGGGCCTGGAGCTGGGCGTATCTGCCATCTCCGAGACTATTGTAGGTAAGGGGAATTCCATAGATCGCATCGTGGGTCTGCCTGGTGCAGCGGGTCCAGTCCTCGTCGCTGACAGAACCTGTACTTCTGACATATTCATCAAAGGCATCGGTCTCCCGATTAAGGGCAGCTACGATCTCGCCGCATTTGGAGTTGGCCTCCATAATGTCATTAAAATCCATGACAAATAGCCGCACTATCCATACATCAAACAAAAGTGCAGCGACAATGGCCACGAAAACGCTGGTGGTGAACATCCTTATTTTATTACTGATGGTGAGTTTTTCCCAAATTCTTCTGACTTTTTTCATGTCCCCAACATAAGAACTGCGCTATAACTATCCCTCAAGATAATTATAGCGCGGTTTAACGTTAATTGCTATGTTACTCAGGCTCTGATCTTGCTGCAAAGATAGTCAAAGAACGCATCTTTGTCCTGCCCCAGCTCTCTGTTTGTGATCATGTAGCCGTGGGTCTCATCGGAGAGGATCACTATCATGTTCTTCCTACGTATGGCGTTCTTAACCTTTTTCCAGGACAGGTCCTCAGTACTTTCGCCGGCCCGTACGTGAATCCCTCTGTCAGAAAAGGTGAGCTCCATATCTCTGGGCATGTCCTCCAACTGCTTTACACACATTCCGTAGGTGGCAAGGGGCTGGATCACAGGGAAAAGAGTGAGCCCAAAGAGGAGCAGGCCTTTTATGATAGCAGGGGATGAAGCCATGAATCTGAAGGACAGGGCTATCATAGCCAGGGTAAAAAGGATATTGACTACACCCACAGGGGATTTATAAGTTCTGAGCATTGCCATTTTCCAGAGGTCTGATGGTTTGACGTCGCATGAATATCTGTATTCCATAGTTTAGAGCCTTTCGCGTATTTTTACTTCATCAGTAGATTAGGCAGGAACATACTGATCTCCGGGATGAAGGTGAGAAGGAGGAGTACTACTATCATGCACAGGTAGAAGGGCAGTGTAGCCTTGACGACTCTCTCCATTTTCACCTTGCCCACTGCAGAGCCGATGAAAAGAACGGCGCCTACAGGCGGAGTCAGAAGTCCGATACCGCAGTTCAGTACTATCATTATTCCAAACTGGATCGGGTTGATCCCGATGGAGGTGGCGATGGGCAGAAGGATCGGCGTTGCGATTAGAATAATTGGCGCCATATCCATGATGCAGCCAAGAACCAGCAGGATCAGGTTAAGTAGCAGTGCGATAAGTACCGGATTTCTTGTAAGCCCGATGATGGCGCGGGCTGCCAGATCCGGAACGTGCAGGGTGGTCAGGCAGTATCCGAAGATACTGGAGGTGGCGATCAGGATCAGCACGATGGAAAGAGTGTCAACGCACTGTTCCAGTGTTTTCCATACGCCCTTAAGGTCCAGCCCCTTGTAGATAAATACGCTGACGATAAGGCTGTAGATAACAGCGATGGCCGCTGATTCCGTGGCGGTGAACATACCTCCGACTACACCTACAACCACTATGATAACCGCTGCCAGAGCCCAGAAGGAGGTACCCAGCTGCTTCAGGAATTTCTTAAAGCTGAATCTCTCACCTTTGGGGTAGTGGCGCTTCTTGGAAATGATATATGAGCCTGCCATCAGGGATACAGCCAGCAGCGCGCCGGGTATGTATCCCGCCAGGAAGAGGCTTCCCACCGACACTCCTCCGGCGCTCATAGCGTAGATGACCATGTTGTGACTGGGAGGAACAAGCAGGCCTTCACAGGAGGAGGTTATGGTAACTGCGGTGGAAAAATCATCGTCATATCCCTGTTCCACCATCATGGGAATAAGGATACTTCCGAGGGAGGCGGTATCAGCTGCGGCAGAACCTGAGATTCCGCCAAAAAAGTAGGAGGCTACGATGTTGACCATGGCCATTCCGCCGGTCATCCATCCTACACAGGCATCGGCCAGTGCGATCAGTTTTTCCGAAATGCCTCCCGAACCCATTATGCAGCCCATGGTTATGAAGAAGGGTACAGCCATAAGGCTGAAGGAGGATATTCCTTTTACCATCTGCTGACATACGGTGGTAAGCGGCAGTCCCTGATAGAGAAGACAGAAGATAGAGGACAGGGCAACCGCATAAGCAATCTGAAATCTTAGAAAGATCATTACGAGAAAGCTGATGAGCAATATCGCAATGGCAGTTGTATTTGCAGTCATGTTTCAGCTTCCTCCTTTATGAAAAATTTTTTGATATGGTTGTAGATGGCTTCCAGTTCAAAGATGATCATGGCAAGCCCGGCAACCGGAATGGGAAAATACATCCAGAATCTTGAGAGCTTGGGAAGTGATACGTACACGCCCTTGCTGCCGATGGTCGATGCATATTTCCAGCCCACGATCAGCATTACAAAGGCAAGGATCATGATGAAGACATCAGCGACAAGATCGAGGATGTTTATTAGTGCTTTGGGCAGATATCTGTCAAAAGCGGTCATACGGATGTGAGCGCCGCGTCTTATGGCGAGAGCCGCAGACAATACGGCCATGTAGGACATGAGAGTAAGGACGACCTCCTCACTCCAGGAAGGATCCGGAACAAAGGAGACATATCTTCCGAGCACGCTCATGCTGGTGATCAGAATATCCGCCACCAGCAGGAGCTTGCATACAAACAGTATTATTTTGTAGGTCACATCGTATAAGGGCTTTATCTTATCTACCGCGTTAAAGAATGATCTCATATAGAATACGCTCCTTTTTGGCGGTGACAGAGTGATCTGTTATCACTTCATGTCTACGATCTTCTGATAGTAGTCCTCAAGACCCTTGATGTTCTCTTCGATAACAGGCTTAACTGCTTCCTGCCAAGGTGTGATGTCATCAACTTCGATGATGGTAACGCCGCTGTCCTTGAGCTCCTTTAGAACTTCCTGTTCCTTCTCTTCAGAGATTGAACGATTGTATTCGGAAGCAACCTTTCCTGCCTCAACGAGGATATCCTGCTGCTCAGGTGAGAGCTTATTCCAGGCTTCGTCTGTGATGATGACCTGAATAGCGCCGAGGGTGTGTCCGTCGAGGATCATGTAAGGAGCAACCTCAGGGAATGCGTTGGACTTGTAGTTGGCGATGGGCTGCTCTGCGCCGTCAACAACGCCGGTCTGAAGAGCTGAATAGAGTTCGCCGAAGGCTACAACTGTAGGAGATGCGCCAAGACCTTCAACAAGACCGTTCATGATAGGGTCGTTGGACACACGGATCTTTTTGCCCTTGAAGGAGTTAATGTCTTCGATTTCATAGGATGTGAAGAAATGACGGAAACCTTCTTCGCCGTAGAAGAGACCTCTTACGCCGCTGCCGTTTTCAGAGGGCTCCTGAAGGAATTCCTGTGCAAGATCTGAAGTTGCGAAATTCCAGAAGTGTTCACGGCTGGTGAAGATATATGGAAGAGACAGGAGCATTGACTTCTGTCCGCCGTAGCTGGTAAGAGCAAAAGCAGAGATACGAGAGATGTCGATGGTTCCGCCGCCGCCCAGCATTGTGTCAAGAACGTCGTTCTCTGAACCAAGTACACCGCTGGCCTGAAGGTCGATGATGATGGAACCGCCGGATCTTGCTTCAACTTCCTCTTTGAACTTCTGATCGGTCATGCCGACGATTGTATCAAGAGGGTTAACTTCTGCCATGACAAGTGTGATGGCGTCTGCTGCAGGTGTAGCTGCTTCCTCTGCTGCAGGAGCTTCAGTAGCAGGAGTCTCAGTAGCCGGAGCTTCAGCTGCAGGTGTTTCAGCTGCAGGTGTTTCAGCTGCAGGTGTTTCAGCTGCAGGGGCTGCTTCAGGAACTTCAGGAGCTGAAACGCCGCAGGCTGTCATTGACAGAACTGTAACTGCTGTGAGAATTACCGATAATAACCTTTTCTTCATTGTAAAACCTCCCTTTTCTTAAGAAATCTAATGGTTACAGAAATGTACTGTCAGTTTATTACTGACAATTAAATTATAAATAAGGGAGGCTTTGACGATAAATCGGACATTTTTAGCATTGGGTAGGATTATTTTAACATTGTGAAACAAAAAAAGGACTGTGGAATGATTCCGCAGTCCTCTTACATATTAGTGTGCGTGACAGGATTCGAACCCACGACCTTCTGGTCCGTAGCCAGACGCTCTATCCAGCTGAGCTACACGCACATGTGCCGTATCGACAACAAATCTATTATATGCACGAGTTACATTAATGTCAATAATAAATTTCTAAATTTTTAAATTTATTTTTTCAGCATTTAGTGGTGTTTATGAAACCGCATACATGATTTTGTTTTATATAATCTGTCAATTCTGACAAATGTAAATATTATCAGTTTTTGTACAAAGTGCATAAATTTAGCACATGAAACTTTGTTGACTTTTAAGCGATATATATGAAAGAAACTTCCATTTTTCTCTTGTTTTCGTCGATGACGATATGCTAAGATAGAGGCACGTTTTACAAATGGATGTAAGCGGTTACATTATTAAATAAGTATAAACTTGCATCCGGAGTGAAAATTGTTTTGTTTTAATGGGAGGAACAACACACATGGTAAGGAAGAGGAATTGGAGGAACACTGTCGGTGCCAAGACTATGGCTACAGTGTTATCTGCAGCAATGGCGTTTTCCGGTATTTCCGCAGGCATGCCAGGTTCCACAGCTTTCGCTGAGGAAGACCCGGAACTGTTGGAACTTGACGAGGAAGTCATCGATCTTACCTCAGAAGATGATTCTGAGACAGATCTTGAGTTCCTGGATGAGGACGCAGTAACTGATGCTTCTACGGAAGAAACAACTGAGGATACAACACCGGATGATACTTCTGATGAGAAGAATGAAGCTGCTTCCCGCTCTTTTGACGAGTCCAAGACAGATGTCTGGGATCTCGGGGCAGAGAACCTGGGAGAGGCTTACAACAACAGACTTGATGTTGATACCATCAACGGATTTTATTCTGCCGCCCCCGGAACCAAGGGCGTTAATCTGGCATCATTCTCTGTTGATGACGGAGATTTCGTATTTGAGGACGGCGGATACTCCACAACACACAGACTCAGAACAACTAATCTGGAGCTTACTCACTATGATGAGAAGTCACTTACGGATTCAGAGGGTAACGTTTACAGTGGTTACATCTATTCAAACAAGAGCTCAACAGATGCAGTTTATGTAGCTCTTGAGTGTCAGGCTGATGACATCATCACAGCTTATGTTTCCAGTAATGGAACTGATTCTCAGATCCATTTCAAGAACATGACTGATGCTACCGATGATTCTGTATTTGGTTATGTAGGTGGAAGCGGCGCTTCTAAGGCTGTTTTCTATCCTTCACAGACTGCCAAGTACAAGATCTACTCAGCTACCGAGAAGCTTTGCGTAGCAAGAGTATATCGTGAGCATGCTAAGTACGCTACACTTACAGGTACAGTAGAAGGCTTCAAGGGCGTAGGCTCTTTTGACCTTGTATTTACCAATACAAAGAATGGCAACGTAGTTAAGGCAACTGTAGCTGATGGCAAGTTCACTGCCAAGCTTGCAGAGGGCTTTGATTATGAAGTAAGCCTTGCCGGTGCAGATGAGTATGTTATCAAGTCTGACAAGACTGTTAACCTCAGCGCAGATGCAGAGATGAATGTTGTAGTTGAAGGCATCACTCTTGTAACTGCTTCAGGTAAGGTTACAGGCATTGAGGACAAGGACGCAGCTGACTTCATGGCAGCTGCAGAATTCAAGTTCGTTCCTCAGGACGAAACTTCAGTATATGTACCTCAGATCCAGCTTGCAACAGGCACTGATGGCATCACCTATGAAGTTAAGCTTCAGAAGGATGTTAAGTACGATGTTCTTGTTGCTGATAAGGAAGACACAGTAACAGAGAGCTATGCTGCAGTTGAGGACTATGACCTTATTACAAAAGAGGTTTCAGTTTCCAAGGACTCAGAGGATCTCGCGATCGAGTTCCAGCATAAGCCTTTATATAATGTAACAATCCTTCCTAAGGGGGCTACAGCAGAGGATCTTGCCGAGGCTGTTTTCACATTCACAAGACTTAATGTGGAAAATGACTTCGTTGCAGACGGCTATGTTTATAAGTTCACAGGAACTAAGGACATCGCCCTCAGAGATGGTCAGTATGTAGTTGAGGTTTCAAACGCAGGTGCTTTTGTTCAGAAGCTTACAAGCGACCTTGTAGTAAAGGGCGCTGATGTAACTAAGGAAATTGGTTTTGCATCTGATATCACAGTATGGGATTTCAGTGATGCTGCATTTACTGCTAAGTTTGCCAATGCTGTGGAGGGTAACTATAACGGTCTTTCATGGACAAACGGAAGATCTCATAATGGCGTTTATCTTTATAGCGGAGCCGGCAAAATCTCTGTTCCTGTTAAGGGTGCCTGCCAGATCAAGGTAACAGCTAACTATCAGTATTCATTCTATTTTGAGAATGAGAATGAGCCTTCAGTTAATCAGAAGACCGGTTCTACATCTCAGAATGATACATTTACATATGACTACAATGGCGGTGCAGGAACTGTAGATATTACAGTAATGGGCCAGTCATACATTACAAAAATCGAAACTGTTTATCAGACAGAGTACAGGGCAGAGCTCCTTGTAGGTTCATCTGAGAAGGCAGAGTTCGCAACAATTAACGAAGCTCTTGCAGCTGTTCGCCTTATGAACAGAAAAGACGGCGAGAGAGTAACCATCAAGGTTGAGCCCGGCAACTACGAGGAGATGCTCGTTGTTGATGTTCCCAATGTAACACTTGAGAATGCCAGCGCTACACCTACAAACACACTTAAGAATAAGGGCGTTGACATTGATGAGAATGCAGTTCGTGTAACCTGGTACTATGGACATGGCTACACCTACTACAGCATGAACAACTCTTACAAGTATGATGAGGAAGTTCTTGCAACAAACAAGGCTAACGGTTATACAACAGTTATCAATCCCGGTTCAGGCACAGCTACTTACTGGAATGCTTCAGTAGTTATCGATGCTGCCGGATTCGAAGCAAGGAACATTATCTTCGAGAACTCTTTTAACCAGTATATGTCACAGAAGGCTACAGAGGATGTTATCGTTCCTCAGAGCAGTGTTAAGGAAGGCGCTGTAGCCAGAAATACAATGGCTGCCGGCGATACTAAGGTTCAGGATAAAAAATATGTAGAGAGAGCTGCAGCTCTTGCTCTTACAGGTTCTGCGACAGAGGCTTATTTTGAGGGGTGCCGTATAATCGGACGTCAGGACACTCTTTATGGCCATGAGAAAACCACAGCAGCTTTCTACAACTGTGCGGTTTACGGCGGAACAGACTATATCTTCGGTGCTATGACAGCAGTATTTGCTAAGTGCGATCTCGTACTTAACACAAGCGAAGATAAGAACGATGTAGCTTATATCACAGCTCCTCAGCAGAAGAGCAATTCTACTCGTGGATACCTTATGTACAACTGTACAGTTAAGTCCACAACTCCGGGAGTAGACACAGCATCTGCTTATACATCAAAGCCCGGTCAGTTCGGAAGACCTTGGCAGGCTAACACTTCTGAGGTTGTATTCTTCGACACCGTAGTCGAGGCAACAAGCTGGAAGGATGGCGCTTATGACGAGACAGCCAAGACATCACTTATTCAGCCTGTAGGCTGGAACACAACCCTTGGCGGAGAGTCAGCAAGAAACGTTGAGTACGGTACTTTCGAAGTATCAGGCGAGAACAACAGCGCAGCCCGTGCTGCATGGGTTCAGCAGCCTAAGGAAGCAGTTCTTGCAGATGGCAAGGCAATCACAGTTGCTGCATTCCTTGGCGATTGGGATCCTTTCACAGCAAACAATGCTGATATGAAGATCGTATTCCCTGATGGAAGCAGCCAGGAAGAGCCTGTAGTTGAAGAGCCCGAAGAGCCTACACCTGCAGAGCCTTCAGAGACAACAGAGTTCGTACTTGAGTCTTCAGCTCTTACAGCTTTTGCAGCAAATGAAGCAAACGACGGAAAGTCAGAGAAGGCCGGAACAGAAGATTACTTCACACTTTTCTACAGCGCTAAATCTAAGATTGATGCTACCAGTGCTAAAAAGTGGGAAGATGGTTATGAAGCCGCTCAGAGAATTAACTTTGGTGGTAAGCCCACAATTGTCGATGGACAGGCTAAAAATGCAGTTAAGTTTACTACCTCCAATGCCGCTGATGTAAAGATCTGGTGGGTAGCAAACAAAGATACATACCAGATGGCACTTCTTAATTCAGAAGGACAGAAGCTCGCAGCTACAAATGTCACAACAACATCAAATCTGCCTTATTTCTCAACATTTAGAGTTGATGAAGCAGGAACATATTATCTTGGCGGTGATGAGGTTAACAACTACATCTTCAAGATTGTTGTAACAGAGGATAAGGTTGCGGCACCTGTTGCATATGATTTGGAAAGTAAGAATCTTACCGCTTTTGCAGCAAATGAAGCAAACGACGGAAAGTCAGAGAAGGCCGGAACAGAAGATTACTTCACACTTTACTACAGTGCAAAATCCAAGATTGATGCTACAAGTGCTAAAACATGGGAAGATGGTTATGAAGCCGCTCAGAGAATCAACTTTGGCGGTAAGCCCACAATCGTTGACGGACAGGCTAAGAATGCTATTGGATTCACAACTTCCGGCGAAGCTGATGTGAAGATCTGGTGGGTGGCAAACAAAGATGCGTACCAGATGGCACTCCTTAATTCAGAAGGACAGAAGCTTGCTGCTACAGATGTTGCAACTACATCAAATAAGCCTTATTTCTCAACATTTAAGATTGAGAATGCCGGAACATATTACATTGGCGGTGATGAGGTTAATAACTATATCTTCAAGGTTGAAGTAACAGAGGGCTCAGAGCCCGAAGAGATCAAGAGAGCAGAGTGGGAGAGTGTTGCAGCTCCTGCTATCACAAACGTAACTCTTGATGAGACTAATGCAAACAACGTAGTTGTTAACGTAACATCAGAGATTGGTGTAGACGGCGGAGACAGACTTGATGTAACAATGTTTGACAGCGAGGGCAAGGAAGTTAAGACTCTTGGCTCAACAGCTGCTAAGACAGAGTTCACATTTACATTCTCTCCTGCTAAGTCAGGAAAATACACATTCTCAGCTACTCTTTCAAGAGAAGATGAGGAGACAGTTAAGACAAGCGCAGTATCAGACGCATTTGAATTTGTACTTCCTCTTGTAACTCCCGAGTTTAAGAATGTAGTAAACCAGGGCAAGGGAAATGTTAAGGTTAACTTCTATTCAGTACCTGAAGCAACAGGATATGTTCTTACAGCTACTGACAAGACAGACTCCAAGAAGAAGCCTGTTGAGAAGAAATTCACACTTACGAATGCTGACGCAAATGATTCAACAGAATATACACACGTATTCAAGGGCCTTACAGCAGGACATACCTACGAAATCTCTCTTGTGGCAGTAAGAGGAGAAGAGACCACCAAGGCCAACACATTTGAAGTTAATGTAACAAAAGAAGCTGAGACAGAGTGGGTATTCTCAGCATTCGGTACCGGCGTTACCAAGGGATCAAATGCAGGCTTTACAGCCAATGAGAACGGTTCCGTAACAGTTTGGAACACCGGCAACAAGGGTAAGCTTGTTCCTGCATCAACAGACGGACTTGCTTTCTACTACACAGCTGTTCCTGCCAACAAGAACTTCACTCTCACAGCGAAGGCAACCATTGATACCTGGACCTTCACTAACGGCCAGGAAGGCTTTGGTCTTATGGCAGCCGACAGAGTTGGCGTCAACGGTAATGCCGCTACATTCTGGAACAACTCTTACATGGCAACAGCTACCAAGGTTGAGTACTACTATGACAGAGCAAATCATGCTGTAACAAACGTTGATACAGCAGATAAGATTTCCATGAAGCTTGGTCTTGGATCTCAGGAAAAGATCGGTGTTACACCTTCTAACCTTGAGAGACTTGAGGCTAATGACTCTGCAGCAGTTAAGGAATTCTTCTCAAGCAAGATGACTCCTCTTGAGACAAGCTGCGGTGATATGGGCCCCGGAACCTACAACCTCTTTGCTAAGGAAGCTTCAGGATCAGTTAAGGGAACAGTTGAGAATCCTCTCACAGAGGTAACTCTTCGTATCCAGAAGAACAACACAGGTTACTTCGTAAGCTATCTTGATAACGAAGGCAATGTTCTTAAGACTGTGAAGTACTACGATACCAAGGCTCTTAACAAGCTTGATTCCAAGTATGTATATGTTGGATTCTTTGCTGCAAGAACCTTCAAGGTAACCTTCAGTGATATCGAGCTCAAGGTTATCGATCCTTCCAAGGATGCTAAGGCTGAGCCCAAGGAGCCCACATATGTAGAGCCTAGCTACAAGGTTATTTCACCTGAGTATTCAAATACTGCAAAGTATGAGCTTAGCTACTCAGGAAATGCTGACGGCGTACTTACAATCACAGATGAGACAGGTTATGCTGTCGTTGACAGGCAGAAGGTTAAAGCCGGCGCTGTAAAGAAGGTAAATGTAAGACTTGAGAAGGGTGACAATAAGTTCACAGTAACCTTCACGCCTAACAAGAACTTCAATCCCGGCGGCGATAAGTATCAGAAGCTTTCTAATTATGATACATTTACATTCGAACACAATGTTAAGTATCAGACAGTAAATGATTCAGACAAGATCTTTGTTGATCCCAATGGAGATGCAAAGGCAGAGGGAACTGCAGAAGCTCCTGTAGATATCTACACAGCATTAAAATTTGTACAGGCAGGTCAGACCATCGTACTGACACCCGGTACCTACAACCTTAAGTCAGGACTTGTTATTGAAAAAGGAATTGACGGAACCGCTGCAGAGCCTATAACAATGGTTGCTGAAGGCGGCAGAGCAGTACTTGATTTTGGCGGCCGCAATACCGACAAGGGTGGAGCAGGATTTGTCATTGCAGGTAACTACTGGAATATCAAGGGCATTGATGTTACTAAGACAGGAAACGGCGATAAGGGTATTCTTTTAGCCGGAAGCCATAATACACTTGAAGACATCCGCACCTATGAGAACGGCAACACCGGTATTCAGGTAAGCAGATATCTCAAATATGAGTGGCCTTCCTATGACCTGATCCTCAACTGTACATCCTTTAGCAATGCTGATGCAGGCTATGAGGATGCAGACGGATTCGCAGCTAAGCTTACCTGCGGCGAGGGTATCGTATTTGACGGATGTATCTCGTACAACAACGCTGATGACGGATGGGATCTCTTCGCTAAGGTTGAGAACGGTTCAATCGGTCAGGTAACAATTCAGAACTGTGTTGCTTTCGCAAACGGCTACGGTGTAGACGGCAAGAACGAAGGTAACGGTAACGGATTTAAGATGGGCGGCGAGAGCATGCCCGGTGCACACAAGCTCATCAATTCAGTAGCTTGGGGCAACAAGGCAAAGGGTATTGATTCCAACTCAGGCCCTGATATCCAGGTTTACAACTGCATGTCATTCAATAACGGCGCTAACAACGTAGCTCTTTATGCAAATGACGCAGCTAACACAAATTATTTAGTAAATGGTGTTATCTCTTATCGTACAACCGGTAAGGAGACAAATGAGAACTTCAAGCTCAGAGGAACTCAGGATGAGTCCAGAGTATACGGCAAGAACAACTTCTTCTGGATGGACGGCGCTAGTAAGAACGCTGACGGCGTTACAATTACAGATGACTGGTTCGTATTTGACAAGAACAATAAGATTGATGCACTTGCAGCTCCTAAGGCTGATGTAAATGATCCTTATGCAGTGGCAGCAGCTATGAGAACTGAAGACGGACGTATCGATCTTGGCAACTTCCTCAAGCTTTCAGAGACAGGTATTAAGGCTCTTGAAGCAGCAGGAGTTGACACAGCTGTAGCAGCACTTGACGGCGCTTACACAGCAGTAGCTGATGAGAGACAGATCGAAGGTTCAGCTAACGATGCAGCTCAGAGCGTACCCGGATTTGAGCTTGAGAACTTCAGCACCAAGATTAGCTACACAGGTAAGAAGCTTACTCAGGACTTCAGTGTATATTATGACGGCAAGCTCCTTGCAGAGGGTGTTGATTACTCAGTAGCATACAAGAACAATGTAAATGTAGGAACAGCAGTTGTAACCATTTCCGGCAAGGGAATCTACAAGGGCAAGACTGTTGAGACCTTCAGAATCGTACCTGCAGATATCGCTGAGGCAGCAGTTGCTGTCAAGGCTGTTAACGAGACAGGTAAGGAAGCAAACAAGAAGTATCCTAAGGTAACAGCAACAGTAGTTTACATGGGCAAGACTCTTAAGGCAGGCAAGGACTACCAGGTAGTTGTTAACTGGGATGAAGAGCCTAAGACCACAACAGTGAAGGATGCAAAGGGCAATGACATTACAGTTAAGCATTATCCTGTAAGCATCACAGGTCTTGGTAACTTCGACGGTGAGTACAAGAATGCAGACGTTCTTGTATTCGGCAAGGGCCAGAAGATCGTTAAGACAGCACTTGATCTGTTTAACATCAAGTCAGAATCTCTTGAGCTTGCAACAACAGCTTATGTATATGACGGAACAGCTAAGACTCCTGAAGTTACTGTTTACACAGGAAAGGGTGCTAAGAAGGGCGAGAAGCTCGATGCATCAAGATATACAGTTAAGTATTCAGGAAACATTAATAAGGGTACAGCAACAGTTACCGTAACTGGTATCGAGTCTCAGAAGACAACAGGTACTCTTACTGCAAGATTCACTATCGCAGCTGCTGATATTTCAGCCGCTACAGTAGCTCCTATCGAGCCTGTAGAGTATGTAAAGGGCGGCGTTAAGCCTGCACCTGTTGTTAAGCTCGGTGAGAATACACTTCGCGAGGGTGTTGATTACAAGCTTACCTATGCAGGAACAAACAAGATCGGACTTACAGGTAAGAAGGCTCCTAATGTAACAATCACAGGTCTTAAGAACTTCAAGGGATCTGTAGTAAAGACCTTCGAGATCACAACTAAGGGCATTGATAAGGCAACTGTTATTACAACAGACAAGGCAATCAAGAAGAATGCCAAGGGCAAATACCTTGTTTCCAAGCCTGTAGTATATGATGAGAACGGCAAGGCTCTTAAGGAGAAGACAGATTATACACTTAAGTTCTTCTACGGCGAGAGTGAGATCACAAGCAAGACTGTTCTTACTGAGGGCAACAACGAAGTTAAGGTTGTTGTTACAGGAAAAGGCGCATACACAGGTGAGACTTCTGCTACATACCAGATCAGAACACTTAACAAGCTCTCACAGGTTAAGAGCGCTAAGATTTCTGCTCAGAAGTACACAGGAAGCGCTGTAAGACCAGATGACAAGATCAGGCTCTACACTGAGACCAGAACAGGTAAGACTGTAGCAACCAAGAATCTTGTAAGAGGCACAGATTATGAGATCGCTCTTTGCTACAACAATGTTAAGCAGGGAACAGCTACCTACGTTCTTAGAGGAATGGGCGAGTACACAGGATACAAGACCGTTACCTTCAAGATCACCAAGGCAGCAACCAAATAATCAAGTCAATAAATAAGTAGTTTTAAAGGCGGCTTGCTATCAACAAATTGATGGCGAGCCGTCTTTTTCTTTTGTCTGTAATTAAACAGTAGGTTATGCTATAATCGATAAATATGAGAAAGATGGAACTTATAGCTCCCTGCCATTTTGGTTTGGAAGCAGTATTAAAAAAAGAAATAATTGACCTCGGCTACGATATTACAGAGGCTGCAGACGGCCGCATTACCTTCGCCGGTGATGAGGACGCTGTTTGTCGTGCCAACATAGCCTTAAGAACAGCAGAGCGTATTCTTATCAAGGTGGGAAGTTTTCATGCCGAGACCTTCGAGGATCTTTTCCAGGGAACCAAAGCGCTCCCCTGGGAGGAATTCATCCCCGAGAACGGCAGATTCTGGGTGAAAAAAGCCTCCAGCGTTAAGAGCAAACTCTTTAGCCCCTCCGATATTCAGTCCATTATGAAAAAAGCCATGGTAGAGAGGATGAAACAGAGCTACCACACGGACTGGTTCAAGGAGGACGGACAGGACTTCCCTGTGAGGGTGTTCCTTATGAAGGATGAGGTTACCGTGGCCCTTGATACCACAGGAGACTCCCTTCACAAAAGAGGATATCGTAAGCTGGAGTCAAAGGCTCCCATAGCCGAGAACCTGGCGGCAGCTCTTTTGATGCTGACACCCTGGCATGCGGACAGAATCCTTGTGGACCCCTTCTGCGGCAGTGGTACCTTCCCTATAGAGGCAGCCATGATCGCAGCCAATATCGCGCCGGGCATGAACAGGCATTTTACAGCCGAGAGTTGGACACACATCATTACGCCCAAGAACTGGCAGGATGTGAGAGATGAGGCAAGAGACGAGATCAATACCGATATCGAGACAGATATCCAGGGCTATGACATTGACCCTGAGATGATCGAAATCGCCAGAATTAATGCCAGGAAGGCCGGAGTTGAGAACATGATCCACTTCCAGGCCAGGGACATTGCAGACTTAAGCCATAGGAAGAAATACGGCTTTATCATATCCAACCCGCCCTACGGTGAGAGAATCGGAGAATCCAAGGAGCTTCCCGCACTGTACAGAACCATAGGAGAGCGCTACAAGGCGCTTGATTCCTGGTCCATGTACCTTATCACCGGCTACGAGCAGGCGGAGAAATATATAGGCAGGAAGGCCGACAAGAACAGGAAGATTTACAACGGAATGCTCAAGACCTATTTTTATCAGTTCATGGGGCCCAAGCCTCCGAGAAGAAACAGAGATGATGGGAAAACAGACTGATGGATAACGCTTTGATGAAAAAAATGGTCATCAGGGCCTCTGTTTTTACTGTATTGTCCCTTGCTGTGTGCCTTCACCGTTCCGCGACCAAGCACATCATGATCACCGATGCCGCAGGTAACAGAGTGGACAGTGTGGATACTGCGAGGTCCTACGACCTATTGGTGGATAAGAATGTGGAGCCGGGCAAGGAAGGGGTTCTTACGATACCTCTTTCCAAGAATGTGGGCTCCGATGACATAGTGCTGGAAGACAGATATATAGACCATGAGCTTCGGATATACATTAAGGGCTGTAAGGGCGATTTTTACATGGATAAGCCCGTTGTTTCCGCCCTTGATTCTATCGAGGGCGCAACCTGTATCTGTGAGGATGATTCTAACGATGTGTGCCTTGATTTTAAGCTGGACGGGCTCTATGGTAACGAGAGCCTTCTGACGGATCAGGGAACCATTGAAGTTACCTTTTTTAATCCCAAGGAGCGCTATGACAGGGTTGTTGTGGTTGATCCTGTAGGAGGCGGATCTGAAGCCGGATATACCGCCTCGGATGTCAAGGAGAAGGATATCGCATTACTTGTTGCCAAGGAACTCAAGACCATTTCCGATAAGGATGTGGGAGTTCGGACCAAGATGTATTTTACCCGAATGGATGACAGCGATATAGAAGATAGTAGAAGAACGGATTTTTTGGAGGAGACAGATGCCGATATCTATATCAGGATAGGAGCCTGTACTTCTGAGAATCCCGGCATATGCGGCTTATGTACCGAATATAACGACACCTTTTTCTTAAGAGGTCTTAATAACGGGGAACTTGCGGATATTTTGGAAAAAAACTGTGTAGCACAGATGAACTGCAATGCGGCGGGATGTCATGTGACTTCCGACAATATCCTGGCCGGAGTCAGGATACCCTCAGCCAAGGTTAATCTTGGGTATGTGACCAATTCAGGGGACGCTGTCAACATGCAGCAGAGCGCCTATGCCAAAAAAGCCGCAGAAGGCATTTATATAGGAATTTTGGAAGCTTTTAAGGAGATGGAATGAAAATAGTATTTGCCACGGGAAATAAGAACAAAATGAAGGAAATAAGGGAGATACTGGGAAGCCTTGGAATGGACATCATATCCATGGCTGAGGCCGGTGTTTCCGATGATATAGTTGAGGATGGAACTACCTTCGAGGAGAATTCAATGATCAAGGCCAGGGGCGTTGCAGATGCCCTTAAGAAGGCAGATCCGGAACTTGCCGGAGAGGCTATCGTTATGGCCGATGATTCCGGTCTTGAGGTTGACTTCCTTAATAAAGAGCCCGGAGTATATTCGGCAAGATATATGGGGAAGGATACTTCCTATACAGAGAAAAACAACAACATTATCTCAAGGCTTGAGGGAGTTCCCGATGAGAAGAGAACTGCCAGGTTTGTATGCGCCATTTCTGCGGTTCTTCCTGACGGAAGGGACTATTGCGTGCGTGAGACAATGGAAGGAATTATAGGCTACGAGATCGCAGGCAGCAACGGATTTGGCTACGATCCCATCTTTTTCCTTCCTGAGTACGGCAAGACCAGCGCTGAGATCTCTCCTGAGGAAAAGAATGCCATCAGCCACAGAGGTAAGGCGCTAAGGGCTATGGAGAAGCTTCTTGGGGATGCTCTTAAGTAATTTTGTATGTATAGGACAGATGGGGAAGTAATGCACAAGTTTTTGGTTATTAGCGATAATCACGGTAAAGAAGAGAATTTCTACGATCTACTGGACATAGAGGCGCCGCTTGACGGAATCATCCACTGCGGTGATTTCGAGGGCACAGAGGGGAAATTCGCAATAGCTGCGGATTGCCCCGTTTATTTCGTTGCCGGCAACAATGATTTTTTCTCGAGACTTAAGAGGGAGATTGAGTTTGAACTCTGCGGTCACAAGGCCTTTCTGACTCACGGACATCACTATATGGTTTCCATGGATCTGGAGAATATCAGATGTGAAGGTGTAGCCAGAGGAGCAGATATAATTTTCTTCGGACACACTCACAAACCTGTTGCCAAAAAAATCGGAGATCAGTATATTTTTAATCCCGGGAGTTTGTCTTATCCGAGGCAGGAGGGACGAAGACCCAGTTATTTAGTGCTTTTCATCGAAGACGACGGTGAGATAAAATACGAAATTAAGTACTTATAAAAACGTGAAAAAATTTTTGAAAAGTGTGTTGACAACCATGGATTTTTCGTTATATAATATCTCTTGCGTTACGGCTTAAGGCTTTAGCAAACGCTTCGGGGTGTGGCTCAGCTTGGCTAGAGCACCTGCTTTGGGAGCAGGGGGTCGCAGGTTCGAATCCTGTCACCCCGACGAGAGTCGATAACGAGAATAGCATATGCGGGTGTAGTTCAATGGTAGAACACTAGCCTTCCAAGCTAGATACGTGGGTTCGATTCCCATCACCCGCTCTCGTCTGAGAATTATCTCTGACGTATTTATCTATCCTGTGTCCGTAGCTCAGCTGGATAGAGCAACGGCCTTCTAAGCCGTGGGTCGGGGGTTCGAATCCCTTCGGGCACATTTGAAATGGGGATGCACTTAAGAGGCATTTCAGTGCATGACCCATTTTTTATATGAGTGAAGTCTCTTCACGTAATGTGGTGGCTATAGCGTAGTTGGTTAACGCGCCAGATTGTGGTTCTGGAGACCGAGGGTTCGAGTCCCTCTAGCCACCCTTGATTTTTATCAATTTATTTATTACAGTAGTTATATAGTGGGCTATCGCCAAGCGGTAAGGCACAGCACTTTGACTGCTGCATACGACGGTTCGAATCCGGCTAGCCCAGTTTTGGTGTGACGGATAGAAGCACCGCAGATTTGTTATTATCATATTGTTATGGGATACTAGCTCAGTCGGTAGAGCACTTGACTTTTAATCAAGTTGTCGGGGGTTCGATTCCCCCGTGTCTCATTAAGAAGAATCGCTTAATCATATGATTGGGCGATTTTTTTGTTGCACAAGATAAGGCGTTCTAACTTGCGCTTTTTTCTGACGAATGGCACTTGAAATCGGACGAATGACACTTTATGCCAGTATCTTCAGGTGATAGAATAACAAAGACTAATAAATCGGGGGTGTTATTGTGAGTTATTTTAGTATAAAACCTGACTCATTCAAGGGCAGTGTCAATAATTTTATTGAGTCTGCTGAGAGTCTTAATACATTAGCAAAAGAAGTTCATGACTGTTGAAGAGATGATGGAAACGTTGAAGAAATATGATAAAAAATACAGGTGCACTATGTCAGGCGGTGGTCCAAGCGCAGGTGGTGAAGTTGACTGGGATACACAGCCGGCATAAGCTATAATAATTCCTGTATCTACCGGAGGAAGTCAAAGTGAAAAAAGGGTATATTATTGCTGCCGCCATATTGGCGTTATTGATTATTGTTGGAGGAATTACAGTTATGAACAGAGACAGGAGTGTTCCTGAGAGAAATCCGGATGCAGCCGGCGAGGAACTTATCGATTACTTTGAGACCTATAATGAGATTCAGATAAGGGATATAGCAGTATCTGCAGAGGGAAATGTCAAACCTCAGGATGATACGGAAGAGTATGCATATATCTGTATCGAAATCGACAAGAAGGATATCAAGGTGATGAAGCAGAGGTTCAAGGAAGCGGGCATCAGAGAATGTGAGTACGACGATGACGAAGAAAACGGAGTCTGGCTTCCTGCCGCTTTTACCCATGAACTGGCTGAGAGGATCCATGGCGAGAAGGTTGCGGCATGGTATCAGATTTTTCATTCCGGCCAAATTGCTATGACAAGGGATGTTCACTTCTATATTACCAAGGATTCTTCCGGCAGGGCCTATGTTTATATGTTTGGATGATGTTGTGAAAATTTTGATCTGACCCCATGAGTATAGGTGACAAGAGGATTAAATTGATGTATAATCTACTCTTGTACTGAGCATATGCTCATGCGGGTGTGGCGGAATTGGCAGACGCGCTGGATTTAGGTTCCAGTGGGCGACCGTGCAGGTTCAAGTCCTGTCACCCGCAGTATTAAAAAGCTTTCCATGAATCAATCGGAAGGCTTTTTTATTTTGCGCACATATGAACGAATTATTGTATAATAATGAGGAGGTTGTATGCAATTTAAAATTCAAGAAGTACAGATTTTTTTGTAACCCATAAACAATTTAATTAGGAGGGTAATATATGAATTGTGAAATCAAAGGCGGAAATTTCCCGGTAGCTATCTGTGATATGGCAGCAGGGGAAGCTCTCATGTGTGAAACAGGAGCAATGTCCTGGATGAACGGCGGGATTAAGATGGAGACCAGTACCGGCGGCGGACTTGGCAAGATGTTGGGACGTGCATTTTCAGGTGAGTCTCTTTTCATGAACCGCTATGTAGCTGAGAGCGCAGGAATACTTGCAATTGGCGCATGCTCACCCGGTGAGATCCGTAAGGTCGATATTACAGGAAAGCCCATCGTAGTTCAGAAGGGGTCATTTCTTGCAATGGATGAGGGAGTTAACCTTGATATCTTCTTCCAGAAGAAGATCGGTTCAGGTATGTTTGGTGGTGAAGGCTTCATCATGAACAAACTTTCCGGAAACGGCTCTGTTCTTCTTGAGATCGACGGCGGAGCAGTTGAGTATGATCTTGCTGCAGGCGAGAAGATGACAATTGATACCGGATACCTTGTAATGATGGATGAGACCTGCTCAATCGACATCGTTATGATCAAGGGCGTTGGAAACATCCTCTTCGGCGGCGAAGGTCTCTTCAATACAGTAGTTACAGGCCCCGGTCATATTATCCTCCAGACACAGCCTCTTACACAGTTTGTATCCAGGCTTGCTGTGATGCTTCAGGCTGTTAAGAAGTGATAATAATTTAGCAGCATAGAAATGGGAGCGCAGACAATAATGAAATAGTTTATTCTGTGCTCCCTTTTTTTATCATTTGTAATCGTTACCTTTCGGGAAGGAGAGAATCATGAGTGACCCCTATATCATATTATTAGATGCGGTGAAGGATGTACTGGGAAACGTGGACTTAAATAAAGTGATATTGATCGGTATCATTGCTGGGGCTATACTGCTCATTTTGTACATAGGATTCTTTTTCCTGCTCCTTAAGATTAAGAAAATAGTATTTGCAACGCTGGAGAAGAAGAAAGGCAAAAGCCTGACTCTTCAGTTCATAGAAAAAACTCTTACATTTGCACTTATTGTTATCTTTGTTGTGCTGCCTCTTGGCGGTAAACAGATTGCCAGGTCTCTACTTGGCAGTACTGCAGTTGTGGCAGCGGTTGTTGGTTTTGCAGCCCAGGAAGCAGTAAAAAACATGTTTGCGGGACTTCAGATAAGTATCTACAAGCCCTTCGATGTGGGCTCCCGCGTAGAATTCGCTGACGGGACCACAGGAGTTATAGAGTCCCTGAATCTAAGGCACGTTGTGGTGAGCCTCTTAGACACCACCAAGGCCATAATCCCCAATAGCAGTGCCAATTCAATGAAAGTCATAAGCTACAGTTACGGCGAAGTTCCAAGGTCCGCAACCTTCAAATTCCCCGTCAGCTATGACTGCGACATTGACAAGGCAAAAGAGATAATCCGTAAGACTATCTGCGATTGTCCTCTTACCATTAATGAGGATAAGTACGATGAGAAGGTTCCCAACAGCAGATGTGTCTATTTCCTGTCCCTTGAGGACAGCGCCCTTATTATGGGAGCCACAGTTCGCTTCCCGTCATACGTCAGAAGCGAAGTAATTAAGGATGAGATCAATACCTCAGTGTTCAAGGCCCTTAAGGACGGCGGCATTGAGATTCCATATAACAAGATTGACGTAAATATCCAGGAAAAGAAGTAAAGGAAAAAGCATAAGAACCTTCCACTGTCATACCCTTGTCATTCACCTGTGGTATGTTTATAATGTTAGTTGCTCACCTGTCTATTGTGGGCATCACATTATACAAGGAGTGTGTGAAAATGGGGAATTGGGGTGAAAATGTAGATTACGAGGCCAAGGGACTCAAGGAATACGAAGGCCGTTTTACATTGAATTTTAAGAAGATATACATGGACGTGGATGAGATATCCCAGAGAACACTGGAGGTTACCGACAAGCATCCCAAGGATTCGCTTATGAAGCTGTGGCTTGGAGCCATGATCGGGACTTTCTGCTTTGCGCTGTTTACCTATCAGGTTCTGGCGGTGGTTACTTTGCCTTTTATCTGCTTCTACTTCATGGCACTACTTAGAATTGGCAAGTGCTGGAAGGGTTTTAAGTACAACGTTGGAACTTACTGGGCCATGACCATTCCGGGACTGGCGGTTATGATTGTGGGAGGTCTTTTCCTGCAGCAGGTTCTTCTTAAGTTTATTCCGTAAACGTTCCTTTGAGATATAGAGGAAGCAATGTTTTTATCAAAGAGTAATACCAATGAAAATAGCATAACCGAGGGCGTCATCTGGAAGAGCATGCTCTCATATTTTGGAGCGCTCCTTCTGGGGGCGTTCTTTCAGCAGTTTTATAATACAGTGGATGCCGTTATCGTGGGAAGGGCTGTAGGAAGCGATGCGCTGGCCGCCGTTGGTGGATCTGCCGCCATGGTGACCAGTCTTTTTGTGGGCTTTTTTATGGGGCTGTCTTCGGGAGCCACGGTGGTAATAGCCCAGTTCTTCGGGGCTAAGTCCCGGAAAGAAGTTAGCAAGGCGGTACACACTGCCATAGCAATTGCCCTTGCGGGAGGCGCTGTTATTACCCTTGTAGGCTTCCTGATTTCCTCCTGGATCATAGGGGTGATGAAAACCCCTGTTGAGACCGTGGAAGCCTCCACAATCTATCTTAAAATCTATTTTGCGGGCATGATCCCCAACCTTGTCTACAACATGGGTGCGGGTATCTTAAGGGCCGTGGGAGACTCCAAAAGGCCTCTGTACGTACTGATCGTCAGCTGCTTTGCAAATATCATTCTTGACGTATTTTTTGTCATCGTTCTAGGCATGGGCAAAATGGGCATTACTTACGGCGTTATCGGCGTTGCTGTTGCCACAGTGCTGTGTCAGCTCATCAGCGCGGTCATCATTATTGTGATGCTTATGCGAAGTACCGACTGCTACAAGTTTGAGTTTAAAAAGCTTGGCTTTGACCCTTCAATGGTCTCAAGGATAATCAGAATCGGTCTTCCTGCGGGCATTCAGACCACCATGTACACTCTGTCCAATATCCTGATCCAGTCCTCAATAAATGAGTTTGGCAAGGATGCCGCAGCGGCCTGGGCTGCCTACGGTAAGATAGATGTTCTGTTCTGGATGACCATCAGCTCCCTTGGAACGTCAGTTACCACCTTTGTGGGACAGAACTTTGGCGCCGGCAAGTATGACAGAGTTCACAAGAGCACAAGGCAGGCGGCGCTGATTGCATTGATCATTACGATACCGCTCAGTGTTATTTTGTATTTTTATGGAAAAGGTTTCCTGTACATATTCGTGGACAATAAGAATGTTATAGATATCGGCATTCAGATGATCAAGTATCTGGCACCATTCTATGTGACTTATATCGGAGTTGAGATCTTCTCCGGAACTCTACGAGGCATGGGGACAGCTCTGGTGCCGATGTTTATTACGTTAAGTGGTATATGCCTTCTTCGTGTCAGCTGGATACTGATAGCATTTCCACTTAATCGCACGATCGAGACGGTGGAGGCGAGTTATCCGATCACGTGGATAACGACGTCGGTGCTGTTTGCTATTTACTATGTAATTTATACCCGGAAGCATAAGATTTGATGAGAGATAGGGGACGGGAGATGACAAGGGGACGGCTGTGAGTCAATGGGGACGGTTCTCGCTGACTCGCTTCGTGAGTCAGCAAGAACCGTCCCCATTGACTCGCAACCGTCCAAAAAAAGAAGAGATGTCTATGAGGTGACATCTCTTCTTTTTAAGTTCGTCTAAATCAACCTCCCGGCGCAGGCGCAGGTGCCGGCTGTTCGGGCTGAGCCGGTGCAGGAGCTGCGGGCTGCTCGGTAGCTGCCGGTTGCTCTGCAGGTGCTGCCGGCTGTTCAGGTTGAGGAGCAGCTGCAGGCTGCTCTCCGTTTGCGGCAGCAGCGGCTGCCTTGGCTGCCTGTTCGCCCTGGATTATTCCTTCAATACCGGGCTGTGACATGAATTCCGGTGTGTGATGACACTGATTCAGAACCGTGGTCACATTGCCATTCTCATCGGTGACGGTGGTGTAAGCCGAGTTGGTTGGCGTATAGTTAACAAATCCTGACTGAAGCGCTGCCGGAACCTCCGGTGTCAGCTCAAAGACACCGCTGGTCTTGCAAGGGCAGCTCTCTGTTGCGGGGATGCCGTCTATCGCGCACATAACTCCGCCGTAGTGTACGTTACAGCTCTCTGTGGGAACGGTTCCCTCTTCGAAGTATTCCGAATAAAGTGTTCCGTCGCAAAGGCCTGCAATAGGCTGTTTGCCTGATCTTGAACATACTGTTGCACTTACGATGCCGCTTGGCATTGTAAAGGATGAATAAGGAAGGTCGGCGTGAACCTGCTCCATAACCTTTTTCCAAAGGGTCTTGGCAAGATTCTTTTCCGCTGTGTCCTTCATGTTTACATTGTTGTCGTAGCCGGCCCAGGTTG
This sequence comes from Butyrivibrio sp. AE3009, assembly GCF_000420845.1. GTDB lineage: Bacteria > Bacillota > Clostridia > Lachnospirales > Lachnospiraceae > Butyrivibrio. The sequence goes on along the minus strand of NZ_ATVS01000006.1, from coordinate 25,831 downwards.
TTGCTGTGTAATAGTTGGTGTAACCTGCGAACCATACATCGACGTAATCGGAGGTTGTACCTGTTTTACCAGCAATGGCTGTTGTTCCGAAGTTGACGGAAGCGCCGGTTCCTGAAGTTGCAACGTCCTGCATTGCACTTGTTAACAGGAATGCTGTGGTTTCCTTGAGTACTCGCTTACTCTCTGCTTCGGTGTTGTCCAGGATGACATTGCCGTCGTGGTCAACGATCTTGGTGTAGAGCTTGGGCTTGATGTAAACACCGCCGTTGGCGATAGAAGCGTAGGCTGCGTTAAGCTCATAGTTCTTAACACCCTTGGTCAGTCCGCCCAGAGCAGTTGACTGCTGGATATCTGAGAAGACTTTGCCGTTAATAACTTCATTTTCAACAAGGGTTGAGAAACCAAAGTTCTTGAGGTAGTCAAAGCCAAGCTGAGGATTGATAAGGGTAAGTGCCTCAACGGCAATTACGTTCATGGAATCCTTGATGGCTGTTCTTACATTGTTAAGTCCTCTGTACTCTGAGCCCCACCAGTTTCTAACCAGTGTGCCATCGGAGTAAGCAAAAGGAGCATCGTTAAATACTGTCGCAAGTGTCAGACCTGCGCTGTCGATACCCGGCGCATAGGTTGACAGAATCTTAAAGGTTGAACCGGGCTGTCTGTAGGAATCTGTAGCTCTGTTCAGGGTTCTTGAAGCTGTCTTGGCACCTCTTCCACCTACCATGGCTACGATATAACCGGTGGACTGCTCCTCAACGGTGATGGAAACCTGAGGCTGTGGAAGGAGATTGATGGTCTCGCCTATAACAGTGTCGCCTTCGTTCATGACAACTGACTTGTACTCTTCGATAGCTTCATTAGCTGCATCGTGGGAGTCGAAGATCATGTTGAAGTTCTTCTGGCTCTGCTTGAAATAAGCTGTAAACATCTCGGAGCTGTGATTGGTCACGGTTCCGTCGGAAGCCTGTACCGAAAGCTTGTAATCAAGAAGATACTTGGTACTTGCAGGATAGTTGTCTTCGTTCTGATATACATCATCACAGATCTTCTGAATGCGGGGGTTCTGAGTTGAGTAGATCTTAAGACCGCCGCTGTAAAGAAGTGTGTAGGCCTGTGTCTCGTTGTAACCTGCTGAAATAAGGTCGTCAAGAACATCATTGGTAAGGGCATCAACAAAGTAGGAGTTGATGGTGTTGTCGCCACCTGTCTCCTGGTTAATAGTCTGGATACGGGAGTAAACATCATCAGCAACGGCCTTGTCATACTCAATCTGTGTGATGTAGTTATGCTTGAGCATGTTGCCGAGAACCTTGTTTCTTCTCTCCATATTCTTTTCCGGATGAGTGATCGGGTTGAAACGGCTGGGGTTCTGAGTGATAGCCGCGATTACCGCACATTCCGAAAGTGACAGGTCGCTGCAGGACTTGTTGAAATAACGAAGTGAAGCAGCCTGAACACCAAGGGTGTTGGAACCAAGGTTGATGGTGTTCATATAGTTAAGGAGAATGTCCTCCTTGCTCATGTTCTTCTCAAGCTGGATAGCCAGGTACTGCTCCTGGATCTTACGCTTAACACTCTGGAGCTTACTCTCGTTGGTCCATCCGGAAAAGACGTTGTTCTTAAGGAGCTGCTGTGTAATGGTACTGGCACCCTGTGAAAACTCACCGGAGGAAAGACCTACGAATCCGGCACGGATGATACCCTGAATATCGATACCGTTGTGCTCATAGAAACGCTCATCCTCGATGGCAACGAAGGCGTGGGACAGGTTCTCCGGGATCATATCCTTGGTAACAGGAATACGGTTGGAGTCTGTGGATACCAGCTTGGCTATCTGATTGCCGTCGGTGTCGTAAACAAAGGTGGAGAAACCTGTAGGTGTTACGTTTATGTTAGTGATGTCAGGAGCTGTGTCTATGATGCCCTTAAATACACCAATTCCTGCACTGGAACCTATGATGACCAGTCCGATTATCGATGCCAGGACAAGGTAGAAACCGAAGAGACTCAGCTTCTTTCCCCATTTGTCGGTACCGGAATTCATGGCTCTTGCCTGCTTCACGATACCCCTTTTTCCATAGTTCATATATAAAACCTCGCTTTTAGTCCATTTTAACCTACCAATTATACCACATCCCCCGAGGTTGTGCCACCCGGGAGGTTTTTGCTGCCCGGAACATAAGAGGGTGAAGGAGGACGGGGCCCCAGCGCAGACCGAAATGGACCGCAGTGATAAAAAATTCCGCCATAACCCATCGGGATTTCATGGCATTTCATCAAGCCAAACGGTCTCATATCGACTTCGCTCAGAACAATCGACCGTTTGCCTGTCTGAAACGCTCATGAATTCACCTCAGCGTTATAAGGACGAAATTTTTATCACTGCGGTCCATTCCGGTCTGCGCTGGGGAACCCTGTCTCTCGATTTCCTGTTTATATTAGGTCAGAGCAAAGACATTCGATGGTGACACAACATGGATGTGGTTCTTCTTTTTCAAGGGTGGCGTACGGTAGCCAATACAATTACCTCATGTTAAGATAGACCATATAAGAATTGATAAAAGGTGATTGAATAATGGGAAAATTGGAATCCTATAAAGTAATAACTAAAAACGGCAGCGGGGAGATAGTAGAGAAGAAGTCCCGCTTTATTGCTAACGTCTTCTCAGTAGAATCCCAGGAAGAGGCAGAGCAGAAGATTGCGGAGATATCCAAGAAATACTGGGATGCAAGACATAACTGCTATGCATTTGTGATCGGGGAAAACAGTGAGAACACCAGATGCAGTGATAACGGAGAACCTTCGGGAACCGCAGGCAAGCCTATATTGGAAGTGATCACCGGAGCAGGAATCACCAACGTCCTGGTAATTGTGACCAGATACTTTGGCGGCGTTCTCCTTGGAACCGGCGGACTTGTCAGAGCCTACACTCAGGCGGCTCAGGCAGGGCTTGCAGCCAGTGAAGTGGGAGAGAAGGTCTATTCTCAGAAGCTCACCCTTAAGGTAGGCTACAACATGATAAACAACGTCCAATATTATCTTAATCAGAACGAAATCCCCATCGCAGATTCCCGCTACGAAGCTGACGTAGAATTCGACATCTGCGTCCGTGAAGCAGACATCAGCAGGATCACCGATGGCCTCACCCAGAAATGTGAAGGTCAGATTACCATTACCCAGGGTGATAAAGGATATTATCTGATCTGAATGTGAGGGAGATCATGTGCTCATAAGCTGTTTATTAAGATAATTTATACACGCCTGCTGGTATTTACTTGCAATATGCGTGCTTTTCCTATACCGATATTTTGATAATCATAGTATTTTTAGGGGAACTATTGTATGGAAAACAGTAAAAATTTTAAAGGGATTTTTCTCAAAAGATAATAGGGCAGTTATTGAGGACTTCGAGGGAGTAGTATCTGTGACTGAAGAATCAATCGGAGAGTGCACTGATACCGTAATAAAGGGAACAGCCCTAAGGCATTTGTCTGCCTTAGGGCGTCCGGGATAAATATTACTTTGCGTTATTTTTGAAATTAGCTCTCTTTCTGAGAGTAGGATCAAGAATTCTCTTACGGATTCTAAGTGATGTAGGTGTTACCTCAAGGAGCTCGTCGTTATCAATGAACTCGATGCACTGCTCCAGTGACATGATACGAGGTGGAACAAGACGAAGAGCTTCATCTGAGGAAGAAGTTCTCGTGTTGGTGAGGTGCTTGGTCTTGCAGACATTAACCTCAACGTCCTCGCTCTTTCCGCTGGTTCCGATAACCATTCCGGAGTAAACCTTGTCACCGGTCTTGATGAAGAGCTGTCCACGGTCCTGAGCATTGAAGAGGCCGTAAGCTGTAGCTTCGCCGCTCTCGAATGCGATTACGGAACCGGTCTTTCTATAGTTCATATCTCCCTTGTAAGGAGCATATCCGTCAAAAATAGTATTGATGATACCGTTACCCTTGGTATCTGTCATGAACTCACCTCTGTAACCGATAAGTCCACGGGAAGGAATGTTGAACTCGATACGTGTATAGCCGCCGTTACCTGCGCCCATGTTTACAAGCTCACCCTTTCTCTCACCAAGCTTCTGGATAACGCTTCCTGAGAACTCATCAGGAACATCGATGTAGCACTTCTCCATAGGCTCAAGCTTGTGGCCCTGCTCGTCTGTGTGGTAGATAACCTCAGCCTTACTTACTGCGAACTCAAAGCCCTCACGACGCATGGTCTCGATAAGAACTGACAGGTGAAGCTCACCACGTCCTGATACCTTGAAGGTCTCTGTTGTATCTGTATCCTCAACACGAAGAGAAACGTCGGTGTTAAGCTCTCTGTAGAGTCTGTCACGAAGGTGTCTTGATGTTACGTACTTACCTTCCTGACCTGCAAGAGGAGAGTCATTAACAATAAAGTTCATAGAAATTGTAGGCTCAGAGATCTTCTGGAAAGGAATAGCAACCTGATTGTCAACTGAGCAAAGTGTATCACCGATCTTAAGGTCCTCGATACCTGAAATAGCAACGATAGAACCGATCTTGGCCTCCTGAACCTCAACTCTTCCAAGGCCGTCGTACTCATAGAGCTTACCGATCTTGGTCTTGATGCGGCGCTCAGGCTCATGGTGGTTAACTACAATAACCTCCTGGTTAACCTTAACAACACCGTTGTCAACCTTACCTACACCGATACGTCCAACGTACTCGTTGTAGTCGATTGTGCTGATAAGTACCTGTGTGCTGGAATCAGGATCGCCTACAGGAGCAGGAATGTAGTTGATGATTGTATCAAGAAGGGGCTTCATATCTGTGCCCTGCTCATCAACGCTAAGTGAAGAAGTTCCAGCCTTGGCTGATGCAAATACGAAAGGACAATCAAGCTGGTTGTCATCTGCTCCAAGGTCCATAAGAAGCTCGAGAACTTCGTCGATAACTTCATTAGGTCTTGCCTCGGGTCTGTCGATCTTGTTAACGCATACGATAACGGGAAGACCAAGATCCATAGCCTTACCAAGAACGAACTTGGTCTGAGGCATGGGGCCTTCAAAAGCGTCAACAACAAGGATAACGCCGTTAACCATCTTCAGAACTCGCTCAACCTCTCCACCGAAATCTGCGTGGCCGGGAGTATCGATGATATTGATCTTGATATCCTTATATGTGATAGCAGTATTCTTGGACATGATAGTAATACCACGCTCACGCTCGATATCGCCGGAGTCCATTACACGCTCAACAACGTCCTGACCCTGACGGAAAACACCGCTCTGGCGAAGAAGTCCGTCAACGAGGGTAGTCTTACCATGGTCAACGTGGGCAATAATAGCAACGTTTCTTACATCATTTCTTGTCTGCTTCATAAATTATTTCTCCTATTAATATGTAAAAAAATCCATCTGTTTTCAAACTAATGTAGTATAGCACGCACTTTTTTATAGTTCAATAAAAAATCAGTAAAAGTATTGTAATAAAAGTTTACATTTTTGTGCAAATCTTATAAGATGGAGTCGCACTTTTGCATTGGGAGAAAAGGTATGAAATATGATGCATTTATAAGCTACAGACACCTTCCGAGGGATATGTATGTAGCCAAGGGGGTACACAAAGCGCTGGAGACTGCCAGAATTCCCAAAAAGATTCAGCAGCTCACAGGCAAAAAGAAGATTCAGAGAGTATTCAGAGACCAGGATGAGCTTCCAATCGGAAGCGACCTTGGTGAAAAAATAGAAGCGGCTCTTCGTGAGTCCGAGTATCTTATTGTTATCTGTACGCCACAGACCAAAGAGTCTGCCTGGGTCATGAAGGAGATAGATACCTTTATAGCACTCAGGGGAAGAAATCATGTTCTGGCGGTTCTTGCAGAGGGGGAGCCGGAGGAGTCTTTTCCGCCGCAGCTTCTGTCCGATGCTCTTGGCAATCCCAGAGAACCTCTTGCCGCAGATGTCAGAGGTTATTCCAAAGGAGATATTGCAAATAAGATCAAAACCGAAAGCCTTCGCCTTGCGGCGTCAATCCTTGGCTGCGACTATGACGACTTAAGACAGCGCCACAAAGAGCGAGTTGTTAAAAGAAATATGAGAATCGCCGTGGCTGTAGCTGCTCTTGGTGTGGCCTTTGGCCTGTACAGTGCCTGGAACCTGGCCAGAATAAACGAGAATTACAGGGAGATGCTTATCGTGGAATCGGCGACACTCGCCGAAAAATCAACAAATATCCTTGAAAGCGGTGACAGAAAAACTGCAGCTAAGATAGCCATGGCAGGGCTTCCCGGATTCGGGGGTGACAGGCCCTATGTATCAACTGCGGCATATTCTCTTTCTATGGCCTTAGGAACCTATGATATTGGGGAAGAGCTCAGTTATGACAGAGTTCTTCAGCACGACGTGCAAGTCGAGGATTTTGATTATGATCCCGACACCGGTTATGTGGTCTCATATACGGAGACTGACGAGGTCTATATGTGGGATACCGCTAGCGGGGAGCTTTTGTGTCAGGTGAAGCCTGAGTTTGGAGATGGCTATGCGGAGATAATTCTTGATGTACGCAGCTACAATTCCACTGCTGTTGTGGTTACGGATTACAGTCTCTGTGCATATGACAAAGAAGGCAATAAGTTGTATGATGTTCCGCTTAATATGGGGACCATAGAAGGTATGTTTGCAGGGGTAGATTTTTCCCAGACCGGAGAAAGAGTAGTGGTCACTACCAGTGAGAGGCTGGCAGTCTATGATACCGCTACCGGTGAGCAGATAGTTGCTTACGCACCTGTTGAAGAAGGTGATTATCAGAATCAGGTACTTTTATTTGGAAATGATATCGTCGCTGTGGTATGTAAAGATGATAATGATCATCGATGTGTTGCAATATTCCTTCTGGATATGGGCTATATGGTTGTTGAACCCAAATATGACTATATTCTTGCCATGAATTTTACTACAGACGGACAATTCTGGACCTGCAGTATGCCGGAGGAGGATTACAAAACTTACGTATCCAAACCCATGACTGTTGAGAAGTTTGATGTGGATACCTGTCAACAGATTTTTGAAAAAGAGTATATGTTTGACAATTCGACTAAGTACAGCATCGGGTGCAAGATCAATTCGAGGAAGTACACTGCTGACGGCAAGGAATACTCAGAAGTGATGCTGGTAGCCGGCAAGACCTTTTACCTTCTTGATCAGCAAAACGGTGAACTTATCGGCAAATATTCTCCCGACAGTGAGATCACCGGAGTTGTGTATGACAAGGACAGCAGCGATGTGGGTATCGGAACCCTGCTTGGAACTTACATTGTCTTGGATGGCAAAACCGGAATTGCTTATGACAAGAATATTACAGAGATAAAAGCCGGAATACTGGATCTGCGCTTCAGTGACGGCCTTTTGATAGTAAGAAGCTACAAGAACAGAAATCTGTTCCTGCTGACGCAGAGAGCCGGCAAGGATTCGCTTGTTTTGGAAAAAAATGAGGATCCCCGCGATGACTACAGCTCTTATATTTCTGAGAGCCCTGACGGAAAAAAGTTCTGTATATACTATCCTTCCGATGATATGGAGGAGATGTCCAATCCTGAGATTACCGTATATGATACGGAGAGCGGGGATAAACTGGCATCCTTCAAAGCTAAGGACTGCTATGGCAGTCAGGCATATTTTACAGATGACGATACCATAGTCGTTCCCGGTCAGGATGGAATCATAAGCTATTATTCCATAAGCAGTGACAAACATGAGCAAATACAAGCAATTCCTGATCCTGTCATGGAGGAATCATATTTTTCCAATAATGGACTCTATATGGCTGAGGCCGAGAAGTATGGTGGGCGTCTTGCTATTGTGGATGTCTGCAGCAAAAAGGTTGTGTCCGATCAGACAATTGCAGAATGGGACGAGTATGATAATGCACCGGGATTATATGCGGAATTTACCGGAGATGCTAAAAGCTTATTCTATATTTCCAACAATAACCGTTTTTGCAAAACAAATGTGGAAAAGGGTACCGTGGAGGAAATTCTGCAGGATTTCGAAGTGAGATGCTTTTGGTTGAGCACTGATGATAAATATCTGCTGGTGGGATGCAAGGATGGGATGCTCAGGGTGTGCGATGCTGATACCTGTAAGGTCCTGGAGGTTGTTGATTGCGATATGGAGAGCGACTGCTTTGTCGATGTTTCCGAAGATGGATCCAAGCTCTATATGCAGGGAAGGGATCTGTATATTAAGATCTATGATCTGAAGACCCACGAATATGTTTATGAAGCGTATTCCGTATGTAAGGAGGTCAGGAAGTTCAAGGAGGATACAGAGAACAGACGACTGGTCTTTATCAATACGGATGGCATGATAATACTGGATATGGATTCATACAATTATTTCATTCAATGTGAACATGGAAAAGCTTACCTTCATAACGGCGAATACATAATTGCAAATACCAGAAGAATCCTGCGCAGATTCAAAGTCAGGTCAGTGGATGAACTGATACAGGATGCCAAAGAAGAGTATGGAGACTGCACCTTGACGGAGCGCGAAAAAAGGAGATACGGCGTTCGTTGATTTCCCTGAACCCGGAGAAGAGATTGAGTATGAAATATGATGCATTTATAAGCTACAGACACCTTGAGAAGGACATGTTTGTGGCAAAGGGGATACACAGAGCTCTGGAGACCGCCGGAATTCCGAGAAAGATTCGGAAGCTTACGGGAAAAAAGAGAGTTCAGCGAGTGTTCAGAGACCAGGAGGAGCTTCCTATTGGGAGCGATCTTGGTGAAAATATTGAGGCAGCCCTCAGGGAGTCTGAGTTTCTGGTGGTTATCTGCACGCCGCAGACTAAAGAGTCTGCCTGGGTCATGAAGGAGATCGACACCTTCATCGCACTTCACGGAAGAGAAAATGTGCTGGCGGTTCTGGCAGAAGGAGAGCCCGAGGACTCTTTTCCCCATCAGATAATGACCGATGATTTCGGTAATCCGGTGGAGCCGCTGGCAGCAGACGTGAGGGGAGAGAACTACAGAGAGATACGGCACAAGATTAAGAGCGAGAGCCTTCGCCTTGTGGCTGCAATTCTGGGAGTTGACTACGAGGACCTGAGACGGCGAAGAAGAGAGCGTGTGATGAGAAGGATGGTTTTGGCCGCCGCAGCCGTGGCACTGGCCGGAACAGCCTTTGGCGCCTACAATGCCTACAATCTCAACAGGATTAACGAGAACTACAGACAAAAGCTTATTAACGAGTCCAGGGTCCTTGCCAAGACTTCCGCAGAGGTTCTTGCGGAAGGAGACAGGAAGACTGCGGCACTGATAGCAATGGAGGGACTTCCCAAGGAGGGCGATGACAGGCCCCTTGTGGCGGATGCAGAGGTTGCACTTGCCAATGCTCTGGACTGCTATAGCCTTGGCCATGAACTGACTACCGACAGACTTCTTAAGCATAAAGCGACGGTTGTAAAGTGTGCGATTAACGCTGAAGGAACTTATATCGCCAGTTATGATGCGTATTACAATTATTATATCTGGGATGCCCGAACCGGAGAAAAGCTGGTAGAGGGTGCCATCATTGAAAAAACGGATGATAATAATAGTGACAGGCAGAAAATCCTTGGTGTTGGAATAAGGGGTAATACAGCCTATTTTGTGGCGGCAAACGAACTTCTTGCCATAGACGCAGATGGTAATGAAGTATATAAGGTTTCTTTTAGAAAAGAAAACTATAGGGCATGTTTTGACATAGCGTACAAATTGGTGGCTGTGAGCTCCTATGACATAATAAGTGTTTATGACACAAGCACAGGAATACTCGTTGGGGAAAAGGGTTGCGGAACCGGTAATTTTTTTGATTTTGAGATGGCGTTTTCAGAGGATTGCCGTCAGGTTGCCATAGTTTATCAGGATACTAACATGGTGGCCGAAATAGACATAGAGACCGACGAAAAAAGAGACCTTACAATCTGGGGCAACATGGTTGTGGCTATTGGTTATACCGATGACGGCGGACTTGTTGTTGCAAGTATCATGAAATCCTCTTATTACGATCAGGATCCTGCCCCCATGATGGTTCAGAGATTTGACGAGGACAGCAGCGAACCTGTTTTTGAAAAAGAGTATACCTTCTACAATGACAATTCATATGCCTGTGATTATTGGCGCATAGTATCAAGGAATTTTTCGGATGATGAAGGTACTCACGATCAGATCCTTATTGCGGCGGGCAAGTCCTTATATACGTTGGACCTTCATACGGGAGAGCTTATTAACAGATACACTGTTCCTGAGAGTTATATAACGAAAATGATGTACTTCCCTGAGAATGAGAATGCTTTTGTATGTACTTACAACGGAAATCTGTATTTGTTCAATGCGGAAACAGAGGCAACTTCAGAGGAAAATGCCGGGAACGTGGGAAAACGTATTGTTCAACTTGAAATTGCAGGTGGTCAATATGTTTCTACCAGTATTAATTCTCCGGATATCAGAATACTTAATATCAGAGCGGATAAGGCTATAGAAGATGTGGATAGTGTCAGAATCGGTTCTCTCAGTCTTGGGGCCAGTCCCGATGAGAGCACCTATTTATGCGCTGTGAGCTATAAGGAAGGGTTAGATGATGACAATAATCTCGTAGAAATTACTCTGTATGATTCCGAGACGGATAAAAAACTTGACAGTTTTACTGCGCATGGTGTTCGGCATGAAGATGTTTTTTATGCTGATGAAGATACGATTATGTTTACAGGAGCTTCCGGTGCTTTTGGCTGGTATACGATAAGCACAGGAGAACTTCATGAAACGAACCTGGATACAGATAATTATTATTGGGAAAATGCAGTTTCTCCCGGACATAAGTACCAGTTTTTTTATGCCACATTTGATGGCGTCATGCTTGTTGACCTGTCAGAGAAAAAGAAACTGATTGAAGGAACAATGGTTTTGCCGGGGCGTATAAACGGTGCTGTGGTTTGCGATGATAAGAGAGTGTTTATCAGTACGATAAACGGGTGGCTGTACAGTTTGGATCCGGACACTCTTGAAACAACATTGCTGGAAAAGAATTTACATATTGGCGGAGTAGATAATAATATAAAACTAAGCAGTGATGAGAAATATCTCCTTCTCTGCTGCAGCGATGGAATGGTAAGACTGTATGATATAGAAAACAAAACTGTAGTTGAGGAAATAGAGTTTTATCCGGATAGCGTTTCGAGTTCTTTTGGTATTTCATCGGATGACTCCATGATATTTTTGTATGGAGATGATTCGTACTTCAGAATCTTTGACCGTAATACCCATGATTTCATGGTTGAAATGAGCGCGTCACGTGTGACCGAAACCGGTATGGAAGAATATACGCAGAAGAATGAACTTGCTTTTGGTTACTATAACGGCATGTATATCTTTGATCTTGACAACTATAGCTTGCTTGGAAAGTTCCCCGGTGGTGCAACCTATATTTCCAAGTACAATAAAGTGATCATCTATGAGTCGGGAGGAAAGCTTCGGAAAGTCAGGAGAAGGACCTATGAAGAATTGATCGAGGAAGCCAAAGAGCAGTTCGGCGAAGACGCAGCCCTTACCCCTGCCCAGAAGCGTAAGTACAATATCGGCTGATCTATGCTATTATTGTATCGTCGGGTTAATAGTTAAGACCGATCATAGAAATAACAGAAATGATATGACGTGTGGGAGTTTATATGACACAGATTAAAAAGAATACTATTTTAAGAGCGAATATCATAGTCCTGGCAGTTGCCGTTTTGGTGGCATTCCTTCAGGCTAATCCCGTAACCTCAGTGGCTGCGGGAGCGCCCATTCAGCCCCAGGTGGCTATGCTGATCCTTGTGGGAGTCCTTAGTATCAGCGCTGCAATATGGCAGATAAGCCGGAAGAAAACAGACAGCGAGGGTCTAATTCTCTGGAGCATATGGTTTGGAATGCTGATGAGGGCAGGATATGTTCTTTTCCATGACATTCATACACTACAGAATGACGACGGAACCTATACCGGTTTTGGCACCGAAATGATAAATAACGGACATATCGGCTACATTGAATACATCTATAAGTTCTTCCATCTGCCGGATATGAACCCTTATGATCACTTCGGATACTATCATCCGCCGCTTCACCATATCATCGAGGCAATCTGGATGACGGTGCAGAGACTTCTTGGAGTAGATGAGGCTCTTGCTTTTGAAAACCTTCAGGTTCCGACGCTTATCTATTCAGGACTGTGTATGGTGGTTATGCTCTGCATTTTGCTGGAGAGCGGGATCAAGAAGGATTATCTGCCCCTGGGACTTGCGCTTTTTGCCTTCCATCCCAGAATGATGGTGCTGGGCGGCTCAGTCAATAACGATATCCTGGCGCTGCTTCTGCTCCTTGCGACAATATGGCGCACGCTCGTATGGATCCGCAACAAGACTTTCGGTAACATAATTCTGATCGCTCTTTCCCTGGGCTTTGGAATGATCAGTAAGCTCAATACTGCCATCTGCGCATTCTCGATAGCACTTATTTTCCTGATGCATTTCATCTCCGTGATCAGATCCGGGGACAAAAAAGCTGTTGGAAATGCCTTTTTACAGTACGTGGTATTCGGCGTTATCTCCATCCCGATAGGTCTTTCTTATATCGTGAGAAACCTGGTGCTCTTCGGAGAAAAGCCCGGAATCCCTTCACCGGCCCTGATTCCCAACGAATCAATCATGTACACCGGTGAATATTCAGTCTGGTCCATAATCGGAATTCCATCGATCGCTGAACTCCACGCAGAGTTTCCGTTCCATCCGCTCAGCGCTGCAGCGATCCACAATACCTGGGTTATTCTCTTCCAGACCGGCCTGTTCGCGGAAGGATATCCTATGGGAATCAGTAACAGCCTTCTGGCCTTTGCTCAGATAGCCTATGTGGCTTCCATCATAGCGGGAATCCTGGCAACAATAGTATTTATCGCAGGTTATCTGAAAAAGCTGTTTGGTGAGATCAGGGAAAAGAAGCCCGTTCTTCGCACCACTTTTTTGACATTTACCTACATCTTCATGCTGCTTAGTTTCTGCCTGTATGTGTTCAAATATCCTTACACCTGCAGCAGCGACTTCAGATACATGACGGCGTCACTGGTATTTACATCCCTGGGCATTGTCTATGCCTGTGATGAGATCAAGGGCAAGGTGGGCGCAGCACTTAAATATATCCTGTGCACTTCACTTGCAGCTACGATCGTAGGATCGCTGATTGTATACCTGTTCTGGGGAATATGATTGCAATTACTGTGAAGGTTAAAGGAAAATGTGCGGATGGCTTGACAGGTCCTTGACAAGCGTTGTACTATTTATAAAACTGCAAACAACAAGAGATAGAGGTTGCATATTTCAAAGAGTAATTTTGCTGATGCTGTAAGGAGCAGAAGACGCATTATGAAAGGTGAATATGCCGAAAGGTTCAGGAACCTTAAGTTCTGAATGCTTGGGCATACAGTTAAGAGCTGTATGACTGTCATCGCAAGATGGGGCGCTATCGAAACAGTATTTTTATGCTGTAAATCGGATTACGATAGGCTCATCAGATATTTCTGCTGAGCCTTTTCTTATGGATATTCGAGGTGCCGAAGGCCAAATAAGGAGGAAAACATGGCTATTTTTAAAGGAGCGGGCGTAGCGATCGCCACACCATTTTTTGAGGACGGAAGTGTTAATTACGACGAGTTTGCAAGACTGATCGAGTTCCAGATTGAGAATGGAACAGATGCGATCATCGTCTGCGGAACCACAGGCGAAGCAGCAACCATGTCAGAGGAAGAGCACATGGAGGTTGTTAAGTTCTGTATCGATAAGGTTAACAAGAGAATACCTGTTATCGCAGGTACAGGATCCAACTGCACAGAGACAGCAGTTAAGCTGTCCAAGCAGGCCAAGGAGTACGGCGCTGATGGACTTCTTCTTGTAACTCCATATTATAACAAGGCTACACAGGGCGGTCTTATCGCACATTTCGAGGCTGTTGCCAAGGAAGTTGATCTTCCTATCCTTCTGTACAATGTACCCAGCAGAACAGGGTGCAACATCCTTCCCGAGACAGCAGTTAAGCTCTGCCGCGACAACAAGAATATCGTTGGTATCAAGGACGCCACAGGCAATATCGCCCAGACCTCCAAGATGATGCAGCTGGCAGGCGGATGTATTGACCTGTATTCAGGCAATGATGACGAGATCGTTCCTATCATGTCAGTTGGCGGAATCGGAGTTATTTCCGTTCTTTCCAACGTAGCTCCCAGACAGACACATGATATCTGTGCTAAGTGCCTTGAGGGTGATTTCGCAGCTGCAAGAGAGCTTCAGTTCAAGGCTCTTCCCCTTGTAAGCGCACTTTTCTGCGAGGTTAATCCTATTCCTGTTAAGAGCGCACTTAAGATGATCGGCTTTGAGGCAGGTCCTCTTCGTCTTCCTCTTACAGAGATGGAACCCGCTCATCAGGAAGTTCTTAAGGGTGAGATGCAGAAGTACGGACTTATCTGATAGTTTTTTTACCGTTGTTACATAACTTACACAGACAGAGGTGAATATAATGACGAAGATGATAATGCACGGCTGCAACGGCCGTATGGGTCGTGTTATCTGCGACCTGGTCAAAGAGGATAATGATATAGAGGTGGTTGCCGGAGTTGACGCTTATGGCGAGAGCAGCTACAGCTTCCCTGTTTTCAAGAGTCTTGCCGAGTGCAATGTGGATGCGGATGTCATCGTTGATTTCTCCAATGCATCTGCTGTTGACGGACTTCTTGATCACTGCGCTGGCAAGAATATCCCTGTGGTTCTTTGCTCCACCGGACTGTCAGAGGCTCAGCTTGCCAAGGTAAAAGAGACTTCCTCCAAGGTTGCAATCCTTAAATCAGCTAACATGTCTGTTGGCGTTAACGCACTTCTTAAGGTGCTCAAGGAGGTATCTCCTTTGTTCGCAGCAGCAGGCTTTGACATCGAGATAGTTGAGAAGCACCACAATCAGAAGCTCGATGCTCCCAGCGGCACAGCCATTGCCCTTGCTGACAGCATCAACGAGTCTTTGAACAATGAGTATGAATACGTTTATGACAGAAGCACAAGAAGAGAGAAGAGACCTGTCAAGGAGATCGGAATCTCCGCAGTAAGAGGCGGAACCATCGTTGGTGACCACGACGTAATCTTCGCAGGACACGACGAAGTGGTAACTCTTTCTCACAGAGCTTATTCAAGAGCAATCTTTGGTAAAGGCGCCATCACTGCAGCCAAGTTCCTTGCAGGCAAGGGACCGGGCCTTTATGATATGAGCGACGCGCTGGCATAAATGACGCGATGACAAGGGGACGGGATGAGTCAATGGGGACGGTTTTATACCAATGGGGACGGTTCTCTATGGTATAGTTTTCGTTAGAAAGAAATTTTACATGTCATTACATGCTCAAAACTATACCATAAAGAACCGTCCCCATTGGTATAAAACCGTCCCCTTGTCATCTCAACAACCATCTAGGAGCACAACATGAATTTCAGACCCTGTATCGATATCCACAATGGAAAAGTTAAACAGATTGTTGGCAGCAGCCTCCGTGATGAAGGAGACACCGCCAAAGACAATTTCGTCTCCTCCAGGGACGCTGTTTTTTATGCCCGAATGTATAGAGAACACGGCCTGACCGGCGGCCACATCATTCTCCTTAACCCGGTGGACAGCCCCAACTATGAGGGTAGCAGACGCCAGGCTATAGAGGCGCTGCAAGGAGCTCCCGGAATCCTTCAGATAGGCGGTGGAATAACTGCGGATAATGCGGTGGAGTTTTTAGAAGCCGGTGCCACACATGTAATTGTTACATCCTACGTTTTTAAGAACGGCAAGATCAACTATTCCAACTTAAAGAAACTGGTGGACGCCGTTGGCAAGGATCACATCGTTCTTGACCTCTCCTGCAAAGCCGCCGAGGATGGCTACTACATCGTCACCGACAGATGGCAGAAGATGACGGATGTCAGACTCTGCGAGGAAACCCTGGATGAACTGTCACAGTACTGCGACGAGTTCCTTGTCCACGCCGCTGACGTGGAAGGCAAACAGAACGGCATCGAAGAGAATGTCGCCAAGATTCTTGGCTCCTGGGGCAAGATCCCCATCACCTATGCCGGAGGAGTAAAAGATTTATCTGACATCGAGAAGCTTAAGAAGATTGGAAAAGGAAAAGTAGACGTCACCGTCGGAAGCGCCTTGGATATTTTCGGAGGCCCTCTTAAGATGGAAAATATTATATCGGCATGTCAATAAGTATTAGCTGCTGCGTCAATTCGCGGCAGTTTTTTTATTTTTTCAGAATTTTTGTAACCTTTTGTGAGCCCCATTTGTATTCACTATAGAAGGACTCAAATGAGGTGTGCGGTGAATACATTCTTCTGCCGTAAACGCTACAAATCCAAAACCGGCTGAAATTTGCGTAAATACGGGTGTCTGTGTTAGAATAGGTAGTTAGGCGGAGGTGAATATGAGCGCAAATTCTAAGCCTAGGAAACACAGACACAAAAGACATTATACTTTTATGATAATATCCGGTGATTCGGATGGCTCAACCAGGAGCCTGCACCTTAATCATTTCAAGACACAGCTGATGGCCTACACACTTTTTATCATAGGTGTTGCGATTGTCTGCTACATGATATATTCGGCAATGACGATCAGCTCCTTAAGGCGCCTGCAGGCCGAGCAGAAGGTACAGATTGAGAAGCTTCAGCAGGAGAATACTAATTTAGAGGCTGCCAATTCACAGCTTCAGACAGAGACTCTGCAGCTTAGCGCAGCCATTAACAAGAGACTTGAGGATGAACAGCTCTCTGCGGAAGAAGCAGAGGGACTTGCCATTCCTTCCGGGTTTCCTCTGACAGGTACGGCTTCTATGGTTCCGGCTGCGGATGACCTCACCGCAACAGAGGTCACTGAAATCACCGATGAGAATAAGGATGAAGTATCGGGTAATCCTATTGTTGTTTTTACAGCTGCTGATGGCAGCAGTATCATAGCTTCGGGTACCGGCACTATCACTTCGGTTACCACAGATACCAAGTTTGGCAACTCCGTTACCATCGATCATGGCAATGGATATATATCAATTTATCGTAACGGAAGCGATCCTCTTGTGAGCGAGGGTGCTACCATCGACAAAGGCGATATTATTTTTGTTGTCACCAAGGACAACCTTAAATTGGGCTATCAGATCATGCAGGATGATAAGTTTATCAACCCTGAAGATCTAATTGAAATAGACGGCTAAAAACGGAGGTTACGAAAAATGTTTGGCAAGAAAGAGACAACATTTGATGCATCACTTGAGCAGGTAGGAACAATTATCGGCCAGGGAGCTGTATTGGACGGTCCTCTTACAACCAAAGACTCTACAAGGATTGACGGAACGGTTAAGGGAAATGTTACAATCAGCGGTGCTCTCATCGTGGGCCAGGAGGCCAAGATAGTTGGCACTGTATCAGCACAGAACGTGTACATTGCAGGAGAGGTCAACGGCAATATTTCCGCTCCTCAGGGCAAAATCGAGATTTCCGACACAGGCAAGGTGTATGGGGACGTTACCTGCAAGGGAATCATCATTGACGAGAATGCGGTTTTTGCAGGTAAATGCGATATGACCGGTCTCGACAAGACTTCGGCAGACATTGCCAAGGAGAGGGCAGCTGCAGACAAGGCAGCTTCTGCAGAGAGTAGCGCCGCAGATAACGCTGGTGCCGACACTTCAGACAAGAAGGATGGAGACAAGCACGATAAGAAGGGTAAGAACAAATAATCCCCGTGCAGCGCTTTTTACAAATTTGAAATAACTGTGAATTCAGAGACGTCGTGGTTTACTGCGGCGTCTTTTGTTGTATAATTTCCTTTGTCTTTATTTATATGTAAAAAGTATTTTGGAGGAAAAATGAAAGAATTAAATGCAAAAAAGACCTACTCACGTTTTGGTCTTACTTATTCTATCGGACAGCTTGTCTACACGGTCCTGGTAGTGATCTTATCTTTGGTATTAAAGAAAGTTAATCCGGAGATTTTCTCATCCATGGCAGCTAACATTCTGATCACTTATGCGGTGCTGGTTCTCATTACTTATCCGGGAATGTACCTTGCCATCAGAAATCTTGAGAAAACCGAGATTCCCAAAAAGAGTATGGGAATCGGTATGCTTATTGCATGTTTTCCCATCGCTTATACTCTCGGAGCTTTATCCAATTTAGTTGGCACAATTATCAATATCCGTATCGGAGCTGCTACGGGTAAAGGCGCAGTTAACCCTATACTGGATGTTATGACCGGAGTTCCTCCCGTTGTTATGTTTTTGGTTGCTGTAGTTCTTGCGCCTATTTGCGAAGAGCTTACATTCAGAAAATTCCTTGTGGACAGAACTGTAAGATTTGGCGAGAAAACAGCCGTGCTTATGTCCGGCCTTGTATTTGGTCTTTACCACGGTAACTTTTCGCAGTTTGTATACGCTTTTGTACTGGGAGCATTCTTTGCTTACGTATACCTTCGTACCGGCAAGATTATCTATACAATTCTTATGCATATGTTTGTCAATGGCATTTCAACTGTTCTGGCTCAGGTAGTCATGCAGGGATTGGACATCGAAGAGATGACAGGATATATCTACGGCGGTGATATGGAAGCATATATGAATTATTGCACTGAACATGCCGCTGCAATTGCCGCAGTTGGACTGATCGGATTCTTTATTATTCTTTTCCTTATCGCCGGAGTTGTGCTTATTGCAGTCAATGCAAAGAAGGTTAAGTTCGCCGCTGTTCCCGGAGAGCTGGAGAAGGGCAATATTTTTAAGAACGTTATCATCAATGTGGGAATGATCGTATTCATTCTGTACTGTCTGGCAAATATTGTAACAGCGCAGCTGGGACTGGAAAGAAGTTTGGTAAGGTTTATAACATCGCTTATTAGCGGCTGAGACTGATAAAATGGGAATAAAAAAGGCTTGCGAAGTATTAAGCTTCGCAAGCCTTTCGTTATGAATCATTATCCGGATTACTCCTGCATTCTCTCGAATACAAGCTCATAGCCGTCGTCACCATAGTTGAGTGAGCGGTTAACACGGCTGATGGTTGCTGTTGATGCTCCGGTCTTCTCAGCAATCTCAAGATAGGTCTTGTGGTCTCTGAGCATTGAAGCGACCTCAAATCTCTGAGAAAGTGATAAAAGTTCATTTACAGTACACAGATCCTCAAAAAAGCTGTAGCACTCCTCCTTGTTCTGCAGACAAAGAATGGCGTCGAATAAGTGATCAACTGAATCTGTTCTGATTTTTTTGTTCATTATGAAACCTCCGATATAATTATGAAACGCATAAGTGGTGCATATATGGTCAATAATCCGTTTATAACACTTTCATGCTTAAATATTTTATCACGCTAAAACTCTAAAGTAAAGGGGTGAGGGATAATTTAAAAAACAGGACACAAAGTTTTCACATTTTTTTCTCATATTGGCATAAATCGCTTTACTTTGGTACATAACTGTGATAATCTTAATATGTTGTCATAGACAACAGAACGATTATTTTTTTATTTTTGTGGAGGTATTACGATGAACAAAGGTACTGTTAAGTGGTTCAACAACCAGAAGGGTTATGGCTTCATCTCAGACGAGGCTGGAAATGATGTATTCGTACATTATTCAGGACTCAACATGGAAGGCTTCAAGTCTCTCGAAGAGGGCGCTTCTGTAGAGTATGATGTAATCCAGGGCGAAAAGGGACCTCAGGCCGTAAACGTAAACAAGCTTTAATTCTAAGGGAATTGAGCGCATTAATCAGACTACAAAGTGCCTTATTCTAATATATAGATATATTTTGAATTCGCAAGATTGTAACAATGATTAATCAACGATGCCATCTGACTTCGGTCAGATGGCATTTTTGACGTGTGCGTAAATCTCCCTAACCGTGGTTTCTAAAATTTTAATTTGATATTGTGGGAGGGGGTTTGTAGAATTAAGGTGTAATAATTGACTTAATAGCGTGAATGAGGGCTATGGAGGTGTTTCCATGAGCGATAGACAATTAGGCATTATTGCATTGGAATCCTATGCTGATAGGGCAAAGAGGATCAATCAGATATTGTGCGGGTGGAGGAAAGAGGAGAATTTCCTTATTGAGGCGCAGTGTCCTAGGTTTGCCAGCGGTGAAGCTAAGGGTGTAATCGGACAGTCGGTGAGGGATAAGGATATCTATATTTTGGTGGATGTATGTAACAATTCGCTGAAGTACAAGATGGATGGTGAACTTAACAGGATGTCCCCGGATGATCATTACCAGGATCTGAAGAGGGTTATAGCGGCATGCAACGGTAAGGCTGAGAGGATTACTGTGGTTATGCCGTTTTTGTATGAGAGCAGGCAACACAGGAAGACGGGGAGAGAGTCTCTGGACTGTGCGGTAATGCTCAAAGAGCTGGAGTTTCTGGGTGTGGATAATATAGTAACCTTCGACGCTCACGACCCGCGAATGCAGAATGTTCTTCCTCTTAACGGAATCGAGAATATCTCGCCTGCCCTTCAGTTTACTCAGGCATTCCTGACAGAATATGAGGATATTCAAATAGATTCAGATCATCTTATGTTCATTGCTCCCGATGAAGGGGCGACGGAAAGAGTGGTATTTTTTGCTTCGATATTTGGCGTAAATCTAGGTATGTTTTATAAACGAAGAGATTATGCAAATATAGTAGACGGCACCAATCCCATCATCGCACATGATTTCTGCGGCGGAAGTCTTGAAGGACTGGATGCTGTAATTGTAGACGACATGATAGCTTCAGGTGGAAGCATCATAGATGTATGCAAGCAGATAAAGGAGCGAGGAGCAAGACGCATCTTTGTTTTTTCTACCTTTGGCCTTTTCTCCGGCGGATTTGCCAAGCTTGATAGGGCTTATGAAGAAGGATTTTTTGACCGCATTTTCACCACCAATTTGGTATATCAGAAGCCTGAGCTGCTTGAGAAAGAATATTATTGCAGTGTCAGCATGAATCACTACATTGCGGCCATAATTGACACATTGAACAAAAGTAAATCAATGCAAAATCTTACCATGCCTGCTGATCGTATGAAGGAAACTATTAATGCATATATGAGGAAATAAGCTGGTGAGGGATGTTTTTTATACCAATGGGGACGGTTCTGTTTGGTAAAGTTTTGCAAACAAAACTTTACCAAACAGAACCGTCCCCATTGGTATAAAAAACATCCCTCGCTGACTCATTAGAATTTCCGGGAGAAGATGATTCTCATGAAGAAAGAACTGAGGAAGCGGAGCTTGTATATGGCTCTGCTTCTTTTTGGATGAGCAAAAAAGAGCATGTCACCTAATTGAATAGCAGGAGACATGCTCTTAATTATTTGTATTGAACTGTTAATCTATAGATCAACCCATGATAGCTTCTACAGTGTATTCCTTAACAGAAGCATCGTAAGGAATTACATTGCCGCTAACTTCCTTGCCGTTAACAACGAGCTTGGAAATTCCCTTCTGAGCGCCGTTAGTCTTAACGGAAATCTTGTAGGTTGCACCACGATACTTACGTGTGAGCTCGAAGTCACCGAAGCCCTCAGGTACGCAAGGATTGATGGACAGGCCGTTGTGTGTAGGATATACACCCAGGATGTACTGGGAGATATTTACAAAGGTCCAGGCAGCTGTACCTGTAAGCCAGCTGTTCTTGCCCTGTCCGTGGAACTTGGCGTCACGGCCGGCAACCATCTGTGAGTATACATAAGGCTCTGTGCAGTGGATATCACTGATTTCCTCTACATAAGCAGGGCAGGTCTTCTTGTAGATCTCGAAAGCTCTGTCGCCGTGTCCGAGAACGGTCTCAGCGATGGATACCCAAGGATTGTTGTGGCAGAAGATACCTGCGTTCTCCTTGTATCCCGGTGGATATGAGCTTACTTCACCAAGTTCAAGGTGATACTTGGTATAAGCGGGCTGAAGGATCATTACACCATACTTGGTATCAAGTCTCTCTTCAACACTCTTAAGAGCCTTCTCTGCGAGACCTTCCTTAACACCGATTCCGGCAAGTACACAGAAGCCCTGGGGCTCGATGTAGATCTGGCCTTCCTCGCACTCTTTTGAACCAACCTTGTGAGAATATGCATCGTATGCACGAACGAACCACTCGCCGTCCCAGCCTGCTGTGATGGCAGCGTCGTATACTTTCTGAACTTCTTCGCGGGCTCTCTTAGCCTCTGCGTCGTCTCCGAGGAGCTCAGCCAGCTGAGCATACTCTTCGCCGTACTTAACAAACATGCCTGCGATAAATACTGACTCTGCAACAGGTCCCTCAGAAGGTCCGAAGGTCTGGAAGGACTCACCGGGATGCTCTGAGAAGCAGTTGAGGTTCAGGCAGTCATTCCAGTCAGCACGTCCGATAAGAGGAAGACCGTGAGGTCCCTTGTGAGTAGCTGTGAAGTTGAAGGAGCACTTAAGGTGTTCCATAAGTGTCTTGGCAACACTCATATCATTATCGAAAGGAACGATCTCCTTAAGAATGGAAAGATCGCCTGTCTCTCTGACGTATGCGCTGGTTCCTGCGATGAGCCATAACGGATCGTCGTTGAAGCCTGAGCCGATGTCTGAGTTACCCTTCTTGGTAAGAGGCTGATACTGGTGATAAGCGCTACCATCCTGGAACTGTGTGGAAGCGATATCGATGATACGCTCTCTTGCTCTGTCCGGAATGAGATGTACGAATCCGAGAAGATCCTGGCAGGAATCTCTAAAGCCCATTCCACGGCCGATTCCGGACTCATAGTAGGAAGCAGAACGTGACATGTTAAAGGTAACCATGCACTGATACTGGTTCCAGATATTAACCATACGATCAACCTTCTCATTGGAGGATGAAACGTGGTAGATGCTAAGAAGCTCTTTCCAATAGTCCTTGAGCTCTGTGAAGGCTTTCTCTACATCAGCATCTGTTTTGTATCTGTCAAGCATAGCAAAAGCAGGCTTCTTGTTGATAACGCTGGGAGCTTCCCACTTGTCATCCTCAGGATTCTCAACGTAACCCAGAACGAAGATGAAGGTCTTGGACTCGCCGGGATTGAGCTCTACGTTGATCTGGTGTGAAGCGATTGGTGACCAGCCGCTTGCAACTGAATCTGTAGCCTTGCCTGCAGCAACAACATCCGGGCTGTCGGGTCCGTTGTATGCGCCCAGGAATGCATCTCTGCTGGTATCGAAACCGTCCACCTTGGAGTTAACGGCATAAACTGCGTAATGATTACGACGCTCTCTGTACTCGGTCTTGTGGAAGAGAACAGATCCGTTCTCTGAGATCTCAACCTCACCGGTACTCAGGTTTCTCTGGAAGTTCTTCATATCGTCGTCTGCGTTCCAGAGACACCATTCTACATATGAGAAAAGAGAAAGGTCAGCTTTTGTTTCTTTATTATTAGTAATAGTGATCTGTGAAACCTCACAGTTGTCATTCATGGGAACGAAAGTAAGGACACTTGCCTCTACCTTGTTCTTGGATGATGTGAATCTGCTGTAGCCAAGTCCGTGACGGCACTCATAGGAATCAAGAGTAGTCTTGACAGGCTGCCAGCCGGGATTCCAGATCACGTCATCTGTATTATCCTTAATATAGAAGTACTTACCGTTGTTATCGTAAGGAACATTGTTGTAACGATAACGTGTAAGTCTTAAGAGCTTGGCATCCTTATAAAAGGTATATCCGCCGCAGGTGTTGGATATCAGGGTAAAGAACTCCTTGTTGCCGAGGTAGTTGATCCAAGGAAGAGGAGTCTTCGGAGTGGTGATAACATACTCAAGGGCATTGTCATCAAAAAAGCCGTATTTCATTGTATAACCTCCCGTTCTCACTTAAACGTTTAAGATAATTTTCTAGGCACATTATATATGAGAATTGTACTAATTGCAACAAAAATTTTGACTACTCATTTTTGGCTCAACCATAGGAAAAATAGGGCAAAATTTGAAAGCGGTTTCAAATGAAAAACGAATAAACGAATACTACTTAACGAAACTCAAATCAGCGAAAATGTGCGAAAACGTTTACTAAAAATATGAACAAAATATATACGGTAAGTTAATTATGTATGAAAAACAGATAACAAAATTGTTAAAATGCCACAAAAATATAAAACATGCACAAAAGAAATTAAAAACCTATTGATTTTGATGTCAATGTGTTGTATATTTAAATCACGAAAACGATTAAGTACGAAATTTAAAGGTTGCTATGAACAGGAGAATGGTTTCATTAAAAGATATCTCCAAGGCTTGCGGCGTATCGGTGGCAACGGTGTCCAAGGCACTGAACGACCATAGCGATATCGGTAAGGACACCAAGGAGAGAATAAGGGAGGTTGCCGAACAGCTTGGGTACAGACCCAACGCAGCCGCACAGGCGCTCAAGACCAACAGGAGTAACAACATCGGAGTCCTGTTTGTGGATGAAGCCAACAGCGGACTTACACATGATTATTTCAATCATGTGTTGGACAGCTTCAAGAGAACTGCTGAGGAGAACGGCTTTGACATTACCTTTATTAATGGAGGTAAGGCCAGGATCAACAATATGTCATATCTCTCACATGCTATTTACAGAGGGTTTGACGGCGTGATGATCGCTTGTGTTGATTTTACCGATCCCGAGGTGGACGAGCTGGTCAGGAGCAATATCCCGGTAGTTACAATTGACCATTTCTTCTATAACAGAATAGCGATTGTTTCGGACAACGTTTCCGGAATGAATGAGCTTGTCAGATATGTATATGAACAGGGACATCGCAAGATTGGTTATGTTCACGGTATGGAATCTTCCGTAACCCAGAACAGACTGAGTTCCTTTTATAAGACTTTACAGGATCTGGACGTTGAGATCCCTGATGAATACGTGATAGCTTCACCCTACAGAGATACGGATGCGGCATTTGCAGCCACCAACAAGCTTCTCAATCTCAAGGATCCTCCGACAGTCATCTTTTATCCCGATGATGTGGCTTCCTTTGGAGGCATCAATGCTATCAGGCAGAGAGGACTTAGCATACCGGATGATGTTTCGGTGGTGGGATACGACGGAATTGAGCTGGTGGGCAGAATCAGTCCCAGGCTCACAACCTGCGTTCAGGATACCGAGAAGATCGGCAGGATGGCAGCCATCAAGCTTATAGATCTCATCAACAACCCCAAGGGAACTCTTATAGAGCAGGTGGTTGTAAGCGGCAAGCTTGAACCCGGTCAGACCGTCAAGAAGATCAATTGAATATTGACAACTTAATATAGAAGAAACTTTTTTAAACTTGATTTAAGACGGCATGAGCTGTTTTAAATAAATAACTTACTAATACCATATAAAAAGGGAGATGGAGGTAATTTGGTTATGAAGAAAAAGTTACTTGGTATGATCCTTTCCGCAACAATGGTAGCAGGAATGCTTACCGCTTGCGGCGAGACAGCAGCAACACCTGCAGCAGAGACACCTGCAGCAGAGACACCCGCAGCAGAGACACCTGCAGCAGAGACACCTGCAGCAGAGACACCTGCAGCAGAGACACCTGCAACTGAGGAAGCAGCAGCTCCTGCAGCTGATGAGGGTAAGGTTCTCAACATTTCAGCTTGGAACGAAGAGTTCAAGTCACGTCTGACAGATCACTATCCCGGATACGAGGTAGTTGATGGAACAACCGGTAAGATCGGTGACGTTACAGTTAATTGGCTTATTACTCCTAACGAGGAGAACGCTTATCAGAACAGACTTGATGAGCTCCTTCTTGCACAGGAATCAG
>NZ_ATVS01000005.1 GCF_000420845.1 Butyrivibrio sp. AE3009 | reverse complement strand
AGTAATGTCCATATAATGGTGTAAATTTATAAATTAATATTAAAAGAGCCAAAGGCTCACCTTTAGGTATAATTAAATCACCACAATCAAATTAACCGGAGGTATAGCTCAATGGCTCAACTAAATATTACTTTAAACCAAGAAGAAATACTACAGTTACTTTCATCAAATCGTGATGATGCATTTAAAAAGCTTCTACAGGACAGCTTGAACAGCATCCTTCAAGCTGAATCTACAGAACAACTCAAAGCAGAAAAATACGAGCGTTCTGAAGACCGAACTGACAGCCGTAATGGCACCAGAGAGCGCCAGTTGATTACTCGTCTTGGTAAGATTGAGTTAGTAGTTCCCAGGCATAGAGATGTTCCATTCAAGTCACTTATATTTGATAATTACCAGAGAAGTGAGGCTGCTCTTGTAGCAAGTATGGCCGAAATGGTGGTTGCCGGTGTATCTACCAGAAAAGTAGCAAAGGTTGTCGAAACATTATGTGGCACTTCCTACTCAAAGTCTATGGTGTCGGAGGTATGCAAGGATCTGGACGTCATTGTTAATGAATTTCGTAACAGACCGCTGACCAATGCATATCCATTTGTCCTTATAGATGCTACTTATTTCAAGGTACGTAATGACCACAGAATCGTATCAAAGGCCTTCATGGTAGCTTATGCCACAAATACTGAAGGCAAGCGTGAAGTCATTGGATTTGACCTGTTTGATAACGAAACAAACAATACATGGTTCATGTTCATCGAGTCACTTAGAAAACGTGGCCTGCACGGAGTGAGAGTCATTACTTCCGATGCTCATCCTGGTATCCTTTATGCAATAAAGAAGGTCTTCCCTGAAGTTCCATGGCAAAGATGTCAAACTCATTTCTCAAGAAATATACTTGATAAAACGCCCAATAAGTATCAAAAAGGGCTCCATTCCGAGTTGCTTGAAATGTATCACGCTTCAACTATCTCAGAGGCAAGAAAGATCCGAGACCGCATAATAGGTGATTACAGTGATGTTGCGCCAGCAGCTATGGAATGTCTAGACGCGGGATTCGAAAGTGCAATGACAGTAATGGTATTGCCAGAACGCCTTAGGATCTATCATCGAACATCAAATCACATAGAGCGTCTTAACAGAGAACTAAAGCGCCGCTCAACAGTGATTGGAGTATTCCCTAATGATGCTTCTGTAATAAGAATCATGGGGAGCGTGCTTATGGATGTTCACGAAGCATTTGCTTCAGCAACTACATCTGGTTACCCCAAGAAGCAGCTACAAACAGTAGATGACTACATTCCTCAGCTTAAAGAAATAGCCGTGGAACAGCTGAAACTATTGGCGGCATAGCGCCGATTAGCACCTAAAGGTAATTTACACACAAAAAAGGACTTGACCTTGTTTACGTCTATTTTGTAAGAAGCCCCGATATTACGTAGCTATAAACAATAGCTTCATCTATTAAAAGGTCAAACTACGTCTCACAATAAAAAAACAGTATCGAGACGTAACCGATAACTCTGAATATCTGTAACCACTACGTCTAATATGCAGAATCAGTATTATAGACGTAAAGCAAAAATAGGACTACGTCTTTCCATTTAGAAAGCGCAATTCAGACGTAATGTACAGTCGTTTTACCACAAATATATGAATGTTTACATGAATTTTTACACAAGTCAGTACCTGATCTGATATAAAGGCAACTAAATGGCAGAGCCGTCACCCAAGATTATCACCCGGAGCCGTCCACTTATCTATACTGCAATTCTGTGAGCTCTGCCTTCGACACATTAATGAGTTCCGGAGCGGTGTCTACGCTGCCAACGATAGTCATGTTGTTGACTACGAGGTTATCAACGTTCTTGGCGTAGATGCTGCGGCCGCTCATCTCATCGAAGTTGTCCATCATGACGGGTCTTACGGGGGTGCGCTCCGCCTCGGGAAGGAACTCGACTTCAACGTTCTCGAAGGTGAGCTTGCCGATAGGTCTCTCGGGGAGTCCTACTGCGCAGAGAACGCAGGCACTGACGCCCTTGCACTTCATGTTTCTGCCGGTGATGGAACCAATAATGGGAGTCATCTCATCAACCGGTGCGGGAGCCTGGTTCTGAACATAGTCGCTGTGACCGTCGGGGTCGCAGAAGTAGAACATGTTCACAGTAAAAGGCATGAACACTCCCGTCATGTCAATATTCTCAAAGAGGATGTCGTCAAGGATTGATCTCTCTCCTCTTCCGCGTCTTGTCTTGATTCTAAGACCTCTGTCCGTGCCGTCAAAAATGCACTGCGAAACCCTGACATTTCTAACACCGCCTGCTGCCTCGGAGCCAACAGTCACACTGCCGTGGCCTCTTTCGAACTTGCAGTTTCTGATAAGAATGTTGTCTGTCTCCTTGTGGTGCTCAAGAGCCATGTAGTATTTGCCGCTCTTAATTGCCATGCAGTCATCGCCAACGGAAATAACGGTTCCGAGAACCAGGACATTGCTGCAGCTCTCGGGATCAAGGCCGTCGGTGTTAGGTGAATCCGAAGGATTGTGAATATACAGATTAAGGAAGGACAGATCGTCGCTGTAATAAGGATGAACCGTCCAGCAGGGTGAATTCTGAATTCTTACGTTCTGAACATTAACATTTTTGCATCTGCAAAGATAGAGATCATTGGGTCTCCAGGCACCTCTTTTAACCTTGGCGTTAACCCACCAGTCGCTGTTACCCGCATTGCCGTCAATGGTTCCGGGACCGATGATGTCCAGGTTCTCAGCATCAATTGCAGTCACAAGGGACGCATAGCTGGTAAGAGGGTTACCCTCCCAGCTGGAGAGGTTATACTCGCTCTTTTCATCTGTGGAAAGAGTCATGCCGGGAAGCATGGGATAATGATTTCTGTCGGTATCGCCAAGAAGCACTGCGCCTTCATCCAGCCAGAAAGTCATATCACTCTTAAGAAAAACAGGTGTTGAGTAATATACTCCCTTGGGCAGATATACTGTGCCGTCCTTGGGGCAGGAGCAGATGGCCGCCTGAATAGCTGCGGTGTCGCAGGTAACTCCGTCGCCTTTTGCGCCAAATGCAGTAACATCAAGAAGCACTGACTCATATTTGGTAGTGAAGGTATGAACCGTCTCTTCACCGTTCATAACTACCTTGATCTCATACTCCGTATCAGGTAAAAGACCTGCTACAGTTACCACATTTCTATCTGATTCCAGCTTCTTATCATTATTTATGTAAACTTCAAAGTTCTGATCCTGGCAAAAAATCTTGTCGGAATCAAGTTCAATAGTTACACTCCTGTTAAATACTTTTACTACTTTAAAATCCATAAAAACCTCCAAAAACTACGATAACAAAAAAGCTATCATGTAAACGAAATAATCACTTACATGATAGCATATTTTCACATCCAAACCTTTGAAAATACTGAATAAAAGTCTGCATTTTCAGCTTCAGCCAATCCAATGGGAAATGACGTCTGCGGTCTCTGTGATCTGCTGCTCATTGGTAATGCCGGGCTCTCCGTCTCCATCCTGAATGCCGTAGCTTCCAAAGTAGGAATGGATACCACCCTCGATAACATACTCCTCTGAGTCCTCGGGCCAGAACGTCTTGCTCTCCTCGTAGTTCTCACGACTGATCACTCCGTCCTTTTCTCCGAAGATTGACAAAAGACGAATATCTGACTCCGAGAAGTCAGTGGCTGTATAGGAGCCACACAGAATGAGTCCTCTGTAAGAGTCATCCTCCCCAAGGTAAACTGATGCCGCAACACCGCCAAGGGAATGTCCTGCCAGGTACCAGTCAAGGTGCTCTACAGTTGCTGCCTCTTCATCCCAGCCTGCTGTCAGCTTGTCCACAGCGTCAATTCTAAGAAACGCCAGATTCTCAGGCATTCTGGGCAAAAGGCACAGATACCCACGGTCCGCCAGCTCGTACATCAAAGGGCTGTAGGCCGTGTACTCAACCTTTCCTCCGGGGTAAAAAACAATAACTGCCTTGATCTCATCCTCTGTTGGGATAAAAACAGTTCCGTTGTCATCGGAATAGGAATGAACAGTACTGTAGCTTCCTGCGAAATCCTCGATTGTCTCCTCGTTGGCCCTGTAATAATTACCCGTATAAATTTTAAAACAAACGGCGGCTACTGCAAGGATAATGAACAGCCCAAGCAGCACCCACCGCAAAACCTTCCATATCTTACTAAGAATCTTCAAAACTAAAAACTCCAATATCTATAAAAATAACGAAGGCAATTTTACATCATAATGTCCCAAAATGGAATACCCTATTTTAACAAAGCTGCGTCAATGATCCTGACAAGCTCCAGAGCACTGATAAAATCACTCTTTTCATTGGTCTCGGTATTGATCACATGGCCCTGCCAGGTAGCATGCTGCCTGTAGGCCACCTGTATTATGAAGGTTCCGAGTTTCCCTCTTTTGCCCTGAATGTTTCTGGTTCCGCTCTGTTTCTGGATTTTGTCGATGACAAGCTCATCAGAAGAGTTGTAATTAGCAAAAGGGAAACCCTTGTCCCTATGATCCTCAGTCATATCGTGGCCAAACCCGCGCCTCTCCAGGCTCCTCTGGGGAAAATCCCAGGTGTCAAAAAGATCGTCGGCCGCCACAAGAAACTCATATATCCCCGAAAAGGGCACCGGATCGTCCGAATACTGGTGCCACATCTGCCCCTGATAGTCAGCGTTCTCATTGTCGTCGATACATACGCAGATAAGGTTCCTGGCAAAAAGCATCTGTTTAGCTTCGCTCATGGTAAATCCCCCGGCAATTAGTTGTCTTTTCAAAAACTCTTCAAAATCATATATCATATTATACCCCGTGCTCCCCTACTATTGCATTAAAAAAGAATTTTTTCTGGACATATGGAGAGCGACCGCCTGAAAGCAGCCGCCGCAGGGAATTTCATTCACCTATGGTGATTTTCATTGATTTTAAATGTACATATTTTCTGCGAGTTCCTCTCGGGGAAGGAATGGCGCAAGGTCCTCAAGGGGTGGGCTGGTGAGGGTTCCGTCGGGTTCCCGGCGGGCGCTGCTCTTGGGTGCCCAGACCTGGGTGGTATCGGTGAAGACTTCTACGAACAGCGGAGTGGTGGTCCTAAGGGCCTCGTCCAGCTTGCCGTCAAGGTCGTCACCGGTATGGATCGCAATGTAGGGATAGCCGAAGGCATCGGCTATCTTGCGGAAGGTCGGAAATGCCAGGTCCTCACTCTCGGGGCCGATTCCCACCTTGGAATACTCGCTGAACAGATTGTTCTGTGTGAGCCTGATGGAATGATATCCATCATTATTTATAAGGAAGATCTTAACCGGGAGCTTGTTGGTGATAATGGTCTGAAGCTCCTGAAGATTCATCATTATGCTGCCATCCCCTTCAAGGCAGATGGTCTCTTTAAGGCCTGAAGCTATGCACAGTCCAATGGCTGCCGGCAGACCGTATCCCATGCTGGCAACTGCGTTGTTGATGATAAAACGGCTCCCTTCCTTGACTTTCCAGCTCTGATGCCCCGCCACGCAGCAGGCTCCGTTACTTACCGCACAGAGTTCTCCGGCGGGAAGTCTCTCGGACAATTCTCTGATAAAGCCGTAAACGTTAACGGGTTCCTTGCCGGTATGGCGCTGGGAATCCGAGACAACAGGATATTTTTCTTTCCACTTAACGCACTGTGCTCTCCAGTCATCGCCCTTGAAGATGTAGGAAGCACAATTTTCTGTGCCACCTTCTGACAGCTCATCACTGCAGAGAATTTCCAGCTTCTCCAGGAAATCTTTGGCATCGGCACAGATTTTTTTATCCACATGAAGAGTATGTTTATCCATCTCAGCGGGGTCTATGTCCACCATTATGACCTTGGCGGCTCTTGCCCAGCTGCTCCAGTTGTAGCCCACCTGTCTGATGGAAAGGCGGCTTCCGATAACGAGCAATAAGTCTGAATTCTGAATCGCAAAATTCCCGGCGCGGTCACCCATATTGCCGCCGCGGCCGCAGTAGAGCGGATGCTCATCCTCTATTAGGTCGATGGAATTCCAATAGGTGCAGACGGGAACTCCAAGCATATCGACAACTTTCCTGAATACGTCAAAGGCATCTGAGATGCGGACTCCGCCGCCTGCATATATCACAGGGCGTTTGGCCTTCTTGATCTCTTCAAAGACCTCCAGGGCTGCAGTGCCCAAATTCTGTGACACTTCATTGTCCTTAACTATACCATTACCGGCACTACAAGATACGCATCCGTCCGTCCCTTCAGCTTCGAAGCCCCTAAGGCTCTCCGGATCGATTTCCGCAGCCTGAAAGTTAACGGGAACATCAATCCAGACAGGGCCGGGTCTTCCTGTATTCATCAGGTGCCAGGCCTTCTCCAGGTGATATCTGATATCAGAAGGATCCTCCAACATAACGGCATACTTACAGATGTTGCCGGTCATTTTGGTGATATCATATTCCTGATCTCCAAGGGATCTGAGAGTATGCATGGGGTGACCTACACAGCTATCTCCATAACCTGCAGTCGCTCCCGGTTCAATCCCCTGCAATTTCTCCCAGTATCTCACCGTAGTGTCATACCTGACCTGACCACTTACCACAAACATAGGCAGCGAATCCAGCCATCCACCAAGCACTCCTGTTATGGCGTTGGTGCCTCCCGGGCCTGAAGTCACGTTAAGAACAGCCACTTTTCCCTCATATCTTGAGTAGCTCTCTGCAGCAATGGCAGCTCCCTGCTCATGATGGAAGTGGGTGCACTTAAGCCCTTCCTTGTGTCCAAAGGAATTATTCAGATACATAGCGCCACCGCCTACTACCATAAAGCAGTCGGTGACGCCCTTTTTTACCAGAAAATCCGCAATATAATCAGAAACTCTCATACTCTTACCATTTAATCCAAGGGGGCTTCCCCCGTTATACTCTACTAATGCTTACCACTTGATCCAGGGTGCTCTGCCGGTGCCAATAAGCTCTGACAGCTCGTCCCTCTCACGTGCCGTATCCATGCACTTCCAGAAGCCGTCGTATTTGTAGGCTGCCATCTGGCCATCTCTTACCAGATTGTGCATAGGCTCTTTTTCAAAAAAGGTCCCATCGCCCTCGATGTAATCAAAGACTCCCGGCTCCAGCACCATGTAGCCGCCGTTGATCCTGGCGCCGTCAATGCTGGCCTTCTCCCTGAAGTCCCTGACAACGGAATTGTCTTCTTTATCAATGTCAAAAACGCCGAAGCGCTGGCCCGCAAGGATCGCAGTAACCGTGGCAATCTTGCCGTGGGACTTGTGGAACTTAAGAAGCTCGTTCATGTCAAGGTCGCAGACTCCGTCGCCGTAGGTCATAAAGAAGGGCTCGCCTCCCACGTGCTCTTTAATCCTCTTGATACGTCCACCGGTCATGGTGCTGTAGCCGGTGTCAACAACGGTAACCTTCCAGGGCTCAGCCTTCTGAGAATGGTAAGTTACCCTGCCGCTGTCAGTGAAATCAAAGGTCACGTCGCAGTTATGCAGATAATAATTGGCAAAATACTCCTTGATCACCTCCTGCTTGTAACCCGCGCAGATAATGAACTCGTTAAAGCCGCAGTAGGAGTACTCCTTCATGATATGCCACAGTATGGGTTTGCCGCCGATCTCGATCATGGGCTTGGGGCGAAGATGGCTCTCCTCGCTGATTCTGGTGCCGAAGCCGCCGGCTAAGATTACAACTTTCATCTATAAATATTTCCTTCCATAAATCATATGATGACCTTTGAGGCCTACCAAACATAAGTAAGTAGCATTTCTATGTCATCAGTCAGTACCTAAATTAATACCGTACACAGTGTAGCACATTTTTCCCGTTACAACATACTTTTAAATGCATTACATCCTCACCATGATCTTCACATAGTCCTCGGACTTTCTCTTCATAATATCCAGTCCCGCAGGGATCTCCGCCAGCGTTATTCTGTGAGTAATTAGCTCCGCCGGGGCAAAAGAGTGTGCATCCTCCCCGCGCTCACTGTCCTTCCAGGCCACCAGCCTGTCCATCACATACTTCCAGTCATCGTTGCAGACTGTGCCTTCGCTTCCAAGGTATGAGGAATTCCAGGTGCCGGCAAGTTCCAGCTGGTTCCTTAAGATCTTCCAGTAGGTGTCCTTGGTAAGAGCCATGTCGGAAGCGGGATTTCCCACCAGCACTACCTTGCCCACAGGCGCGGTGCACTTCACCGCCTGCTCGTAGTTCTCTTGCCTGCCCACTGCCTCGAAGTAGGCATCAGCGCCTCTGCCACCTGTTTTGTCCATAATAAATGCAGTGGGATCACCGTATCTCACATCGCAGATCTGATCCTCGTCGAAGCCCATACCGATGAGCTTACTCTTCTGAACATCCTTGTTGACCACAAACAAGAGCTTCCGGTAGCCCGCATCATATATGAACATTGACAGCAACAGCCCTATGGTGCCAAGGCCGCAGATCACGATCGTATCTCTTTTGTCCAAAAAAATCCGTCTCATGGCATGAACCGCAACAGACATAGGCTCTAACATCGCCGCCTCTTCGTCTGTTATCTCATCCGGAAGCTCCACAAGATTCCATATCGGAACACTGACATACTCAGCAAACCCGCCGTCTCTGCGGGATCCAAGATAATTATAATTCTTGCACATCTCGAAGCGTCTGCTCTCGCACTCAGGACACCTTCCGCAGGGAATCAGCGGAAAAACGCCAACTCTCCTGCCCTCAAGATCAGGCCTGTCCCGGCAGCTCACCACCATGCCAGCAAACTCATGTCCCGGAATCAGAGGCATGTTATGTGCTCCGGTCTTATAAATCCTTGGAACGTCTGAGCCGCAGATACCGGAGGCCGTAACCTTAACAAGCGCCTCGCCGGGTCTTGCCGGGGGCGCTTCCATTTCGACGTATTTGAGGTTGTCGATTCCGTAAAGGATCTGGGCTCTCATGTGCATGTGGCTGCTCCAAACGGATATTATAATGATTATGGTGTTTTTATAATCAAATATTTCTTGTTGTATTTAAGTATATTTTACCATTAACCAATCTAAATTATTTATGAATTTTTGTACATATCATCCACTGTTATCAACACAAGATTTGTTTTCCCCATGATGTTATTTACAAGTGTCACATCAGTAAATTCCTGAATAAGAAGATTTTTCGTCTCATCAAACAGATATCCGTCCGTATTAAAAAATAATCGTTTGATATTATCATCAAGACTCTTTTTCGGATCAAACAAAGACAGATATTGAGCAACTCCGCCTGTTACCCCATAACAGATTGCCTTATCTTTTTCCGCCCAATATCGTGAATATTCAAAAGTCTTGCATATTCTCTGAAGGGAATAAAAGTGGTATGTATCGCTATGGCCCTGTCATAGAGCTCATCGTCCATAGACAACATAAAGCCAAGGGAATCCGTGCCCGCAATATCTTCAGCATCTACAGCATTCGTTACCTATCGTTACCACTGCCGATTAGTTCCTCCACATTGCATCCCAAGGCTTTACTTATCTTGAGCACTGTAATGGCCTGAGCCTTACTGATATCCCGCTGTCCTTGTTCAAATAACTGTATCTGCCTTAGCGGAACATCTGCCTTTTCCGCCAGAGCCTTCTGGGACAGCCCTGCATATCTGCGAAGGCGCTTCAGCCTGCTCTCTTCCAGGCTCTTCATGCATTTTTCTTCAAGAATCTCGACGAATAAGGATATATCTGCCTCATGAAGTGTGTCATACATTCCGTATATTTGTTTGATAGGCACCTTTTCCTCAATGCTCCTAAAGCTTCTGCCGCAGGACCACTGATAATATGCAAGAGCCCAGCCAATCCAGTATTCCCTGGATTTATCGATATACATGACATCTTCAGTATCGATGCGTCTGTCCGTACAGGTATGAATCACTTCCCTGGCCACTTCACAGCCGTTTTTGCCCGCCACATAAGTAGGATTTCCAATCTCAAACTGGCGGCTCATACCGCTTATAATAAACATCTCGTGAAAAGAGCAAAGGTCCATGCCCAGAGTATTCACAGCATAATCATACATATCCCCCATAACCCTCTGAGCCAGAGGAAGATACATCTCATCATATGCGCAGCTTCCCAAGGTCAACACCTCCTCTCATGATATCCAGAATGTATATCTCATCCAGTATGCTTGTTGATGGCCGAAGTCCCTGATATTCCCGGCGTGCGTTTTTATCCCTTGTGCTCATCTGCGGGAAATAAACTGTCGCCTCCGCTGATTCATAGCTGACAAAAGAAAGCTGCTCAAAGGCCTTTTTACTCTTTAGCACAATCTGGTCATTAAGGCATCCCAGCTTCATTGCCTGAGAGAGCTTTTGCAGCGAAATGGTTCCCATTATGAAATCCTGCACAAATGAAAAATAGGAAACATCTGCCCGATAACCTCTGATCACATCAAATCCGGATATATCCACCAGATAGTTTGTCTGTAAAAAGTTCTTGGCCTCCTCGGCAATGCTCTTTTTCTGCCAATAGCCTCTGTATCTGGTCAAAAGAGCAAGCCAGTTCAAAATATTATAATCCTCATTAAGATTACAAATAGAAAGCCCCTTGGTATCCAGTTCGTAGCAGTTCGAAAAGCCATCGGAAGCCTTCTTGCATGCCCATCCCTTGGACAATTCCTTGTCCTCGGTGCAATAAAAGCCTCTCCCGTAGTCATTCCCGGGATTGCCGCCACCAAAGACCGGATTATAGATGATGTTTTCCGAGCCGTGATAGATTATCATGATTCCTCCAATAAAGACTCACTTGTCGCAATTATATATCGCTGTAGAGATAGTTAAATTATATCTCTGCAGCGATATATTTTCAATCTGCTATGGCACCTTTGATGCACGAAAAATGCCCGCAGCGTTTATTGCCGCGGGCTTTATTATTCTTGGAAATGCGCTGTTTTACTAGCTTTTCGGCGTTCACAGAATCAACTTGAGGACAGTCCCCAAGTTCCATGCCAGCCCCATGGAGTCAGATCCCAACTTGATATAGTGCCCTATAGACATGTATTTGGTAAACTGTTATAATTTTAGGCAGATACAAATGCATTAACTGAGTGACAAAGAGGTACCAACATGAGTTACGATAATGCCTCCAAAAAGGCTACCATGAAGTACATAAAGGAAAAACAGCAGGAGCTCAAGGTCCGTTACAAAAAAAAAGAGTATGAAAATGATATTTTTCCCGCCATCGAGCAATCTGGTCTGCCTGTAGCAACTTTTATTAAACAGGCTATTTCGGAAAAGATATTAGTAGAGACAAATAAGGGGTATGATCTTGAGATTACTCTTGAACCCATAAAAAATACCATACTAAACGAGCTCCCCAAAATCATGAATGAAGACTGCCGGAAGATAATACTGTATGGATCCTGCGCAAGAGGTGATTATACAGCCGATTCAGATATAGATATTGCCATTCTCACCGACAGTGACAGGGAACAGGTCAAAAAATACAGCCATCAGCTGGACGAACTTGCTACACAGATTGGCTTTGATACCATGGCTGTCGTAAATTTTGTCTGCCTTCCCCAAAAGGAATTTGAAGAAAAGAAATCCTGGTATCCATTTTTCAAAAACATCGCAAAGGACGGAATAATACTATATGAACGCTGATAATATGCGTGCTCTTGCCAAGTTAAGATATGAACGAGCCAAGGAACTTATTGATGAAGCTACAGATCTGCTACAGTGTGAGCACTATAAATCCGCTAACAATAGTGCCTTTTATGCCGGAGAAAAAGCTGTCAAAGCAGCTCTGGCAGCTATTGGCAAAGACTCAGAATCGCATAACGGAGTAATAAAGACTTTTAACAAGGAATTTATCCATCAACCCTGTGACTTTTTCAGCCGTGATGATCTGCGCATCCTTCAGAGTATGGAAAGAATCAGAAATTCATCTGATTACGATGATTTCTATGTAGCCAACAAGGCAGAATGCGAAGACCAGGTAGCAAAGGCAAGACAGCTGCTCTGCAAAGTCAGTGCTTATCTAAAGACTCAGGGGATAATATAAAAATCGTCAATCAGTTCTTCTACACTGCACCCCAAGTTTCCCTACTCATATAACCCCCAACGATGCGATATAATTCTTTACTCCATTATCAGTGCTTAAATCATATTTTTCATTAACAGCAGAAAAATATTCTGTAATTGCGTCATGAGTTATCAGTTCCGTACAATGTTCTTTTTTGCCATATCCGGAATGTGCATCCTTCCAAGGGGATTCCGAATGGCTCAGATCCATTAAGGTAACTCCATTATAAATAGCAAATTTCCCCAAAACAAAATCTATTATGTTTTTCACATTTTCATCAAGGCAATCAGTCAAATCAATCTCATCAACAATAATCTGTGATTCTCCAAAGGATTTATATTTAGAATAAATCTTGGGATATACCGGGCCATATGCCCATGCTTCGCAGCGCTCGTCAAAAATCTTTTTGCCAAGTAGCACCTGCGCAAACGCCTCAATATAATACAAAAGCTTTTGCAAAGACATATTGGTTATCTCATATTTTGAATTAAGAATATATAACGCAACTTCTTCAATTTTTGATTCATGAGAATTAATCTGATCGTAGAAGTTCAGCCTCTTTTCCAATCTTTCAGCAGCATGTTTGTTCAACTTATCTTTATTACTTTCATAATAATTCTGCATGTAAAGATAACATCCCAGAACTCTGCGAAGCATATCTGAATAACGCTTACTTGGCAGCTGACCCTTTAGATAGTTTTCAATTGTATGCTCACCAAGTCCCAAGACTTTGGAAAGGGGCCTCTTGTCCACATCATATTTCTCAAGTATTTCTTCAATTTCTCCAACAAGAATATAATCATGCTCTTCTCGGCATTTTACATCAAATTCATTCTCGTTGAGATCATCCATTCCGGGAACATATACCCTGTGTCCACACTTTTTGCATAATGCGACCCGTTTATTAAAGTTACATGTTATTCCATTCCAAACTCTTTCACTTTTTTCAGAAACAATGTCATATTCCTGCATACATCCGCATTCAGCGCATAAAACCTTATCCATAAAAATATCCATCTACACTCTCCTACATCCCCAAAGCAATAAAAAAGCTAAATCCCCTTAATTAATCATGAAATGATATTATAAGTAAAATATTATTTTGGTACTTAGACCAAGTGATTTTAATATAAAGCCTAACCATTTCACTCGGAGCATCTTCTATTCCCCTTGGAATAAAAGACGCTGCATATTTGAAAACATGTACAATATCTCGAGGAAAATTGGGATTATCGCTATATTCCCACCCACTATAACTATCTGTAGTAAGCTTTCTCAAAATATCTATACGATCATTTTCGGTGATAATATACTTTGAAAAAACTCTTCATTTTTATCTCTGTACAAAAATGTATAATCGATTCCGTTTCTGCCCGAATCAATATATCGCCTAAGCTTAGCGACAATGTCATCCGGGCCGTAACCGTCTGGATCCTTTTCACACTTGTCCATACACTATCACCTCCATGAGAATGTATGTTAATTATATGTAAAGAGTACATTTTTGTCAATTTGTGTACTTTTTCAATTATTGCCTACATAAAGCCCGCGGCTGTTCAATGTGTCAATGCCGCGGGCTTTATTATTCCTTGAAGTGCCTTATCTTACCGGATTCTCAGCGTTCAGAGAATCACCTTGTGAAACATCAACTTTGGGACAATCCCCAAGTTCTCTATCCCCCAATCGAATAAACGTAATAGTGTTAAAACGCATCCTGTAATATGATATACTTAGATTAGACCATTATGCCGGATTCAATGGAGTATATACATTTTGGATGACGTAAAAAAGGCTATTGCATCCCTTATGGATGTATCCCCCAAATACATAACAGATATACAATCGTTGAAAAAAGGAATGACTAACCAATCATTTCTTTTTTATCTCGATAATAAGAAGTATATCTTCAGGCTTCCGGGAGCAGGAACGGAGCAGCTGGTTGACCGAAAGCAGGAAATGGCATCCTATAAGGCCATCGAAGGCAAGGACATTTGCAGCTCTCCTATCTACATAGATGAAAAGGGATACAAGATCACAGAGTTTGTCGATAACGCAAGAGTCTGCAATCCTAAAGACATAGCTGACGTTAGTATGTGCATAAAAGCATTGAGAAAAATGCATTCCATAAAGCTTTCCGTGGATCATGAATTCAATCTTTTTCAGCAGATTGATAAGTACGAGATGCTATGGGGCGATAATCAGTCTGTACACGACGATTATAAAGAGACCAAAAGAAAGGTTCAGTCTCTGAAGGATTATGTATCAGCAAACAGCAGGGAGCATTGTCTTACCCATATTGACGCTGTTCCAGACAATTTTCTTATAACAGGAAAAGAAAAAGTAGAACTGATCGACTGGGAATACGCAGGCATGCAGGACCCTCACGTGGATATTGCGATGTTTGCCATTTATTCCTATTATGGCAAGGCTCAAATAGACCAACTTATAGATATCTATTTTTGCGATGAATGTGAAGGCCGGATCAGAGCCAAAATATACTGCTATGTGGCCATCTGTGGACTATTGTGGAGCAACTGGTGTGAGTTCAAGCAAATGAAGGGAAATCACTTTGGCGAGTATTCACAGATTCAGTATAATTACGCCAAAGACTTTTACGAAATTGCCAGGAAAGAAATAAACGACAATGTATAAACTTAAAAGAGCAATCATCTTAGCAGCCGGAGCAGGTAAAAGAATGCAGCCATTGACTCTTTCTGTACCCAAGCCCTTAGTTAAGGTCAAGGGCACAAGAATGATAGACGGAATAATCGCTGCGCTACATGCTAACGGCATAACTGAGATTTATATAGTAGTCGGATACAAAAAAGAGCAGTTTGAATACCTCAAGAGCATTGAAGGCATAACTCTGATCGACAATCCATTTTTCGACAGAGCCAATAACATAGCCTCACTTTATTGTGCCAGAAAATATCTCGAAGATGCTATAGTCCTTGATGGAGATCAGATTATTGTAAATCCCAAGGTCCTAAGAGCAGACTTTGAAAAATCCGGATACAACGCTGTTTGGACAGAGGAGCCCACCAAGGAATGGCTCATGCAGGTGGAGAATAACAGAGTAATATCCTGTTCCAGAAACGGCGGTAATCTGGGATGGCAGCTTTTTTCCGTTTCCAGATGGACCAAAGAGGATGGAGAAAGACTCAGGGACTGCTTGGAACGAGAATTTGTCCAGCATAAAAACTGCGATATTTACTGGGACGATTTAGCATTGTTCATATACCCTGATGATTTCGATCTCGGAATAATGAAGATGCAGCTTGGCGATGTTATTGAAATAGACGATTTACAGGAACTTGCAACCATTGACGAGTCATATTCAGAATATTTGGAAAAAGAGTGATGAATAGCAAAAGAAAGTTTGATTGGCTTGTTTTTCTTATACCATTATTACTGATAGCTGTAGTTTCAGCCTGCATTTTTGCACTTCCTGCTGCTTCCAATTCTATTATCAGCCTCCTTAGATATTTGGTTGCAGACACTTTTGGCGTCTTTTTTCTTATACTTGGTTTGTTTTTCTTTTTACTTTCTATATTTCTTGCTTTTTCAAGATATGGAGATATCGTCCTGGGTAATCCTGATGAAAAACCCAAATACTCCTTTTTTTCCTGGGGAAGCATGATGTTTACCTGCGGACTGGCGGCGGATATTATTGTTTACTCCTTTTCAGAATGGATAATGTATTCGGAAAACCCACATATAAGCGAGCTTGGAAGCATGACAGATTATGCTGGAGTTTTTCCCATGTTTCATTGGAGCTTTATCCCATGGTCTTTTTATCTTGTATTAGCGGTTATTTTCGGATTTATGATCCATGTAAAAAAACGTAATCGCCTGCGCTTTTCAGAGGCCTGCAGGCCACTATTGGGGAACTATTCAGACAAGCTTCCCGGGAAGATAATTGATATTTTTTCTTTGTTTGCACTTATAGCAGGAACAGCTACCACTTTTTCTATAGCAACACCTCTTTTGTCCGGTGTAATAATCTCATTTTTCGGAATCAATATAAGCAGAAATCTTTTTACAATAATCATTTTACTGATAACCTGTGTCATATATTCCTATGCCATTCTTCATGGAATAAAAGGTGTGGATCTTCTTGCGAAATGCTGCATCGGCTTCTTTTTTGGGCTGCTTATTTTTGTTTTTGTCTGTAATGACCAAAAGAGATTCATTATCGAAAATGGTTTTCAGAGTTTCGGGCTAATGCTTCAGCATTTCTTTGAATTTGCAACCTATACAGATCCGGCAAGGACCACAATGTTCCCCCAAGACTGGACTGTCTATTACTGGGCCTACTGGATGGTATGGTGCATTGCGGCGCCGTTTTTTATAGGAAATATCTCAAGAGGTCGCACAATACGCCAAACCATTTTGGGCGGTTATCTGTTTGGCGTGGGATCAACATTAGTCAGTTTCATAATTCTTGGTAACTATTCCCTGGGAAAACAGCTGATGGGACAGGCCGATTTTATCAGCACTTATAGAGAAAATAATGATATTTACGAGACAATACTAAGCATTATCAGCACAATGAATTTTCCTTCCGTGGTGCTGATAATCATCATGATAAGTATGATTCTGTTTTATTCCACGTCCTTCGATGCCATAGCTTATACGGCAGCCTGCTACAGCTATGAAGCCCTTGAAGAGAACGCAAAACCTCATTGGATAGTGGTTCTTACCTGGTGCATCATTCTGATCACCCTGCCAATAGCTCTAGTATTTTCCGGAAGCACTATGAGTAATATCCAGTCGGTCAGCATCATCACCGCCCTGCCTATAGGAATTATCATGCTGGCTATGGTGGCAGGTTTTTTCAAAGATGCAGGAACAGCTTTAAAGAGGAGCAGAAAATAGGTCTATCCTGTTGTTCCAGTATTTTTCTGTATCCTTTCCTGTCATTGCGGCCAAATGCTTTATGTAACAATCTTTTAGTTCTGATGATCTTACCAAAACTTTATCCGCATTGAATACGGCAGGCTGTTCAATAATATCCTGCATAGCCATGTATGCCACGCTATTCTCAGATATTGGCGGCTTGGGGTCAATAAAAGGAACATATACCAGTTTGTCTGTATATTTTGACAGATTATTTGAATAGAGCTGCTCAGGAATTGCCATTATTGTACTATAACCGTCGTAGGGGAATTGAATTACGATGATATCGGGGTGTATCTGATCTATCTTATAACCATCAAAGTCTGTAATGTTTTCAGTCAGCTGCGGCATTTCTTTGAAAACAGCAAAATCACTGATGGCTTCTCCAACCATTTTTCTGTTATCTATGTACCTATATGGTATAGGAATTACGTTAACATTGTTCCCGGAATTTATAGCTGATTCATATACATCTTTTATAGAATCCCACCAGGATGCTTTACATAATAGAAAGAGAATATTCTTTTTCGCAGTATCAAAGAGCTCGCTGATCAGATGCTCTGCATCAGCAAGACATTTATCCAGTTCTTCCGGAGATGTTTCCTCCCAGCAGCTGTATGTATCACTTACCTTATCACAGTATTTTTCAAGAGCATATACTGCATCAGTTCCGACATCATATCTATTTTCCAGCATTGTTCCCACAGAAATAGCAGTTTTTTGACATACTTCAAAAAAAGGAATAGCGTTTT
Organism: Butyrivibrio sp. AE3009; assembly: GCF_000420845.1. Classification (GTDB taxonomy): domain Bacteria; phylum Bacillota; class Clostridia; order Lachnospirales; family Lachnospiraceae; genus Butyrivibrio. The sequence continues at coordinate 157,703 of NZ_ATVS01000005.1, read as the reverse complement.
CAATACTGCTTCTGATAATGATGTCATTGAGTTTTCCGTGGATCTCGTGGAGTGTTTTCAATAGAGCCAGCTGCTCCTGCTTTAAAGTTTTCCTTTTTGTGATCGGAGCAAACGAATCTTTTCTGAAACAATATCTGTGTGGGTACCTTCCGAAATGGTCTTTGTACAGGTTTTCTAAACCTCTGTAGACTGGGTAATTATGAACTGCTGTGCCCATGACTATTTTCATATAGTCACCATAATAGGAACCAAGAATATTGTGGTATTCTGCCGGAGCTCTCAGGGAAGTTGTTTCAAAGGGAAGTTCTATGGTTACGTCATAGTAAGAACGATGATATCTGCATTTTCCTTCGGAAACCCATATATATATCAGGGCTATATCCTTGGAGCTGCTATCATTGCACTCCTTAACTATTTTTTCAAAAAGAAGAAACAGGTCACGATAGTCGTTGGCGGGGCTTATACTGGTGTTGTTCTCTTCTTCAATAGTCTTTATTCTTTTTTTGACCTCGCTTTCTGAAAGAGTATGCTTAAGCAGTCCTTCCATAGTTGAGAAAACAAGATTGCCCCTTTTTACTCTGTCATTTTCTTTTTCTTCATCATCATATACACTATCAAGAGGGAATATATCTACGCCCGCAACGAAAGGACAGCCCTGATTTTTTTCCAGGAAATCAGGATTTTTGTCGATGGCATGGCTGTTAGTAATTCTTCCGAAGGGAAATTTATACTCATCAGAATCAGAAATGCTTAAAACCTGATATCCTTTCGGCAACTCATCCTTGGCGTAGAGAATGAATTTTTCATAATCGTTTCTGAGCATAGCAATGTCGATATCGTCATCCCAGGGAATAAAACCTTTATGTCTTACAGCCCCCAGGAGTGTTCCGCTATCACTGTACCAGTTTAATCCATGACGAGAACAGATTCGGTCAATTTCAGACAAAACTGTCAGCTGCGCAGCCCAATAACGCTTCATTGTTTCGGAAACATAGAAGCCGCATCTTACTTCATCACAATAGTAATCTTTAAGGAAAGATATATTCACTGTTATTTCCTCGGTGATAACAACATCATATAGCTTTATCTATTATCTCTAACAACTTCTCTGCCGTCTTATTCCAAGTCATATTCTCTCGCGCATAATGAAGCCCATTATGCGCAAGCTCATACAGCTTAGCCGTATCAGATAACATATCATCAACAATATTTGGCAAAGCCTCCGGTGTAGAAAGGTTCCAGAATCTCATAATCTCATGCCCGGCCTTTTCGCAAACATCCCGGTAGTACTTGCTATCATCTGTAAGCGCCGCAGCACCGGCAAGCATTGATGTCGGAATTCTATCATGGGCACCGTTCTTGAAATATGGCATTACATTAAAAACTATTTTGCTTCTTTTATAAATAGCAGCCGTTTCCAGGTATGTACATGAACCATGCAAAACCACATTTCCCAAGTCATCCAGGGTATCCCAACCGGTTCCGAACAGATGGATAGTCCCCTTTGACTGAGCCAGGAATCTCACTGCTTCTTCTCTTGTATATGAACGAAGATAATTATTTGTTATAGAGAAAAGAGCATTGGCGAATCCAAAATATGCTTTTTCATCAGAAGGATCAATTCCGAAATCCGGAAGAATCGTCGTCAAGCCTTCTTCCAGACTCAGTGTCCTGTTATCCAGCATATGGTCAAGATATGCCAACTCGATATTTCTTACAGCTTCCGGAAGGGCCAGGATCTTTCCATCCAGCTCATCCCTATCCACATAACTCCCGGTAAAAACTACGTCAAACTCACGATGCTCAAAGTCCTCAAAGCTGTCATCAACCTTTTCCTCATCAGAATCGCTTCCTCCAAGAGGCAGGAAAAAAGCATCCTTTACATCCTTATAAAATCGCTTTGCATAATCCACATGATCTCTGTCAAGGCACAAGCAATAGTAGTTACTGCACTCCGAAAAAAGATAAATGGAATGCATTTGCGGGTGATCCACAATGTAGTTAAAGAAGGGAATCCGATGCTTGTTCCAGATATTCTCCCCATTCACCTTATAGTTATGCTGACCAATGGAATTGAAGGTCAGGGCAAAATCATATCTCACATCGCTAAGCCTTTTATCCAGCTCCTCATTACTTCTGTCCAAATCCCAATAATCCACTTCTATCCCACAAGAACCAAGCGCTTTAGATAAAAGCGCCGAGAAGGAAGTCAGTGAATCATAATTGATGTTTCCACGTCGGAGAATTAGTGCACGGTTGTTGTGAAGCATAAAGTTTCCCTTTGTTATAAATCCACAAGTTCATATTCTTTAATCAGTTGATATCTTGACGCATTAACAATTATAATAATTATAACATGAACCCACTCAATCGAGATATCAGGAGTAATTATGAACACACAGCTTATGCTACAAATCCATTCTATTCTCACCTATCTCCAACAGAATGCTTCTGTAATGGATGAAGAAAGTATGAAATGCAGCGTATCTAACGTACTGGATACTTTATCTACTATATTTAATGACCCTTCTTCTCAAGAAACAATCAAAGAATACAGAAAGTTATTATCCTCTGATTCTTTTGATATTTATTCTTTTTGCATGGACATCAGCAACTTTCTTTTCACAAAGTGCTGTACTTCATATGATGCATGCAGCTCTGAGCTATCCTCTCTGTCAAAATTGAATTCACAATTTCAGAAAAGACTTCTGGAATTAAATAATTATATAGACAAAGTGTCGACTTCATTTGAACATCTTGTTCATGTTCGCAATGTTTACCACAACAGATATGCAATAGAATCTGACTTGTTCACCGGAAAAGGTGTTGTATATACAGTCATAACTGGAGGCTATGACAATATCCTTGATCCCCTTATTACAGAGGATTGTTTCGATTATGTATTGCTTACTGATAAAGCTCCTACTGATTATCATGGTAAATGGCAAATCAGAGTGCTTGATAATCCTCAGCACCTAAGCGCTCCGCTTCTGGCTCGTTGGGCAAAAATACATCCCTTTGACCTATTCCCGGATTATGACTTTTCATTTTACTTAGACGGGGTTTTACAATTACGAGAAGAAAAAATCACTGATTTTATCCATCAATACAAAAGAGATAGTAGCATGATCTGCATGCCTCATCACTGCTATAATAATATAGATGAAGATGCCGCTGCGGTAGCTTCATTGGGGAAAGCTTCGAAAGAGGCTCTCGAAGAACAAATACAGAAGTACAGAAAAGAGGGATTTGTTGATGACATTCTTATTGAAACTGCGGTTCTTGTAAGAAGTCATAAAGATCCTCTCCTCAAGAAAGTCATGGATGACTGGTGGACAGAACTGACTTCCTACAAACACCATAGAGACCAAATGAGTTTTTGCTATGTGTGTTGGAAAAATAATTATGAGTTCGATATAACTGATCTCCAATCACATTCAAATCCTTGGACCATTGCATATAGTAACCATTGAGTAATCTCAAGAGTGAAGGAAGGCATCGCTTATGAACTACGAGCAATATCAAAAATTGTATTCAGCCAATAAAAAAGCCAATGCAAAAACCATAAAATCTATACTAAGCACTGAATACTCACAAATAAGAGACCTCATAGCGGTTGTTGAAGAGACTATGACATCCTCCATAAATGCCGGAGATCAGTCTTCTATAGAATCATTAAACAGCATGGTGTCTCATATTCTTGCCATGTCAAAAGCGTGTGATAAGCTGGCTTCCATTGTTAATACAATCTCAATGGAAAGCAGAAATCTTGATGATGCGATTTTCAAACTGGGAGCAACTATCGATAATGCTATTGTCCATGTTTCCACGGAAACATATGCAAATGCGGGAGATTATTTATTAGTAAAAAGTTTAAGACAACTCATTGAAAAAAACTCCGGAAAGAAAAGTTGGATCAGACTTAATGTTCAAAAAGAAATAAATCAGGGAATAATCGATTCAATAAACAAAAGCAAAGCTCTTGTTATCGGTGGAGGAGGCCTTTTTCTAAAGGACACAAATCAAAACGAAATATCAGGCTGGCAATGGCCTATTCCAAAAGAAATGATTCATCAAATACAGGTTCCTATATATATACTGGGAGTAGGATATAATAGGTTCAGAAATCAGGAAGATTTTGAGCCCTATTTCTATGAAAATATCACAGCTTTAGTTGAAAAAAGCACCTTCTTCGGATTACGCAACCACGGTTCCGTTAACGCAGTTAAGGCCTTTCTTCCTGATCACCTTAAAGATAAAGTACAGTACTTCCCTTGCGCAACTACCGTAATATCCAAGCTATTTGATATAAAGTTCGAAGAGCCGGACAGACCTATTATTGCTATAAACTGTGCCTTTGACAGGGAAATCCTTCGTTTTGGTAATCGAAAAGACTATATCCTAAGTTCTATCGCAAAAACTGCCAAGACACTTTCGTCAGATTATGATATCCTGTGCTATCTTCACTGCGAACCGGATTTTGAAATGTGCTCTTATATGGATAATTACGGAGTTCCTTATGGAATAGTAAAACTATATGAATCCGGAAACGAAAATGAAATGATTGAAGCATACAGCCTTCCCAGGCTGGTAATAGGCATGCGCGGCCACTCACAGATGGTTGCCTTTGGCTGCGGAACCCCCACTCTGAGCATTATCAGTCATGATAAGATTCAATGGTTCCTTGATGATGTATACCATCCGGAATGGGGAATTGATGTAAATGAAGAAAGATTTGATTCCCTTCTTTCAGAAAAAGCCGATAATATGCTGACTCACTCAGAAGAGATCAAAAAAGATATATCAAAATCACAAGATGAACTATGGCAGATATTTCAAAACACCCTAGCAACCTTTAAGTAATTCCTCTATTCTGTCCTCATACCTAAAATCAGTGAGTATCTTTTCATAGCCTGCGCAGGCAATACGAGCTCTTATATCCTCGTTCCAGAGATAGAACTCCGCCTTCTCCACAGCATCCTCCAACGAGGTATACATCACGCATTCCTCGCCATCTATGAAATACTCGTAAAGCTCAGACTGGTAGCTTGACAAAAGGAATCCCCCACAGCCCATGATATCCATTGCTCTCAACGGAATTCCGGATCTGTTGGCCTTCAGAACAGGGCAAAGATTGATCTTGCTTGCTACAAAAACCTGTGGCATTTCTGTAAGGTAATTTACTGAGCCGCAGAAATCTACGTCAGGAAGCATTCTCTTCTCATCTTCCGTAAGCTCAAAAGTATAAAGTTTGAGCTGATGCTTTTTTGACAAAATACTAAGAAGTGTCATTCTCTCGAGATGTGTCACGTAAGAAGCCACGGCCCAGCTGATTTCTTTTTTGGTCAGCTGCACAGCCGTTTCGGACAGGCTCAGATATCTGTCTCTGACACTCTGAGCGAACTCTTCCGTCACCACATCATCTACGATGTATCCGCCATATAGCTGCAGCTGCACCTTCACCACTCCGTCAAGGTATCCCCGCTGATACTCGGTCATATGGCTCATGAATGCCGGAAGCATGGACTCATAGAGCTTTCCCACAAAGGAAATCTCTGCGCCGTACTTGGCATAATCTGTCTTAACACTGCGGAGTCTCTCAGTGTTTACCGCAAGAGGCAGATAGTGAACGTTATCCAGCCCCATTTTCTTATAGGTCTCATAGTCAGCTCTGGCAAAAAAGAAAATCGTATTACAGGAAAACTCCATACATTCCGCAGTTGGAAGATTGGGCGGACTGTCAAAAAACCATGAAATATACTTAAGATCATGCTTCTTACATACCTTTGCAACTATTGGCCAGAAATTGGTGGTAAGGACCAGATCATAAGAGCCTTCCTTAAGATCCTTTTCCATTCTCTCAAAAAAAGCATCATCATTATACTTATCAACTTCCTTATGATAGTTCACGTTATTGCACTTGTGTCCCATCTTCTGGAGGAAGTAAATAAGATCATGTTGGATGTATGAATTTAGGAAATCATAAAGAAGAATATTCATATTTTCAGATCCCAATCAGGTGCTCAATAATATCCCTTACAGCTCCGTCTCCGCCTCTTACACTAGAAATATAATCGGCGACCGCAACAACCTGCGGCATCGCATTTTGTGGGCAGGCGCAGATGCCTGCTGCCTTCATTGCCTCGATGTCATTGATGTCATCACCGATATACAAAACGTTCTGCAGCTCAACACCGAACTTATCGCAAACAGCCTGCAAGCTGGTCAGTTTGTCCTTTATTCCCATCTTGATAAAGTCCATGTGAAGCTTGTCCGCACGGCGTTTGTTGAGCTCCCTGTTCTCTCCGGTGATTATTCCGGTGATTATTCCTTTATCATGGATTCTTGACAGCGCCATACCATCCTTGGTATTGAATTTCTTCAGCTCATCCCCATTCTCTGAATAGTACATTCCGCCGTCGGTAAGGCATCCGTCGCAGTCGGTGATCACCATCTTTATTTCCGGCATTGTGCCTGCATTTTTCTGCTTTTCTCTTTTTCGCAAAAGAGCTTCTATAATAATAAAATCGTTTGGCTCATCTATCTCAAGAGCAGAGTCCTCGCTCATTTCATAGGCACGAATCTTTCCTGAAAGCCTGTTTTTCGAAGCCATCAGGCTCTCTTTTGAGGTGATATAAAATGCGCCGTTTTCCATCAGATATCCGTCAAATTCCTGGCGCCTTGGTCTATTCTTAAAATCATAGTTTGATGCAGTTGCATAGCCCTTTTCATCCGCATCCCACAAAAATCTCTTTTGACGAACTACGGAAAGAACGCTGTCTGTATCAGGCTTTTTAAAAAGCTCGAAGCCACCGTCAATATCGCTGCTCTCCAGCATGGGAGATGTGGCCTGCACCAGTACTATGTTCTCAAAATCATATTTTTCCGCAAATTCAAGCATGACTGATTCTGTAGATGCTGTATCAGAGGCATTTTCCGGGCTTCTGTCGATTACCACCGCTTTGCTGAAATTCTGATTTCCATTCTCAATTCCTTTCCGGGAAAACTGTTCAACGGCAGCTCGGATCTCTGCGCTGTCAGTAGCTATGTAGACTTTATCAATACATTTCGCCCCGCAGGCCGCAGCAACCGTCCAGTAAACCAGAGGCTGTCCGCAGATTTCTTTTATATTTTTCAGAGGTATTGATTTGCTCCCGCCTCGTACAGGGATAAATGCAACTGTTTCCATTATTTTTCCTCAACTCGTAGTTTTTTTCTAACCTGCAGTTCATCCTCTTCAAGCTTCTTTTCGCCATCCCCAAGCATAAGCTTGATGTCACGGCAACGGCGATACAAAAGATACATGGCGTTGATCTCCAGACTTGCCTTCTGATCTGTGCCCCACATGTCATGGGATAAAGTGACATGCCTCTCAACAATGTCAGCTCCCAAAGTAACCGCTGCAACAGTGGGTTCCAGGTTCTGCTCGTGGCCGCTGTATCCCACCACGCATCCGTATCTCTTTTTCAGAGTCTGGATATATTTAAGATTCAGCTCATCTATGGGCGCCGGATATACAGAGTTGGTATGCAAAAGAGCGAAGTTTCCATTGCTGAACCTGTCGAGAAGGTCAACAGCTTTGTCCAACTCCTCCTGAGTGGACATGCCTGTGGACATGATAATAGGCTTTCCTGATGCGCAGGCCTTTTTTATCAGTTCTGTGCTTCCGTTGGTGGCGGATGCCAGCTTGATAAAGGGGATATCATAGTTCAACAAGAACTCAAGGCTCGGAATATCCCAGGGTGAAGCGGTCCAGGCCAGGGGCTTTTCTCTGCAGTATTTATCTATGTAGTCGTATTCCTCTTTGCCGAACTCGATGCGCTTTTTGTATTCCAGATAGGTCATTTCGCCCCAAGGTGTGGTGCGCATGACGTTCTTCTGACTCTCCGGAACAGCTATGTCCGGGGTCCTCTTCTGGAATTTGACGCAATCCCATCCAATGGCAAAAGAAGCATCGATTAGCTTTTTTGCCACAGCAAGATCTCCGTTATGATTGATTCCTATCTCGGCGATGAAGTAAGGATCACAGCCATCGCCTACAAGTCTTCCGCCTAAATTGATCTGTTTTTCCATAAGCCTAAGCCTCTGTACTTTTACATCATTTTAAGAGCTTCACTTACTGTTATATTTTTCATGCCTTTTATATATGAGCCGTCGGAAATATTCACTAATTCCGGGAGATTATCCGTACTTGCGATATACTTCTCAATCCAGTCATGGTAAGACGCGAGGGTACTTGCCGTCCTTACTTCGCCTCCGCTTGTGCTTTTCAGGATAATCTTTCCCTGCTCAGCTTCGACATCATTATTATCTGATATTCCGGATGCATGTAATTGGTTATAGGTGTAAGCAAGATCCAGGCCCAAGCAGGTTACTTTCTTTGCCCCGAGCTTTACTGCCAGATCCAGTGCCAGAGTGGAAACAGAACCACCGGTTTTAAATAGTGGTAAGCTTTTCTCTGTTGCCATATTTTCAGAAAGCTCGTATTCATTCTGATACACAATATATCTTTTTCCTCCAAAAAGCTTCACTGTCTCATAATAAGCTGTCGCAAGGTAAATAAATTCAGTCTTTTTATAATCAAAATCATGCATTAACTGCTTCTTTGTTGCAGGAAGTCCATCTATAAGAACAATGAAATCAGGATCTATTCCCTGATTAGCGAGCTTTCCGGCAGAAGTCCCCACGCACAAAATAAGGCTGTTTTCTGTCCTTTTTTCAAGTAACGGCATGCATGGTGAAAGTGATGGTCCGCCAGCCACCATATAGATTTCCTTATCCCTAAACCGATTGGATATTTCTGTTACACAAGGGTCATCCAGCTCAATATTTTTATGAAAGTTGAAAGCAAGCAACTGGCTATTTTCTTTGATTGGGAGCATCAATGAACGATACTTTGTAAGTAGTTCCTTGACATCACTTGAAAAAGCTGAAATAGACTCTGCTTTTGTCAATAATGTCCCCTTTACTATCGCATCAGATAAGGCGCTTCTAACTTCTCCGACCACAAAGAGCAAGCGATTGGATGCTATAAGTCGTGATAAGTCCAGATAAGTAAGAGCCTGCCTTGCATGTACAATATCCGATTCACATATAGTCACCGGAACACCATAATTCATCCTTATTATCGCCATAGCTTCATAAATCATTTCGAATCCGGTCAGGGAATATTCAAGTTTTTCTACCTCGCAATTATAGAAAGCATACTGTAATGCATCTCGATAAGGGTTCACCAAACCAGCTATAATTTTCTGCTCTGCTTTACTTTCAAAAGAAAAAACTATATCTCCGCTCCCCGCAACAATAGGACTAATGAAATTTGTATCAGGAAATGTACTTCCCCTTAACAGCTGTGCGACTTCCTTTTGTCCACATTGAAAAAGCGCATCTATATTTTTATCAAAATAATCTATGTGTTCTATCTGATAAGCTTCAGTAGTTTCTATTATCCAGTCACTGATCAATGCACTTAGTTCCACTTCCAGAACATCAGCCAACCGAGAGAAATTGTTACTCTTCTGATAAGTAATAACGCTATTGAGCATAGGGGAAATCTTTATCATAAAGCTTTCAGGACTATATTCATTTCCACATTGTGCCAAATCGCTCAAAATATCAGTAATACCGGTTGTAATTTTCTTGACGCTGTCAAAAGCAGAAACCAATCGTTCCAACCTTAGGCACATAGCACAATATGCGCACTCATGCTCCAAATCTATCATTTTCGCTCTAAGTTCAATATAATCCATAAATATCCCTATTCATCCAACATGTCTAAAAACTGTTCCAGGCACCAGATAAGCCACTTTTGATTGCCTTTATACTTGTCAATCTCAATGTCATCCCTAAATTCAGCTCTATGTGGGCCTTCCCAATCTGCAAAATACTGATCCACCGGTCTTGGCATTGGCAATTTATTGGGAGTCGGAATATTCGGATATCTCATCCTAAACAGTTCGCGAATAAGATATTTGGATTCCCCGCTTCTGATTCTGCTTAAATCTAATGGCTCTGCCATTTTCAACTTTTCATAAGGATCAAAATAGTCAAGTTCTGCTGTCAGGAAAGCATTTGAATATGAGCCATAGCTTTCCTCAGTAGCTACAATATCCATAAAGCTCAAGAAGTCTATATCATCACCCTTCCTGTACTGTTCGAACAGATATCTGATACTCTCCGGATTCTTCAAAACTTCTTCAGGTTCAACATAAATATATCTGTGGTAAAAATCTTCAAAAGTCCAATCTCTGGAAAGCAGCTGATCCATCCCTCCGAACACATAGTCACTGCCATCTCCGATTATCATCAGGTCAACGCCGTCCTGCAGCGCCTGTTTTGCCCCCTGACATATCTGCGGCTCGATGGAATGAACCGGCCCGCCCTTTGACATCATAATTGCAGGCAGGTTATCTTCAACCGTTTTCCAGCTTATATCAACATAATGAAGAGTAAGGCCATATTCCTTCGCAAATATTTCAGCTCTTTCCAATTCTTCCTCTTGGAACTCTCCCCCTAGAAACCTGAATGTATATGCATCACAACCAGACAGGTAGGATGCTAAAATAGCAGAGTCCATGCCTCCTGAGAGAAGAATTCCTGTCTTCTTGCTTTTTTTGCGAACCTCATTTAGCTGTTTATCAATTGCTTCGCCGATTTCTTCAGCTGTCCTGACATAAATACGTTCATCATTCGATAATATAGGGTGTCTGTACTGCAATTTTTCAGAAAAGTGAACATCCTTTTTCTCAATATATCTCAGAGCCAGAAAAGAACTCATAGCAAAATTCTTATCTACCATCATTTCTCCTCATCCACATCAACATTCAGGTGAATTGCATTTCTTGCCACTTCTGTAGACCAACCACGAATTTCCTGTAATGCCTTTGTAATTCTTGTTGAAGAAATCCCCTTGGTATACGGAAAGTACACTATTCTGATTCCTTCCTTTTCAAATTCAGCTTCGTACTCTTTCCATTTATCCGTACCATACCAATCGTCACCCACAAAAAGTATGCTTGCACCTAGTTTTTTGCATGCGGTAAGTTTATCCATATCATATTGGGGCACAGCAGCATCTACATATTTGCAGGATCTGACTATCTCAATACGGTCCTCAAAAGGAATCATGGCCTGCTTTCCCTTGTACATAACAAGATCATCTACTGTAACTCCAACAACAAGCTTGTCGCAAAAGCCCTTGGCATTTTTCAGAAGATTCAGATGTCCAACGTGAAATAAATCATATACACCGGCGGTATAACCAATTACCATAATGCTCCTTCCCGTTCTTAAGCATTAATTAGATCAAATACGTCGTTACAGATATACTCTGATGCTCCAATCCCATTGATGGTCTTATAATCATATTCCTCTTTAAATACAGCTTCTCTTTTTTCTCTCATATAGTCATTACCATTTAAGACTACATCCTGAAGAAATCTTTCTATTTCCATATAGTTCTCACCGGGCGTCTTATAATATACATCAACTACTTTTTCACCAATCGGTAAAAAGGCCTGTTCCGGTCTTGTCAGATAAAGCAAAGGCTTTCCTGTATAAAGATATTCTCCAAGAAATGAGCCGCTGTCCATTATCATCGCATCGGAAGTATCAAACAGATCCAGATAGCTTGCATCTTGAATTACTCTCGCATTTGACAATCCTTCCCATTTTTCGATGTATTCATCATATTCTTCATAGCTATTAAACAACCCGGCTTTAACTGAAGCAGTACGAAGAAGTGGATGTGGTTTAAAAACAAAACTGACATCGTCCTTATATTTTTGCGCCAAATATAAGAAAAACCACAAATTTCTTCTGAAGGTGGAAAACAAAATCACGCCTTTGTCTATAACACTGTAATGAGGCGCCACTATCACTTTTTTCATCGATTTAGCATCTATATTATACGGAATCTTCCATATTTCTCTTAGCTGGTCGTCATTCCAGTTTCTCTGTTGATAAAAGTAATCCATTTTAGCGTAACCGGAAAATCTTACGTTTTTTCCTGATAGATACTGCTTTTTCTTATATCCCTCATAGTTTTTGCTACAGTCACAATAAACCCTCCACATTAGATTGACGGTATCTTTGTTGTACACTTTATTGTCTCCATATCCACCATCCATACTATTTGCAAGGTAAATACTGTAAGGAATATAAGCAACAAGTGAATTAAGCGGAAGTGAAATAAACTGTTGATAATAAGGTAATTCTGTGTACCAGGAAGATGTTATGAAAACAATATCAGGGGCCCCTCCGAAGTCCTCAAATCCGGGAAAATTACCGTCATTGTTAACGCCCTCATATATCTTGTAATCATTTTCTTTAAACCACTTCAAGGTCTGGCTATAGCTGTCTTCCCAGTGCCCCTCTCCCCTGCCTAAAACTGGAGAAACCAGTAATCCTGTTTCTATCCTTTCATCTTTTGCAAATTCGTTATATACGTCCATAGCTGGCCATTGGGCTGCGGAGTAATTCTGAAATAAAATTTTTATTTTTTCCTTTTTCCTTGCTTTTTTCCTAATTCGCTTTTCAGAAGAAGCTATCACCATGTTATAGATAGCCGTATACATTTCCTTGCCTTCTTCTGATGCCTTGGAAAGAAAAAAAAGTGCAAGCAAATGTTCCCATCTATATTTATCCGGGATAAACTCTCCGGAAAAATCTCCGTTTTCCACACCTTGACTCAATTCGCTAACAAGCACGGAATAATACTTGATCTTATCGTCAGCCATAATTCACCCCTTGTGTATTTGATCACACTTTTTCATAATTGCAATATCTATTGCCGCCAACTTCTGCTGTATAATGTAGTTTTTGTCATATAAAAAACTAAAGCATTGTTCCTTTATCCCATATAAACTCTTCAAATATTCCTTTTGTGTATCATTTAGTCCTAAAAAATATTTATCTATATATTCCTTTTTAGCGCCATACTTCCTGATATTTTCAAATAAACATCTGTTGATTCCATAGGAATAAAGAACTGCAGCCATGTAGTCTATTGATTCTTTTGCCCCCTCATATTCCGAAAGATGAGCACACCTCTCATAAATAGCTTTCATTGCACCGATTACTGAATCAAGATATACTTTCAAGTCTATTTGCTTGGTAGCTGATCCCTTTATATCGCAATACTTATACAAAATTTCCTTTACATTTCCTATTTTCTTCGCTCTGAGAATCATGTATATAAGAATTTCCGTATCTTCAAGACACCTGACATTCTCTCTCATCCTTATAGGTGGACAGTTAAAAAGTTCTCTTCTAAAAATCTTTGTTACAAGATATCCTCCACCTGCGATTAGAATATTTCTTTTCTCATCATCAAGCGTTCCTGTGACGTTATCACCGGTGGAAAGAATCGCTTTATCTGTTGACTCTTTATAATAACCACTATCTACTATGTCATAGTCTCCTTCTTTTGCCTGGTTATATAAAAGCTCGTACATGTTCGGAGCAACATAATCATCACTATCCACAAGGCCAATGTATTCGCCTGTTGCCGCATCAAAGCCCTGGTTCCTGGCTCCTCCGCTTCCGCGATTAACCTTTCCGTCGATTATTTTGACCTTATCGGAAAATTGTCCCTTACACCTCTTCATGATTTCCCAGGTATCATCCGTGGATGCATCATTGATCACAATTATCTCTATATCCTGAAGAGTCTGGTGCACAAGGCTCCCCAGACAGGTTGCCAAAGTATCGTGAGAATTATATGCCGGTACGATTACACTTACTTTTGCCATTTATATGTCCTTAGCCTTCACCAAATCAATAATCTGTTTAACCCTCACATCGAAGGTATGCTCTTTTTGTACTTTGTCGTGACCATTTTTCGCAATGGCCTTTCTTTCGTCTTCATGGCTTAAATAGTACTCAATCTTATTCAGGATATCCTTCCTGTTTTCGTAGAAGACATAGTCCTCACCGGGAACGAAGTGTCTGGCCAGATCTACCTGATAGTTTGATAAGAGAAATCCTCCCGCCCCGAGAATGTCATAACACCTGAGGGGTATCGCATTCTGTATGCTTCTTAGGGTGATGTTCAGGTTAATTCTGCTTAGTTTAAATACATAGGGCATTTCAACAAAATACTCTGCTGCCCCTTTATTGATCACCCCTTTGGGATTAAATTCATTATTTTCCGCATAGGTATAGAGATTAAGCGGATGCTTCTCACCTATCATCGTAAGAATCTCTCTGCGTTCTATTATGGTCGCCTGGCGGTTAATGATATAGTTTGCGTAGAGATACTCTCTGGTCTCAGCGCTGTCCGCATGAGGATAGATATTGCTGGCCTTCTGAATCTCGTCCACGATTTCAGGTCTCAGGGCTTCCTCCATAACATTCACTCCATCCACCTGGAGCTGCCCTCTTATCATTCCATCAATATATCCAAGGGTATAGGGGGTTATTTTCTCTGCTATTTCGTCGTAATATCTTCTACGCTCTGTATAAAGGGATCCCACAAAGGCAATATCAGCACTATACTTTGAAACTGTTTCATCATCCGGAATCATTGCATCAAGCCTTCTGGTAGATGCTGCCAGCGGCATATATTCCACGGTCTTGATTCCACCTTTCCGGAATGTCTCAAACTGCTTGGAATCAAACATCAAAACGATGTTGCATTTATTTATCACATGATAGGAATAAAGCAGTATCTCCGGATTATCATAGATCCAGGATACGTATTTTATCCCTGCTACGTTGCATACTTTTGACACTACCGGAAGAAAGTTAAAGGAAAATACAAAATCAGGAGAGTGTTCCTTTAATATTCCCGGAAACTCTGCCTCAAACTCAGGATTTTTCCTTGCTGATTCCTCAGTATAATTAAACATATACCTGAGTATCTGCAGGTGCTCTCCGTCCTCATCAACATACTCCTGAAAAGCTTCCAGCATATCTCTGTTAGCAAAAAAAATAGGTATGTCCAGATACAATAGTTTCATATGCATTTTCCTTTAGTTACCAACTATATCAAGAATTTCTTCAAGTCTTAATCTATATGTATGATTTGCCTTTATCTTCTCATAACCGGATTTTGCGATTCTGTTTCGTTCCCCTTCATGGGTCAGATAGTACTCAATCTTATCCATCAGATCCTGTCTGCTCTCGAAATATACATAATCCTCAAAGGGCTCAAAGAAATGAAGGAAATCCTCCTGATAATTGGTAAGAAGGAAGCCGCCACATCCCATAATATCCATGCACCTAAGCGGGATTCCTCTTTGAATACTTCGTAAAGTAATATTCAGATTGATGTCTGTGTTTTTGAAGATGTAAGGCATCTCCTTATAATAATCCACTTTCCCGCGGTTACTAATACCTTCAGGCTTAAAGTTCTTGTCCCCTGTAAACAGGTTCACCGAATGCTTTTTACCAATCATGGTAAGCATCTCTGTCCTCTCAAGAGCTGTAATCTTTCTGTCTACCACATAATTTGAATAGATATAATCATAGGTCTCAACACCGTCATAGTTGGGCTTGGCCCCAAAGGCATCAACCATCTCCTTCATGACATTTTCCGGAATTGAGCCTTCCACAATACTGGCGCCGTTTATCTCCATTTGTGCCCGCATAAGCCCATTGATATAACCTTTACTATAGTCTGACAGTTTATCTTCTATCTGATCATAGTAGTTATGGCCTTCTGTATAGAGATTTCCTACAAATGCAAGTTCTCCTCCCCACTTTTTCCTGAAAACATCGGACTTTTCAAAACTGTCATACCGCTCTACAGCTGCAGCCATGGGAAGATAATATACTGTTTTGATCCCCTGATTCGCAAAAACTTCATACATCTGAGAATCAAAGAGGAATACATAATTGCATGGATTTATAAGCGTAAATGAATACAGATTAATAGCGGGATTATCATATACCCAGGAAACATATTTAATTCCTACTTCATTGCATACCCCTGAAACAATGGGAAAAAAGTTAAAAGACATGACAAAATCCGGGCTCTTCTTTTGAAGGTCCGTTTTGAATTTATCTGCGAACTGCTTATCATCGCGCTCTATATGATTGTCGTAGGGATACAGCTCTATCCGGATGTCCCTGCCGGAAGCCTTTAGTTCGTCGATAGCTGACAGGATGTCCAGATTTCCATAGCTGTTCCAGTCCAGAAAAAGAATTTTGCACATTACAATCACCCAATGTTATATTATGCCTTACTATAATTGTAACATATAATCGTGTATTATTGAGCGTATTAAAGTGCATGAATGTCATCAACTATCTTCTCGTAGTAGTAAGTACAATCGTATTTTGAAATATTGTAATCGTTCTCTTCATTGTTTTTGTATAGTTCAGCAGGTATTGATGGTATATACTTGCACCCAGGACATAGTCCAATAAAGCTCTCATGGAGCATTTTTAATATCTTGTTTACAAGCCCTGTATTTTCCATAGAATAATAATTATCAGCTACATACTTCTCCAGTAAATAGACCTTGGGATGCACTTTGTTTATGCATGACAGAAATATGCCTGCTCCAAGAGCCCACTTCTGAATAAATGATGAAATATCCGCCAGTTCTTCCAGAATCGCAGGTGCCTCAGATATAAGGTCTACAATTACAATATCATGCTCATTTTGATCACAATAATCCCGGAACTGCTTTTGTAAATCCTGATCACACAGCACAGACATACTCATATCTTTTATGCTGAACAGATTCTTGGAAGGGTTTTTTCTAAGCCGTGCGCACAGCGGGTGCATTTCTTTTCCTCCCCACCCAAGAACAGAATGATCATATACCGTATCAGAAACTCCAAAGCTATCCTTAATTATGTCAGACATCTGGGCTGAAATATCTTTATTATCCTCTGCATCTTCTATGAATTGGAACACGCCACTTAAATGATATTCAGCCTGGCTTATAAGAGTAGACCTGCATTGTTCGTATAGCCCTCTCTTTTTAAACTCACTACTTGTATATTCACAAAAGCCTCTGAGATTAGCTATCCTATCCTCCAGTTTCACTTTGGTTCTGCTTAAGGACGTGTCAACAATTCGGTAGATATATAGAGGTTCATAGACATAGTTTATTTTCAAGCAATAAGCCCATATCATGGTGTAGACAGCAAGATCTTCTGCAATTCTAATTTCAGGAAAAACTATATCATTGTCAATCCACAAAGTTTTTTTAGATATATACTTCCAAACCGCAGGTGAACCCTGACGCTCCATAATGCTGTGCTCCAGATATCTTATATCTTCAAGAAAGGGATATAACCTTTGTGACCGCAAATCCTCGCTTGCTATATAAAACATACACTCCGCGACATCTGCATTATTTGATGTAATGCTTTCATGCATTTTCTTAAGGTAATCATCACAATACTTGTCATCAGCATCACAAAAACAGATATACTCACCGGCAGCTTCCCTGATCCCTTTATTCCTGGCATATCCACTGCTGTTTATATCCTGAATGACGATCCTTATTCTATTATCTTTTTTCTTCCAGTTCTCACATATCTGTGAGCTGTTATCTGTTGAGCTCCCCGGCAATAATATCAGTTCGAAAGCAGAAAATGACTGATTAAGTATCGACTCTATACACTCATCCAGATATTTTTCAGCATTATAAACCGGTACGATCACTGAAATAATAGGTGTATTCACAGTTATCCTTTCAAAATAATGTCAAAAACTTGCTATCGTGTCTGCATATTATCATTTTACCATTTAAGCATTCATTTTTGCACGGTCTTCCACTATATATACGTTATGTTTTGTTCGATATATAGTGTATAATTATGTTATCTATAACTTATTTGATAATGGAAAGGATTTTACTTGAACACTAAACGATGCCTGCTTGTCAAATGCATAGATCTGGTTCTTAACGATTTATATTGGGGAACTATCGAATCAGGTAATACTTGCGATAGCCTTGAATTATCCTGTAAGACACTGGATTATGATGAAAATGAAATTGTAAAAATCGTTAAGTACATAAAATCCAATCCCTATGACATAGCGCTGACAATGAACTTTTCGCCAACTGTTTCAGCAGCATGTAAGGAACTGGAAATCCCCTACGCATCCTGGATCTACGACTGTCCTCTCCAGTCTTTATACAGCAAAGAGGCTCAAAATAAGACCAATCATTTTTTTATATTCGACAAATACCTGATGAATAATTGCATTGAGAGAGGCCTTCCCAATGTTAACTACCTCCCACTTGCCTCCAACATCTCCAGGATGGGACAGCTTAAAATAGATGTAGCTGATGAGACTGCTTACAGCTGTGACATATCCTTTGTTGGAATGCAATACGTAGACGGAAGATATGCTTACTATAGAGCAAATTTAGATGAAGCACTCAGAGACCAACTTAACTCTATTGCATTTAATATGATGGGTAAGTGGGATGGCAAAGACAGAATCCATAACACCATGTCTGAAGATCTTATAGATGCGATGGTCGCTCTATCTGATGAAGATCCGGGGGATAAGCTTGGCCTTCCCAGCAGGCTTTACTTTGAGGAAGTGGTTATGGCAAGAGCCGTTGCATACACAGAGCGCCGTCTTATGATGGAGCAAATTGCTGGTCTTAATCCCAGATGGTATGGAGCAAATGCAGAGCCTAAGGATCAGATTGCAGGAGTGGATTATCATCCCTTTTTAACCTACAATGACAAACTCCCCAAAGCATACAATTTATCCAGAATAAACCTTTCAACCTCTCTACACAGCATATTTTCAGGTCTGCCCCTTCGGACCTTTGACATTATCGGAGCAGGAGGCTTTATACTGACCAACTATCAACCGGAAACAGAAGAATTATTTGAGATTGGAAAAGAGATAGTTGTATATCACAGCTTTGAAGAAATGGCAGCTCTGGCAAAATTCTTTTTGACCCACGAAAGTGCCCGTATGGCAATTCTTCTGGCAGGTTATGAAAGAGTATGCCGTGATTATACCTATCCTGTAGCTGTAAAAAAGATATTAGATTCAGTCTTTATCGGGTAAATGTATGAAAAAGATAAGTGTGATTCTTCCCTGTTACAATGTGGAAGCATATATAGACAGAGCATTGACTTCAATCGAAGAGCAGACAATCGGTTTCTCTTCCCTGGAAGTAATATGTGTAAATGACTGCTCTACAGATGCTACACTTTCACATTTGCAACAGTGGGAATCCAAATATCCTGAAAATATCATGATCATTGATTTGGCGGTTAACTCACGCCAGGGAACCGCCCGCAACCTTGGTTTGGAATATTCTACCTGCGAATATATTGCCTTTGTAGACTCTGATGACTGGCTTGAAAAAGACTACCTGGAAAAGCTATACAATATAGCCCTTTCCGATGATTATGATATTGTTCAGTGCAGGTATATCAGGGATTTTTCAAAAACACTGATATATAAAGAAACTGATGATTCACAAAATAATCCTGATGAAGTACTTGTCATTTCCGTACCGGAAGATCGAAAAAAATTTTTAGTCAAAAAAACGATTAATAATCTTCCACATTGTAAATTGATCAAGAAATCACTGCTTTTAAATAACAATATAGTCTTCTCCGAAGGGCTGGCCTATGAGGATTCCTATTGGGGCGTTCTTCTGAACATGTATTACACCAAGGCCTATATACTGAATGAGCAGCTATATCACTACTATGTAAATGACGTATCCACCTCTCTCTCCACCAATGAGTTCTATCATGTAGACCTTCTGACTAATCAGATCATGCTATGGGATGAATTGGAAGAAAGAGGATTCATGGATGAATATAAACAAGAACTTGAAATAGAATTTGTCTATTCCTGTGCATTGATTTTTTGGAAAATGATAGCACTACGGTACGATGCACCACCATATTCGCTATACAGACTACTATGTGCATTAGTAAAAAACCATATTCCGAATATATTGAATAACCCACACATATTAAACAACGAGCTTTCTGAGCTTCATCTTCTGATTCTAAAAAGCTGCCTGAACATATTAAACAAGAAAGAATTTCAAAAGTTTGCACAAGACCTTAAAACTATAGGTATCTAGCTCTCATATACCATACAGGAGACAAAAATGTCCTTTTCAGATCGCGAATACTTCAGAAATTTTGAAAAAATCTCATGGTCATATCTAAGTAAAAACTATGATTACTACTATTTAAAAGCTATGCATGAAAAGAACAGGCTTGATGGAGCAGATACTATTATCGTAGGTTCATCTCACGCCTTGTTTGGAATAAATGAACATGATCTTACCTATGCAGGAAAAACAATCCAATTCAGTATCGCTTCCCAGGATTTATACTATGATTTTTTGCATATCAAAAAAGCTTTTTCAGAGGGCAAAAAACAAATAAAGAATTGCTTTATAAATTTTGGTTATTACATGCTATATCAGGATGTTTCAAGAGCAGAACTGGTCAAACACCTTGTTCCGAACGTCTATATGAATCTTTTTGGTGAAGAAGGCAAGCACAACTACGTAGATGCTGTCGCCAGAGATCCTCTTTCAGTAGTTGAATATAATAAAGACTTATATCCCCCAGACATTATTCGCTCTTGGTGTGAGTTCTGGAGCAATAGAACAGTAATGGAAGAAGGAACGTTTTTCAACAACATAAACTCAAGGGCAAACCATAATATGCTGGAAGTAAGAAAAGTTATCTGGAATACTTTGTCAGAAGAAGAAAAATATGATGTTGCCAAAGACCGCACACTCAATGGTCATAATAAACACGTAAAGTACGAGGAATCTCATATTGAGAATATAAAAATCATACAGGAAATGGTAAGTTTTTTGTACACCAACGGGGTCAAACCTTTATTTTTTATTACCCCTTACACAAAGTACTATAACCAATATATATATTCAGGCTACAAACCTGATATATACAAAGTTCTTGATGAACTGGATTATCCTGTTGAGTTTTTTGACATGAATGATTTTCAGGATGAGTTCACCGACGAAGATTTCCTTGACTCAGATCATCTAAATGATACAGGCGCCAAAAAGGCAACCGTTCTATTAGATTCATATTTAGAAAATGTCTACTTTGGGTAATGATACATTGCAAGAGGAAAAAGAAATGATCAATGCCATAGTTTTTGGACAAAACATCTACAGCCAGTATTTAATTAAGTTTATGGAGAACGGCTACAACAAAGTAGCTAATGAATTTGGAAAAGAGACTATACATATAATAGCCTATTGGAATGTATCCCACTCAGGCCCTTTACCGGAAGATGGCATTGCATCAATAGATAGCAATAAAGCCAAAGAAATGATTGAAACCGGGCAAGCTGACATTCTACTGATTGCCTCTCAAAACTATTCCGGTCAGCAGGATTTTCTTTCAAAGTTTTTTTCTATTGATATTGATCTGGATAACATCTATATTGTTGACCTTGAAAGTGAATTTAGCACACCGAAGTCTATAGTAGATGCCCTTATTCCGTATTACTCCTGCAGAAGGCTTCCATATCTGGAATTTCATATAGCAGACCATTGTAACCTGAACTGTGCCAATTGTGAGCATTATTCAGGGCTGGTAAAAACGCCTGTTTTTCCGAATTTTGCAAAGTTTTCCCAGGATCTGAACAGGCTTAAGCTCTTCTTTGATGAAATATCACTCATCAGAATTCTCGGGGGCGAGCCACTGCTCAACCCTGAAATAGAAGATTACCTCAGGTTGGTTGGTTCAGTTTACCCAAATGCTATGATACATATAGTAACAAACGCATTGTTACTTCAAAAAATGCCCGATTCATTCTTTGATACATTAAATAATTGTCATGAAGGTTCAGGCATTTGGGTCTCATTATATCCTGTTATGAACGACAAAATAGATGACTTAAAAAGCTTCCTGAATGAAAAAAGAGTTGCTTACGGAATATCTGATATAAACTCAACCTTCAGAAAGCAGCAAAAGCTTGAGAGAAGCGATGACGAATCCATAATTAAAAAATTCAACACTTGTTTCCAAAAGGGTTGCGTAAACCTATACGACGGAAAAATAGCTGCTTGTTTCCTGCCTTTTACGACAAAGTATTTCAATCAGTACTTTAACGAGTCTTTACCTGAAGATGGCGCTGTGGATCTGTATGAGGAAGGTCTTACTACCGAAATTATCAGACAGCGGATCAGCAAACCCTTTGAACGATGCAGATACTGTGCCGAACCGGTAGACGTCCCCTGGCATACCATTCACAATCCAAGCATACTTGAAGACTGGGTTATCTAATGAACAGTTTTACTTCGCATCCACTTACACCAGTTCGTTTATATACTTACAAATATCACCTGCGATCTTAAAATATATATTCCTACTGAAATGATTGATACTATCAGCATAGTCATCCTGTGAGCTAATAAAATCAGTGATATTTATGGCTCTCATCCTCTCATGATCATCTACAAACTCCTGGATAATAGGATTCATCTCCCTATAGACTTCGGCCAGCCCTGCAAACTCTTCGTTATCACCTTGATACTCCACTTCGCTGCCCATAAGCAGGATGATTATAGGCTTTCCTTTGACGTTGTCATAGATATAGTCCAGGTTCCTGAATAGCAGATCCAGGGGCGTTGTTCCTACAAACTCCCACTCTTCCACAAAGTCATCTATTATTTTCTGATCAAAAGCAAAACCGTGGTTCTGGATCTCTCCGCTGATAAATCTTCCTGAAAGAGCCTTATCTGTAAGCGGATAGTTCCTGCTGGAAAAAGATATGTAGCTTCCAGTGCGTTTATTCCTATACAGTCCGGAAGCCATGTCCTGAAGAAGGCTGTAGCAGATAACATGATACTCTTCCTCAAACATCTTCGTCTTAAAGTCACCATCTATAATAAACGGCACGCTATCAACGATTTCATCTATCTCTTCCTTACTGAGATTAGCACTCTCCCAGATGTGCATACTATGGTTCTGGCCTGTGGTGACAAACCCCATCTCATTTATATAATTAAACTCTGAAGTAATGCTTCCGCCGCCAAGATACGGCTCAATGGAATCAAGGTCGCAGGGGCCCTTAAGAAGAATTCGTATCTTATTCTTCTTTGAAGTATCCTCGGTGATCTCAAACTCCTTCTCTTCCTTGATCCAATCAGCGACAGCATCCCTTTTTAATTCCACGGAAACAGGCCCTTTCACCTCAAATTCAGGGCATCCCAGAGAGTTATAAATATACTGCTCGATTCCCATTCCCAGGACTCTGCAGGAAAAGAGGAAATGTTCCATCTTCTTTTCCCTGGTATTGTAAACAAAGAATCCGATTATTCCATAGTCTCCGAACCTGTCTTTGCACCTGATATAGCCACAGTCATTCCAATCGCTGCAAAGGAGCTTGGTCAAAAGCTTCTTGTCATCCCTGTTCTTGGTGTAGTTAAGCTGATTGCTTCTTGCCACCAGGTCTGCAATCCTGTCCAGATTATCCAGACAGTCGCGATTTATGGTGATTCTGATATCGCTGTCCTTTAGGAACTGCTCCTTAGAGCTGCTAACAGACTCAGCATCTGTCTTTTTCTCCAGAAGTTTGTACTGGGAGAGTCTTGTATGAGCCTTATCCTTAGGAGCAGTCTTATAGAAATAGTTGCAAAGATACGGAATTATATCCGGCCCTGCAATCATAAGGCCGTTGGCATAGAATCTTGCTTCCTCCAGGTTCCTTGGATTATCATCGATAAAAAGAACATTCTCAGCCCGAAGTCCCATGGTCTTAATCTTTGTGGCTATCTGAGGCCCCTTATCCTCCCAGTTGATGTTGTTAAATACGAACAGATTTGCTATTCCGGCCCTTTCCAGCTCAGACATAACCGGCTCCTCATCATTCTTGGAAGAGATGCTGTTAACAACACCGTGGTCGGTGATACTTGTGATAAGATCCGCATTTCCCATAGGAAGAATAACCTCTCCCTCACTGAGAATTCCCTGCCAGAAGGTATCATCCATATCCCAGATGATCATCTTGATCTTCTCATAAGGGAAGTCCTCGTATACAGGGTTCTTTAGAATCTCGACAGCTCTTTGTGAAAAAAAGCTTGCCACAACGCCCTTCTCTTCATCATCCATGCGGTCCTGATCCTCGCTACTGATTATCAGCACGTCAAAGGTTCCGGGCTCGTTGAATTCTATGAACTCATCCAGGCTGTTAAAGACATCCTCTGTCCTCTTTGCGATCTCGTAAAGCCTTGGATTTTCCTCAATTCCCATAACTGTGGCATAAGGAAAAATGCTCCTGATTGCCTTAAGCTCTGCTCCAAGGCCGCATCCGTAGTGGAGCACCTTAAACTGTCCGTTTATGTCATAAGGAATCTGTGAAACCACTGTTCCGCTGGCATGAGCGTATTTAAGGATGTCAAAACCATATTTTTCCACAAAAAGATTGTGATTATCCTCGAGGAGTTTCTGATAATCAATCTTAATAAAGCTCTGGCTGCCGGCATGATAGATGAAGCTGTTCCTTACCACCATGAGCCTGTAGCCATGGCGCAAAATCTCCATGGAAAGGGCATCATCCTCAAAATATCCCGGAACGAAGTCCTCATCAAAGCCTCCTACTTCGTCCCATACTTTTCTCTTTATAAGCATGGAAAAGCCTGATAATCTTACCTTTTCAAGGCATGGTCTTTCCATGGGCACATTGATCTTTTCACCGTACTTCAGGTATTCTTCAACGGTGTCAAACTCCACGTCAATCTGCTGCTTGTTTCCGGCGTAGTTGGACACACTGCCCACCGCTCCAATATCTTCAGCAGAATAAAGAGCTTTTTTCAAATGATAAACACTGTCAAACACAAGTCTTGTGTCATTGTTCAAAAGATAAATATCTGCATTGGCAAAGTCTGTACCGAGAACCACCTTGGCTCCCTGGTTACAGGCAGGACCAAATCCAGCATTTTCCGTATTTCTTATAAGCAAAATATCATCCTGCTCGGCCAGCCACTCTGCCACGCCGTCTGTGGAGGCATTATCCACCACAACTATTTTGTAAGTGCCCTTAAGAAGGTTACTTCTGATACTCTTTATGTTTTCCTGCATAAGGTAAAGGGCATTGTAGGATACGATAACAATGGTCACCCTGTTATCCACTGTGGAGACATAGGAATAATCTCCGGAAGTAACGTTCTTATCCTTTTTGTTCTGAATATCGTCCTCCCATATCTCCTTGTAGCCTTCCTTATACTCCATCTGAGCTGCCTGCAGCATCTGCTTAGGCGAGAGTTTGGTCTGATACTCAGGATTGTCAAAAAGGTTCTTATTATCTTCTCTGACTGTGTGACCTTTTTCAAAAGAAATAGAATGAAAATCCCTGGAAAGCCACTCAAAGTCCCTGTCGCAAATTGTGTTCACATCAAAGAAAGTGCCTCCCTGCCTGAAGGAATGCCACTCTCTAAGCTTGTAGACTGTGGGATATTTCAGAGCCACATAGGTTCCGTAGGTCTCAAACTCACTGAAAGCGGAAGACTGAATCTGATCTTCCGGAATAGAATTAATTATTTTCTCCCAGAAGGTTGTTCCGGGGATAGAATCGTTCTTTTCGATATCAACAAGAAGAGCCTGCATAATATCTGTTCTAAAGAGCATGTGCTCAGAAATAAAGGAGCGCTCGATTACCTTAGCAAAGCCCGGAAGGAGCCTTCCCATAGTTTCGAAATACTCTTTATGATACTCGTGCTTAAGGTCAATATAGGGCTTCCCGGATTCCTCCTGAAACATCACTATGTCTTTACAGGGAATAGTATCCCCATCCCAAACCATGTAGTATTCGTCGATGCACATGCGTGAATACTGCATCTTCAGGAACTGCTGATAGTACCAGCCGGTAACACCTCTTGGCAGAGCCTGCCCCTTAAGGAGATTCTCCATCTTTTTGGTCATGCAGGCATGGACTTCATTAAAGGGGATGATACTGTCCTCGTTAATAAAGCCTGCGCTGTTTCCGATATTGGGATCACCACTCACAAGGTTACCTACTCCATCTGTTCCCACGAAGCAGACCTGGCCATACTTCATATGCCTTATCAACCTTGGATACAGAGATAATAACCTTTCGCAATCCTGAGGGGTGATGACTATCAAAGTATTAAATGAATAATTTTCCATAAAAATCACCTGATCATTCATAAAACAGTGTGTTTGCTAATATTTCACCCGGCCACATTATTATGACCATATGTTTTAAAGAAATCATTCTTATATGAAAGTAGTGGTGCTGTATCATATACAAAATCATTTTTCCAGCAGGAATAGCCAAAGCTGAGCTGGTCACGGAAGCTATTATGCAATATCTCATTCCACCAGGTCTCCATGACTTTTCTGAGGTCCGTATCATGATGATCTCTGACAAGGACACAGGAATCGATCATTCTGCTGTCATTGATGTATTGCTCTTCTTTATATCTATTCATCTGTGACTTAATTAACTTGGCATTATCTTTGTTTAGAAGAATGCATGCTTCTGCCTCTTCATAAACACTTGAATTCTTGTAATTAGGAATACAAAGCAGCGGTTCACCTGTAGAATATTCTTCTATATATTGTCTAACGTCACCACAGATCTCAATTTTACCGTCAATCCATATGGAATAATCATATTGGCTAAGGATTTCATAGGGAGCCATAATCTTTATCCGTCTTGCAAGGCGTACAGGATCTAGTCCCTCGTCATTAGCGATATATCTCACATCCCATTCATCCGACTGCAAATTCGGATCATCAGTAAAAAGGATGTAATCAAACCCTTCACAGCGTACTCCTATCCCCCTGACAGTATCGTATTTCCCTGTTACTGCAGAAAAAACAACTCCCCGACCTGAAAATTCACTCTTAGGCTTTCTGTCATGAGTCTTGTAATAATCCTCTAACCTATCCTTATTCACTTCATGAGCCATTCTGGCAAATTCAGCATTCTTACATATATTCAGTTCTAATCTCTGCATTTTCAGTTCATAAATGGCATCAAGCATCTCACATTCATTAACAACCGCCTCCAATGTCTGTATAAAAGCTGCCGCATCATTCCTCTGAATCGCAGATGCCAAAAGGTTATGTTCCCCATCAGACATGAGTATTTCATCCATGCTCAGCGCCACATGCATTTCGTCTAGATAATCTGATATATCATGTGGATTTAGTTGTGAAATATCAACCTTTTGAGATTCAATCAATCCTTTAATTTTCTTTACCAGGTCAATAAATTCTCTTAGCTGTTGCATCACTTATCCTTTCATCAAAAGGTAATTCCCGACATTTTCAGTATTTTTCCGAATTGCACGTTAATATTGTATTTCTCTTTTACAGCTAAAGAACCTCTTTGTGCAATCTTCTTCCTTATGTCTTCATTTTCCAGATAAAATTTCACCTTGTCTTCCATTTCTTCAAAGTCTTTATATACTTCTATTTCTTTTCCAATTGTAAAGAGTTCCTGAATCTCAGGTTGGAAGTTAGTTAACAAAAAGCCTCCTGCTCCCATTACTTCAAATGTTCTAAGCGGAATGCCTGATGTTATGGAATGAAGCGTTGTTCCGATATTGATCTTGCTCAGATAATAAACCTTAGGAAGTTCTGTTTTGCTATTCAACCTTGGACCTACTGTGATTCCTTCAAGTTGTGCACCACTACTACCTGAAAAAAGTCTTAGTCCATACTTATTAAGCCGATTCACCAACTCAATTCTCTCTTTATTTGCCAGATCCCTTGTAAGAATTCTTCCTACATAGTAGTCTGATACATTCATCTTTAGATTTTTTATTGTATCAGGCGAGTCCATAGCCTGCATTTCAGCAATAGTGCTTCCAGCAAGGCTTCCTGTTATTCTATCCAGTCCATCCCACTTTCCATATGCATTTCTAAATGCTTCCTCATAATCCTTAAGTGCAACATCACTTAGCTTTTCTTTGACCCGGTCGTAAACATCATCTTCGTATAAGCTTCCTATAAAGGATACCTGACAATTAAATCTATCTTTGTCATAATCGGTAATATCAGATTCTGTAATTGCCGCCCCAGTATATGCAAGAGGCTGATGAAAAACATTAATTGCACCATAACTTTTGGTCGTCTCAACCTGCTTCTCATCAAAAGAATAAATAAAATTTACAGGATTTTTGACCTGTTCATCGAACAATGCCTGCTGCGGACAGTCAAATACCCAGGAAACATATCTGACGCCAAGCGAATTGCATACTTTTGATAATAATGAAGAAAAATTATATGAAATAACCGCATTCAGATGATGCTCCAAAATATACGAATTCAGCAAATCATAATCTTCCGTTTTATCACTGTTTATTGATATTCCAAGCTCGATCACCGAAAAATCAATCCCTGCAAATATTAGAGGCAGAATAAAATCCTCTCCTGATATTTCTTCAAAGCTCATTATTCCGCAGCGGATTGCATAAGGTTTTATGCCCATTTCTCCAGAGAAATTGACTATTGCATATCTTCTGCACTTTTCAGTGGTTTCATCTGAATAATCATAATTATGCTCAAATTGCTCTTCTATCCATGCTCCGTCCTTTTGCCCCGGAACCACTATCTTATATCCGCTGCGCCTGAAAGACAGACATTGTGATAAAGCATACATATACCAATCTGTAATATTGCTTTCGTCCCATTTAATATCATACTGAGTGGCCAGAAAATCTCCGGTCACCGCCATTACTTCCTTGTAGTTTTCTTCAACCGGAATTGACCTCTCTCCGGCTGCCCCATATAGTATGCTATGTTCAGTCACCATATCTGTAGAAAGCCTATCCGTGCCAAAGGCCCCAATCATCCCTATCTCAGGAGATATCCTAAATTGTTCTATCATGGAGTACAAAATATCTGTTCTTTGGAACTTAGTATTTTCTCTTATGTATATCTTATACTTCGCATCACTTATTTCTAATGCCTCATTATATCCCGCACACATGGAAACAGACTCTGTAACCCCCAGGTATTCCACAGTAAATCCCTCCGGGACACAGAGTTTACTTATATCCGATAAAAGTTTCTCATCATTGCCTGTTCTTATACATGCAATGATGCATATTTTTTTGTCATTCAATAAACGGTTTATCATACACTAATTATACTCAATATGCATGATCACTGTAAATCGAAAAAAGAGCCCCGGAAAACCGGAGCCCTTTTTGGGTAGTTGCAATGTTTTCAACAGACGTTTTATAAACAAAGCGTTACAAATATAATTATCCGAGAAGTGAAAGAACACCCTGGTTGGACTGGTTAGCCTGTGCCAGCATGGACTGACCAGCCTGTGCAAGGATGTTGTTATTTGAATACTTAACCATCTCGGTAGCCATATCTGTATCACGGATAGCTGACTCAGCTGCCTGAGTATTCTCAACAACGTTATCAAGGTTCTTGATTGTGTGCTCAAGTCTGTTCTGAATAGCACCAAGGTTAGATCTCTGCTCAGAAACACTCTGAAGAGCGTTCTTTATAGCAGTCATTGTATCCTTAGCTGCAGCATGATCACTAACAGAAATATTTGCTGTCTGAACACCAACTGCACTAGCGCTCATAGCACTGATACTGATCTGAATCTGGTTCTTTGCTTCTGTCTCAGAACCAACCTGAAGATTCTTGTTCTGGAATGTACCGTCAAGGAGCTTCTGATTGTTGAACTCTGTTGCAGCAGATGTACGATCAATCTCAGTTGAAAGAGCATTCAGCTCTGACTGGATATAATCACGATCTGTAGACTGCAATGTGTCGTTAGCTGCCTTAGTAGCCAGCTCGTTCATTCTCTGAAGCATCTCATGAACTTCGTTAAGAGCACCTTCAGCTGTCTGTACTGCAGAAATACCATCCTGAGCGTTAGCAGAAGCCTGTGTAAGACCTCTTACCTGACGTCTCATCTTTTCGGAAATTGCAAGACCTGCTGCATCATCTGCTGCTCTGTTGATCTTGTAACCGGATGACAGTTTCTCACTTGACTTTGCCTGGATACCAGTTGTGATACCAAGCTGTCTGTTTGAATTCATCGCTGTAATGTTGTGTTGTACTACCATAATTTTATCCTCCTTGATTTGTACGGCTGCGTCCTTGCAGCTCGTTTGGTTTAATTTACCGAAACTATTATCAGTGCTGGTCTAATAACAGTTCCTTGTTCTTTACACCTTTATTATCGTCCATAATTCTAAAAACTTTACCCCTATTTTTAAAAATATAATATAAATTTTCCATAAACAAATTGAAGGGCCTGACCACTCGGCCAAGCCCTGTTGGAAACGTTTTATCTGTATTACTGAAGCAGTGAAAGAAC
Organism: Butyrivibrio sp. AE3009; assembly: GCF_000420845.1. Taxonomy (GTDB): domain Bacteria; phylum Bacillota; class Clostridia; order Lachnospirales; family Lachnospiraceae; genus Butyrivibrio. Next base: position 127,441 of record NZ_ATVS01000005.1, on the reverse strand, counting down.
ACCCTGATTTGTCTGATTGGCTTGAGCCAGCATTGACTGTCCGGCCTGCATGAGGATGTTGTTATTGGAATATCTAACCATCTCCTCTGCCATGTCTGTGTCACGGATCTGTGATTCAGCTGCCTGGGTATTCTCTACTACGTTATCCAGATTCTTAATTGTATGTTCAAGTCTGTTCTGGATTGCACCGAGATCTGATCTCTGCTTTGAAATTGAAATCAATGCTGACTTTATTCGCTCTATCGACCCCTTAGCATTCGCATGGTTCATTACATTTATCTGGTTACCGTCTGTCTTAGTAGGATCAATATCATCATTTTCTGTAGCAGTATGTGTTGCTGCAACTCCTATACTGGTTGCGCTTAAAGCCAAGATACTAATCATTATCTGATTCTCACCGGCTGTTTCTGAACCGACTTGGAGATATTTGCCTGTAAATGATCCATCTAAAAGATGTTGGTTATTAAACTCCGTTGACTCGGCAGTTCGGGAAATCTCACTTGCAAGAGCTGCAACCTCTGACTGGATGTACTGTCTGTCCGTTGTCTGAAGAGTATCATTCGCTGCCTTAACTGCCAGTTCGTTCATTCTCTGGAGCATGTCGTGAACTTCGTTAAGAGCTCCCTCAGCTGTCTGTACTACTGAAATTCCATCCTGAGCGTTGGCAGAAGCCTGGGTAAGACCTCTTACCTGACGTCTCATCTTTTCGGAAATCGCAAGACCTGCTGCATCATCTGCTGCTCTGTTGATCTTGTAACCGGAAGAAAGCTTCTCACTGGCCTTAGCCTGAACGTTTGTTGTAATACCAAGCTGTCTGTTAGAGTTCATTGCGGTGATATTGTGTTGAACTACCATAATATTATCCTCCATGAAGGGGGCCCGCTTCCCTGCTGCCTTTCCATTTTAATTTAATGTGCAGACCTAATGCGGAGTCCCTTCCATGGCTGCTTTGGTTTTGTTCTTTCACTATAAGTATCGTCCTTTTTTTGTCCTTCTTAACCCCTTGTGAATGTTTTTTTCTAATTTTTTTGAATTTTTGAAATTTTTTTAAGTTTTTCCGATTTTGCTATTAAGTTTTGTGGTTAAGTAGCCGATATAGATGCTCTTCCGCATAAAACAAGGCACGAAATAAATTTCGCTAATCGTATATATATTATATCGTATTTCGTTAATTTATACAAAAAAAAAGGAGCATATACATGCTCCTTAATGAAATCGATTTTTTTCAAACTGTTTCAGTTCTTCTGATCTAAAAACTGAGGTGGAATATCTTTAAACTTATTCATTGTCTGATAATAATTAAATGCTACCGCAGAACTCTTTTTATTACTCTCAAGGCGCTGCCTGGTAGTGCTGAAATACTGCTCTGCCAGCTTTTTATTTCTATGCTCGTGAGCTTCTATGGATAAACTTCGGTCCATAACTTCATGAATCAGATTCTGAAGTCTTCCTATCTGTTCCTTATACATATCCTTATTATTACCAAGTTCTTCTTTGACCCGGTCAAACAGTGACTGGAACCCTTCATCCAAAAGAAGAAGCTGGTCCACCAGCTCTCCCTTCTTTTCCACTGTATCATCAAAGGCCTTTTCATCAACCTCTTCAGAATTCTTCAAAACTTCCGTCTGTCTGTCGTTTTCCTCTTGAATCCTGTCCATAACCTCAATCTTCTTAATAAGGCTATCCTCCAGCATGTCCAAACTAGAAGCTATCATCCCAGTCTCCTTTTATGCATCCTTCACCATAACATGATTTGCTTTCATAACTTCAACCCAATTATCTCTAATTGCATGCATATGCTTATTGACCTCAGCAACTATCTCTCTGTCCTTAGCTATATTGGCCTCAACAAGTCTCCTTGCAATATAAGAATACATGTTTTCAAAGTCCTGAGCAACGGGATATTTCATATCTAGAGTGCTTCTAAGATACTCAATTATTTTCTCAGTCTTTACGATATTCTCATGGGCCTTAAATATATCATTCTTTTCAATTGCAAAATCTGCAATGTTGAGGAATTTGATAGCCCCGTCATAAAGCATAAGAGTAAGCTCCGGTTTTGAAGCACTCATTATCTTGTTATTTTTATACTGTGCATAAGCCTTCTGTTGAGTTGTAAGTACTGGCATACTTTGCTCCCTCTCAATCTATAGTTTTATTATAGTAATACTCTTATGCTATCAGCCTCCACCGCCAAAGAAACTTGACAATGAACCGCTGGAACTATTGATCTTACTAAGTGCGGTCTCCATCTTGGAGAACTTCTTGTAGTACTTGTCCTGTGCAGCCTCCAGTGCTGACTGTGCATCGGAGATCTTGGTGTTGTAGGCGCTATACTGTGAAGCCATAAGTTTATCTTCATAAATGGTGAATGCGCTGCTGTACTGCGTGCCTTTCATCAGATCTGACAACTTGGAATACATTGATCTTGACAGCTGAGTAAACAAATCCTGAACCATTGCAGGGTCACTTGATATGGCCGCCTTAAGAAGATCTGTATTTCCACTTGTAGAGTCATCATCCGGATCTCCGTCTATATGAAGAAGATCTCTTTCATTTTCTTCTGTTGAGAAATAGCTACCGGTAGCTATTCCCAGCGATGCCAATGAGTATTTCTGTTTGGAGCCATCCTTTAAGGTAACCTCAAAGGAACTACTCACAATATCTCTGAGAGCAGATCTGATAGTTCCAACTGTCTCATCACCGCTGAGGAGTCCTGATTTAATCTTGTTCTCCCAGTCCTCAACCTCGCTGTCGCTCATGGCATCTTTTTCATCATCCGTGAGCATCTTATACTTCGTAGCTTTATCGGCATTATAAAGAGTTGAAAACTCTTTCATAATGTCATTGTACTCTTTAACCAGCTTCTTGATGTTGTCATAAATTCCACTGGTATCCTGCTTGGTGGTAAGGGTTATATTCTCAGCCACTTCATTTGCTGTAATAGTTAATCCATTTATCTGGAAGGTGTTACTGTCAGATTCATACTCTTCATCATTAAGGATAATCTTAGCCTTAGATCCGTTCTGAATAGTTGCTGTGGAGAGACCAAGAGCAGCTGCGGCGTCGCTATCCTCAAAGGAGATGTTTGCCGCAGTTCCTGTTTCCTTACCTGCAGCAAAGAACCTTCCGGTGCTCTCATCAAAGTTAAAATTGATCTTATCTCCGGCTTCCTCTTTAAGTTTGCTAAGTACATCACTTATAGTATCGCCATCTTCTACTGTTATGGACTTACTCTCTCCACCTACGGTGAAGTTAATATCCCCGGCTGTAAAGCCTGTAATCTCGCTAAGTTCTGTGGACAGCTTGGCTTTTTCTGTTCCGGCCTTTACCTCTTTTCCACTCATGTATGAAGCTTTAGCAAGACTGGTGATGCTCAAGTTCTGAACTGCATCCATTGCATTTTCGCCGGTAACAACCGAAACAGCATTGGCATTGGAAGCTGTTGTGGTCTTCTTGGTATAGGCTGTTGAAAATCTCATGGAGCTGAGCGCCCCATTATAGAAGGAAACGACCTTCTTGTTAAGTTCTTTCCATTTATCCTGTTTCCAGGTAAGTTTTTTCTGGTCGCCCTTGAAATTATCAAGCTTGGTCTGTTTGGAACTGGTAAGAGCGGTTATGATGCTCTCGGTATCCAGGCCCGAATTCATTCCTGTTATTCTGATAGGCATAGTTTCTCTCCTTTCTCAATCCGTGAGTTACCGCATGGAAATCCTTTTCCATAAAGGTGTACCTACAGTTATCTCTTTTCGTCTACCAGGATGCCGGCAATTTCCCATACCTTGGCGATCATATCGAGAGTCTCGTCCGGCGGGAACTCTTTGATCACCTTCTTGGTCTCCTTGTCCACCATCTTGATAGTTACTCTGTTGGTCTTGTCATGAATTCCAAATACCGCTTCTGCATTGGAGCTCATGTTCTTGGCCATCTGAGAAATGGCCTTTTTGACCTTTTCGTTATCAGCCTGAATCTGCTCCTCAGTTTCCTGAAGGTGTGTCTGGGACTGTGCAAAACTCTGAGGGCCACTCTGAGTACCACTATTAGAACCTGCTGAATTATCAGCAGCTTCTACTTTTAGCTCCATAGCCTGAGCGGCATTGGCCTCCTGATTTACAATCTCAGACTGAGACTGACTCTGTTCCTGGACCTGCGTCCTTACCTGGGGCTGAGTCGCCTGAATAAGAGGACTAAACCCATTGATTGCTTCAATTCCCATAATTCTATACCTCCGTGTCAGAATCAGGAATAAACCCTTACATCTATAGTTCTTAACCTTTTACATAAAGTAAGACAGTTCTATTTATCCATTATATCGGACATGGGATATTTTTCTTTAGCTTTCAACTACCCTTCAGGCAAAAAATTCATAAAAAATTTATAATTATCTCTCTACTGTTCTTGTTCTCACTGCATGTCCTATTTCTTTAATATAGGGATTTTCGTAAATAAGAATCTCGCTAAGATCGAAAGCATAACCATTCTTCCAACATACATAGCCGAGACTAATCTGGTCTCTGAAACTCCACTTACAAAGCTCATCAAACCAGTCCTCCATAACTTTTTGAAGAAGCTTATCATGATGATTTCTTACCAACAGGCAACCTTCAATAAGAGGGATACTCTCGTCATATCCTGCTTGTTTATAATGTTCAAATTGCTCCGTCATAAACTTAGGATCCGCTTTATTTAACCGTCCAACTTCAATTATCTCATCCTCAATGCTCTGTCTCAGCGGATGTGGAGCGCATAACATGGATTTATCCCTAGAATAGTATCTGATATACTCTTTCAAGTCACCAGTAATCTGATTTTTACCATCTATATAGATAGAATAATCATACTCAGGAAGCACTTTAAACATAAGAAACTTATAATATCGATTTAATCTTATCGGGTCCAATCCCATATCATCTTCAATATGTACGATTGTCCAATTCTCTGACTTAATATCTTTATTGTCAGTAAAACAGTAATAATCTAAGTCTTTATCTATAACAAGCGGTTCATTCAAATTATCATAATTTCCGGTTATAACAGTGTACACGGCACCTTTTCCGGTAAATACTTTAGATTCTTTCCTTGAATAATAGTTTCTAACGATATGACGTACATTTTCATGAACTGTTTTGTACTTATTCAAGACATTTTCATACTTTAACAATTTCCCGTAAACATTCTCTAAAATCGAAAGATTTCCGACATAAGTCAAATATCCCGAATAGTCCCATTCTTCTAAAGCTTCTTCTATTACTTTTCCGGTCTCGGATTCAGCTATCTCCAGAGAATGGATAATAACGCTCAAAGCTTCAGCAGAAACGGATCCTTTGAAATACTCTGCCTTAAGCTTATATATTTCTGAAGTATTTTCATTGATTTCCAGAATTATCCCTAGTATCAATTGTAATCTTTCCATTTTTTGATCCACGGAGTAATTTGCCTGACAAAACCTTGGGTTATTTGATTTTTTTTCTACACTTTCTATTTTTTCTAATACTGAAATAGCATCAAACATAACTGCCCTCAATCTTCCATTTTGTTCTAAATTGTAAGAATTCCTTCAAGTAGTATTTTATAATCAAAATCCCTCAGAACTTTTTCCTGCCCTCTCCTTGCTATTACCTTGCGCTCATCATCGTGCTCAAGGTAATATGCGGTTTTTTCTATCATATCTTCAGGAGAATAGGCTATAACAAGTTCTTCTCCATCAATGAAATATTCTGCTATCTCAGCCTGATAGTTGGTAATAAGAAAACCTCCCGCAGCCAAGACATCCACCACTCTGAGAGGTATCCCCGATAAGATAGATCTTAGGGTGATATTCAGATTGATCTTGGATTTTCGAAAAACTCTCGGCATCTTAGTCATGTAATCGCAAAAACCAAGGTTACAGACATTTTCTATAGGCCTGGCTCCCGGTGGAGTATAGAGAACAGTATCAAATTTCTTTCCCATTTCCGTCAGGATATTACGCCGCTCATTTACAGTTACCTTCTTCCTGAGAAAATCCAATATTACATTGTCATAGTCAATTTCGTACTGCCCGGTATCTTCGAATTTTATGTACTCCCTCATCTTCTTTATTTTCTCATAGGGCATTATTCCCGGTTCACTAAAAAGGTCTGTTCCAAACAGGCTCTCCTGGGCCTTGATAAGTGCATCCGTATAGCCCTTGAGCTCCGGAGGAAGGTATTTGACTCTGTCATAATAATTAAATTCATTGTCATACAAACTTCCCAGGAAGCATACATCATGCTGATAAACTATCCTGCCATCGCTCTCAGCATCAAGCTCCTGACATATCTTCTCTAATCTCTGAGAATTCACCGCCAGCGTCGAATGAAATACTGTCTCATATCCTTTCTTCCTCAGTGTTTCACACAAAATCCTGTCAAACACATATACTCTGTTTACCGGATTACTCAATGTATGTGAATCCAACGTATAATGTGGACAGTCAAACACCCAGGAAATATAAGGAACCTCAAACACCTGACACACATCGGACAGCGCAGGAACATAATCAAAACTGAATACGCAGTCATAGTATTTTCCCTCTTCCAGCTTTTTAATCACCTTATCCGCAAAGATAGTAAGGTTTCCGGTATTCATCTCATAATAGCTATTATCAAACCTGATGATATCTATCTGATGTCCCAGTTTCTCCATGGCGTCCCTGCAGTCCGCCCCATTAAATTCATTCCAGTCAAAATACAAAATATTCATCATTACCCCTCAATAACACCCCCCCAATAATCCCACTACTCCAATAACCTTAACTCTTCCCTCTCCCCAAGGATTGCCGCCCCAAAGCCTATTTCCGGCGAGTTGGCATGAGTAGGAGGCATTCCTTTGGCATCGAGCCTTAGAGAATCACGAGGCGCACGAAAACCAGCGTTTTCACAGTGCTTTCGTCGGCCATATTTTCTCCGCTGCAGGCCACTTGCTTCCTTCGCCATTTTGCCCGTCCTATCTAAAAAGAAAACAGCGGCTGCCATTTAATGACAACCGCCGGAAATAACAATATAGATTTAAAGCAGCTTCTTGAGTGCATCAAGACTGGCGACGTCAGTTGCCTGCTTATTCTCCTGCTGTATCTGAAGGTAAACTTCCTTACGATAGATCGGAATCTCCTTAGGCGCTGCGATTCCAAGTTTTACCTGATCCCCTCTGATATCCAATACAGTAATCTCAATGTTGTTGTTAATGATAATTGCTTCATTCTTTTTTCTGGATAATGCTAACATTCTCTTTCTCCCTCCATGGTTGCGTAATTAGTCAGTGTCGGTCAGGCATTCTCTTTGTTTTTCTGCAGGATATCATAGATAGGGAATTTTACCGGGTATTCGTCGTTATCAATGATACTCTGTGCAGCCTTCATATCATGTACATTGATGATGAAGGGGCCCTTAAGATTAACCGTCATCTGTTTAAGATCATGAGGCACAGTAACTGTTACCAGCACCAGCAGCTCATCATCCACCAGCTCCCCAATATCTATGATATTCTGACGGTCAACCTGTGGATTGTAATCAGGGCATACAATAAGAGGATCCATAACAGGCATTGCAAAGTTCGGCTCTTCAATTGACTGAAGCCACTGAATAGTATTGGTCCCGCCCTCTTCGTCGTGCATGAGCGTGAAACGCTTTAAGTCCGGGAATCCGATAATGCCGTTTGGAAAAGAGATTATCTTGCTATCTTCAATTTCAACATCGCCAAAAATCCTTGTTGCTAATTTCATGTTATAACCTCCATTGTCCTTGATAGACACTACTACTTATTAATTATATACGTTATTTCGACACATAGCTACTATTTTTTAAATTGAGATGATTTGGTTACCCGATAATGTTTTAATATCCACTACTTATGGTGATGAAGTCTGTGAATTGAGGCGCCATAGTTTTTGATGATATACGCATGACTCCGCAAAAAACGCTCTCGTCATGCTACAAGGATTCGGAAATCGACATGCTCATACAATAATAACCTTCGCTTATTCGGTAAACTACGCATGTCTTTTTTCCTCATCCTTGTTCGGTCTTCAAGGCCAAGCAAATTATCATGCGAGCATGAAATTTGTTTGGCTTTGAAGACCTATATCATCAGATGTAGTTCATCAAACTCGTCTGACTGATCTTTCCGGTGGCCATGAGGCTGGCCTCATATGTGACCTGGGCTGTTGTTAGGTTAGTGGCGGCCTCGGCTATATCTATGTCCTCGTTCTCTGACTGAAGGGTCTTGAAGGTGGTGGTCTGAGTCATGAGTCTTGAGTTCACAAGTTCGAGTCTCTTGGATCTGGTTCCGTTGTCGGTTACCGCGATGTTGGCGGTGTCGAGGCACTGCTGCATTGAGGTGATCTTGTGCTCAAATTCCTTCTGGATCTGCTGCCTAAGGTGATCATAGACCTTAGTTGCAGCCGCTATATCCTGCTCAAGCTTTTCCTTATAATCTTTATCTGTAGAAGCATCTCTTTTGTCTTTAAGCGTTGCCAGAGTTCCTGATATCTGTTGAAGCTCATTAAGTATTCTCTTAAGATCTTCCACATTTCTTTTTACATCCGTGGTAAAAACAGCATCTGCAGTAGTATTAACTATTACCGACTGAGCAAATCCTACATCGTAAGCTATGTTGTGTGCGGCATTACCCTTGTTGTAGCGAATAAGCTTGCCGTTACTGTCGGTATAATCACAAGCAAACAGATTCTCGGGTCTTATGTCGCCGCTCTTCCATTCCTTTTTATCATAGACAACGTCTATACACTTGGTGCCAATAAGGTCAGGCATGGTTACCAGCTTTTCCTGAAGTTCCTTGTTAAGAAGGACCTCACCTGTTGCCGCATTGAGATACGCCCTTGCTCCCGTGGGATGCTCTTCAAGATCGATATATGCTGCATCAATCTCCTCTTCGCTGCTGGTGGAGTAAATAATGTTTTTATAGCCTATTGTAAGGCTGGTTTCCTTGTAGGAGCTGTTGATACTTCCGTTTCCGGTTACCTGAATAACGTTCTGGGAAGTTGATCCATCTGCATTTTCAGCAATTCTTTCGTCTACGATTGTATATGTTCCGTCACTGTTGACCGTTGCTCTGAAGCCATCCTCGTTGAGTTCGATCTGATAGGACTGTCCAATCGCTGGTAAAAGAGGAAGATTCACGGTCACAGGCTTATTGTCTTCCGCAGTATAGGTGATGGCGGAAATGCTCTTGGTCTCAATTGTGGTCTGAGCTGCTGCGATTCCTTTTCCCAGGTGGTCGCTGTCCACGATTCCGTTGGGATCTACTATGAGTCCGGGAGCTGATTTGTCGCCATTTATATATATGTTGTAGTTACCGGTATTAGTAACAGCTACCTCGTAAGTATTTCCTGTTTCATCCGTAACCCTGTAATTCTTTTCCCCCTCCGGATCCACAGGAATGGCAACATATCTGGTCTCGTTGGTCTCTGTGGTATAGGTAAAATTGATTATCTGGGTGGTGGTGGTTACGGTACTGGTGGCGGGCTGAGTCAGTTGTTCTCTCCATTTGAGAGTTGCTGCTGTTTCGCCCTGGGCGATGGGGTCGTCGCCGGGATTAGTATAATTCAGGCTATCGTAGGACAGTCTGATCCTTCCTACGGTACATTCATAAATGTCACTCTGCTTGACCGGCTCTGCGCTTGAGCTTACCAGGTCTTTTGCGTCAAGCATATGCTTACCGATCATTCTTTTTGATTCGGAAATATCAACCGCATCGAACTGATCCTGGACATCCGTATAATCAGCAGAAGTGGTTTTATCGAAGGTAAGAGGCGTATCTGTTCTGTATCCGGTAAAAATGTATCTTCCTGCGTAGTCTACATTACCTGTTGAGTAGTATTCTTTTGCCAGGGAATCAAGCTGTGAAACAATGATATCCAGGTCGTCCACGGTAAGGTCCATGTTGGCGCCCTTGGTGGCCTGCTTTACGCAGTCGGTGAGAACAGAAGTGACGGTGGAAAGAGCATCGGCTGTGATGTCCAGCCAGCTTTCGGCGTCTTTGCAGTTTTTCTCATAATATTGTGAGAGCTGGGTAACGTTGCTTCGAAGGCGGAGAGCCCTTATTGCGATAACAGGGTCATCTGAGGGGCGGGTGATCTTTTTGCCGGTGGCCATCATGGTGTTGAGCTGATCCTCGGTGACCTTGTTGTTGTTGATATTGTAAAGAGAATTATTCTGCATGATCTTGTTGGTGATGCGCATAAAAAACCTCCACAGACAATCCTTGTCTCTGAAACCTACGCATCCATGCAAATTCATTCATTTTCACTACTATTATCGGCAATTGCCGCCGGGAACTTAACCCGTACTATGACTGACAAAGTATAAAAGGACGGGAGGCGACAGGGGCGAGACAGTTGTGACCGCCGAAAGCACCGTAAAAACACTGGTTTTCGTGCGCCTCCTGATTTTCTAAAACTCTATCAAGAAGGAATGTCTCCTACTCATGCCTATTCGTGGACAGTCGCCATTCCTTCTTTCTCTCGTTTTGAAAATCATGTCGTCGTACAAGAACTGCGCATTTTTCCGCTACTTCCGCCGTCCCCACCTATCTCGCCCCTGTCGCCTCCCGCCCTTTTACACTTTGTCCTGTGCTATGGCTCCGAGGTGCATGTTCCCTGGCGCGATAATTCCTATATAGTGCAAACCTGAACGAACCCTTGCATGGTAAGCGATATGTTTCAGAGACTGCGTCACAACAATCACTTGTAAGCCTTAGGCAGCTGCTTTGTTGCAGCTGCCGGCTTGGTTCTTGCTATTTGCCTTAGTTATCACAAGAATAGTTCGAGGTGTAGCTTTTTATCATATGGTGTCAAAAGATACTTTTGACACCTACATCAAATTATTATTTTAGATGACTTTCGTATGCATTTCTAAGATCTGATTGAGTTATCAGTTGATGATTTAAGCTCTAAATGCATATTAAAGCAGAAAACAAACTCCCTTCAGTATGCATAACGAGGGCCACTATAAGTCCCTCCAGGCTAAAGAAGCATACGAATGAAAAGAAAAATAATGATCTAGTATGCATTATTCTCTAGAATGCTATAACTATTCTTCGATATACTCCGAGCAAGGCATACGAATACATGCCGCTACCTTTCATTCATATGCCTGACCCCAAATAGATATTCTAGAATATCGAGTAACTCTCCTTTTTGTTCCTAGATTCTGAGCCCGAGGTAAGAAAACCAGCCACCGCATAAGCGGCTTGCCCTTGATAGTGCAAAGAATAATTGCTACACTGCTGCCTGCGCCGGAGAAATACTTAATTGTTCCTGAGTTCTTCGCCGTCGGTGGATACAACGCAGCAATTATTCTTTGTGCTGTCAAGGGTGGCGTACGCTTATAGTAGACCTCATTATCCGCAAAAAATGCCTGCCACTCGCTTTATACGAATAGCTGACATTTCTCTGTTCCATCCTATTTATCCATCCTATTACAAATCCGTCCTATATTTTATACCCCCGTCTGGAGTATCAGCCGATCATAAATCTCCGTCAATGTCTGTATCATCTTCGAAGACAGATTATAAGCACTCTGATACTTCACCAGATTCGACGCCTCTTCATCTTCATCAACACCTGAATCCGACAATCTCTGGTTACCAATTGTCTTCTCAAGGGCGGTGTAGGTATCCTCCAGAGTATTGGAATTACTTCTGTTCAGCGCTATATCCGCCAGCACCTTGGTCAGGAACTCTCCGGAGGTGGCTCCTCTGAAGATCTTCTGGGTATCAAACATTGTTTTTAACTTGGTAAGGTTAACAAATTCCGACTCACCTTCCGTAACGTCTGCCTTTGTAGCAAGTCTATCGGAGTTATCCTGCAGAACTTCGTTTACGGAGAAGTTGCCGCCGCGAAGCTTATAGTAACCCTTATTCTCTGACAGTGTCGTGAGCTGTGCGTAGCTGTACTGGGCAGCTGAATTGGTGTCCATGGCGCCGGTGAGAAGGTTAACGCCCTCCAGGGAATCTGAAGTGTACCCGTTTACCATGATCGTATTGGTTGCTGCGGAGAACTGCCTTATCCACTCATTCATCTGGGACATGTAATAAGGAATTCCCTGATAGTCATTTCCGTAGCCGATGGAAACATTGGCATTGTTATCGGGAATACTTGTCAAAGTATTCTTATCGATATAGAAAGTATAGGTGCTATCTCCGTCGTAGTCGAAGCTGTCATAGCGATAATCCTTAGCTCCGATATGGATGCTGCCATCCTCAGGAATTGAGCACTTGTTCATATCCTTCAGATAAGAAGCCTCAACCTTCACCTCCACGGCGTAGGTATCACCTGACTTGTATACGTTGGTTCCTTTTCCGTGAAAATACTGATTGTTGTTGCCATCTCTAATTGCCAGAAGACCCTGGAGCTCTCCGCCTATAAGCTTGGAATCCAGCTCAAAGTATGACAGCTCGCTGATGTTATCGCCATCTTTGTAATTGCCGCTTCCCCACTTGATATCGAACAGTCCGCTGATATCGTTCTGGTTAGTGGAGCCGTCGTCCTCTCTGGAGACGCAGATCATTTTCCTGTATTCATAGGTATCAACCAGCTCGTAGCCCCCCGCAACCCAGATCTGATATCTGGTAGCGCCGGTTACTCTGCTGGGATTGTTCTCGTCGACAACGGGAGTTTCCTTGGTCTCAACGGAAACCATCTTGGACAGCTCGTCCACAAGAGTATCTCTTTTATCTCTCAGCTCATTTGCTGTGGTTCCTGTCATCTCGATGATGTTGATCTGCTGATTTATTGAGGCAACCTCCTGAGCGATGGAACTCATTCTGTCAGCGCAGAGCTTAATCTCCGCGTTAACATCCGCCTGCTCGTTCTGAAGGCTGGTGTAAACATTGTTAAAATATTCGGTTAACGCTTTTACATTAGATACGAAAGTGGCCTTGGTCTCTGTGGTTCCCGCAGCGGTCATTACCGACTCCAGCGAGGCCTCCATTTTGGAAAAAAGTGATGAGAAGCCGCTGGTCCCATCGTCGCTGAGGTACTCCTCGATAAGGCTGTTGTAGTAGTTCTTCTGCTTGGCCACTCCCAGGAGCTGTGCGTTGTTTCTGTACTTCACATCGTAGAAGCTGTCCCGGACTCTCTCTATTGCAATGGTATCAACACCGGCGCCGGCACATCCGTAGGTGGCAAAAACTCTGAGGGCGTCGCTGGCCTCCTGTTTTACCTTCTGTCTGCTGTAGCCGTCGGTGTTGGCGTTGGAGATATTATTCGCTGTTGTGTTCAGGGCTGCGTTGGAAGCTCTAAGCCCCGATGCTGCGATATTCAGTCCAAAGAATTGTGAAGTACTCATAGCCTTTCTCCTGTAAAAAAGGGTTCTTATGCGCCTAAAGTCGATACCAGATGTTCAAGCATTTCACTTACTACGTTGATGTATCTTGAAGATGCGTTGTAGGCGTTCTGGAACATGATCATGAATTCCAGTTCTTCATCGCTGGATACGCCTACGATCTGCTCTCTTGCGGAGGATACCGCCGATACTGTTTTTTCCTGGGCCTCCTTGATGGAGTTGTAGACATCCGCTGAGTTGGCCACCTGGGAAACAAGGCTGTTGTAGTAGGTGATAAAACTGTTTCTTGTTGAAACGTTGGGATTAAGTACGTATTCCTCTTTTGTAAAAGCTTCTTTCAGAGCCGTCATCGTTGCTGTATCTTCATTGCCGTCGATGGTTCTGAAGGTGAAATAAGTTGGATCCTGTATAAGTATCGGATTAATCTGGGTATTCTTTATGGTAAGTCCCGTAATAACTGTTCCGGGAGGATTGTCCTCGCCTACCCTGTACACCAGCTTGTCATCTTCATTTGCCACGGTGAAAAGAGTGAAGTCGGAGGGCATTCCCTTTGAATCGTCCAGAACTCCCGGGTTACTCTCGGCGCTTTCAAGGATCTCATTCATCTTGGCCATGATGTTGTGGATCATCTGGTCGAACTCGGCCTCAACGTTCATGATTACCGACTGTGCGATTTTTTCATTGTAATAATCCTTGTCCTCCACAATGTCATGATAGTTGGCGTTCCTGTCGCCCCTTGCCAGAAGAACTGATTTGAGCTTGCCGATATCTGTATCTATTGAGGTTGAGATAGGAGTTTCAAGGTCAAAAACGTGTGCTCCGTCAATTGAAATCACCAGTCTTGAGCCGTCGCTCTTAAGCTCCGTAACTGCTGCGTACTCCCAGTAAGGAGTATTGTAACCTGCCGGGCTTCCGCCTTTTTCCTCAGATAATGAGTTGTCGCAGGCGATGTGGTTCACGTGATCTGTGGTGATAAAACTGGAGCCTTCGAAGAGGCAGATAACATTTCCGAAGATGTCTTCGTGATACTCGATCTTGCCGTACTGTCCCAGCTGGTCCAGAAGAAGGTTTCTCTCATCTCGAAGGTCGTTGGCCTTCTCCATTCTGCCTGATTCAATGCTTACTATATCTTCATTGAGCTGTCTTATGCGGTCTCCGATGTAGTTGATGTCTTCAACCATTCCCACTACTATGGAATCCAGGTTTTCCTGGTAGGAAACGAAGCCCTCATAAACACTTTTTGCTCTTGTCAAAAATTCGTTTGCTCTTGTCACCAATGCGCTCTGGTTAACCGCCGAGCAGGGATCCTTGGCCAGCTCCTGCACCGAAACCCACAGGTTATTGAGGGCATCGGCGAATTCCGTTCCCTCCATCTCCTGAAGCTGATCCTCGATCTCCTCCAGCGCTTTTACCGAAACGTCATAAAAAGACGACCTTCCTGTCTCTTTCCTGTAGGAAATATCCAGAAATTCGCTTCTTACCTGTTTACAATTATTGTAGTTAACTCCGGTTCCGATCTGCTTTGGGGCGATACAATCGAATCTGTTCTCAAGAGTCTGATATGCTCTTGTTCCCTGGGATACCTGCTGCCTTGTGTAGCCGTCAGTATCCATGTTGGCCATGTTGTGGGCCGTGGTGTTCAGGGCGTTCTGTGTTGCCTGCAGGCCGGAGGAGCCTACGTATAAATTCGCCATTAGTGACATAATAACTACCTCCAAGGTGCCTGTCCCCATTAACAAATTGTGAACTTCTTAGGTTGCCTCCAGACTGTGTTGTTCACAGTTTGTTGATGGGGACAGGCACCTAAAAAAGGGTACAAAAAAGACACTACCGTATTGTCTACGGTTACCTAAGCGAGTTATCTACATGCATCCGCAGCACTTTCTTCATAAAGTACTGCTTTACTGCTTTGCATCAAACCCGCCCGATGTGTAACCTAAACAATCGCCTGTAGTGTCTAACGCTCTGGAATAGTTTGCCGTCTGTGGAGCACTCTTAGACGCCTGGATGATATTCATCTCGAATTGTACCATCTCCAGTGAACTTTTCAGAAGTTCCTGGTTCTGGCCGTTTACACGTCTGACATTTGCGGTGACACCTCTTAGTCTGTCCCGCTGCACTGCCAGATTTTTCTGATCTTCCGGTCTTTTTTCCAGTACAACGATCAGATCGGTCAGCTTCAATGAATCAACATCCTTGTTGAGTACGTTTGCGATATCCTTCATGGCTGTTTCACGCTGTTTCTCCAGCATCTGGATACTGCCTATCACGTACTGCTCCTCATCCGTGATCTTAGCAAGTGCCTCTAGATCGCCTTTTATGATGATGACGGTCTTTCGGCTCGATAACTCCAGTAATTGCTCGTACATTGTGCATTCCTTATCAAGGACATCCACAAGATTTTCCATAAGACTTGCCACTGGAATCATCCTCCTGTATGTAATTTAGTCTGTGGCTGCTCTATAATCAGAGGCCTTCGAATTTTGCCAGTAATTTGTCAGCAAAAGCCTCACCACTAACATCATAAGTACCGTTTTTAATAGCAGCTTTGAGCGGAGCTACGATATCTTCCCTGATATTCGGGGCTTCACTTACAGCCTGTTTTGCAACCTGGATATCTTTTCCAATAGAAGAGAATGATACAGTATCCCTGACATCATTGGTCTTCTTAAGCTGCTGGGTCTTATTGACTTTGTTGTTTGAGTAGATCTGCTGGACCTGACTGTATGCTTCTATTCGCATAATCTTTTCCTCCTTCCCTGGAGTAATTTTTGTTTTCTACTTCATTTATCGGAAGATTCCTTATTTACTTTAGCCTTTTTCTTAAACTTTTCCCCCTCGTTTAAGAATGAAATAGAAAAATACTCCGGGCAATACTTTATATTATTGATGGTTACTGGTTTTCCCCGCTATGGGGAATCCTTGCTACGATAGATATATCGGATGAATTTTAAAATACTTTATAGTTATTTTACAATTTTTTGAATTTTTTTAAAAATTATCCGGGAACGCATGGATGACAAGGGGACGGTTCCTCATCCAATATAGGTAAAGGCTTACAGCAAAAAAAATTTCGCCTTATAACGTCGAGGTGGATTTAGGAGCGTTTCAGATAGGCAGATGGGCGATTGCTCTGAGCGAAGTCGAAATGAGCCCGTCTGACTAGATGAAATGCCCTATAATCCCCGAAAGGTTATGGCGAAATTTTTATTGTTGTAAGTCTTTGACTATATTGGATGAGGAACCGTCCCCGGACTGTATTATTCTACATCTTGCAAAGCCGCAACCCCTTCCTCGCCGGTACGTACCTTAACAACGCGGCTAACATTGTAAACGAAGATCTTGCCATCTCCGATATGTCCGGTATAAAGCGCCTTCTTTGCCGCATCAATAACCTTCTGTACAGGAATCTTCGATACGATAACCTCAACCTTAACCTTAGGAAGGAGCGTTGAGTCTACTGTCGCACCACGATACTTCTCTGTGGATCCCTTCTGAACGCCACACCCCATAACCTGTGTCATGGTCATGCCGGTTACGCCCAGCTCGTTGAGGGTCTTCTTAAGGGTATCAAACTTAGCAAGCTTGCAGATAATGGAAACCTTGTGCATTCCGCTGTCGAACTCGGGTGAAAGAGGTGCTTCAACTGCTACAGGTACAGCAGCGTCCTTCTTTGCCTGAGAAGCAAGGTCGTAGGAATCCTCGCCAAGGTCTGTGTTCTCGTTAACATCAACTGTAAGAGTGTTTGAAATATCCATGATTGAGAAACCTGCGTAAGCTGATGTAAGGCCGTGCTCTGTGGAGTCAAGACCAAGGATCTCTTCTTCCTCAGTTACTCTAAGGCCGATTGTAGCCTTGATGATAAGGAATGCGATTGTAATTGTGATTGCTGTCCATGCTGCTACTGTTACAAAACCTACAAGCTGGATTCCAAGAGTGTGGAAGCCGCCGCCGTAGAAAAGACCAACTACGCCTGTCTCCTCGTTGCCTGGAGCTGTAGGTGTTGCAAAAAGACCAACTGCGATTGTTCCCCAGATACCGTTCATCATGTGAACTGCTACGGCACCAACAGGATCATCAACTCTGAGTACATAATCAAGGAACCAAACTCCGAAGCAAACAAGAAGTCCTGCTACTGCACCGATAACGATTGCTCCAAAACAGTCTGTTACATCGCAGGGAGCTGTGATAGCTACAAGGCCTGCAAGAGATGCGTTAAGTGACATTGAAACATCGGGCTTACCATATTTGATCCAGGTAAATACCATTGTTACACAGGTTGCTACTGCAGGTGCTACTGTTGTTGTAAGAAAAATTGAAGCAAGCTGCTCCTTTGATGTTGCTGCTGCGCCGTTGAAGCCATACCATCCAAACCAAAGGATGAAGCAGCCAAGGGCACCGATTGCAAGGTTACTGCCGGGGAAAGCGTTAACTTCTGTGATCTTGCCGGCCTTGTCCTTAGTGAACTTACCGATACGAGGACCAAGAAGAGCTGCGCCAATGAGGGCTGAGATACCACCTACCATGTGGATTGCGCAAGATCCTGCGAAATCATGGAAGCCCATCTGCGAGAGCCAGCCGCCGCCCCAGATCCAGTGTGCCTCAATTGGGTAGATGAGACCTGAGATCACGCCTGAATAGATACAATAGGATAAAAACTTAGTTCTTTCAGCCATAGCTCCTGATACAATTGTTGCTGTTGTTGCACAGAATACCAGGTTGAATACGAAATTTGAAAAATCAAAATTTGCATAGCTTGTGAAAATGTCAAAACCGGGCTTACCGATAAATCCCATTAAATCTTCCCCAAGTAAAAGGGAGAAACCGATAAGAATGAACATTACTGTTCCGATACAGAAATCCATAAGATTCTTCATAAGGATATTACCGGTGTTCTTGGCTCTGGTAAAACCAGCCTCCACCATGGCAAATCCTGCCTGCATCCAGAATACCAGTGCGGCTCCTATAAGGAACCAGATGGCAAACACGGTACTCGTTGACGACTCCGATACCAAACTCCTAATCGCTTCTTCTGTCATAACATTACTCCTCCTGTTTATTTAATTGGTTTCCCGGACGTGAACGGCTGCAGGATGCTTCCGCTTACGTCTCATGGTGCTAATTACAGCTGTTGAACATTTATAAAAATAGGAGCTGCAAGACTTTTTATTAGCCTCACAGCTCCATTGCTGTCAATATATTATGTGAAAATTGTGTGAATTGGGGTCAGACCCCAATCACAGAATGTTCACAGATTCGTGTATCCCATTAAAAATTCATCGATCTCCATCGCGCATTCTCTGCCTTCCACGATGGCCCAGACCACGAGGGACTGGCCGCGGTGCATATCGCCTGCGGTGAAGACTTTGTCTTTGCCGGTCTTGTAGGCGCCGGGGGCGGTCTCCACAACTCCCCTTTGTGTGAGCTTAACCTTGAAGGCGTCTGCGGTGTACTCCTGACAGCCAACGAAGCCTGCGGCGATGAGGAGAAGCTCGCATTTGATCTCCTTCTCGGTGCCGGGCACCTCGGTGAGCTTGCCGTTTTCGAATTTCACCTGAACAGTCTTTATTGCTGAAAGCTTGTCCTTTTTAAGAACCAGCTCTTTTACCGTGGTCTCGTAAATACGAGGATCGTGACCAAACTTGGCGATGGCCTCCTGCTGACCATAATCGGTCTTAAGGACCTTGGGCCACTCAGGCCAGGGATTACTCTCAAGCCTCTCTGTGGGAGGTGCGGGCATCATCTCCAACTGGGTTATTGATCTGCAGCCATGTCTGATGCAGGTTCCAACGCAGTCATTTCCGGTATCTCCGCCGCCTACAACAACTACGTGCTTGTCCTTGGCGCTTATGAAGGTCCCATCCTTAAGATCATTCTCCAGAAGGCTCTTGGTAGTGGACTTAAGGAAATCCACTGCGTAGTGAACACCCTTAACCTCTTCAAATCCCTTGACTCCAAGGGGCCTTGGTTTCTTGGCGCCGCAGCACAGTGCGATGGCATCATACTTTGCATTCAGCTCCTCAGCAGTGATATCAACCCCAACATTCACACCGGTCTTGAATACGACTCCCTCTTCCTCCATGAGCTTCTGTCTTCGGAAAATAATCTCCTTCTGAAGCTTCATATTTGGAATACCATACATCAACAGTCCGCCGATTCTGTCCTCCCTTTCGTAGACCGTAACGCTGTGGCCTCGCCTGTTCAGCTGATCTGCCACTGCCAGTCCGGAAGGACCGCTTCCTATTACTGCAACTTTTTTCCCGCTTCTTACCTTGGGAATACGGGGCTTCATGTAGCCTTCCTTAAAAGCGGTCTCGATTATGTACAGCTCGTTGTTGTGAACCGTTACGGGATCGTCGTTAATCCCGCAGACACAGGCTTTTTCGCAGAGAGCCGGGCAAACACGTCCGGTGAACTCCGGGAAATTGCTGGTCTTTAAAAGCCTTGAAAGCGCATGCTGTATGTGGTCGTGATATATCTCATCGTTCCACTCAGGAATCAGGTTGTGAAGCGGACATCCCGTTACCATGCCTTTTAGCTTAATTGCCGACTGACACATGGGAACGCCGCAGTTCATGCATCTTGCGCCCTGAAGCTTTCTCTCTTTTGCATCCAGATGGTTATGGAATTCCTTGAAATTCAGAATTCTTTCATCCACAGGAATGATCTTATCTTCAATTCTTTTATATTCCAAAAAACCTGTAGCTTTTCCCATCTTTATGCTCCTTTGGTAATCTCGTTGAACGCTTCCAGAACCGCATTCTCATGTGAGATTCCCTGCTCCTCATATTTTCCGATGGCACTTATAACTCTCTGGTAATCGTGAGGAACTATCCTCTTGAAATGAGGTATGTACTCCTCGAAATTATCAAGCACCTCTTTTCCAAGTTCCGAACCGGTTTCCTTTACGTAGTCCTCAAGAATGTCCCGTAGCTCAGCGATGTCGTATTTCTCGGTAAGCTCCTGGATCGAAGCCATCTCTTTGTTCATCCTTCTGTAAAGGTCATGATTCATATCAAGAACATAGGCGATTCCGCCGCTCATTCCCGCTGCAAAGTTCTTGCCTGTTCCGCCAAGAACCACTGCTCTTCCGCCGGTCATATACTCCAGTCCGTGGTCGCCGCAGCCCTCAACTACTGCTGTTGCTCCGGAATTTCTTACGCAGAATCTCTCGCCTGCAACTCCGCAGATATAGGCTTTTCCTGAGGTTGCGCCGTAGAGTGCAACGTTACCGATGATGATGTTTTCAGAAGCTTTGTAAGCCGCATCCTTTGGCGGAACAACAACAATCTTACCGCCTGACAAGCCCTTTCCAAGACCGTCGTTGGCGTCGCCTGTGAGCCTCATTGTCATTCCCTTAGGAATAAATGCTCCGAAGGACTGTCCCGCACCGCCTGAGAAGTTAACTACGAAGGTGTCGTCTTTTACGTCGGTTCCAAGCTTCTGTGTTATCACAGATCCCATGATGGTTCCTACTGATCTGTTGGTGCTGGTCACAACCGCCGACTCCTCATGCTTCTTGCCGGTCTCTATATATTTCTCGAACTTTGGCAAAAGAACTGCTTCATCAACAGTCTCTTTTAACTTAAAGTCGTAAGAAAGCTTAGGATCAAAGTGCTTTGCAGATACGTCCGCATATTCCTTGTTAAGGATCTGAGAAAGGTTAACCATCTCAGCTCTCTTGGTTATCTGCTTCTCCTTCATCTCAAGGCAGTCGGTTCTTCCAACCATCTCATCCACGGTCTTGAAACCAAGCTTTGCCATGATCTCTCTCATCTCTTCTGCGATAAAGAGCATGAAATTCATAACATATTCAGGCTTACCCTTAAAGCGCTTCCTCAGCACCTCGTTCTGGGTTGCAATACCGAAAGGACATGTATCCTGACTGCAGACTCTCATCATCATGCATCCCATGGTTACAAGGGGAGCTGTGGCAAAACCAAATTCCTCCGCGCCGAGAAGACACGCTATAGCCACGTCTCTGCCGCTCATGAGCTTACCGTCGGTTTCCAAAATGACGTGATCTCGAAGTCCGCTCTCAATAAGTGCCCTGTGGGCCTCTGCAACTCCAAGCTCCCAAGGAAGTCCTGCGTTGTGTATGGAGCTGTGGGGCGCTGCACCTGTTCCTCCGTCATAGCCGGATACCAGGATTACCTGGGCTCCTGCCTTGGCAACACCTGCCGCGATAGTTCCTACGCCTGCTTCTGAAACCAGCTTGACGGATATTCTTGCCTTTCTGTTGGCGTTCTTAAGGTCATATATGAGCTGCGCCAGATCCTCGATGGAGTAAATATCGTGATGAGGCGGAGGTGATATCAGTGATACTCCCGGTGTGGAAAATCTTGTTTTGGCAACCCATGGGTATACCTTCTTGCCCGGAAGATGTCCGCCCTCACCGGGCTTAGCGCCCTGGGCCATCTTAATCTGAATTTCCTGTGCGCTCAGAAGATACTGGCTGGAAACGCCGAATCTTCCTGAGGCAACCTGCTTGATTGCTGAATTTCTGATGGTTCCGAATCTCTCCGGATTCTCACCGCCCTCACCAGTATTGGATTTTGCACCCAGAGTGTTCATGGCGATTGCCATTGTCTCGTGGGCTTCCTGTGAGATTGAGCCGTAGCTCATGGCGCCGGTGTTGAATCTCTTTACGATCTCGGAGGCGGGTTCTACCTGGTCCAGCGGAATCTCTTTTTTCTTAGGTACAAATTCCAGAAGGCCTCTCAAGGTGTGCGGTCTGTCGTCGTCCACCATTGCGGTGTATTCCTTGAATCTGTCGTAGTTTCCGCTCTGGCAGGCCTGCTGCAGTGCGATTATGGTCTGAGGATTGTAAAGGTGGTCCTCTTTGTCATCGCCGCTTCTAAGCTTGTGGAAGCCTGTGCTGTCCAGGGTTGTATCTGTTGAAAGTCCCAGAGGATCGAAGGCGTGATCATGTCTGAACTTGATGCCTTCCTCAATCTCCTCGATTCCGATACCGCCGATACGGCTTACGGTTCCGGTAAAATAGTTATCTATCACTTCCTTTGAAAGACCGATGGCCTCAAAGATCCTTGCTGACTGGTAGGACTGAAGGGTTGAAATACCCATTTTTGCCGCAGTCTTAACGATTCCGTGAAGGATTGCGAAGTTGTAATCCTTGATAGCTGTGTGATAGTCCTTGTCCAAAATTCCGATATCTATGAGCTCGGCAATACACTCGTGAGCCAGATACGGGTTGATTGCTCTTGCACCAAAACCAAGGATTGTAGCCATCTGATGAACATCCCTTGGCTCGCCGCTCTCAAGGATTATGGAAACGGCGGTTCTCTTCTTGGTCCTTACAAGGTGCTGCTCCACTGAGGAAACCGCAAGGAGTGACGGGATTGCCACGTGGTTTTCATCGATTCCTCTGTCGGAGAGAATGATTATGTTGCTTCCCTTTGCATAGGCTCTGTCAACGCTGATGGAGAGCTGCTCGAGAGCTTTTTTAAGGGATGTGTTCTTATAATAAAGAAGTGAAATGACTTCGCTCTTGAAACCGGGCTGGTCAAGACTTCTTATCTTCATAAGGTCAACGCCTGTAAGAATAGGGTTGTTGACCTCCAAAACTCTGCAGTTTTCGCCTTTTTCCTGAAGAAGGTTACCGTCGGATCCGATGTAAACCGTGGTGTCTGTGACGATCTCTTCTCTGAGGGAGTCAATCGGAGGATTGGTTACCTGGGCAAAAAGCTGTTTGAAATAGTAAAACAGCGGCTGATGCTTCTCCGACAGAACTGCCAGAGGAACATCGTGTCCCATGGAGGCTGTGGCCTCTACGCCGTTCATGGCCATGGGAAGGATGCCGGTCTTGACGTCCTCATAGGTGTAGCCAAAGGCTTTGTAGAGCTTATCTCTCATCTCCTGAGTGTGGGTCGGGATCTTTTTGTTGGGTATTGTCAGCTCGCCAAGGTGAAGGAGATTCCCATCAATCCACTCGCCGTAGGGCTGGCGGGCTGCGTAGTAGTTTTTGCACTCCTCATCGGAGATGATTCTCTTTTGCTGTGTGTCGACAAGTAGGATCTTGCCGGGCTGGAGTCTCGATTTTTTCACTATATGGGAGGATTCAATGTCAAGTACGCCAACCTCAGAGGACAAGATCAGTCTGTTGTCGTCGGTTATGTAATATCTGGAGGGCCTCAGGCCATTTCTGTCCAGAGTCGCTCCAAGGATATCACCGTCTGAGAAAATAATGGCTGCGGGGCCGTCCCAGGGCTCCATCATGGTTGCGTAGTAATGATAGAAATCTTTTTTACTCTCCTCCATGAAATGGTTGTGCTTCCAGGGCTCGGGAATAGTCATCATTACAGCCAGCGGCATGTCGATGCCGTTCATGTACATGAATTCAAGGGTATTATCCAGCATTGCTGAGTCAGAGCCGCTCTTGTTCACAACAGGGAAAATCTTGTCGGTGTCCTCATCGCTCATGATGGGAGAGACGATTGTTTCTTCTCTGGCCAGCATTCTGTCGATGTTACCTCTGATTGTATTGATCTCGCCGTTGTGGGCGATCATCCTGTAGGGATGGGCTCTCTCCCAGCTGGGAGTTGTATTTGTTGAAAATCTTGAGTGAACCATGGCGATGGAAGTCTTGTAATCAGCGCTCTGAAGGTCCTCGTAGAAGGCTCTGAGTTGCTTAACAAGGAACATTCCTTTGTAAACGATGGTTCTTGAGGATAAAGAGGTGATATAAGTGTCCTCTGAGCTCTGCTCGAACTCTCTTCTGCAGACATAGAGCTTTCTGTCGAAATCAAGGCCTCTCTCCACATTCTCAGGTCTTTCGATGAAGCACTGGCAGATATAGGGCATGCAATCCCTTGCCAGGTCTCCCAGAATCTCTGGATGTGTGGGCACTTCTCTCCAGCCAAGGAACTTAAGGCCGTTCTTTTCGCAGATCACTTCAAACATTCTTTTGGCAAAGGTTCTCTTAAGCTCGTCCTGAGGAAAAAAGAACATACCGATTCCGTAATCTCTGCTGCCCTTGAGGGAGATTCCGCAGCGCCTTGCGGCCTTGGAGAAAAATGCATGTGAGATCTGAAGGAGGATGCCTACACCGTCTCCGACTTTGCCGCTGGCATCTTTTCCTGCTCTGTGTTCAAGCTTTTCCACGATGGAAAGCGCATCGTCAAGGACCTTATAATCAGCATGTCCGTCGATGTTGACCACAGCGCCGATACCGCAGGCGTCGTGTTCTATATTGTCGTTATATAGGATTGGGCTAAGCATCTGCCCCTTCTGGTCACTTATCATTTTTCCTTACTCCTCATTATTTGTGGGGCCTGTCCCCATTAACAAATTGTAAATTGGGGTCTGACCCCAATTTAAATTTTGATCAACAAATATACAGCGAATATAAGAGTGGGGTCAGACCCCATTCACATAATAGACACAATTACTCGGAGAACAGTAAATCTGAGTATACAGGGAATGGCCAATACTGCTCATCCACAAGAAGCTCTAACGCATCAGCTGACTTTCTTGCTGCGTCCATATCTGCAATGATTGTCTTGTGATAGTATGCAAGGGCCTTCCAAGGATCCTCGGGAACCTTGTCCATGTCCTTAGCAAGCTTCTGGCACTGCTTCATAAGAGCATCGGTGAGAACTGCAACCTCTTTTGAAGTATCTGTCTCGTAAGCTGTTACGCAGCCTGCTGCCTTGAGGGTTGCCATACGGTCGCAAAGCTCTGCGGCGTAGGATGATACTGCAGGAAGGATCTGTCTGCGGATCATATCCAGCATTGTGTTAGCCTCGATTGCGATCTTGGCATTGTAGGTCTCAGCATGGATAAGCGCTCTCGCCTCAACCTCACCCTTGGTGTAAACGCCGTTGCCCACATAGAGGTCAACTGCCTTCTTGTCGTTGTAGTGAGGAAGCGCATCAGCTGTTGATATAAGGTTTGAAAGTCCGCGCTTCTTAGCCTC
This sequence comes from Butyrivibrio sp. AE3009, assembly GCF_000420845.1. Lineage (GTDB taxonomy): Bacteria > Bacillota > Clostridia > Lachnospirales > Lachnospiraceae > Butyrivibrio. The sequence continues at coordinate 102,184 of NZ_ATVS01000005.1, read as the reverse complement.
TGTAACCCATGATGCATCATATCCGTTTCCGTTGAAGATGATTCTTCTGTGATCTGTAAAAGTCTTCTTGATGAGCTTCTGAAGATCTTCCTGGAAGTTCTTGGACTTCTCAAGCTTATCCGCGAACTGCTTGAGCTCCTCAGCCATGATAGTGTTCAGGGCGATGTTGGGACCTGAGATTGACTGGGATGAACCAAGCATACGGAACTCAAACTTATTGCCGGTGAAGGCCATGGGTGATGTTCTGTTTCTGTCTGTGTTGTCCTGAGGAATTGAAGGAAGTACGTCAATTCCGATCTGGATCTTTTTCTTGCCACCGTCCTTGTAGGGCTTGCCTTCGATGATTGATTCAACCACCGCTTCAAGCTCATCACCAAGGAAAATAGAAATAATTGCAGGCGGTGCTTCCTGCGCGCCGAGTCTGTGATCGTTTCCTGCGGATGCAACTGTGCATCTTAAGGTATCCTGATATTCATCCACACCTTTTACAAAGGCAGCCAGGAAAAGAAGGAACTGTGCGTTCTGGCTAGGTGTGCTGCCGGGTTTAAGAAGGTTCTTACCTGTATCTGTTCCGATGGACCAGTTGTCGTGCTTACCGGAGCCGTTAACTCCTGCAAAAGGCTTCTCATGAAGGAGGCAAACGAAGTTATGTCTGTCTGCAACTTTTTTCATGATGTCCATTGCAATCTGGTTGGAATCGGAAGCTGTGTTGGCATCTGAGTAAACAGGCGCCATCTCATGCTGTGCGGGCGCAACCTCGTTGTGCTTGGTCTTTGACAGAACGCCAAGCTTCCAGAGCTCGTTGTCGAGATCCTCCATGTAAGCTGCAACCCTGGGCTTGATAGCTCCGAAGTAGTGATCCTCAAGCTCCTGCCCCTTGGGAGGCTTGTTTCCGAAAAGAGTTCTTCCTGTCATGATCAGGTCTTCACGCTGCTTGTAAAGAGCCTTGTCCACAAGGAAATACTCCTGCTCGGGACCGCACTGTGCTGTGACACGCTTGGTCTCTGTGTCTCCGAAGAGCCTTAAGATTCTGATTGACTGCTTGCTTACAGCGTCCATAGAACGAAGGAGCGGAGTCTTTTTATCAAGGGCCTCACCTGAATAGGAAAGGAAAATTGTAGGGATGTAAAGTGAATTATCTTTTACGAAGGCAAAAGCTGTGGGATCCCAAGCTGTATAGCCTCTTGCCTCGAAGGTAGCACGAAGGCCGCCTGAAGGGAAGCTTGATGCATCGGGCTCACCTCTTACCAGCTCTTTGCCGGAGAAGTCCATCATGATCTTGCCGCCGCCAACAGGATCGATGAAGCTGTCGTGCTTCTCGGCTGTAACTCCTGTCATGGGCTGGAACCAGTGTGTATAGTGTGTTGCGCCCTTCTCGATTGCCCACTGCTTCATGGATTCCGCAATCTCATTTGCAGTTGTGAGCTCAAGTGGTGTACCGTCTGTGATACATTTCTTCCACTCCTTGAAGGAAGCAGATGAAAGGCGCTCTTTCATTGTCTCCTCGTTAAAAACATAGCTGCCAAACAATTCTGGTAAATGTGTTGCTTCTGTTTTCATATTTTTCTCCTCCGTATTTTATTAAAACAGGGACCGTCTTCACCCGGCACACATTTTTGTACCGGTGAAAACAGTCCCCATTGACTGATACTATTTTATTTAATTCATACTGCCTTGGTTAACTGGCTCTTTTCTTCAACTGCCTCAAGCTGTGCACCTGAATCGCCGTAGTTGGAAAGAACTCTGGCGGAAGGATCGTTGACATTGCAGCCCTCCCACTCTTTGTTGGGCATCCAGAAATCCTTGATCATCGGTGCCTGTCCGGGATAGAACTCCTCGAAGATCTCTCTGTAGAGAAGACTTTCCTTGGTAAACGGTGTGCAGTAGTCATATCTCTTTCTTCTTGTCTCGAACTCCTCATCGGTGTACTTGGCTTCTGCGAAGGCCTTCAGGTCGTCTACCATGCTGTGTCCTACGGCATCGGAAAAAGCTGCTTTCTGTCTCCAGAGGATGTTCTCCGGAAGAAGATTATCTTTTTCAAAGGCATGCCTCAGCAGATATTTGCCCATGTCGTACTTATTCATCTTAATCTCCGGATCGATGCTCATTACATATTTGACAAAAGAAACATCTCCGAAGGGAACTCTTGCTTCAAGGCTGTTGGCGCTTATGCATCTGTCGGCGCGAAGCACATCGTACATGTAGAGCTCATCAACTCTCTTTTTTGCCTCCTGTTGGAAAGCTTCGGCATCCGGTGCAAAGTCGGTGTACTTGTAACCAAAGAGCTCATCTGAGATCTCGCCGGTCATGAGAACTCTCACATCTGTGGTCTCATGGATGGCCTTGCAGCAAAGGTACATGCCCATGCTGGCTCTGATCGTTGTAATATCCCAGGTTCCAAGAAGCTTAATTACATTAGGAAGTTCTCTGATAACCTCATCCGGTGTCATGAAGACTTCGGTGTGATCGCTTCCTATGAAATCTGCAACCTCTTTTGCATACTTAAGATCGATGGCGTCCTTCTCCATTCCGATGGCGAAGGTTCGAATTCTTTTTGCCTTGTGTCCGGTCTTTCTGGCCTCAATATCAAGAAGTCTCTGGCTGATGGCACATACAAGGCTGGAATCAAGTCCGCCTGATAAAAGAAATCCCAGAGGAGCGTCTGCGTCCATTCTGTCCTTGACCGACTTCATGAATCTCTCTCTGATGCCCTTGCAGGCTGTCTCCACATCTGAGGTTGAGTACAGCGACTCTTTATCCTTGGGCTCGAAGTCTGCATCTCTCCAGTAGAGCGTTGACTTAAGCTCTGTCAGTTCCTCGAACTTGTGGAAGTGGCCCCTCAGGTAATAATGTCCGGGCGGGAAAGGCTTTATTTCTTTGCACAGTCCTTCAAGGTTGCAGGCCTCTGAAGCAAACATTATCGCTCCGCTCTTATCATGTCCGTAAAAGAGAGGTCTGATTCCCATGGGATCGCGGCCTGCGATAAGTGTCTCCTTCTCGCTGTCGTATAGGATAACCGCGAATTCCGAACCCAGCATCGGGAACATTTTTGTTCCGTGTTCCTTATAAAGAGGAAGGATAACTTCACAGTCAGAATCACTTATGAAGCTGTAGCCCTTCTCCTGAAGTTCTTTTTTCATCTGGCGGAAGCCGTAGATCTCGCCGTTACATACAGCTATGTTTCCATCCAGCTCAAAGGGCTGCATTCCCTCGGGATGAAGTCCCATGATCGCCAGCCTGTGGAATCCCAGGTAACCGATGGGGGTCTCAATGAGCTTGGACATATCCGGTCCTCTCGGGATGGTTCTGTCGAAGTAAGGCTTAAGTTCTTCTTTTGAAATTGTCTTGGAAGTTGTTCCTAATATTGAACACATATTTACCTCCTGAATTGTACAGCCTGTATACAATCTCTATAAACTGAAAAAAGCGCTGACAGAATGCTCGTTTCGAGCCTTCCGTCAACGCCATTGTCGACTTAATTTGTATTCCTGTATACAATTTATGTTTTACATATTATTCCTGTTGTGAATCTCTGTCAACCTCTTTTTATTGATTTTTTTTATCCAAAATTGGGGTCAGACCCCAATCACAATTTGGACACATTTATCCTTTCATATAGTATGATATATGTATGAATAGTATTGGGAGGGGATTCCGATGAGTAAAAACGTAAGCAGAAACACGCTTGGATTCTGGTCGCTGGTATGGCTCCTTGGCCTTGCCGGGCAGCTGTGCTGGAATATGGAAAATCAGTGGTTTAACACCTTCGTATATGCCAAGATTGCCAAAGATCCGACGATAATCTCATGGATGCTGGCGATTTCCGCAACGGCAACCACAATCTCAACGTTTCTTTTTGGCTGCGTTTCTGACAGAAAGGGAAACAGAAAAAGCCTCGTAGCCATCGGCTATATCCTGTGGGGTGTGTTTACCATCCTCTTCGGAACCACTCAGTTCCTGAAACACAAAAGCGGTGACGAAGCTGCTCTTATCGGCGTTGCTTTTGCTGTAATCGCTGCCGACGCCATCATGAGCTTCTTTGGTTCAATGGGAAATGATATAGGTTTTAACGCCTGGATCAACGACCACATGAATGAAAAAAATTCCGGATCCCTCGGAGCTGCGCTGGCTGTCCAGCCTGTGATCGGCACCATCGCAGGAACTGTCCTGGGCGGATTCCTTGTAGGCTCCGACGATAATTACATGAGACTCTTTGTCGTTATAGGACTGCTTGTTATCGCACTTGGCCTGATTTCTCTTTTTGGCATGAAAGACTCCGTGAGCCTTAGGCCATCCAAAAAAGGTTCTTTCGCAAATCAGTTCATTTCCATATTTAATGTAAAAGAGTACCTTCAGCACCGTGAACTAGTCTTCGTCAACCTGATGCTGGCGGTGTACTTCATATCCTTCAACGTTTATTTTTCACACCTTGGTAATTTCATGATCTACTATCTGGGCTTCACCGCAGACATGATGGGCCTTATCGAGGGTGTAGGCCTTCTTCTTGCCATGTTCACCACAATCCCTGCCATCAAACTTATCCGCGAAGACAGATCCTCTCTTCTGATCCTGGTGGCAATCCTTCTTAATTCAGTTGGCCTTTTTATCATCGGGCTTTTCGTATCACCGTCCAATGTTAATCCGTCCACTATCTGGAATCCGCACCTTCTGGCCGGAGTGCTGTTTGTGGGCATCGGCTATATTCTTTTCCTGCAAACCATCACTGTATGGTCCAAGCGCCTGTACCCTGAGGATGCAAGAGGACAGTTCGAAGGGATACGCATCATCTTCTACGTGCTGATTCCAATGGTTGTTGCGCCTCTTATCTCCAATCCGATCATCAAGACCAGCGGCGAATTCGTGGATGAATATGGCTTCACGGAGTACCTGCCAACAAATACGCTGTTTCTTGCCGGCGTGTTTATTCTTCTGATGACGCTGATTCCGCTGGTTCTGGCTAACAGAGAGCATATCAACGCTGCAGAGTGAATTTCCCTATGGCACTGTGCCAGCAGATTTTCTTTGCAGGTCCGCTTGTCCGCAATGTGTTTGGATTCTTTGTAAAAAAATTTTCCAAGAAGGTCTGAACATTGACATTTGCAGGCAAACTGTATAGTATGTAAAAAGAATATGAGCGAATAGGCAAGGGCGCCGAAGCAGAACTAACTGTTCTTGTTTCTGCGTCCTTTTTTTCAAAATTATCAATACAACATCAATGTTCAAATAAGTTCCCACGGAGGTAAAAATGAGCAAGTACACAAAAGAGGATATCTACCGCATCGTCGAGGAGGAAGACGTGGCTTTTATCAGGTTGCAGTTTTGCGATATTTTCGGTGTTCCGAAGAACATTGCGATTGCTGCAAGCCAGCTTGAGAGCGCCCTTAACAACGAGTGCATGTTTGACGGTGTCTTTGTCGAAGGCTTCACCAGAAGCGATGAGAGCGACATGTATCTCTACCCGGATCTCGACAGCTTTGACATCTATCCCTGGCGTCCCCAGTCCGGCAAAGTAGCCAGAATGTTCTGCAACGTGTATACATCAGACGGCAAGCCTTTCCTTGGTGATTCCAGAAACATCCTTAGGATTGTAACGGAGAAGGCCAAAAAGATGGGCATCAACTTCAAAGTTAATCCCGAGCCGGAGTTTTTCCTTTTTGACTATGACGATGACGGCCAGCCTACCACCAAGACTCATGAGAAGGCCAGCTACTTTGACGTAGCTCCTGCAGATCAGGGCGAAAACGTAAGACGTGATATCATTCTTAATCTTGAGGAAATGGGTTTTGACATCTCATCCTCTCATCACGAGATTGCCCCTGCGCAGCATGAGATTGATTTCAAAGAGACCGAGGCGGAAAAGAGCGCAGATATGGTCATGACTTTCCGAATGGCCGTTAAGACTATCGCCAAGAAGCATGGCCTTTATGCCACCTTTATGCCTAAGCCCGCAGAGGGTATCAGCGGCTCAGGAATGCATCTCAATATCATTGCAGAAGACAATGCCGGCAATAATCTTTTTATAAAAGACGGTACTTCAGAACTCTCCGATACAGCTCTTTCCTTTATCGCAGGTGTTCTGGCCCACGTCAAAGGCATGACCTTGGTTACCAACCCCATTGTCAACTCCTACAAGCGTCTGGTTCCGGGATTTGACGCCCCGGTAAATGTATCCTGGTCCTCAGCATCATCCAACAGAGGTGCTCTCATCAGGATTCCGGCAAGGCGCGCCGGCGGTACCAAGATTGAGATCAGAAACCCCGATGCCACCTGCAATCCTTACCTTGCCCTGGCCCTTATTCTGGCCGCTGGTATGGAAGGCATTGAGAAAAAAATGACTCCTCCACCGGAGCTGTCCGCTCAGAAGAACGAGCCCGACACACTCCCTCTGACCCTGGGAGAAGCCATCCGCGCTTACTCTGAGGATCCTTTTGTAAAAGAGATTCTGGGTGATCCCATCTATACCAAGTTCCTTGCGGCCAAAAAGGCTGAGTGGAAGGATTTCCGCACTTGCGTAACCCAGTGGGAAATAAATAAATACCTTAATATTTTCTAACCAGTAAACTAGTCAGGGGCGCTATTTAGTGAACATTATCGTTGCTTTTGCCAAACAGGCAGACGTTATGAATTTCAAAAGCATATTGAGCCGTGGCGGATATGATTCCGTGAAAACCTGCACGTCAGGTGTACAGGCGCTGTCCGCCATGGAGGATCTTGGAAGCGGTGTCATTATATGTGGCTATCGCTTAAGTGACATGCTCTACTCCGAGCTTGCCGAGGATCTTCCCGGCTATTTTCAGATGCTGATGATAGCAGGTCCCGACAAGGCCCCTGACTTCACCTCCGATAATCTCGTATACTTACCCACACCGATCAAAAAATCAGACCTTTTTTCCACCCTTGAGCTGATGCTGGAGGGCGTTGCAAGAAAGCGCAAAAAGGCAAAAGAAAAGCGCCTTGCCCGCAGCGATGAGGACAAAAAGACCATCGCTGCAGCCAAGGAGATTCTCATGGACCGTCATCACATGACGGAGCCGGAAGCCCACAAATACCTCCAAAAATGCGCCATGGACTCCGGCACCAACATGTTAGAAACCGCAGAGATGATAATTTCCCTGCGTAATATTTGATTAAATATTAATTTGGGGTCAGACCCCAATCACAGAATGTTCACAAAGCGGCAAGATCGATTTGCTGGACGGTGCCGACGCCGCCGCTTTCCTTGAGGAAGAGGCCGCTGGAGCGGGTCATGGCGGATATGCCAAAATCCATGCCGCGGTGGGTGAATTCTGTGGAGGCGCTGCCGAGATAGATGGCGCCTACATCTGCTTCTTTCAGGGAAAGAAGTGAATCTGTTCCATCTTCATTTCTAAGCCATATGCTGAGCTTCTCGTAGATCTCATCATTTTCGTCAATCCAACCGTTATTGTCCTTGTCATAGACTGCAAGGTCCTTGAAGCCGTTGCCGCTTCTGGTGCCAAATAGTTCTGATCCGTCGCCGATTATACCGTCGCCGTTTTTGTCATAGGCAAGGAACCCGGAACCTGCACCGAGGCTGGCGATGTTGTCCTTGGTGCCGTCGCAGTCAAGGTCGAAGTAAAAATGCTGGTCGCTGATGCTGGTGATGTCGCTGCCCACGTTGACAACGAGAGGATCGATAAATCCCACAGCCGAAGCAATATCCATCGACGCATATTCCATAAACCTGGAAGACATAGAAAAGCTAACCCCGAAATCAATCACTCTCCCATCTTCGGTGAGGGCTGTTCCCTGTCCGCTGAAAGTGGTGGATTCCTCCTCGATATGGCTGGCTGTTATCTGTGTCACTTTCACAAAATTGTTATTTGTAAGCATCTGAGATGTCTGATCTATGAGACCTTTGTAGTGACTGCTTTGATTCTCTCCTCCAAGGAGCCGAAGGAGTTTCAGGATTTTATCAAGGAGCGTGGACCGCAGCTCTGCGATCTGTTTTTGCAAGCTGTCCTCCTGAGGCGTCAGATACTGGCTCTTTGCAGGCTTTAGGGCAGTATAATCCTCACTCCTTACCATCTCTCCATCGCCCTCGGAGCCGGTCAGCTCCAGGGTATCGTAGCTCTTTTTTTCCTGCTCCTTCAGTGAGTCCAGAAAGCTATCTCTGGAAAGAACGCCGGTCTGAACCGACACAAGATTCTCCTCATAGTATTTATGAGAAGATACAAGATTTACATTACTTTGTGCAATCCTCATTAAGCCTCCTTTTTTGGTAAAAAAGAGGACGCGAAAAGCTATGGGATGAGGCATAACATGCGCATCCTAGTGGAGGAGTTCACTTTTCCTGCTTGGGAGACAAAAGAAGTGAATCCCGCTAGCTACATATTATATCGGCAGGGGGACTTTGTACTTTACCCCGGAAGACAAAGACTAAATATTCTGACTTTTTATCGATAGGAGAACGGGGAAGCAACAATCGCATGGTTAAAGAAAAAGCCGGCTGACCTAAATCAACCGGCTGTAATTACATGTATTAAATTAGTGCCCGTATATTACTTAGCAGGAGCCCATGTGATTCCGTAAAGCTGTTCCATGAGCTTGCGAAGCTCGTCCTTCATGGAGTTGCAGGCGGAGGCTTCGTCAACGAAGTTCATTACTCCAATCTTCTCTTTTTTATCCTGGAAAAAGACCTGCCAGCCGCTCTCTGTCTTGTCGAGGCAGATTCTGTTCTTGTGATGTCCACCGATCTTGTAAAGCTTGGATGGTACAAGATGCTCTTTGAAATATTCCTTAAGTTCTCTGCTGTTCATAGGCCCCTCCTATATATGGATATGAAATCGGATTGACTAAAATAGTTTTCGAATTCATTTCATGTAGTTTTGATTACTACATATAATATATCACAGTACTACCTGTCTGACAAGCGGGTCCCTTTGGGAAATCACAGAAAAAACACATTTTGCTCAGGAACTTTAAGGTTATTTTTAGGTTACAGAATTAGTATAAATACATCGAGAGGAACACCCACACATTTCTTTCGATCCCACACAGATACTTTTTCATAGCACGGAAGACGCAGCCACCCACACGGCTGCGTCTTTTGTTTTACTCCCCCTGTTTATTGTATAACTCAAATATAGTTTATAAATTCTTTAGAAATTAATGTGTTGACATTTTGTGCTACTTGTTCTATAACATACTTGTAACAAGAAATTAGCAGCCAACTAACGAGAGTGCTAATTATTCAAAATTTACTATAGAAAAGGAGTGAGGACTTATGTTGATGCCTATGCTTTGGAGTAACAATGACGTATTCGATGATATGGACAATTTCTTTAATGGAATGTTCGGTGAGGAGAGACCTTACAGGAACTGCAACAGGCAGTTTGACAATATGACCGGACTTATGAAGACCGATGTCATTGAGAAGGAGAACGGATATCAGCTGGAGGCTGAGCTCCCCGGATTCAATAAGGAAGATATCAAGATTGATCTTAAAGATGACGTTCTTACCATCAGCGCTTCTCACAATGAGAACAAGGATGAGAAGGATGAACAGGGCAAGTACATCCGCAGAGAGAGAAGAAGCTCTTCTTATCAGAGATCCTTCCGTGTAGAAGGACTTAAGCCTGAGGATATCATCGCTCAGTACAAGAACGGTGTCCTGACCGTCAGCCTTCCCAAGAAAGAAGCCGTAGAACAGAAGGACGAGCCCATCCGCATTGAAGTTAAGGATTAAAGTGTAATCCCCCTTAATTACGCCCAGTCCCAAGGTATCCGTTTGGAAATGCTTGTTGTCAGCCGGATACCTTGGGCCTGGGCTGTCTATGGAGAAATTAATCTCTTCGCTTCTCTTCTACATCTCTCTTTTCCTATTTCCAGTAACCTCCCCAGAGAGGAAAATTCATCAATTTTCTTCAATATCTCTTTCCCTGTTGCCGGTAACTTCCCCAGACAGGAAATGCCTCCTGCACACAGAAACATAAGACTCGTTGCCACCCATCATGATCTGCTCGCCGCTTCTGACGATCTTGCCGTCATGAACTCTGGCATTGAAATGGGCTCTTCTGCCGCACCAGCACACCGTTGGAACTTCCTCGATGTAGTTGGCGATCTCCATAAGACGCTTGGAGCCCGTAAACAAATGACTGGTAAAATCCGTGCGAAGCCCGTAGCAGATAACCGGAAGATCGTACTTATCCACAACCTCTGCCAATAGATCCACCTGCTCCTCTGTCAGGAACTGAGCCTCATCCACGATAACGCAGTCAAGCTTCTTCCACCCGTCGGACTTTTTGGTAAACCATTCGTTCACCACTTCCTCAAGGAAATCCTCCACAAAAATGCACTCAGCACCCAGTCCGATCCTGGACTTAACCACTTTCTCGCCGTCTCTGTCCTCGGTCTTGGGCTTAAGAAGGATCGCGTTCTGCCCCTTCTCAAGATAATTGTAGCGCACCATCAGCGCATTCGCCGTCTTGGAACTCCCCATTGCTCCGTATCTGAAATACAGTTTTCCCATTACATACTTCCCCCAATTTATAATTATTTTTTAACGAAAAAAAATCACTCTCTTCCCTGATAAACAACCAGCTTGTTATAAGGTATCTCGATTCCCGCCTCAGCAAACCTCTTCATAACCTCAACCCTGCAGTCTGAGCAGGTCACCGGGTTATCCTTGTAATCCCTGGTGGTAACCAGCGCCCTAAGCGTCACGCCGCTGTCATCGCAGCTCCTGCACAGCACCGTAGGACGTGGTCCGTAGTGCATCGGATGAGAATCAATTGCCTCCGCCATAATTCCCATGGCCTTCTCCATATCTGTTCCATAAGCCACAGATACCTCGATGGGATAGGAAAAAGACCTCTCCTGAGTATAGTTAACAATAACCGAACTTCCCACAGTGGAGTTGGGAATGTACAGTGTCTCGTTCTGATAAGTCTTTACAACCGTATGTCTCAAGGTGATATTTTCAACATATCCCGGGTCAAAAGAGTCGATCTTAACCCTGTCCCCGATGTCAAAAGGCCTTGACCTTGATGCAGACAACGCGATTCCGGAAAACACATTTGCCAGTGTGGACTGAGCTGCAAGACCCAGCACCACAGCAGCGATTCCCGATGAAGCTATCGCCGTCTCCCAGGTTTTGGAAAATGCGGGAATTCCGCTAAGGGCTGTCAGCGCTGCCACAACCCAGAAAAGAGCCATGATAATGCCCTTTAAGAAAATCAGATGAAGCTTACCGCGAAGCCTCTCCTTGCTAACAAACTTATTCATTAATAAATTAAGTATATACGCCACAAGAAAAGGCAGCACATACTTAAGAAATGCCTGTAAGGCGTCCCCTAAAACTTTTTTATCCAACTTCTCTCACTCCTGAAACTATATAATACTTCTGCCTCGGACATCAGTCCTCGTCATCCTCTTCATCGTCTCCCATTTCCTCAAAGGCGATCATGGAATCGATGATGTCCTCAAAATCCTCCCGAAGTTCCTCGAGAGTATCCCCTTCATAAGTATAAATTCGGCCGTCGATCACAACCTCCCCGGTGTAATAATCGCAGCTCTTATCATAACAAACGGTGCCCTCATAGCCCTCGTATTCAAGCTTCTGCTCTTCCATAAAAAACTCCTTTTTTAACACAAAAAAACTTGGCGCAAGCCATATCAAAGTATAGCATAACGCCAAGATTTTCGCCATAATCTCCATAATCCCGGACCTGAATTCTCACCTTTTGCTGTATATCCGCCCCCACTAACTTACTTAGCTACATACTGCGCAAGAACCTTGTAAGTATTACTCAGCGCATCAATATGAGTTCTCTCATATCCGTGGCTTGCTCTTGTGCCGGGGCCGATGGCACCATGACGGATATCGAAGCCTGCTACCAGTGCCGGATCAGCATCTGTTCCGTAGTGGGGTGTGAAGCTGTCGCGAACATAGTCAGCACCTGCCTTGGCTGCGGCGTCCTCCAGCTCGTTTCTCATATCGATATTGTAAGGGAAGCGGCTGTCCTGGCAGAAAATGGTAACCTTCTTCTCGCTGCTGGTCTGCTCGGGTCCGATGCAGGCGATGTCAACGGCAAGGTAATCCTTAACATCCTCGGGCACTGTGGATCCGCCGTGTCCGATCTCTTCATAGAAGGAAATGTAGATATATACTTTTCTTCCCAGTTTGACCTTACCGTCCTTGATGTCATGAAGAAGCTCCATAAGAACTGCCACAAGAGCCTTGTCATCAATGAAATGTGACTTGATATATCCATTAGCCACTGTGAACCTGGGCTCTAAGGCAACATAGTCGCCAACCTCAATTCCAAGAGCCCTTACGTCCTCAGCGCTATTTACATCTTCATCCAATACTACAAAAGAATTGGTGTCAAAATCCGGAACCTCTTTCCTAAGCTCATCCTCAGTTACATGAACCGAAGCATTCTTTCTCTGAACACAGCCTGTGATGACCTTGTCTGAGCGGGTGTGAATGCGCACATTCTCACGCTCTGTGTGGAAAGCGTACAGTCCGCCAACCTTATACACCTTGATAGTTCCGTCTGAATTGATGTGGCGAACCATAAGTCCGATCGTATCGCCGTGGGCTGTCACCAAAAGAGGGTTGCCTTCACCGCCTGCTTCAACCATGATGCCGCCCTTATGCAAAGTCCAGGTCTTAAAGCCAAGTCCTTCTATTTCCTTAAGAAGATAATCCTGAAGCTCATGGTACTGCCCCGTAACAGAGTCAATAGCCATCTCAGCTTCAAGCTCCTTCAAAAATCTTTTCTCGTTAATTTCGTAACTCATTATCGTTTCCTTCTTCCTATAATAATTTTAATTCAATTTATTTAATAGTTTTTTAATTATTATTTCAACGCTACTGTGTTAATATAGTCCATGTGATGTTTGTGATTTCTATTGAGGGAGAGAAATTATGAAACAAAATCTTGTGATCTTTGCAATGGTGATCTTCATGATCGCTTTTGCAGCGTGGGGGGGAGGAAGTCAGGAACGTACTTCAGATCCCGAAGGCAAGGTTGCAACAGAGGCTTTCACAGTTGAAACTCAGTTGCCCCTTGTAGCGGCGGTTGGTGAATAAGCTACACCGCCTTTTTTTCTGCCCTTTTTCAGGAAATCTTATACCTTGATCACAAATTCCCCGTCCTTAACCGTCAGCGACAATTTCCCGCCGTCCTTAAGCTTTCCGAACAGCATCTCATCCACAAACAGAGGCTTGATCTCATTTCTCACAACTCTGTCTATCTCTCTTGCGCCGAACTCCTGGCTTACGCCCTTCTTTTTTACCAGCTCCTTAGCTTTTTTATCAGCGGAAAAAGAAATTTTCTTGGCCGCAAGCTGAGCCTTAAGTTCACCAAGTTTTTTGCCCACCACAAGACTTGCCATGTCATCGTCCATGCTGTTGAACACCACCACTTTGTTAAGGCGGTTCCTAAACTCAGGCTGGAAGGTGTGCTTCACCGCATCCATCAGCGTCGACGAATCCTGACTCTCGCTGTAAAAACCGATACCGCTCTTGCCAAGGCGATTGGCTCCCGCATTGGAAGTCATGATGATTATTACATTTCTGAAATCGGCTTTGCGGCCCTGATTATCGGTGAGGGTGGCATAGTCCATCACCTGCAAAAGAACGTTGTAAATATCCGCATGGGCCTTCTCAATCTCATCAAGAAGCAGCACTGCGGAAGGCGTCTTCCTGATGGCTTCCGTCAAAATACCGCCCTCTTCGTAGCCCACATATCCTGCGGGAGAGCCGATAAGCTTGGCGACGGAGTGCTTCTCACCGTATTCACTCATATCGAATCTGATCAGCTTCACACCAAGTTCCTGGGCAAGGGTCTTGGCAATCTCGGTCTTACCAACGCCTGTGGGTCCGACAAATAGAAGACTTGCCAGAGGTTTGTTTTCCTCGATGAGGCCTGCCTTGGAGAACTTAACCGCATTGGTAACCTGACTGATTGCCTCGTCCTGGCCGAATACTTTGCCCTTAAGTCTCTGCTCCAGGGTTGCCAGGCCTGCTGTGTCATCCGTCTCCACGGTCTCGATGGGAACGCGGCAGATCTTGGTGAGGATCTCGTTAACAACATCCTTATCCACAGTCTGAACCTTCTGCTTCAGCGGATGGAGTTTTCTGTAGGATCCGGCTTCGTCTATGATATCAATTGCCTTGTCAGGCAGAAATCTTTCATTAATATATTTTGCACTCATGGAAACTGCATATTCCATAAGACCGCTTGCATATTTTACTCCGTGATACTTCTCGTATTTACTCTTAAGGCCCTTCAAAATGGCAACTGTTTCCTGCTCTGTAGGTTCCTTGATCTCCACGTTCTGGAAGCGCCTTGTAAGGGACTTGTTTTTCTCAAAATATTTCTTATATTCCTCGAAGGTGGTAGCTCCGATGAAACGGATGCGTCCGTCAGACAGATAGGGCTTGAGCATGTTAGAAGCATCAAAAGAGCCCTCTCCCACAGCACCTGCCCCGGAGAGATTGTGGATCTCATCTATATAAATAATAGGCTTATCTTCCTTGCCGATCTCAGCAAGAACTTTTTTGAAGCGCTTCTCGAAGTCGCCTCTGTACTGGGTTCCGGCCAACATTCCGCCAAGGTCGAGAGCAAATACTCTGGCCCCCTTAATGGCCTCGGGGACCTTGCCCTCGTTAAGAAGCTGTACCAGACCATAGGTTATGGCGGTCTTACCAACGCCGGTCTCTCCGATATGCAGGGGGTTGTTCTTGTCTTTTCTGCAAAGGATCTGAATGGTGCGCTCCAGCTCAATCTCTCTTCCGATCAGGGGATTGACGTCCGTCAGCGTGTCGTTGAGGCAGGGAGCATAGAGCTTCCATCTGTTGGCATAGTCATCCTTCTCATTAACGGCTTCCTCCGACTCCTCCCTACCATAGGCCCTGTTGTAGTCATCGGATACGGTGAGCTGCTCCAAGAGCTGTGGCTCCGTTATCTCCTGCAGCTCCATGTAGTAGGCCGCATAACAGTCCTCCAGGTTCCACATGGCATGGATCAGGTGCCTGATGCAAACCTCGCTGTTGCCGCTGCTGTAGGCGCTGTTGGTGGCAAAGCTCAGCATTTTGTTGGTTCCGACAGACAGTTGGGGATTACCCCCGGGAACCCTCTCCACGTAGCTCTCAAGGTAGCCTTCAAGCGCATCCTTAAGCACCGCCGTATCGCCGCCGCACTCCTCGAAAGCCACCTTGAACTCCTCATTATCCAGGATAAAAAGGAGTATGGTCTCTGGAGTTACGAACTCAAACCCATTGTCGTGGGCATAGCTTATTGCTTTTTCAAATAGTATTCTTACGTCCTGTGAAAGATCCATATTATGCCTCTTCTACCGTCATTCTAAAGGGAAAACCCTGTTGTTTGGCTCTCTCAAGTGCCAACGCAACCCTGCTGACCGCAATGTCATAGGGGTATTTGCCCACCGCTGCGTGACCCTTGTTGTGGACATTCAACATTATGGCCTGGGCGCTCACCTTGTCCTTGTGAAAAATATCCATCAGCACCTCCACCACAAAGTCCATGGTGGTAAAATCGTCGTTATGCATTATCACATTAAACTGCTTTGGCTCCTTGATCCTACTGCTGGTGCGGGATCTGGTCTGACCTTTCGTCGCCATAGTTTAACTTCCTCCGGGAGATTTTATCTATAGTGTCAATTATACCATGATTTCAAGGGATAGGAGATGACAAGGGGACGGTTGTGAGTCAAACATAGAAACACCCGCAACTTGGAGTAAGCTGCGGGTATTCCCATAATTTAGGTGGTTGTTGAATAGAAAGGTTATTTAAGAGGATTAACCTTACTGAGCTGCTTTTCTAGCCTCGATCATAGGGCCATACTTCTCTGTATCAAAGTTTACAAGGTCTTCCCAGCCAAGTCCGTTGAGCTGCTCTGCCATAGCATCCCACTGTGCCTCGAAGTCTGCGTCATCCTTGGCAAATACCATTCTCCAGGAAGCATCCTTGATAACGTCACCGCACTGGCTGCGGATAAGGCTGATGTCTGTTGTGTCGATTGCAAGAGCGATGTTGATACTGGGAACTACTGTCATCATGTTGTTCTTCTTAAGGTACTCAACGTCGTCTGCTGCGCCGAACTTCTCTGACCATTCCTTAGTTGTCTTGGTCTGGTTCTTCTCGATGGTTGAAGACCACATATCAGTTCCATAAGGCTCATTTGTGTCAGGGTTAACATCGCAGCTTGCTACGATCCACTGGTTGATCTGGTTGTTACCATCGTTCCAGTTGCCGCCGCCCTGATCCTCAGGAACTGCTACTTCTGCTGAGAATCTGTTGAAGCCGTCTTCTGTAAGGACATACTTGCCGTTTTCTACTGTGTAGATAAGTCCCTCTGTGCCGCCATGCTGGATCTGAACTCCCTCAGGAGAAGCGTACCAGTCAAGGAACTCCATAAGTCTTGCAAAGTTCTCATCGCTAACCTGTGAACCTACGCAAAGTACACGACCATCGCCGAAGTATGTGTCGGAAGGCTGGTAAAGGTTGGTATCTGCAACAGGGATCTCGATGTAGTTAACGCCCTCTTCACCCCTTGCAGGTGTGTTCCAGAATCCGTACTGCCAGCTGTACCAGTAGAGATAGATTCTCTTGTCCTGCATCTTGGAAACGATTGAGTTCCAATCCTGTGTAGCTGAGTCGGGATCTACAAGGCCCATCTGGTTAGCCTGATAGAAGAACTTGAGCATCTTGTAGTAAGCGCCTGCCTTGTCTGTAAGAGGTGCGATTGAGTTGTCTGTTCCGATCATAACGGAGCCGTTAACTTCCTGGCCGTACCACTTGGTGAGCTGAGCTACGTTCTCCATGAAATAGCTGTCCCAGTCCTTCCACATGCTGATAGCATAAGCCGGGTCGCCCTTGTCGTTTGTGGGATGAGCATCCTGGATAGCCTTGAGGCATGCAAGAAGGTCATCTGTGTTCTTAAGTTCGGGAGCTCCAACCTCGTTGTACATATCCCAGCCGATACGAGGATAGGTGTAAACATGAAGCTGTCTGTAATCTGTAGGTCCGTTATTGTTCATCTCAAGAGGAATTGCATAGATCTTGGTGCCGTCACCCATCATTGAGTTGAACTCTTTGATCTGCTTCTCATATTTCATAAGGTTAGGATAGTTGGCAAGTACGTCTGTAAGGTCATGGATAAGTCCTGACTCTACGCACTCCTGAGCGTCTGCGTTATCGAGGATGATGAGGTCACCGAGAGCGCCTGCTGCGCAGCGTGTCTGATAAAGAGTCTGTCCGTCACCGGCTACCTGAGGAGCGATAATGTTAAGATCCATGTTGAACTTGTCCTTAACGATCTTGCCGTACCATCCGGACTGAACGCCCTGGAAGTTAGCTGCTACGTCGTAGAAGTCAACTGTGTATGTCTCGTCGTGACTTGCTGTGGGAGCTTCTGTTGCTGCAGCGGTCTCTGTTCCTGTGTCCGCTGTCTGTGTAGCTGTCTGTGTTTCTGTAGTGTCTCCACCGGTTGTCCCTGAGTTACCTGTTCCTGCATCGCTGCCGCAGCCTGCTATCATGGAAGCAGTCATAATGCCGGCAAGTGCAAGAGATGCCATTTTCTTAAACTTCATTTCATTTCCTCCTTTTTTTAACCTCTATTTCCGCCCCTTTAAGGGAGCATGCACATTTTTGAATACCTTCCATATTTCACAAGGAAGTTCCGTTCTCGCTTGAACTCCTTTACTTTTTTCACAAGGAAGTTCTGTTCTCGCTTGAACTCCTTTACTTTTTTCACAAGGAAGTTCTGTTCTCGCTTACGCTCGCCAGAACACGTTCGCACTAGGCTCGAAAAGACCTCACCAAGTGCTCTCAGCCCTTCACCGCACCGATCATGATACCCTTTACGAAGTACTTCTGGAAAATCGGGTACACCAGCATGATAGGCAGAACTACGATAACCGTAATGGTCATACGAACACTGGTGGTGGTCTGTGTTGTTGCTGCTGCAGCTGCCAGTGACTGGGTACTGCTGCTACTCTGGGCCAGGGATGCAAGTGAGCTGGCCTGGTTCAGATACTGATAGAGCACGAACTGCAATGGATACAGCTTGGTGTCAGTCATAAGAAGCAGTGTATCCTGGAAGGCGTTCCACTGGCTTACCGCTGAGAAAATAGCTACGGTTGCCATAATGGGCTTGATTACCGGAATGATGATCCTGAAGAATATGGTGAGGACCCCTGCACCGTCAATCTCTGCTGCTTCCTGAAGCTCCTTTGGCACCGACTCAACAAAGGTCTTGGTGAGGATCAGGTTAAAGGGTGATACAACAGCGGGAAGTATATATCCCCAGAAATTGTTGGTGAGGTGCATCTGCTTCATAACCAGGAACCATGGGATAATACCTGCGTTGAAGTACATGGTTGCTACGATCAGTCTGTACCAGAGCTTCCTGAGCCACATTTTTTCCTGAGTAAACATAAATCCCAGGAAGGCTGATGCGAAGACTGTCAGGGCAGTTCCGATCGTAGTCCTCATCAGTGAGATCTTGAAAGCATTCAGAAGTCCGTCGATCCTGAAGGCTGATGCATAATTGTGAAAATGTATCTGCTGCGGCCAGAACAGCACGTCGCCTCTGGCGCTGATATCATTGGCACTGATGGTGTTGATCAATATGTAATAGAAAGGGTACAGGCAAAGGAATGCTGCAATGGAAAAGATAATGTAGCAGATTATCTCCATTGTCCTGTCTCCCGCGCTTACTTTTATCTTGCTCTTGTTCTCTTTTTCTCGACTCATAACCTACTCCCGACTTTTACTAAATGATCTACTTATTACGCCCCTGTATCAAAGGATGCTCTCACCTCTGATTGCCTTGGACGTTCCGTTTACAATGACCAAAAGTACCACGCTGACAAGGCTCTTCAGCATACTGATGGCAACTGATACGGAATAGCCGCCGGCGCCCATGGCCAGGTTGAATACGTAGAGGTCAAGAACCTGGATGTATTCCTTGTTAAATGCGTTCTGGAATACGTAATACTGCTCCATTCCGTTGTTGAGGAAGTTAGCGACATTAAGTACCAGGAGAACGAAATATGTGGGCAAAAGACTTGGTATGGTAATGTGTCTTATTATCTGCATTCTTGTGGCACCATCAACCCTGGCTGCCTCGATCATTTCTCCGTCGATGCTGGCAATTGCTGCGATATACATGATGGCTGCCCATCCAAGGTTTTTCCAGGTGAGCCAGAGCCACTGTACAAACCATACGTGCTCAGAGGACTGCAGGAAAAGAATGGGCTGGGTGATGACACCGTACTTCATAAGAAGTGAGTTCATCATACCTGTGCTGTTAAAAAGTGCAAAGGCGATGGAGTAAACCATAACCCAGCTGACGAAGTTGGGAAGTGTGGTTACTGTCTGGACAAACTTCCTGAACTTGACGCCTTTGATCTCATTGAGAAATACTGCGAATAGCATGGGAAGCCAACTGGTTCCGATGGTGATTCCGCTCATAGCGAAGGTGTTCTTGAGAACCTGACCGATCTGTTTGATCTTGGTCTCACTGCTGACCAGAGATGCAAACCACTTAAAGCCTACAAAAGCACTGTTTGCCAATGTTTTGGGCGGTTTGTAATCGTAGAATGCGTACAGCCAGCCGTATAGCGGATAATAGCTGAACAGTAGAACCAAAATGATAAATGGTAATACAAGCAGAAACAGCTTGAATGAATAAGCTTTTTTCTTAGACACCGGTTACTCCTCCTGTTTTCCCCGTTTATTACTTTTTTATTACAGATTTCCTTTTAACAAGCTTGCATGGAACCTTGATAACGACAGGATCCTTGGAGGGTTCCTCATCCCCATGAGAACCTTCCAGCTTTTTTAACATGAGCTCGGCTGAGATGCGGCCAATCTCGGTAAGGGGCAGCGCCGTGGTGGTGAGCTGCGGCCTGAAAAACTCGGATATTATCTCATTGTCAAAACCTGCAACGGATATGTCCCGTCCTATGACAATTCCCTGCTCCTCAAGATAATCGTAGATTCCGCCGGTCATCTTGTCGGAGATGCCAAAGATTGCGGTGACATCCCGTGGAACTATGGCTCTGGCTCCTTCGTAGCCTGACTCTCTTGTCCAGTCGCCGTAGTAAACAAGCTCCGGATCGTACAGCAGTCCGTTTTCAAAAAGAGCTCGTTGATAGCCCATGAGACGCTTGGCTGTGTGGATGTTCTCCATGCGGCCCCCTACGAAGCCTATCCGGCGGTGCCCCAGACCGATGAGATAGGTGGTCATCTCGTAGGCGCTCTTCTCGTCGTCGATGACAACGGAAGGGACTCTGGCTGAATTGGAGTATGCGTAGCACATGACCACGGGAAGCTGAAAATCATCGTTGAAGGAACCGATGATTCTGGAATGCCCCGCCAGGTATATGACTCCGTCCACCTGCTCTGACAAAACATCCTGCACAACGGGATCGAGAACCGAGTGATACTCCTCTTCCTGGCCGTACCAGGTGTCCTTCCACCTGTCGTAGAGACGCAGGTTGTGGACTATGGCTCTGTAGCCATCCTCCTCGCAGCGGGCCATGATGCTCTCGATTATGGCGGGAGAAGTGAACTGCTCAATGTCCTCGGCAATAATGGCGATGGTTCTGGTCTTCTTGTTGCGCAGTCCCTTGGCCATGTAATTAGGCTTGTAACCGGTCTCCTTGATGACCTGCAATATTCTGTTTTTGGTTTCCTCGCTGGTCTTGGCCTTGCCGTTAATTACGTTCGAAACGGTGGTAGGCGAGACATTGCAGATATCAGCGACCTCTTTGAGCGTCACCATCTCGTTTCCTCGCATAAATGTTTTTGTTAATCGTTAAACTTGAGTTTATTATTGCGCTTAGGTGGATTACTGTCAATATGTTTTTTGTTAATCTGCACATAAAACTGTAATTTTTGACGATTTGGTTGTGCATGTTTATCTTGACTTTTGTAGGCTGCACCCATAGTATTGTTACATATAACATGTTTATCGTTAAACCTTTTGTGGGTTTATCAGCAGGTTGGCCGAAAGGAGGCTCTATGATCTACTACGTTGACGCAAGCTCCTTCCGCGATGGTGACGGAAGTGAGAGCAGACCTTTTAAGAACATAAATGACGCCGCAAGGATCGCGGTGGCCGGGGATGAGATTGTGGTTAAGCCCGGTATTTACAGAGAGCACGTGGTTCCGAAGAATGCAGGGACCAAGGAACAGCCTATCGTTTACCGCTCGGAGAAGCCTTTGGGAGCTGTGATTACAGGCGCAGAGAAGGCTACCGGCTGGGAGAAGGTTAAGGGAAATGTGTGGAAGTTCACGGTAAATAACGGAATTTTTGGAAATTACAATCCCTATACTACTGCGGTTTACGGAGACTGGTACTTCGCTTCTACAAAGCGGCATACGGGATGTGTTTTTTTGAATGATAATCAGATGTATGAGACGGCAACTCTGGAGGAGTGTCAGAAGGGTAAGCCGGACATTTATGCCTGGGACAAGGAAGCTGCGGGGTATCTGTGGTTTACAGAGCAAAATGGCGATACCACCGTTATCTACGGTAACTTCGGCAAGCTCGATCCCAACAAGGAAAATGTGGAATTCACGGTGAGACGGAACTGTTTTATGCCCACTGAGAACTTCATCAACTATATAACTGTCAGCGGTTTTAACATCAACAAAGCTGCTACCACCTGGGCGCCGCCTGCTGCCTATCAGGACGGAATGATAGGGCCTCACTGGAGTAAGGGCTGGATCATCGAGGACTGTGAGGTCTACGGAAGCAGATGCTGCGGCATTTCGCTGGGTAAGTATAAGGACCCTGAGAACGATATGTATTTTACCGTAAAACAGGTGAAGAGCCCCACGCAGATGGAGAGAGATGCGGTGTGCAGGGGACAGTTCCATGGCTGGCTCAAGGAGCGCATCGGTCATCATATCATCAGAAGATGTCACGTGCATCACAATGAGCAGACGGGTATTGTAGGCAGAATGGGAGCTGTTTTTTCAACAATTGAAGACTGCGATATTCACCACAACTGTACCTCCGCTCAGCTGGGCGGCGCTGAGACCGCCGGGATCAAGCTCCATGCGGGAATTGACGTAACTATCAGAAGAAATCATATTCATGACAATATCATGGGTGTGTGGCTGGACTGGGAGGCTCAGGGAGCAAGAGTTACTCAGAATGTTATGCATGACAACAACAGGCCCGAGGGGGTTGAGCAGCTCCCCGGCGGAATGTTCAGCACTGACGTATTTATTGAGGTAGGTCATGGTCCCACACTTATTGATAACAATATTCTGCTGTCACCGGTTGCAATCACGATTCCCAGCGAAGGAATCGCAGTTATCAACAACCTGGTGCTGGGCAGCTTCTCGCTGATCAACTCAGGTGTAGACAGCATCGTGAACGGACAGAGAGAGCCCAGATACACACCTTATCACATCCGCCACAGGACAGAGGTTGCGGGCTTTATGACTATCCTTCACGGCGATGACAGGATCTACAACAACATTTTTGTCCAGCAGCACAAGATCCATGACAAGAAAAAGACAGCTGCGGATTCTGATTATGAAGTTGTTGGAACCAAGCCTTTTGACATCTTTCCGACTCAGGCAGAGTGGAATCAGCAGTTTGATTTCAGCAAGAAGCCGGATATGGGAGCCCTGGCTGAGGCACACTTTGGCCATCTTCCTGTATGGATTGAGGGCAATGCTTACTTTAATGGCGCAACCGTATACAAGAAGGAAAAGAACAAGCTGGTGAACAAGACCGGCAAGATCACCGTAGCCATCACCGAGAAAAACGGCGACTACTATCTGAAGACCAACCTTGCCAAGGAACTGGGCGACTTCACCTGCGGCATCATCTCCACCGAGATGCTGGGCAGAGCCTTCGAGCCGGAGCAGCGCTTCGAGAATCCCGACGGAACAGACATCGTCTTCGACCGTGATCTCCTCGGCGCACACCGCGGATCTGAAGCCATCCCCGGCCCGCTTACCGCCCTCTCCTCCAAGGAGCAGCTTGTTTGGAAAAAAATTGGGGTCTGACCCCAATTCACAGTTTAGACACAATTAGGTTTTGAAGAAACATAGATGAATACTGGGTTTGGGGCCTGCCGCAAAAAAAATTGGGGTCAGACCCCAATTTTTATGCTTTCAATTACGGAGATGGGAGGCGTGGCGGAGGTGGCGTCGTGGTTGTAGATGAAGAGGATGACGCAGAGGCCGTTGCCGGCGGGAGTAAAGGCAAATTCGGTGCGGAAGTTCTGATATTTGCCGACATAGTGATCAAACTTAAGTCCTGAGCGAGAGGTGCTCTGGCTGGTGGGATAGGTGTAGTGCTTGAGGGTCAGGCTGTTCCAGCGAAGGTTCTTCTCTTCGTCAGGGCAGATGTTGGAGATAATGGCGCGCTCGATAGCACGGGTCTCGTCCTTTTCATCGAATTCCTCAACGAAGTAATCGCTGTCAAAGTAGAAGATGCCGAAGATTGCGTCATTTACAAGGTACAGCTCTCCATCGCCCTCGTTATATATATGTTCGTTAAAAATATCCTTAGCATCAATTTTTTCCATTGAATCGGGAATGACATAGGTGATTTTGCCATCGTGCATGCTCTTTGCTGTACCGGTGGCGGACACTGCTGCATTGCCGCTTTTGTGATATTCATCAAGGTCAAGCTTAACGCTACCCTTAGCACTGCCGGCTCCAACCAGAGGGATGGTGAGACACAGTACCAGCAGTATTCCCATTATTCTTTTTCCACTGATCTTCATTCTCATCTCGTCTCCTCGATGCTGTAAAAAATGCCCTTGCCATCCAGGTATTCCGTAACCCTCATCATAACCTTGTAGTCAGCATAGTCATCTGTCAGCGTCACGCCAGCTCCCTTTTTGTAGACTCCTTCAAAAGCCTTCTCAAAACCATCAAGAGTCACAAGTCTGCTGTTCACATAGATGCTCTCACCGGAAACCCTTATGCCAACATTAGTCGTCTTATCTTCAGCAGCTGCCCTTGCACTGTCGTCTTTAGCCGGATTTGTCTTATCATCAGCGGTCTTCTGGGGCGGCTTACTCTTATCATCTTTGGACTCACTTAGCTCCTGCGCCTGGGCTGTAATACTGTTGCCGTTCACAAGCTTGGTCATATCCACAAGGGGCCTGTTCACATTTCTTAGCTTCAGGTCAAAAAACTTGGCACCTATAAGAAGCGGCTGCACAGCGATCAGCATGATTATCAATATTCTTCCTAATCTCTTTTTATCCTTAAGATTCATTAAAAATCTGATTCTCCTGAATGTTTCCTTCTTCAATACCGCAGCTCACAAGAAGACTCTTCACCTCCAGATAAGTTTCGGCGGCTGCGTAGTTGTCTATCAGCTTGGCCCGCTTGTAATTCCAGGCCTTCTCTCTGATGGGGTTCTGAGCCTCCTCGAAGCTGTCGTAGGTGATCCCATCCATGATTATCTCTGTGGTGGAGATCTCGATCACCAGGGCTTCCTCAAAGGCTTCCTCCCCTTCCTCAGGTACTTTCATCTCCTGCTCATCGTATTTAGCTTCCTTCAAAAAAGGCATCTGAACGCCGGAGTTTATCATTATGGCCAGCTGCTGCCTTGTGAGGAAGATGAACAAAACGATTGCCGCCACAACGAGCAGCACCAATATTTTGAGAGTCTTGGAGGTAATGTTCTTCCTGAAAGAGCTGTCTTTATTGAATACGAGCTGCCACAACAGCCAGCACAATGCCAGCAGGACGAGCCCCAATATTACCAGTTTCATACTCACTCCTGCCTTATCAAAAATAGATTGTTGTAGACCTCCTGAAGGGACGCGATCTCTTTTTCCATGCGATCATAGTCCCTGTACAAAATGCGACTGTCATCGATACTAAGAAGCACGGGAGAGCCCTCTTTTGACTGAACAAAAGAAGTAATCTCCTCCACG
This sequence comes from Butyrivibrio sp. AE3009, assembly GCF_000420845.1. Classification (GTDB taxonomy): domain Bacteria; phylum Bacillota; class Clostridia; order Lachnospirales; family Lachnospiraceae; genus Butyrivibrio. The sequence goes on along the minus strand of NZ_ATVS01000005.1, from coordinate 77,262 downwards.
AACTGCCCATAGGCCTGCTCCTGGGTCTCGGGAGTTATCACAATGTCCTCAATGAGGGTCTCGTCGTTGTAGGCGAGCCTTATGTGTCTGGTCCTGGGGTCATTTTTTTCATACATGGCGTTCAGGGTTATGAAAGCCACCAGCTGATCCTCATTCTCGTAGTTCTCCAGCTGAGTGGTAGCCACCTCGTATTTGGCCTGAGCCTCTTCTGCGGCGTTCTCCGCCTCAACAGTCTTCTCCCGCTCAGACTCTGAATTTATTGACATTTGACACATGACAACCATAAGTACTATGAAAATCACATCCAACAATGGTGTCAGATCTAAGTCTAGTTTAACTTTGTTTCTCATTGTATTCATCCTTATGAGTTTTCGATTTTTTTAAGGCCAATTGCATTGCTGTATCTTCTGTCTATCTCATTAAAAGTAATATCAATACTGTTTATCTTTTTCTCAGGTCCTAACGAAACATATAGTTTTAATAAGATAGATGCTACCAGACCGAAAAATGTTGAGCTTAATGCCGTAGATAAAGATGAATATAACACCTCAAAGTTTTGATTCTTTACAGCCTGAAGTCCGGGAATCAGTCCACCAACAGTTCCAAGAAGTCCCAACAATGGAAGAATTGAGATAAGGTTTACCGCAGAAATAAATGCAACATTCATCTTATTGAAATCTCTTCTAATGGGTTCATATTTCTCGCTACTAAATTCTGTGTAACTTTCCTGACTTAGATTTCCTTTTGAATTCAATCTTGTTTCACGGTTAGTCTGACTATATGCACCTTCTGAATCCACCAATGTTTTGTCTAAAGCTCTACTTATTCTTATGAGTACAATAAAAATCGCAACTGCAACTACCACAATAAATACATCATAAGCTTTCTCATACCACTTAAGATTTGAAATAAATGTAAGTATAACCTCTAACATAATCTCTCCTTTTCATATATGTTGATATCTACAAAATATGCTCTGCTAGGACAGTTGTGATGACAAAAGAACCGTCCCCTTGTCATTTCTTATCCTTAGGATTTGCTATTCCCCTGTTACTTTGCACCGGAGCAATAAGCACCCTTCCGGTGCCCCTGTATACATTCACAAGACCTTCACCTGCAGCCATTGAACCAACAAGAGTAGGCGTAGTCCTTTCAACTGTGAATTTCAGATCTGTCGACCAGGCGATGGCCATGTTTCCGTCTATCTTGAGAACATCATTATCTAGATTAACTTCTATCAGCTCGCTCCTGGGCACGGGGCTCTCAAGGGCTACAACACCGGTGCCGTAGATGCTGGTGTTAAAAAGACCTTCCCCGCCGAGAACTGCAGAGGATACCGTGGTTCTGGCCACGACCTTCATCTGAACGCTATCCTCGCAGGCAAGAAACATGCCATCCTCGATGGTGAGCTTGCCCTCCCATTCATCAAGGTCCTCAAGAATGATGTATTTGAAGGTAGGCTCTAACACCAGCGTACCCTCTCCGGTGTAGAGCGGTTTGATGGCGGATTCGCCTGTTACCTTGCTTCCGATGTATTTTTTCATAAGGTTGCCAAGACCGGAGATATCAGTCCTTGCCTGAAGGTCGCCAAGCATCAGCTGCATGATCCCCTTCTGGGTAATGGCGCCAAGGCCCGGTTCTATCTGGGCAATAAGCTGTCTCTTTCTGACATCCATCATTGCAGCAAAATAAGCCATCTCCGCCATTTCAGGATCAACGGAGAGGTCCCTTTCGTACTCAACTACGGTAAATATTCCTTTGTTTAGGGTGATTTTCTTGGCATCCGAAGAATTGAACAGATTAGTAGTGATCATAGCCCCTCCCCAACTTTTACTATGTAACATTATACCACAAGTGCCCGTCCCCACCGCGATAAAGGGGCCAGTCCCCATCAACAAATTGTGAACAGATGACAGAGGGACGGTTCTTTAGACTTATCACAAATATGTCGAAAGAACCGTCCCTCTGTCATCTGTTCACAGTTTGTTAATGGGGACTGGCCCCTATAGCATCACTCCAGCACGAACTCCGCACTATTCTCTGTGCAGGAGCAGGTTCCAACAAATACCCGGAATCTGCCGGGTTCGCTCTCGAAGCGGTTATTTATTGTCCAGAAGCGGAGCATATCCTCGGTGATCGTAAAGTACACATCCTTGCTCTCTCCGGGGTTAACGCCCACCTTCTTGAAGCCTTTGAGCTCTTTTACCGGACGAACGCGGCTGCCGGCCAGGTCTCTAATGTAGAGCTGCAGAGTCTCATTTACAGACATCTCGCCCACATTCATAACCGTAACCTTGGCCTTAATGCCCTTGGTATCATCCTTCTTAAGCGTATCCGCTGAAAGTGTGACATCGGAGACAACAACCTTGGAATAAGTAAGACCATATCCAAAGCTGTATCTTGGCTCATTGGGGCAATCCAGGAATCTTGAAGTAAACAGTGAAGGTGCATCCTTTGGCTTGGGCCTTCCTGTGTTGTAGCTGTCATAGTGAACGGGAGCCTGAGCTGCTGTGTAAGGGAAGCTCATGGGGAGCTTGCCCTGAGGGGATACCTTGCCGCTGATAACATCCATAATGGCGCGGGCGCCCTCGGTTCCGGGTCTCCAGCAGACCATAAGCGCATCGGTAGCCTTGGAGATTGCATCCAGTTCAACAGGTCTTCCGTTGAAAATAAGAGTAACCGTCTTCTTAGCCTTTTTTACCACCTCGTCAAAAAGAGCCAGCTGAGGTCTTGGAACAGTGATGCTGACGCGGCTGGTGGACTCGCCGGACTGACAGATATCCTCGCCGATGCAAAGAATAACCTCATCTGCCCACTCTGCGGCTTCCAGGGCTTCCTTAAGCATTTTCTCTCTGTCTGCATCTGTAAGCTCTGACTTGTAGACCTCCCTTGAGAGCTCGGTTCCGTCATCAACCATCTCGCAGCCAACTGCAAATCTGCACTCCGTATCGCTCCCTTTGTAAAAATCGGTTGCAGCTTCCTGAAGGCTGATGGCATGATCCTGATCACAGGAGATAGCCCAGGTGCTGTGAAGCTGGTTGCAGGTTACATATGGTCCGATGAAAGCAAGCTTCTTTGCTGTAAGAGGAAGCGCCTTATCCTTGTTCTCCAAAAGAACGAAGGACTTCCTTGCTGCGTCTCTTGCTATATCTCTGTGTTCCTGACAAAGAGCAACTTTTTCAAATTTATCCGCACCGGCTCCGTGATAAGGATCCTCGAAAAGTCCCAGATCATTCTTGAGCTTGAGGACTCTCATTACCGCTTCGTCAAGAAGTTCTGCCTTAAGCTTACCCTCTTTTACCAGCTCCTCAAGATTGTTCTGGTAGCAGTCGGTGCACATGTCGATGTCAACGCCTGCCTCCATTGCAAGTCTTGAAGCCTCCTTGAGATCCTCTGTAAGGCCCCAGTTCTTAACCTCTGCAATGGCTGCCCAGTCAGAAATAAGAACGCCTTCAAACTTCATATCGTCTCTCAAAATATCTCTCATAAGCCACTTGTTGGCTGAGGAAGGAAGTCCGTTCAGGGTGTTAAAAGAGGTCATGACGAGCTTGGCACCTGCATCGATACCTGCTCTATATGCAGGCAGATACTGCTCTCTCAAGGTGTGCTCGGAGAGCTCAACATTGGTATAATCACGGCCTGCCTCTGCTCCGCCATAAGCTGCAAAGTGCTTAACACAGGCAGCTACATGGTCGGGATCCTTGGGATCTTCGCCCTGATAGCCTTCAACCATCGCTGCAACCAAACGGCTATTGAGGTACTTGTCCTCGCCTGTGGACTCAAGAACACGGCCCCATCTGGCATCTCTTACAAGGTCTGCCATGGGAGAAAAAGTAACGTGAACACCGTCTGCAGATGCTTCCCTGGCCTGGACTTCAGCACCTTTTTTAACCGTCTCGGGATCAAAGGTTGCGCCCTGAGCTATAGGAGCGGGCATAACAGTCTTGTGTCCGTGGATAACATCCAGCATGAACAGCATGGGAATGTGATGGGGATGGTTCTTCATGTATGCGTCCTGAAGAGCTTTGATCTTGTCTGCGCCCCACAGTCCCAGCGTGCTGCCTGCCAGCACCTTGACTCTCTCGGAGCCTGTGGCATCGGCAAGTCCGGTGATTGCTGCATCGTCCTGGAAAACCCAGCCCGGAAGCTGCACCAGCTGCATGATCTTCTCCTCCATGGACATATCATTTAATAATGCCTTCAAATCAGTTTCTTTCATAATGGTTGTGAACTCCCTTTTTATATTAAAAAATCATTTTCGTTTCCACTGCATCTTTTTATTTTATAGGTTTTGAGGTGATAAATCTATGATATTAATGATTTTTTAATTATCATTTTTTGTAGTTTTGTGCAACAAAAAAGTGACCCGGCCGTCAAACCGGGTCACCTGTGATATCAATTTTTTACTCTATCATTGTGAACTTAAGAAGCGGAACTTCCTCTCTGTCTGCCATAAGAGCATTAAACTCTTCCTCGCTTCCTTCAAAGTCCACGGTATCCTCATAATTGCTGGTCTGTCTGGTAAAGCCCACAAACTGGCCGCTTCCCTCAACCACTCCGTCGGATATGTAATCCTTCATCATAAGGCTCTGCCAGTCCTCGGAGACAAAATAAGTCTCATATCTGTGATTGTCGCCGCCGTAGATGATGCCATCCTTGTAACGAAGCGGAAATGCCGAACCGTTGCCGAATACATTTCCTATATTTACCGCCTTACCATCCCTGATGCCGTAAATGCAGGCCTCACTGGCACTGTCATCAGCAAGAAAAACAAGATCCGTCACAGCCAGAAGCTGATCGTCTTCCCCCTGAAGCTGAACATAGGCATAACCCTGTCCCTGCATAAGATTGGCAATCACATCGTCAAAGCTGTCAAATTCTGTCTTACCCGACTGCTCCTGAACGAAATCCGAAGGACCGTATCCAAAATCGTCCTCTTCCGCGAACTCATCAAACTCCTGTACAGCTTCCGCAGCAGGTTCAAGCTCTTCGAGAGGCATTCTGCTTACGCCCAGAACCGAAGCATCGCCTTCAACCGCAGATCCGCAGGCTGTCAGCAAACCAATGATCATTGTCGTGCTCAATATCAAACCCAGTCTCGTTCTCATATGTCTCCCCTTCCTTTAACGTTTAACTGCGCTGTCTTATTTAATTATAAAGGCTATAAAGTACCCCAAACATAAACATTTTATAAAATTCCCAAGGTGCGGATTTATCGCAAATCAAGGATTGTGCTATACTTTTTGAGGGCATTTATAAAAAAAATATGAAAAATCACTGTTTGGAGGGGAAAATGTCTGTAGATGCTTATATGAATCCCGATTTTACCTGGGTTAAGAAGGGCCTGTTTTTGCTGACCGCCCTGGGAGGTCTTGCCCTGTGCACACTTCTGATCTTTTTATGGGCAAAAATGGCTGCTTCAGAGAAGAAAAACCAAAGGATCGGGGAAAATACTCCTTTTCACAATTACATCGAACTGTTCTATGAGATGATAATCTCGGCCACGTCGGTTATGTCTTTTGCCTGTGCCTATGTCATCATCAATCACGTGTACACTTTGGCCCACACTTCGGGTTACAGCTACGACTATTTCAAGGATTTCATTAATCTTATGGACAACTGGAAGGACTTTGTACTGCTGATCCTGATCTGTACTTCCTGCGTTCTTAATACAATCCTGGACAAACTCATTATTCCGCTCAAAAAGATTCCCCGTGAGGATAAGGCCACAGTCCGCATGCTGGCTATGTTCTACGTCATCATCATTCTGCTGACTCTGAACGTCATCGGCGATGAGAGCGAGTACAGCCCGGTTATGATGTATTATCTGGGACTGATGGTGGGACGTTTTGTTTACTTCGATGCTTCCTTCAGGGATTTTATCGGAGCTTTGAAAAACATGTTCTTTAAGCTGCCGCTTCTGGTGCTGGGCATGACGCTGTCGGGGCTGCTATGTTTCTTCGGATTCAAGGCCGGATATTTATTGGAGAGAAATTATTATATTGTTGGCATCTTCTATACGCATCTGTTCCTGCTGCTGGCGGTATTTATTGTAAAGCACAGCCATATCCTTGAGCTGATTGTGAAACTTCCCAAGGAGGAAAAAAGCATAAAAGCTTCGAGGAAACGTCGAAATGATAAAAGCGCCAGAGATCGCCGCAAGGTTCAATATGAAGACAGGCGCAGCGAAGACTACGATTACGACTTTGATGAATCAGATGATGCATATGCAGATTATGACGATGATTACAAGGAGGACTAAATGAGAGCAGTATTAACCCGCGTATTATCCGCATCCGTAACAATAGATGGCAAAATAGTATCCGAAATCGGCAAGGGATTCCTGGTGCTCCTTGGTGTTCACGTAAACGACACCGAAGCACAGGCAAAAAAAATCGCAGACAAGATCTGCGGTCTCAGAATATTTGAAGATGAAAACGGTAAGATGAACATAAATCCCAAAGATGCAGGGGCTGAGCTCCTTATCGTGAGCCAGTTCACGCTCTATGCGGACTGCAGTTCAAGAAGGCCGGGCTTTACCGACGCGGCAAGGCCGGAAATATCAGAGCCTCTGTACGAGCTGGTGGTAAAAGAGTGCCGCGACAGAGGCTTCCGGGTTGGCACCGGAGTATTCGGCGCCGATATGAAGGTTGAGTCGGTGAACGATGGGCCGGTGACGATTGTGCTGGATATTTAAATTTCCTCTACATAGTTAACAAATTCTAATTGGTTTAGGTTGTGAAGAAATTCCGGGTGGGATCTCATGGTATCAAAATCCACATCAAGCATTAGCGCTACATCGCTGGATTGTAGCGTTTTTTCTTTGCTCTTGGTCATGCTGGCGATGGTATAGTTCTGCTCTGCAATCCACTTGGAGAGCTTCTTTACTCCGCCGCTCTTATTGACCTCAATGTAAACACTGATGTATTTGCTGGAATTCTCAACTCTTTTGCTAAGTCTCACAAGAACAAGGTTGGCAATCATTACAAGAAGGAAGCAGACAATACCGATGATCAGATACCCGCCTCCGATGGCCATTCCCATGCAGGAGGTTACCCACAGGGACGCCGCGGTGGTAAGGCCCTTGATCTGCTGCCTTCCTGTTACCAGAATGGTACCCGCGCCAAGGAAACCGATGCCGCTCACAACTCCCGCAGGAATACGGCTTACATCAGCGCTGAGCCCCGGTAGCATCGCAAGATAAATATTAAGCGACGTGGCAACCGCAGACCCAAGGCTCACCAGGGCAAAGGTCTTGATTCCGGCATTATGTCTTTTTACAACTCTTTCCCAGCCTATAAGGCTTCCGAATAAGGTGGCAATGATGAGTCTGATGGCCACAGCTATATCATTGGAACTCTCCAGAAATTCCAGAATTATTTTGGCATTCATATATTTCTCCTGAAAAAGTATTGATGTTACTTACATTATACCGAACATAACCCTATTGTGAAAGCCATTGCTTTAGTCAGCGAAAGTGCCTGTCACTTTACTAAACGAAAGTGCCTGTCACTTCATCAAAGTGAAGTGACAGGCACCAATTGATTATTTATTCTTTTTATCTTTTTTGTTCTTTCTTCTAATGACTTCCTCTGTGGTGATGCCTGCTACGCCGGCGCCGAGAAGGAGCCATGGCCATGGGAAGCCCTTCCTTGTAGGTACAGGAGGAATGAGCTTATCAGCTGAGATTGTTGCTGACTCTGCCTCGTTGGAAACAACTACCTTGGCGGAATCGTCCTTGGTCTCTGCGTTCTTTTCGCCGGGAACATTGATGGTCTCTGCGATTTCACCCATGTTGTATTCAGCTGTGGTTACTGCTACTTTCTCTGCAGGCTCTTCCTTGGAAGGCGCATTGTTCTTGGTAGCGGCAGGTCTCTTGGCACCGAGAACCTCGGGAAGATCTGAAGGGTTAACATCTCTGTCTGATACAGGGATCAGCTTCTCCTCAGGCTTCTTGCCTGTGTTACCTGAGCCGTTTCCGTTGTCGGAATCATCGTTATTTCCGTTGTCAGAGCCATTATCCCCACCGTTGCCGGGAGTCTCGTCCTCAGTTGGGGTAGGCTTCTTAACTCTGAAGCTGTTCTCATCGTAAAAAGCGTCCTCTGCTTCCTTAGCATAATCGGTAGCTTTATCTGCTTCTGTATTAGCTTCGGCAGCTGCCTTCTTGGCATCCTCGTATGCTTCGAGAGCCTTCTCGTACTCTGCCTCGAGCTTCTTGATGTCTTCCTTGCTGGCGCCTGCTGCAGCTTTGAGTTCATTAAGCTTTGCAGCCATCTCCTCAACTTTCTTCTCTGCCTCTGATACAGAATCGAGTTTCTGCTCAGCTGCCTCTCTGGCTTTAGTAGCATTTGTCAGCTCTGATTCTGCGGTCTTCTGATTGTCCTTAGCGCTGGCAAGATCTTTCTTTGCATCCTCAAGGGCCTTCTGCGCATCTACATTGTCCTTATCTGCCTGTGTCAGCTCATCAGCGGCTGTCTTGGCTTTCTCTTCTTCGTCAGCAAGATTCTGCATTGCATCTGCAAGCTTCTGATTGGCTGTGTTTGCTGCCTCTTCTGCCTTAGTCAGAGCTTCACTCTTCTCATTAGCTGTTCCACTTGCTTCATTATATGCATTGGTTGCTTCTTCAAGAGCCTTGTCAGCCTTTTCCTTAGCATCTTTAGCGGATTTTAGATTTCTGTTAGCTTCATTGAAGTTGGCTCCGATACGCCAGCTAGCTTTTTCCTTATCCTCGACTTCTTTGGCCTTATTGAATGCCTCCTCTGCTTTTTTATAAGCAGCCCGAGCATCCTCCATCTTCTTACGAAGCTCCTCTGCTTTGGAAAATGCCTGATCATATGCTTCCTGAGCGTCTTCAAGGTCAGACTGCTTATCTGCAGCTACTCCTTCAGCTTTCGTTACATCTGAAGTTGCCTGTTTAACTTTGTTTTCTGCCTCTTCCTTGTTTGAAGCGGCCTGTCTTGCGGCATCTGCTGCCTGCTCTGCAGTTTGCTGAGCGCCTTCATAGGCAGCTGCCTTCTCCTGTGATGCATTGGCGTTATCTACAATAGGCTTGGCAGCATCGATTCTTTCCTGCTCACTATCTATCTTCTCCTGAGCTTTTTCAGCTTTGCCGGCTGCAGCTTCAGAATCGGATATAGCCTTATTGTATGCCTCTTCGCTCTTTCCTTTTCTTTCCTTGGCATTTGTTATCTCAGTTTCCTTTTCACCAACTTTGGTAGTGAGATCGGAGATTGTGGTGCCAAGTTCGGTTACCTTTGTCTCGAGCTGTCCTTTGGTTGTCTCAGCTGTCTGCTTAGCCGTTTCCTGGGTAGATTTCTCTGCGGATTTTGCATCCTTTATTTTGCTCTCACAGTCTCTACAATCAGCTTCAATAATCGGATTTTCAGTGTCACGCTTATCGATAATTCTGATCTTTGTAATTCTGTTATTATTTATTAGATAACGAGGAGCAATCTGATGTTCATTACGATCATTAAGACATTCAAAATTGTATCTTCCAATTTCCTTGCCTTCATATCTTACTATCATGTAGTTACTATCCCAGTCAGCAAATGATACCAATCCATCAACGCTTATATCTTTGGGATCATATTCGGGATGCTTCTGGTATACAAGAAGCTTAATCAGATCTTTCGCAATTTTCTCATTATCGCCAAGCTTTCCTCTGGTCTTACTATTCTTCTCCAGATTCTTCATCCAACCATCAACAACATCGATGGCATCCTCGATATCTTTTATGTTGTCCTCAGCCGTCTTAATATCTGACTTTGCAGTCTCAATATCTTCCTCCGCCTGAGCCTTCTCCTCCTCAGCCTTAGTCTTCTGTCCTTCAAGCTCAGTCTTCTCGTTATTAGCAGTCGCAATATCCTTGTCTGCCTGATCCATATTACCCTTTTCGGTCTCTGCAATATCGTCGGCAGCTTTCTTAGCAGCCTCAGCAGCAGCCTTTTCCTGATCAGCCTTTGCAATATTGGCTTGTGCATCTTCAAGGGTCTCCTGAGCTTCCTGGATTACTTCAGCAGCCTCCTTCTCATCAGCCACTTCGCCGATTACTTCTTCGAGAGCTTTCTCAGCAGCCTCTTTTTCACTCTTAGCAGTCTTAAGCTTGGTCTCTGCGTCTTCCTTGGCCTGCTCTGCCTTCTGAGCTGCTTCTGTTGCAGTCTTCTCATCGTCTACAGCCTGCTCCTTGGCCTTATTGGCAGCATCAAGCTTACCGTCAGCCTCATCCTTAGCCTTCTGTGCATCTTCAAGAGCCTTCTGCGCAGCCTCTACTTTCTTCAATGCTTCCTGGTAAGCATCCTCAGCAGCTTTTTTATCTTTCTCTTTTGCTGTCTTGTCAAGCTCTGCTGCTTCACGCGCTATTCGATTCTTAGCTTTCCTCTCCTCCTGCTTTCTCTTTTCTTCATAAGCTTTATCATATTTTTCCTGAGCCTTCTCAAGTGCTGCCTCTGCGCTCTCTACAGCTTTTTCTGCACTTTCCTTGGTCTCTTTGGCATCCTCAAGCGCTTCCTTGGCTGCCTTGTCCTCAGCCTTGGCAGTCTCAAGGTTCTGACTGCATTCCTCTATCTCAGAGTTAGCATCCTCAATATCCTGAGTGTACTTATCGATGTTATCCTGAATTTTCTGAGAGTTATTCTGCTTCTCCTGAAGATTATCTGCAGCCTTCTGTGCTGCATCTGTTGCATCTGTAAGAGCTGTCTCCTTTGCAGAAACTTCCTTATCAGCATCCTCTTTGTTCTTGGTAGCCTGAGAAAGGTTAGTATCAGCAATATCAAGTGCCTTCTTAGCGCCGTCTACTGCTGCCTTGGCGTTGTCGATGGCTTCCTTAACATCACCGCTGTAGTTTCCATCAGGATCTGTGATGCCATTCTTTCTGAGGATCTCCAAAAGAGCGCTCTCTGCAGCGGTAACTGCAGCCTCTGCCTTGTCATAAGCTTTCTTGGCATCCTCTACTTCTTTGCCTGCTGCATCGGCATCAGCCTTAGCATTCTGAACTGCTGTGTTTGCTGCCTCTGCCCTGTTTCTGGCATCCTCTGCTGCCTTATTGGCATCATCCACAAGAGACTGGGCATCTTCCTTGGCCTTCTCAGCGGCCTTCTTGGAATTGTATACCTTGTCTGCTGCGTCCTTGACAGCTGTGCTGTTCTCGGCAGTCTGCTCAGCATCAAGCTTGGCATTATCTGCTGCCTTAGCAGCTTCTTCTGCTTCTCTTACTGCTGCCTGAGAATAATTCTCAGCCATCTTAACAGCTTCGTCGCTTACAGTCTCTCTGTAATCTGATACTGCTCCGGCAGCTGCATTGTTGAGGCAATCAAGGTCATCTACATCTTTGTCGATGTTGTCGATAGCCTTTTTCGCACTCTCAAGATTCTTATCTATTTCACTCTTTTCAACTGACTCAGCAGGAGCATCTGTGGCAGGTTCTGTAGGATCTGCAGGCTGCGAAGGCTCAGCGGGATCTACGGGCTGCGCAGGCTCTGAAGGGTCTGCAGGCTCAGCAGGATCTGCGGGCTGTTCAGGCTCAGCGGGATCTGTAGATGCAGCCGGAGCGGCATCATCCATGGCACCGCTGACAGCCTCTTTTGCCTCGTCTATAGCATCAGAAACAGCGCTGTTCATCCCCTTAGAAGATGACGCATTAGCATCGCCATTCTCCTGTACAGCACCCGGTGTCTGTGCTGAAGGGTCTGAAGGGATATCGATGTCAGCTGCCTGAACAGTCATAGACTGAAGGCTCATGCTGGCACTGATACCGATAGTCAGCGCTTTGATTATCTGCTTGTCAATTGTGTTTTTCATACTCTCTCTCCCTATTATTAACTTATTCATATCAGTCACCAATCCTTTGGCGACTTTGACATAATAGCAAGAAGAGAATCATATGAATCATCATATTGAAATTTATTTTTGTTTTAGATGATTTTAATTATGATTTTATTTCTTTAGTGAGAACTCAAAGAAGACAGGAACTGCCTTGTGCGTTCCTTGGCAGGATTATTGATGACGTCCGCCGCAGGGCCTTTCTCAAGAATAATTCCGGAGTCCATAAAAATAACTTCGTCAGCTACATCCCTGGCGAAGGCCATCTCATGGGTTACAATGATCATGGTCATATGCTTGTTGGCAAGTTCCCTGATAACGCGAAGAACTTCGCCGGTGAGCTCCGGATCCAGAGCCGAGGTGGGCTCGTCGAAGCAGAGAATATCAGGCTTAAGAGCCAGTGCTCTCGCAATCGCAACACGCTGCTGCTGACCGCCGGATAGCTGATGGGGATAGTTGTTCATTCTGTCTGAGAGCCCCATCTGGTCAAGGAGCTCCTTGCCCATATTAAGGATCTCTTCGCTGCTCCTGCCATCGCCCCTGAGGCTTGGCGCAAGAGTTACGTTCTCAAGAGCTGTGTACTGCGGGAAAAGATTGAACTGCTGGAATACCATTCCAAAATGGAGGCGCTTCTCCCTGAGTTCATCAGGGTTTCCCAGCTTCTCCGATGCGTCAAACAGCTTCTCTCCATTGACGGTAATTGTGCCCTCATCAGCAAACTCCAGCAGGTTAAGGCATCTTAGCATAGTGGTCTTACCGCTTCCCGAGGAGCCGATCACAGAAATGGTCTGCCCCTCCTCCATGCTGAAGGATATTCCCTTGAGGATCTCAGTATTTTCGAATTTCTTTTTCAGGTTGTTAACTTCAAGTATTGGCATAAAACTTCCTTTTTTATCTGAAATATGACAATTTGTCCTCTATATATCTAAATAGCAGTGTAAGCAATCCGCTGAAGATCAGGTAGAACGCGCCTGTGTAAAAAAGCGGCCAGATGATTCCGCTACTTTTGATAAAGGCCTGACCGTTCCAGATGATCTCGTATACTGCGATAACTCTGGCAAGGGAGGTATCCTTGACCAAAGTGATGACTTCATTGGAAATTGGCGGAACGATGCGCTTGATGAGCTGGAGAAGGATTACCTTCTTGAAGGTCTGCCATCTGGTCATTCCAAGAACCTGTGCAGCTTCGTACTGGCCCACGGGAATGGACTGCACGCCGCCTCTGTATATCTCACTGAAATAACAAGCATAATTGATGACAAAAGCGATCAGCGCCGCCATGAATCTTCCCTGCCCAGAGGTTCCCCAGACATTGATGCCAAAAAAGATACCCGGGCCATAGTAGATAACAAGGAGCTGTAACATCAGCGGCGTACCTCTGATAATCCATATGATAAAACGAAGAACTGCTCTTAAAATGCGCAGCCTTCCCATGGAGCCAAAACAGATAAGAAGCCCCAAAGGAAGTGAGAACAAAAGTGTCAGCGCAAATAATTTAATTGTGGAGAGGAAGCCCTCAAGTAGTGATAAGGTTACGGTCCAAAACATAAATAAGCCTCTTTTACTGGGAAATTACTGCGTCCTGGACGCCATACTGCTGAGCGATCTGCATGAGACTTCCGTCGTCGTAAAAAGCCTTGAGCTGATCGTTGATATATGCTGCAAGGTCAGAGCCTTTTCTGCAGCCGATGCCGTACTCCTCAGTGGTAAGCTCAACTGTGTGTGTAAGGTCGGGATAGCTGGTTCCCTCACCGATCATGGCTCCTGCCATAAGAAGGTCGATGATGCAGGCTCCTGAAGTTCCTGCCTGAACCTCCATAACTGCGTCAGCCTGAGATGTTACACCGATATAGTTAAAGTCGCTATCCTTGGCAGCCTGCTCGCCTGCAGAACCTGTCTCAACAGCAAAGCTAAGAGCCTTGGCTTCGTCAACGGTTGTTACTGTAGCTGCAACAGATGAAGGAACAACTACTACCTGTGCATTGTTAAGATAAGGCTTGGAGCACTCCATAGCGCTCGTAACTTCGGATGTAAGAGTCATTCCATTCCATACAACGTCGATTGATTTGTTGTTAAGCTCAAGAACCTTGTTGTCCCAGTCTATCTCTACGAATTCAACCTTAACTCCAAGGGACTCTCCAACCTTTTTGGCAAGATCGGCGTCAAAACCGATCCAGTTGCCGGAGTCATCCTTGTAATCCATAGGTGCGAAATCAGTGATACCAACAAGAAGTGTTCCCTTGTCCTTGATATACTCAACATCTGTCTTAGCTGCTCCTGCACTGCCGCAGCCCATCAGCGATAACGCCATCACCATGGCAGAAAATGCCGCAATAATCTTCTTTTTCATAATACTTTCCTCCTGTGCGATTTTAATATGATTGATATATTTTAACATAGCATCATGGTAATTGTATACCGCATTAGCATACTAAAGTGTTTATTTTTATTTTTTTCGCAAAAAACCCCGCTCCGGTAACGATCTGGTCGCGCGGAGCGGGGTTCCATTATATTTGTTCGGGTCATAAAGTCAAAATGCTTAACATGCAAGCATGTACGCATTTTTGACTTTTGACACCCATATCATCACATTAATGTCTCATCAACATGTACATGCGAGAAAAGATACTTATCAAGTCTTACAATTCCCCAAGGCAGGTAAATACCGCAGGTAATAGCACTTAATATCGCAAAGATCAGATACTGTCCGAGAAGTCCAAGACCTGTTCCGTCGTATCTCATTCTGTCATTGGCTACAACAGAGTGCTTCATCTGCCACTTCTCGATCATTGTGATGGTCCAGGGTGCTGCAATACCGCAGGTCAGCATAACGAGAAGTCCCTGAAGAAGTCCGTAGCCCAGATACTGGAAGCTGTTGCCGTCGAAGCTTCCCTGCATTTCAGGCTGATCCTGATAGAAGGTGTGCTTCATCTCCCACTTTCTTACAGCCACATACATGAAGAAACCATAGATACCGCAGGTAACAGCTGTGAGGATCTCCCAGAGGATCCAGTGTCCGAAGAGGTTGCCGCCGGTTCCGTTGAAATCAAGTCTTCTGCCATCGATAACTGTGTGGTTCTTTCTCCACTTGAAGATCTTGCAGAGCATCCAGGGTGTTGCAAGACCGCAGGTGATACCGCTGAGAATAAATGTAAGAAGCAGAATTCCGAAGAGTTCGATACCGCTTCCGTCAAAATAGGACTCGCCGCCCTGAGTAGGAACCACAGGAGCAGGAACATATCCGTTCACAGAATCACCTGTTACACCACCGGCTGCACTACCTGCAGCATCGGGATCAAATCCTTTAATTGTCTCATCAGCTCCCATTGCACCATCAACCGCACTTGCCGCACCAGCTACAGTTGCCGCACCGGCAACACCCGCTGCCGCAGCAGCACCGGCTGCCTTATTTCCCTCAGCCTGTTTCATCTTGGTTCTAAGGTCATTGCAGAAGTTCTTGTAGGCTTCAATATCTTCCTGAACGTTAGGCTCAGACTCCATGCCCTTTTTCTGAATGCATACTCTCGCGATTGACTCTGCGCCCCATACAAGAGCCAGCAGACCAAAGGGAAGATTAACATGTTTCCAGTAAAAGAACATGCCAAGGCATGACAAAAATCCAAATACAGCAGCTCCAAGAGACACGAAACTGTAAAGGCTTCTCTTCTCGGGCTTTTTGTACAGAACATATCCCACAGCACCGATGCCGGCACCTGAAGCAACAACAAATACCAATTTAACAAGTCCCAGAACAAATCTAAGCAATGTTCCGATTAATGGAATCAGGAATAAAATTCCGAACACCCTGATCAGAACCGTCTTGACGATTCCCATGACAAGGGGCATAAGAAGGAGTACAGGTGCCGCAAGCTCCATGTTCTCCACAGTAAGATAATCTCTCCAGTTCTTGACGATATCCTCAGCCTTCTTGCCGGCCTCGTTAACGCCGTTCTTAAGAGCCTTGGCACCGTCGGAATTCTTGAGATCGTTGATGGCACTGTCTATGCCGTTTCCGATGGTCTCTCCCGCATTCTCTATGATATTCTCGGCCTTTGTGCCGTCTCCGGACGCATCAAAAAAGTCTCCGGACTTAGGTCCTTCTCCCGGTACCGGTGGCTGTTCGCCGCCGCAATATGGGCAGAACCTGCTGTCATTTTCTATTTCTTTACCACAGTGACAACAAAACATTTTACATTTCCTCCAATATACTTTTTTAGATAAGGTCATTGCGCAGAACAAAAAATGCTACGCAGACCAGCAGACAGGCTACAAGAAACACAATTTCCCATATCCTGAAATCTTCTTTTCCCTTATTTATATATCTGATAAAACGAAATATAAAAAAGACAACAAGCACCGGCAAAAGAGATACCGACAAAACATTCTCCCCGGCAGCCTCCCCAAAGTCCCCATGGACCATTGCCGCCAAAGCATGACTCATGCCGCATCCCGGACATTTAAGACCGGTAATTGTTCTGAAGATACATGGCAGTCCTATCCCGAAGCCGGTAAACACCACGACATAAATGATAAAAAGTATCAATAGCGGCACTATGGTTCTTGCCACTAAAGTGAGCCTTTTACGCTTATCCATGGCGTATTCCTCCTTCGTTAAAAAACTGTCAACCCCGTTATTTTATCATATAAATCCGCTGAAAATTTGACCATTATGTGAATTATTAAAAAAATGGTAAAAAATTGAGCAGAGCAGATAACACAAGAATCTGTATCATAGTCATAAAATGGTATATAATATAATATGTATCAATATATCGTTTGTGGTGACCTATGAATAAAAGGAATGTAAATCGCAGATTCTTTATGCTTCCGATCGTATTATTCATTATTACCCTTATGATGGTTGCTTTCGGAAGCAGAATAATGACGGAATCCCGCAGATTCCAATTAAACCGGCTGGACAAGGGCTGGTCTTTTTCTGATGGCGAATACACCACGGACGATGTCACCCTGTCCAAACTAAGGATTAACCACACCTATAGGGGTGAGACTATAATCCTCACAAACACCCTGTCCAAGAAAGCTCTTATATCTCCCACACTCCTTGTCATCAGCAAAATGGCCGTTGTCGAGGTCTATATAGACGAGGAAAAAGTCTACGAATCCGGCCGGGAGTACTATGACAGTGGACTTATCGTACCAAAGAACTATCATTTCATACATCTAAAGGACACCACCAGCGATCACAAGCTTAAGATAGTTCTCACAGTATGCGATGAAGATGCTTTTACCCAGATAGAGATTCCCTACTATGGCACCATGCACGGGATCATGAGAGAATTCATGGAGATCCACAGGCTCCCTCTGTTCGTGGGCGGATTCCTTGTAATATACTCCTGGATCCTGTTCTTGCTGGCCATATACCTTATTTTGACGAAAAGGTCAACTCCCTCCATGTTCTTTAGCTCCGCCATAGCGATGCTTCTGGGATTGTACACCTTTACTTACAACGACATATTCTATCTTCTGGGAGACAAGGATTATTTTTACAATATTATGGAATACATGGCTCTGTACATGATTCCCCTTGCCATCAGCGTGCTGTTCTACTCGACGCATCCTACGGTTGCGCCAAGACGCCAGCTTCTGTGCCTTAATCTGAACACGCTGTTTCCAATCGCGATACTTCTGATCAATCACCTGAAGGTCGCCCCCATCAATCATTTCATGGTTCCCTTCCAGGCAGTATCGACACTGGAGATACTTATCATGCTCCCGCCGCTTCTTATGGGACTTAACAGCGAGCACAAAAAAAAGCTTGCCTCGGACACCTACACCGGAGTTGACGCCGACAGCTATATGATGCTGGGCTTCATAATCCTGATATTCTTTGGTCTTCTGGAAATCGGAAGATATCACTACAACCGTTATGTCAGCACCACTGTCAATGCCTATACCAGCATCAATTATCTGACTCTGGGAATGCTGTACTTTGTATTCTGCCTGTTTATCTACTATTTCCTGCACGGAATAGACAGTACCAACTCCAAATATGTGCAGGAACAATTGGAGGGCCTCGCCTTTACAGACACCCTGACGGGCCTTGTGAACAGAGCCAAATGTATGCAGTACTTTGCATCGGTCCGGGTGCCCTACGCCATAGTAAGTATTGACCTTGACCGGCTCAAATATGTTAACGACACCTACGGACACATCGTAGGAGACAAGATGATAAAGGACTTCTCTGAGCTTCTTGTCAAAGCCTTCCCAAATGCTGCGGTAATAGGAAGGGTTGGAGGCGATGAGTTCCTTGTTTCCATTGAAAATCCTGATGCTAATATCTGCGATGATTGCATTAATTTTTTACAAGAGCTTATAGATGAATATAACCAAAGCTCTCAGGAATTCAAGTTGTCAGCCTCCTGCGGCTACGCCTACAGCGAAGAAGACAGGACCGGAGGTTTTGAATCCATTTTTATTCTGGCTGACTCGAGAATGTATGAGATGAAGGAGAAGCACCATGCGTAAAAACCTGTTATGTCTTGCATTCGCCTTCATATTGTTTCTGTGTCAGATAGTGATCTGGACCGCCTTCTTCAAACCTTCGGCGGAAGAATCCATAGAGATTCTGAACGAGGGCTGGGAAGTTATCTACAATGACACAGTTTACGAGAACATCAAGCTTTCTGCCCTCAGAAGGCTTATTGGTCATGGAACCCACAAAGGAGATACCCTTCTTCTTGCCAAAGATCTTGACGCCCTGGAAGGCATGGACTCTCCAACAATCTTCTTCGAAACCAGATTCAGTGCCTGGAGGCTTCGGTTCGGCGGTCAGGAGATATCAAACCGTTACTATGACTATCTTGATAAAAATCGTTATATCGGATGCGAGAATCATTTCATCACCCTGCCCTCTTCAACAGGCAAAGTGCGCCTCGAGATAGAACTGAAGGTCAATGAGGACGGCGCCTACAGCTACTATGAAGCTCCGGTCCTCGGAGATTATCGAAATGTCATCAAATACCTGGCCTATAGGGACTTCTTCGTATTTATGGCATCGGCATTTCTCATCATCTTCGGCCTTATGTTCTTTGCCATAACCCTGGGATTTAGAAGTACTCTCCCTGAGATCAAGATGCAGACCTTCTCATCTCTTTTGTTTGTCACACTGGGAATATGGTTCCTAACCCAGTTCAGGCTCCTTAGCCTTTTTGTAAACACCCACGGCCACGAGACCGAGCTGGAGTACATATCCCTATATCTTGCGGTTCCCATTATGTACATGGTAATCGGCAGCATGCAGGACTATCTGCATTACAAGCCCTTCATAGTCTTTGCCTCCACCAGTACAGTGGTGGCTCTTGCCCCTATCCTCATCCACGCTCTTAATCTGGATCATATGAACGAATACCTGGGAATCTACCAGTTCAATGCGCTGGTATTGGCATGCTTCATGATCTCCATGCTGATACGTGATATAAAGACCGGGAAAATAACCAATTCCCAGGCCATACAGCTTGCGGGAATGATCGTGCTCACAATTTCCTTTGTTATCAACGTATTCTTCTACTACCTTGAAGTAGTCGGAGTATATGAACAGATTCTGCTGTCCAAGGTGGCGGTTCCCATTGGCGCGCTCTGCATGGTCTTTGCGGCCCTCATCAACTACTACATCTATATTTCAGATTCTTACGCAAGGAAAAAAGAGAACGCCTCCCTTGCCCATCTTGCCTATGCCGACGGTCTTACCGGACTTCCCAACAGATCCAAGTTCGAGCAGTACCTGACAGATCTGGATAAGTCTGACAAGAACTACTGCATTCTCAGCATAGACTTAAACGGCCTTAAATCCGTCAACGACAGATCCGGTCACCTTATAGGAGACAGGTATCTTCTGGAGTTTAGCAAGGCCCTTAGAAAAAGTGCCCCCGAAGACAGCTTCATTGCAAGGATCGGCGGCGATGAATTCGTAATGATACTTACGGGTAACAGTCTCAACAAAGCAGAAGATGTGGCAACCAAGCTCAGCAGAGAACTTGAGCTTTATAATGCTGCGGATAAAAGAATAAAAAGAAGCGCCGCTCTGGGATATGCCTACAGACATGAAGCCGCCGGCGCTGATTATCATGACGTTTATCTTTTGGCCGACCAAAGAATGTATGCCAATAAGTCAGCTATGAAAATCAGGGCAAGACATAATGCTTAATCTTGGTATTCAATAATTAAATATCGTTTTTCGATATATTTTTGTTGACAAACGAAATTCACTGTTCTAAACTTCTCTTATGATCCACTATCGGATCAAATTTTTCCGGAAAACTAAAGAAAGAGATGAAAAAAATGAATAACAGTAGTTCAGAAGCATTTAGCATTAAACTGAGTAAGTTAGCTATTTTTCTGGTGGCTGCAATTGCTGTAGCCATGTGTGTTACGGGGCCGTTTCTGGTGAAGGTCATTATGGCCAAGGCTTCTCCGTTTATCACGGGCACACCCAGATACCTGATGCTGCTTATAGGCGGGTATATATGTGCGGCGATTCTTTTTGCCTTCCTTTTTCTGCTTTATGGGCTGATCTCCAGAATCGAGATGGGGAATGTATTTGTTCCTGAGAATGTCAAGGCCCTCAGCAATCTGGCAAGGATCGTATTTGCAGCCACCGTCATCACAGGTATCATCGGCATCTGCTGCACCCTTATGCTGCTTATCGTTACAGCCACAGCCTCTTTTATCATCCCTATCATCTGCGTTGTGAAGAACGCCTTCGGCAAGGCCGTGGAGATGAAGGACGAACTGGATTATACGGTATAAGGAGGGGGCAATGATCAGAGTTAACTTAGACGTGGTAATGGCAATGAGGAAGATCGGCTCCGGCGACCTGGCAGAGAAGGTGGATATCACCCCCGCCAATCTTTCTATATTAAAAACAAATAAGGCTAAGGCAATCCGTTTCTCGACGCTGAACGCGATCTGCAAGGAACTGGGCTGCCAGCCGGGAGATATTCTGGAATACGTTCCGGATGAGGAGTGAGGAAAAAAGTATGGATAATTACGAGAATAATCAGCCACAGCAGACAACATATGAGGCTGATGCGGGAAATGAAAACAAGCAGAATACTAACGCATTTGCAGCATACTACGCGCAGACAGCACCCAAGGTGTACGTTCCGAATAAAAATATTTTCAGAATCGCTGCAGTAATCAGCTATATCATCGGTTTCTTTTATTTCAAATATGTTTTTGGTACCATTGGCTGGGATCCCACAGTATTTACAAACAATAGGGGACTTCCCTATCTGATCTTCGGTATAGTTTTTGTGATCGGCTGCGAAGCCTTTGCCCACTTTACAGGCACCACCTATGAGTACCTGAGGGAAAAGAACCGTTCAGTCATGGAGGCGGTCATTTTTATGGTCTGCGTTCTTGTTCAGAGCATTGCCCTCTGTCTCTGGGGATTTCGTGAGGACTGGGTGGCATGTACTTTCCAGGTATTCATGTGGCATGCGACCATCATTTACTATGTACTTGCCCGCTGCGGCGTACTGTCTGCCGGCAGGAGCGGTATCTTGTTTCCTATTGATTGTCTTCAGGGCTTTATTGTTGTTCCCTTCGGCAACTTCGCATTAAGACTTGAGACCATCTTCAGAAGAGGGGACATGAAGGAAGATCCCGAAGAAAAAGAGATCAAGGCTCCGAAATTCAAGATTACCGCAAGAGGCGTCATTACCGTTCTTCTCAGCCTCTTTATCGCACTTATTGTATGTATATTTGCTTTTACACAGCTGGCTGAGGTATCCGAAACCTTTGAGGGATTGAGCGATAGCATCTCCGATACATTCTCCAAAATATTCGGAGAGGGTTTCTGGAACCGGTTTGGCGACAACCTTTTCACCCTGATTATTTCACTGCCCTTTGGATGCTTCCTCTTCGGCCTTGTGGCAGGCGCACTTAAGAGTAAAAAGCCCGAGATTCCTGAGGCATCCTTCAACAGCTGCACCAAGGGACTTCATCAGCTGCCCGACTATTCAGCATACATCATCATCGGCAGCATCAGCTTTTTGTACCTGGTGTTCTTCGGAACAGCGCTGTATGACTTCATAAACAATCAGGGGCTCTTCGCAGCAACCGCCCACGAAGCTTCAACAAGAGCTGTGGCAAGCTTCTGGAGTCTTATCAGAGTTATACTTCTTAACTTTGCGATCATGTTCGGCTCCTGCATTTTCTCAAGAGATGCTCTTTGGGAGAAAAAGGGAACAAGGATCATCGCTACTGTTCTGTTCGTATTCGCACTTGGTTTCGCCCTTCTTGGACTATACAACCTCTGCGTGGTTTATATGGGAAGCTACGGCTTCACAGCCAAGAGAGTGCTGTCAACCTGGGTTGAAGGAAACATCATTGTGTGGTGCGTTCTGATGATCGTAAGACTGTACAAGAAGATTCCGGCAGCACAGATCGGACTGCTGCTGGGGGCAATTTCGTTCTCTGCGGTGATGTTGGCGAAGTTCTAAGGAGTCAAGGGGACGGTTGTGAGTCAATGGGGACGGTTGCGAGTCATCCCCATCACTCAAACTGGCTACGATACAGCGCATAATACGCGCCCTTCTTGTTCATCAAATAATCGTGGTCACCCTGTTCAACCACATTTCCGGCGTCGACAACAAGTATGTTGTCGGCGTTTCTTATTGTAGAGAGTCTGTGAGCAATGATAAAGCTGGTCTTGCCAGCCATCAGGCTCCTCATGGCCTTCTGGACCTTGCGCTCTGTGGCGGTGTCGACATTGCTGGTGGCTTCATCAAGGATCAGCATGCTGGTGTCATAGAGCATGGCCCTGGCAATGGTAATGAGCTGCTTCTGGCCCTTACTGATGTTGCCGCCATCCTCGCTGATAACGGTGTTGTAGCCCTTTGGAAGGCGCATGATATAGTTGTGGATGTGGGCAGACTTGGCTGCTTCCACAACCTCCTCCATGGTGGCGTTTTCTTTGCCATAGGCAATATTGTCAAAAATAGTTCCGTTGAACACCCAGGTATCCTGGAGAACCATGGAATAATTCTTTCTAAGGCTCTGCAGCGTGTAGGCCTTGACCTCTTTTTCATCCACAAAGATCGCACCTTCGTTGACATCGTAGAAACGCATGAGAAGGTTGATGATAGTGGTCTTGCCGGCTCCGGTGTGACCTACGATCGCTATGGTCTGCCCGGGCTCTGCCTTCATATTGAAGTTCCTTAGTACGATCTTGTTCTTGAGATATCCAAAGTCAACGTCCCTTGCTTCCACTGTGCCAAGGGCTCTTGCCAATTCTCCGGCGCCTTCGATATCCTTGACTTCCTCAGCTTCATCCAGGAGCTGGAACACACGCTCCGCAGCAGCCAGGGCGCTGAAGATCTCGTTGACGATATTGGAGATCTCATTGATGGGGCCCGAGAACTTTCTGCTGTAGAGTATGAAGCTGGATATCTGGCCGATTCCAACAACTCCGTTCATGTACAGCATAGCGCCGCCAAGACCGATGGCTGCAAGTCCGATGTTACTTATCATTCCGATGGTGGGTCCCATGGTCATTCCAAGGCTGTCGGCATCTCTGTAGGCCTCTGCTGCGTTTCGGTTGATCTCCTCGAATCTGTCACAGACATAATCCTCGTGGGCGTAGGCAAGAATAGTCTTTTGCCCCGTGAACATCTCCTCCGCAAAGCCGTTCATCTCGCCGTAAGCAAGGCTCCTGAGCCTGTACAGTGGTCTCGTGCGCTTACTCATGTATCTGGTGAAAAGAATCGACACAGGAATCGTGAACACCATGCACAGAACCAGCGGCGGCGATATGATACACATCATCACAAAGCTTCCCACAACCGTAACGAAACTGGTCAGAATCTGTACCACATCCGAAGAAAGGCTGGTGGATACAACGTCTATGTCGTAGGATACACGGCTGATGATGTCTCCCGCAAGGTGCCTGTCGAAATAACCCACCGGCATTTCCATAAGCTTGTTAAAGACGTCGCGTCTCATGTTCCTTGCAACTTTTCTGCCAACCCTCATCATTCCTATATTTACAAAAAAGCTAAGGATGTTGCCGCTGACATAGGCGATCAGCATGAAGATTCCGTAGCGGATAACTTCGTTTATATCAACTTTTCCAGCGCCCTGACTTGCTGCATTAATGGCCTTGCCGGCAAAATCCGGGCCGAGAAGGTTACCGATATTGCTGGCGAAGGCGCACAGGAGCATGAGTAGTACTACCCATGCGTACTCCATCAGATATTTGAGAAGACGCAGCATGGTCTTTTTGGCGTGCTTGGGTTTTTCTTTGGCTTTTCCTCTATCTCCCGGACCGGGCATGTTGTTCCTCCTTGTGTATGGGCGGTTGTGAGTTGGTGGGGACGGTTCTCGCTGACTCACAACCGCCATAACTCATCATGTAGTCTGCATTTCAAAGGTTTCTCTGTAGGCCGGGCAATTCTCCATCAGCTCCTCATGGGTTCCGTAGCCGATACAGGTTCCGTTGTCCATCACCATGATATGATCCATGCCCATGATACTGCTGACTCTCTGGGCGATCATGATCAGTGTACTGTCAGAATGGTTCTTTCTGATGGCGCTCCTCATCTGAGAATCCGTCTTGTAATCAAGAGCTGAGGAGCTGTCATCCAGAATAAGGATCTCAGGGTCTGCCGCAAGAGCTCTTGCCACCAGAAGTCTCTGCTTCTGTCCTCCTGAGAGGTTGGCGCCCTTGATGGCTGCCATGTACTCCATTTTGCCGTCCAGGCTGTCGATGTATTCTGAAGCTACGGCATCTTCCGCAGCGCTGTCGAGATCCGCCTGAGAGATACCTCTTCCGAAATCAATGTTGTTTTTGATGGAATCGTTGAAGACCATGTCGTTCTGGAAAACCACACCGAACTTACGCCTCAGCTCATCCTTTTCATAGCTTCTGATATCCCTGTCATCGATGGTTATGGAGCCGGAATCAGGGTTGTAAAAACGCATCAGAAGATTCACTATGGTGGTTTTGCCGCAGCCCGTGGGGCCTATGATTCCGAGGCTCTCACCTTTATTTAGGGAAAAACTGATATTCTCAAGGGCCAGTTCTCTTTTGCCTCCCGCAAAGTCCGCGTCAGTTCTGCTCTCGCTGCCGTAGGAGAAGCTGACATTATTGAACCTGATATGTCCTCCACCGTTCTCACCTCCAAGGTAGATCTCCCAGCCATCATCGGTGCTTATCACCTCATCTATACGGTCGGCACTGGCGCTGGCCTTACTCATGCTCATGAAGATACGGTTAAGCCCCATGACACCCATGTTGATCATGTTGAAATAGGTCAAAAAAGCAAGGATCACGCCGGGCTGCATCTGCCCCCTATTTACGCGGATGGCGCCAAAGATGACAACCATTGTAAGACCTATGTTAAGGCACAGCTGCATGAAAGGCCCGGGTATAGCCATAATGGTTCCGGCTCTCATGTCTGTTCTCGCCATATCCTCGTTGGCGGCGGCGAAACGTCTTTTTTCAAACTCTCCCTTACTTAAGGCCTTGACCACACGAATGCCGGTGATATTCTCACGCATTATACGAACGACGCTGTCAAGTTTCTTCTGAACGCCTGTGTACAGCGGAATACCCTTGGAAGATACGAAGAATACTACGCAGATGAGAAAAGGCAACATGACAATAAGGATCATGGCCAGTGCCCAGTCCATAAGCAGGGTCATCACCACACCGCCAAAGAGCATCATAGGCGCTCTGACACAGAGACTCTGAAGCTGAGCCACCGCGGCCTGTACGTTGTAACTGTCGCTGGTCATACGGCTGATAAGGCTGGGAAGGCCGAAGGAGTCAAATTTGTCTCCGGACAGATTCGCAGTCTTTTTGAAAAGAGCCTGCCTCACATCGAAGCTGACCTTGTGGGCGTTGTTGATGGCACGCCTGTTGGCCATAACGTTGAACTGGCGGCAGGCAATTGCGGCCACAAACATCAAAAGTCCCCACAGGAGAACATCTCTCATGTTTCCTGCGGGAACCACGTGGTCAATCATATATTCAAGAATGTAGGGAAGAGTGAGCTCTGTCATGGTGCCTATCAGCTTGATGAAGATAGCCAGGAATATGGCCCACTTGTACTTCCCCATGGATCGAAAAATCAGTTTCATAATTTATGCGCTCATTTTTTCTTTCAAACTCTCGTATGCGGCCTGCATTTTCTTGAAGGTCTCCTCATCACCGTTTCCTCCGTCGGGATGGAATACCTTGCAAAGGCTCCTGTACCTGCTGTTGAGGGATGTGATATCATCGCAGCCGCTAAAGAACATATTCACAGCTTCCTTGATAGGATCCCCTGTGGAGGCGCCCCCGCTGCCACTGTTACCACTGCCGCGCCGGCTACTACCGCCCTGACTGCCACGATTGTTACTGCCGCTGTTATCGTCATATTTGCCGTGATAATCATAGGTCTCGCACTGTTTAACGCATTCATATGCTTCGAGCAGCTCAGTGTAGGATTCTATTTTGTACCATCTGACCTTCTGAGTCTTATGCTCCCTCCAACGAAGAGTCCTGTTATCTACGATCTCAACCTGATCGTAGCCGGGTTTCCATCTGATTGAACCGGGGCCGATTATCTGCTCATGAATCCAGTTGGTCCTGAACAGGTAGGGCATACACTCCTCCACTTCTATATAGAAATACTGATAGGCTCTCTTACCAAAATCACCGTCAGAGTCCATTCGGTCCCTCATCTTGGCTTTCTTGACGTCTTCGCTCATGTTGATAAGAGGCATAAGAGCCTTGATTGTTTGCTGAGCATATTTATCGTCATAGCAATTGGGCTCATCGTCACTCTGGGTACGCATATCCTCTGCAAAGCCTGCAAACTCCATGGTAAGGGCTGCTCCAAGACCACCAACATTGGTGATTCTCCAGTCCCCTATAAGGAGCTGATCAATGGTATCTCCCTCCTGATTCCAGTCAAGATTGGCATTACCTGCCAGCGTGACGTAGTTGGCAAATACAGGTGAAAAATCCATGCCCTCCTGCTGATCCAGATAATGCTGGAGAGCCGCTATATGCTCGTTGTTCTGAAGGAACGGATTGTAGATATTCTGCGTCTGACCACCGAAGGGGCGGAAAGACCAGTATTTATCGGAAAGGTTGCATTTGGCAAAATATCCGCCTCTGTTCTTGGCCTCGATAACGAATACGAAGGCTCCGAAAACGATGACGGCGTCTATTTCCTGGAAAGAACCGTTCGGCTCAGGTACCAGCAGATTGTAGAAGATATAGGTCTTGAACTGCGGGTAAATGCGCTTGAACTGCTGATAGCCAACATCTACAAGATACTCTCCCATTTTGCCCTTGTCTGTGGCAACAGTCTCAAAGGGATACTTATTCTGCTCGTAATAAATGGATTTGTAATAATTTAAGATATAATTCTCGGGATTGGTATAATCGGCAGCCTCTGAAGCAGCCACTACCAAAGAGCCGATAAACCCGTATTTAAGAAGGGTTGTGCCGGCATGAGACAGCATATTGGGGTTGATGATGGGTGCGCCGCACTGGTGGCACTTGATGTCACCGTAATGAGCAGCTCTTGCGCGCTCAACATAGCAGCCGCATTTAAAGCAGTAGTAGCCCGGACATACTGCCAGTCTCTGAGCTGATGACTGAGCCATCATTCGTAGCTGCTGGTATTTTTGCTGATTGATCGCAGCAGAAGCACCTGCGGCGGAACCGGGCACGGAAGCCCCATTTGAAGTATTACCTGCAGCTCCCGGTCTGGAAACGGGCTTGCCGCATTTACGACAAAACTTGGCGGTATCACCGACATCGGTGCCGCAATGAATACAGAACATATTCTAATCCTCCAACATACTTCCCCTCTCAAGTCTCTTTATCTTACAACAGCGAGGGGAAGTATGGCAAGAGGACCTATGGCATTTATACGCCTTTTAAGACATCTTGGAAACCTGTTCAAATTCGTTCTCGATCTCCTTATCGGGAGCGGGAGTAGCAAGGCTCACAACCACAATAAAGACGATTGCCACAAGGAAGGCAGGCGCCAGCTCATACAGATTCCAGTTGCCGCCCATGGGCCTTACCAGGTACTTCCAGATAAATACTGTAGCGCCGCCGGAGATCATTCCTGCGATCGCACCGTATCTGTTAACTCTCTTCCAGTACAGAGACAGTATCATAACAGGTCCGAATACCGCACCAAATCCGGCCCAGGCAAAGGATACGATTCCGAATACCGAGCTGTTGGGGTTCCATGCGATGATAACACCGAATACCGCAACTGCGATAAGAGTAGCTCTTGCTGTGAGCATTGCAGCCGTCTCAGACAGCTTGATTCCAAAGGTCTCCTGAATAAGGTTCTCAGAAACCGATGAAGAAGCAGCGATAAGCTGTGAATCCGCGGTTGACATTGTGGAAGCCAGAATGCCTGCAAGAACAACTCCTGCCAAAAGAGCGAAGAAGAAACCGTTCTCACTTATCTTCTGAGCGATTACAACGATAAGTGTCTCTGCCTTGGAGGAACTGGTGGGATCATCAATAAGACTCTCAAGAACATCGCCCTGTGTCATTGCTCTTCCCACAACGCCCAGGAATACTGCAATCGCAAGGGAGAAGACAACCCATACGGAGGCAATTCTTCTTGAGAGCTTGAGCTCTCCGGGCTTTCTGATAGCCATAAATCTAAGGAGAATATGAGGCATTCCGAAATATCCAAGGCCCCATGCGAACATTGTTATCTTATTAAAAAGGCCGTAGGGTGCGCCGCTTAGTGAAACATTGTCATAAGTTGCATTGAGGCTCAGGAACCCTTCAAGCTGACCCGCATTGGCGATAACCTGATCAAGACCTCCTGCAGTCACGATTCCGTATCCGATGACAAAAAACAATGCAGCAGTCATTACAATTGACTGGATAAAGTCAGTCTTGGAAGCTGCCAGGAATCCGCCGGTTGTGGTATAACCCACGATGATGATGGCTGAAACGATCATAGCCAGCTGATAATTTACACCAAATAAAGATGAGAAAAGTTTACCGCAGGCTGAGAATCCCGATGCGGTATAAGGAACAAAGAAAACAATGATGAAAATCGCTCCGATGGCAAGAATCACATTGTTTGTATCGCGAAAACGCTTTTTGAAATAGTCGGGAATTGTGATGGCATCGAGCTTCTCCGTGTAGTTACGAAGCCTTTTTGCCGTAAATAGCCAGTTAAGATAAGTTCCGACGATAAGACCTACCGCTGTCCAGCCCGCATCTGCGATACCGGAAAAATAGGCGACGCCCGGAAGTCCCATAAGAAGGTAGGAACTCATATCCGAAGCCTCTGCACTCATGGCGGTTACGAAAGGCCCAAGCTTTCGTCCACCCAGATAGAAATCCTTAACATCGTTGGTCTCCCTGGAGCTAACAAAACCCACAAGGAGCATCATTGCAAGATACACAAGAATTGAAATAACAATACCGATCTGCGCTGTAGTCATACTCTCTTCTCCCTTCAACAACACTTTTTTTCGTTAATACTTTTTCATAGTAGCACAGTAAAGGGATAAAGGGAAGAATGAAATTCACTCTCCGTCCAGTATTGCGATAAATTCCTCCTCCGGCATAGGCTTATGGAACAGATACCCCTGTATATAGTCGCAGTCCGCATACTTAAGGAACTTAAGCTGCTCCTCAGTCTCCACGCCCTCGGCGGTTACCTTGGCTCCGATGAGGTGCGCAAGTCTGATGGTGGAAGCAATTATGGCTTCCGCCTTGTCGTTGATGCCGATTTTTCTGATGAAGCCAAGATCCAGTTTGATTATGTCAAAATCGAAGCTCTCCAACATGGAAAGTGAGCTCATGCCGCTTCCGAAATCGTCCAGAAGTATCATGACGCCTTCTTCTTTGAGTTTATTAAGAAATTCCATGGCTCTGCTTTCAAGGTCCGCATAGGCAGACTCTGTTACTTCGAACCTGATCATGGACAGATCGATACCC
The DNA here is from genome assembly GCF_000420845.1 of Butyrivibrio sp. AE3009. GTDB lineage: Bacteria > Bacillota > Clostridia > Lachnospirales > Lachnospiraceae > Butyrivibrio. The sequence continues at coordinate 47,498 of NZ_ATVS01000005.1, read as the reverse complement.
TTCTTTTTGACCCTTTCGTAGATACCCTCGATGAAGGACAGATCGTAGAAGTCAACTCTTGACAGGTTGATGGCGCAGGGGACGCTCCTCTTGCCCATCGCAGCTCTTTTTTCCAGAAAATCAATCACCTTGTCCAGCATGAAACTGTCAAGATGTGAGATCATGCCCTCGGACTCGATCACCGGAATGAACTGGCCGGGAGATACCATTCCAAGGTCCTTGTGGCGCCATCTGATAAGGAGCTCGGCGCTGACAACGTCGCCGGTTCTGGCATCAACTATCGGCTGGTAGTAGGGCAGGAACTCGTTCTCGTTAAGAGCTCTCTCAAAGTCGGACAAAAGAAACCTTTGTCTTACGTAGCTCTCCTTCATGGTGTCGTCATAATAGGCATAGAGACGATTCCCCTTGGCTGTGCCATCGCCGATGGTCTTCTCCACCAGCTTGGCTCCCGCCAGGAGCTGCCTTGCGTCGGCATTTCTGTTTTTAATGGAATAGATACCGCAGCGGATCTCGTAGCTGTACTCCTTGGACTGATTCCTGTAGACCTGGCTGCACATCTCCCTGAGATTTCGGTCCGTCAGATTATCGTCCGAGGTTATCAGAACGAAGTGATCACTCTCAAGCCTTCCCAGCAGCACGGGCTTTAAGTACTTGCGCAGAACGTCCCTGGTCTGGAAGATAACCATGTCGCCGTTCCAGTTGCCAAAGAGCTCGTTTACTGCCTTGAAGCCCTTAACATTGGTATAAACAAGGGAATAGTTCTCATCCTCGGGAAGCTCGGAAATAAACAGCGCAGCCCTCTCCAGAAATCCCGTTCTTGCATACTCATCCGTCATCCAGTCGTGGTCAAGGAATGTGGTTATATCAATGTAAACCACAAGGAACCAGTCGGGGTATCCCGGGACCTCCCAAACTCTGATATTCTTGGCGCGGCGCCCGTTCTGTGTATCAACATGAACGGTCCTTACATAGTCTCCTTTTTCCTTGAGTTCTTTAAGGATCACCGATGCTCTTAGCTGGTCAAGAAAAGACTCCTGCTCCTCTTCCACCACCAATTGAGAGAGTCTGAAGCAGATATCGGGATATTTGAGCTTGCTGCTCTCAAAGAGTTCCTTGAGATGCTCATGGAGGTAATAAACCTCACAGACTTCGGTTTTCTTATTTACGGAAAAAACCATATCGTAGCCGTCAGCAAGCATGGTCTTGACCACAGTCTGCTCAAAGTAGCCCATGAAGGGCACAATGGTCCCCTGCTTCAAAGGCCTGATGGTTCCGTCTTCTATGATCTCACCTTTACCTTTGAAGGTGGTCTTTCCGTTTTTTACCTTAAAAAAGCTGCCGTCGGAAACCAGATAGAACCGCCTTCCGTAGCTGTCGGGCATTACGACGTCCTCTATAATATTCTTGCCGTCCAGTGTCCTTTTCAGCGTATCCTCCCTGTGGGGGATCATCTGAATATTTGTAAGATCGAGGCCGTCGAGGAAGCGCACGAAATTGGGATCTGCGGCTTCTCCCGCCTTATCAGGCATGAGATATACGTTGTAGGCAGCATTCATGGAGCCTGCTCCGGAGCATATGACCACTCCGTTAAAGGTAGATATCACCTTGTCCAGACCCACATTTTTCATAAAAGCAAGCTGAGAGGGCGCATGTCCACCGGCAAGATATATGACGTTGGCTTCCTCCACCAGGTCTTTTACCGGGCCGGAGCCTGTCTCACCCAGCATGGTCAGCTCTTTTACCTCAAGTCCTGCATTTTTGAAGACATCAAGAACAGTGTCCTTTTGCTGCTCATTCTCCTTTTTCTCCTTGGGATTGCAGGGCACATAAAGAACCTTGGCAGGTTCCTTCCATTCTTTTCTCAGATCGGCAAAAAGGCTGCGGTTGTCGCCGGGGGCTATGAAATTGCTGGTAAGATATACAACCATTTGAGTATGCTCCGTTCTTTAGTTTGCTTTTTTGTCTTCGTACATGGCTCTGTCTGCTTTGGAAATCAGGTCTTTAAGGGTGTCGTTCTCGGCAAGTCCTGCGGTTCCGATGCTGACGGTGAGGTCAAAGGCAAGCTCTTCCTCCTTGACAAGTCTTGCGAGAATGTTGTTTGTGCGGGTCTTCAGCCGCTCTATATCCTGCGGGCTGTCCATGGTGGCAAGGATAACGAACTCGTCGCCGCCGTATCTGGCGATGATGGCCCTTCGGGAGAGGCTCTTGCAGCTAAGTCGCAGGGCTTTGGCGATGACTTTGAGGGCGTTGTCTCCCTCCAGGTGGCCGTAGGTGTCGTTTATATACTTGAATCTGTTGGCATCCACCAGGAGCAGGAACAGCCTGTCGGTGCTGCCTTTATTCCTTTTCCATTGATCAAAGGTGTGGATCAGTTGCTTTCTGTTGCTAAGGCCCGTAAGAGGATCCACGGAAATCAGCTGGTCGATCCAGTTAAGGTACAGTATAAGTGTGGTCAGCGACATGGCGACGCAGACCACGGGTAGTTTGGGATAAATAAACTGAATGATGCCGGCAAGTCCCGGTGCTATGGGAAAAAGAGCCAGCAGTATCAGGTAGTCTCTGTCTATTTTGCTGTTCTTCCTGACAATGTCGATGATGATTCTGGTGCATGCCACGATTATATATAGGTAAGAAAGTACGTAGGTCAGTATGAAGTACGGGCCTCTGTGATATACTCCCGCTTCGTCGATATAAAACAGATATTTGCCGAAGAGGTTGCCGATAAGGAGCAGAGTCATGAGCCATATCACTGAGGAGACGAAGCTGATACGCCTCTTTTTCTTAACAATGGAAGTCTCCCTGAGGTACTCAAAATACAGAAACCAGAAGAAGCACATGGTGGCTGTGGAAAAAAAGTAGATGGTCTTGAAAACAATGATCGCCACACCGTTTCCCGGAATCAGACCGTTGGCAATAAGGACCGTCAGCGTGTCGGAAATGAAAAAGGCCATCTCACTAATTATGGACAGCGCAAAATTTCTCTGGGCCACCATCTTGGATAATCCGGTTGTTTTGTGCAGGATTATTCCAATGAGGATCAGAGAAAAAATGTTTATCTCCAAATATAAAACTGCGTATTCATTAGGTTGCATGGTTTAATTATAAACCATAGGAATAATATATTGAACACAGAAATGTATTATTTCGTTTATTTTGTTTTGCCGCTGTGATAAGGCAAAAAAATACCTCCTCGCTATATGAGCAAGGAGGTAAATCTATGGTAAATTCCCATTTAACTCAGGATCGGGATTGCGGGGAGGGCTACCGGATGTGGGACCGGTAGCGTTTTTGTAATGAAATGAAAACGTTGTGTGGGGTTATCAGGTAGTATTGTTCGCTTCCTGATAATCTTATGATATTCCCGCAACCTAAATCTTCACTTAAGCAATTGTGAACATTCTGTGAATGGGGTCTGACCCCAATTTCGGCCCCTTAGTCGATTAATTCACTAAGTTTCTTCCCGTAGAAGAAGTTCTTCTCGAGTTCGTAGAACTCGGTCCACATGGGGAGGGTACGGCAGTAGGAGGCCTTGGCGCACTCCGGGGCGCCTGCCTCGAGGCAGGCTACAGGGGCAAAGGTGCCTTCCATGAGCTCTATTATCTCGCCGACGCTGTACTCCGAAGGCTCCTTGCAGAGCTTGTAGCCGCCGTGCTTGCCGCTGGCGCCGGTGATAAGGCCTCCGGCCACCATCTCCTTTGCTATGATCTCGAGATACTTCTTGGATATCTCCTGCCTCTCCGCTATATCTTTAAGAGGAATGAAGTCATCGCTCTTTTGCTCCGCCAGATCTATCATTACTCTTAAGGCGTAACGTCCTTTTGTGGAAAACATAGTTGCTTCCTCCTTAATATCTCTATTTCTCAGTACATCTCTTTATAAGTTCATCTCTTAATTAGAATGCATCATCTTAAACATATCTCTTCTTAAATATAACATATGAAGTCTTTAAGAATCCTTAACCAAAATTTATCGCAGGAATAAAAATTTGGTTATCGTAAAACATATTGACATACTAGGTAAATGTATTGTAATATCAATCCAAGATAAAAACAAGGAGGAAAAAAAATGTTTAACTTATCATTTGTAAAAGAAAACATGATGTGTTGTCGAATGCAGGACTCCCGGGCATGTAAGATGGCTGGTGTGGTACTTTGTCGATGTGCACACCAATATAAATGATAGGTTTGCATTGATGTGATGCATCCTTGATCAAAAGCCATTGCCCGGGAGAATGTTAAGCCTCCGGGCTTTATTATTACCATTTGAAGCAAAAACGAAATCACAAACAATAACAACACAAACAAAAATATTAAAAGTTAAGAGGAGATTAAAGGTATGAGCAATTACAGATTTGAGACACTTCAGTTACACGTAGGACAGGAACAGCCGGATCCCGCAACAGATGCAAGAGCGGTTCCGATCTACCAGACAACTTCATATGTATTCAGAAACTCACAGCACGCAGCCGACAGATTCGGCCTGGCAGATGCAGGAAATATCTACGGAAGACTTACCAATTCAACACAGGACGTTCTCGAGAAGAGAATCGCAGCTCTTGAAGTCGGCAGCGCAGCTCTTGCAGTTGCATCCGGAGCAGCAGCCATCACCTATACCATCCAGGCACTTGCTGCAAACGGTGGCCACATTGTAGCTCAGAAGACCATCTACGGCGGCAGCTACAACCTTCTGGCCCACACACTTCCTCAGTACGGTATAACAACTACTTTTGTAGATGCACATAACCTCGCAGAAGTTGAGGGAGCCATCAAGGAAAATACAAGAGCCATCTACCTTGAGACTCTTGGCAATCCCAACAGTGACATCCCGGACATCGACGCAATCGCAGAGATCGCTCACAAGCACGGTCTTCCTCTTGTAATCGATAACACCTTCGGAACACCTTATCTTATCAGACCTATCGAGCACGGCGCTGACATCGTTGTTCACTCAGCAACCAAGTTCATCGGCGGACACGGAACAACCCTCGGCGGAATCATCGTTGAGTCAGGTAAGTTCAACTGGAAGGAAAGCGGCAACTATCCTCAGATCGCTGCTCCCAACCCCAGCTACCACGGTGTATCCTTCTACGACGTTGTTGGACCTGCTGCCTTCGTAACCTACATCAGAGCCATCCTTCTTCGTGACACAGGCGCTACAATCTCACCTTTCAACGCATTCCTTCTTCTTCAGGGCGTTGAGACACTTTCACTTCGTCTCGACAGACACGCTGAGAACACCAGGAAGGTAGTTGAGTTCCTGGCAAGTCACCCTCAGGTTGAGAAGGTTAACCATCCTTCACTTAAGGATCACCCTGATCACGCGCTTTATGAGAAGTACTTCCCGAATGGCGGCGCTTCCATCTTCACCTTTGAGATCAAGGGCGGCAAAGAAGCAGCCTGGAAGTTCATCGATAACCTGGAGATCTTCTCTCTCCTTGCAAATGTAGCTGATGTTAAGAGCCTTGTTATCCACCCTGCAACAACAACTCACTCACAGCTTAACGATGAGGAGCTGGCAGCTCAGGGCATCACACAGAGCACCATCAGACTTTCCATCGGCACAGAGCACATCGATGACATCATTGCAGACCTTGAGAAAGGCTTTGCTGCCGCCAAGTAAGAATAGTAGAGGCGAGATAAGCAGGGGGCTGTCCCAATTAACAAATTGTGAGCCTCAATAACTATCGACGGACTGTGTTGGTCACAGTTTGTTGATGGGGACTGCCCCCTTAATGAGAGGAGAAAGAATATGAAAAAAAATCTATTAACAATCGCATTATCAACAGTACTCGGCGCCGCAGCTCTCACCGGCTGCGGAAGTACAAATACAGCATCTATCGATGAAGCAGAGGTTGCCAAGGCAGCCTCTCCCGGATCCTCCGTTGTTTACAGAACCGTTGACGAGATCAAGGAGAGCGGCACCATCAATATCGGTGTTTTCTCCGACAAGAGTCCCTTCGGATATGTGGATGAAAACGGCAACTACGCAGGCTACGACGTATACTTTGCAGAAAGGATCGGAGCAGACCTCGGGGTTAAGATCAACTATGTTTCCACAGAAGCAGCCAACAGAATTGAGTACCTCCAGACAGGTAAGGTGGATATAATTCTTGCCAACTTCACCGTTACTGAGGAGCGTGCCCAGGAGATTGACTTCGCACTTCCTTACATGAACGTTGCTCTCGGCGTTGTATCTCCTTCCGACGCAGTACTTACAAGCCTTGAGGACGTTCAGGCACAGGACCAGATCATAGTTATCTCCGGCACAACAGCCGAAACCTACCTTGAGAAGAACTACCCTGACATCAAGCTCCAGAAGTACGATGCCTACGCAGAGGCCAAGACAGCCTTTGAAAACGGCAATGCCATCGCCTGGGCCAATGACAACACCGAAGTTATCGCTTTCGCAATCGAGAACGAAGGCTTCACCGTAGGCATTCCTTCCCTGGGAGATGCGGACACCATCGCACCTGCCGTAACCAAAGGCAACGAATCCCTGCTGAACTGGCTCAACGACGAGATCGTAGCCATCGGCGAAGAGAACTTCTTCCACGCTGACTATGAAGCAACTCTTCTTGATACCTACGGCGCTGACTACGAGAACACTCTTGTAGTTGAAGGCGGCAAGGTTCAGTAAAAGGACCGGCAATGGATATTGAAATAATCAGATCCTACATCCCACTATATAACGATGCACTCCTATTAACTTTTAAAATAGGCCTGCTGGGCATCCTGACAGCTTTTGCCATAGGGCTGTCGGGAGCGGCAGCCCTCTATTTCAAAGTGCCCGTTGTCAAAAAAGTACTTACAGTCTACATAGAACTGTTCAGAAACACACCGCTCCTGGTTCAGCTCTTTTTTATCTACTTCGCTCTCCCAAAGCTCGGAATAAGAATCTCTGCAGAAGCCTGCGGAACCCTGGGCCTTAGCCTTATCGGCGGAGCCTACATGATAGAGACCCTAAGAAGCGGCCTTGAATCCATTGACAAGATCCAGAGCGAAAGCGCTCTTTCACTGGGAATGACAAAGTCACAGGTTTTCGGGAGTATCATCTTACCCCAGGGAATCTCAAGAAGTGTTCCCGGAATCATGGCCAATGTGATCTTTATGTTAAAAGAGACCTCGGTTTTTTCCACAATAAGTCTTATGGACCTGATGTTTACAGCCAAGGACCTGATCGGAATGTATGCCAAGACAATTGAGTGTCTCTTCCTACTTGTAGTTTATTATCTGATAATGCTGCTCCCCGTATCACTGCTGGGATCGGTAGTTGAGAGGAGAGTTCGTTATGCAGAGTTTGGGGATTGATGTTCTTTTCAAAGGAACAAATATGCTAAGGCTCCTCAAGGGACTGTGGGTCTCCGTGGAAATAAGCCTTATCTCAGTTGCCATCAGCATTGTCCTGGGACTTATCATTGGAGTCCTGATGACCTCGAAAGCAAGGCTCATTCGCCTGATACTTCGCATTTACCTGGAAATCGTCAGGATAATGCCGCAGATGGTACTTCTGTTTATCGTTTACTTCGGCACCACAAGAGTCTTCGGTATCAACATCTCCGCGGAGCTGTCAGCCATAATCGTATTTGTATTCTGGGGCACTGCGGAAATGGGCGATCTGGTAAGAGGCTCCATCAAAAGCATACCAAGAATTCAATATGACTCGGCTTATGCACTTGGGATGAACAAGTTTCAGGTGCATTTTTACATTATTTTTCCACAGACCATAAGAAGGCTCCTGCCGCTGTCAATCAACCTGGTGACGCGTATGATCAAGACCACGTCTCTGGTAATGATGATCGGAATCGTGGAGGTCCTTAAGGTCTCCCAGCAGATAATTGAGGCCAACAGGAAATCCTCTCCCAATGCGGCTTTTGGCGTCTTCGCCGTGGTATTTCTGCTATACTTCATCGTTTGCTGGCCCGTCAGCAGACTTGCCAATAAATTAGAGAAAAGGTGGGCGTAAAAAAATGGGTGATCTGGTAAGAGTTAAGCACCTGCACAAGGAATACGGAAGAAATGTGGTCCTAAAGAGCATCGATCTGTCGGTGAAAAGAGGCGAAGTCGTAGTGGTCATCGGCCCCTCCGGCTGCGGAAAGAGCACCTTCCTTAGATGTCTCAACGGCCTTGAGGAGATTCAGGGCGGCGTCATAACCGTAGACGGTCTTCCCGTCGAACCTGACAAAAAGGATATCACCAAGATCCGTCAGAAGATCGGAATGGTATTTCAGTCCTACGAGCTGTTCCCTCACAAGACAGTTCTTGAGAACGTGATACTCTCGCCAGTTAAGGTCCAGAAGAGATACAAGGACGACGCCATAAGAGAAGCTCTGGTTCTCCTTGATAAGGTCGGTCTTGCGGATAAAAAAGACTACTACCCAAGGCAGCTCTCAGGCGGACAGAAACAGCGTGTGGCAATCGTTCGTGCTCTTTTGATGCATCCTGAAGTTCTGTTGTTTGATGAAGTTACAGCAGCTCTTGATCCTGAAATGGTGCACGAAGTTCTACAGACCATGCTGGATCTGGCAAGGAGCGGCTCCACGATGATCATCGTGACTCATGAGATGGCTTTTGCAAAAGCAGTGGCCGATAGAATAGTGTTTTTTGATGAAGGAGAAATAGTAGAAGAAACCTCTGATGTCAGAGGTTTCTTCGAAAATCCGTCAACAGAAAGGGCCAGGCGATTCCTGAAGACATTTGCATATGAATAACAGCTATGGGGCCTCCGGCCCCTATTTTATTTCACTTCACAGCCGCCTCACTCATAGGCGCTTACATAGTCTATTTTCATAGCGTCCTCAAGATCATCATCATTTATGATCGGAGTACAGGCATCTACCATAACGCAGGTAAATGAATCTGAATAGCCGTGTTCCTGCTGGAACTGTTTGTTGAAGGTATCATACTCCTCTTCTGTTACTTTCTCCTTATCAATGAAATAAGTAGTTTCTTCAGTTTCATACAGAGTGCTCTTAGTCAGCGTATTCTTAAGAACCGGTTTGCCATCTTCCATGGCAAATACAAATTCTGTAATATCGGCCGTATCTCCGCCGCCATTTACATATTCATAGTAAAAGCAGTTTCCTTTGTCGACGTAATAAAAATCTCCTGAGCCGCCATAGAACGGAAATCCGGAAGTTTCAAGGGATACGACCTCGCCGTTATCGTAAGAATAAAGATAAATGTTATAATTAAGTCCCTCATATTCAAGGGCTGCAAGTTCATAGACATCATCTTCATCAAGATGGAGAAGAGAGACGTAGCAAACCTGGGTTTTGGCCTCCATCCTCTCCTTCAGAAATTTCTTATATGCTTTAATTTCGGGGCCATTGAATTTATTGGTCTCTTGTGCAGATGCCTGATTCTGTTCATTACTTTGATTCGGAATCGGCAGCTGAATATTTGTATTCTCGCTGCTCTCACCGGATGTCGGTGGCAATGTCTCCTGCCAGTCGCCGATATTCAACCCACAACCCGTCATGAGAAGTGACAGGGAAAGTCCTATAGATAAAAGTTTTGCTTTTTTCATAGCGTTTCTCCTTTATGTAACTGATAAATGTCAGGGATGAATATAGCATAATATAGGATGGAGGGAAAATATTTAGCTGTTTGAGAGAAATAAGATTGAGTAAATGATAAGATAATGAAATTCAGCTAAGCTGATTTTCATTATCTCAACCTATATTATTTGATAAATTTCATTCTTTTCATGCTATCTGCCCTTCCTCGACAGCCCTTATCCTCCTATACACCACATCTGCGAACACCCTATGCCCCTTCTCATCCATATGCTCGCAGTCCACACCGCTGGCCTTCACATAATCCGAAGCCGCCAGGAAGTTCACCCCTCTCCTATCAGCAATCGCCCTGTAGACCTCTTTTAACTGCTTACTTACAGCCACAGACCGGGTACTGAACTCCGGGTCCTTGTCGTCTCTCCACACATCATCTCCGAGGGTTATGGGCGAAATGAGAAGTATATTCTCGGGTTCTACATGATCCATGATCACATCAAGGCATCTCTCAATGCCCTTACCGATGGTTCCGGCGGACACATTGTAGTAGCTCTTGCAGTCGTTGGTGCCAAGCATCAGAATGACGTAGTCCACGGGATAATGGCTCTCCAGTATCATCGGAAGGGATCCCACGCCCTTTCTTCCGGGTCTAAGCTCATCCTCGAACACTGTGGTACGACCGCAGAGCCCTTCCTCTATGATTCTGTCCTCAGCAAGCTTCTCCTGAAGAAGGCCGGTCCACCTTACTTCCCAGGGATATCTCTCATAGGGGGATGATCCCGGGATAAGTCCCCATGTATTTGAATCTCCATAAGCTAAAATCTGCCTCATAAGCGCCTCTTTTCCGCAGGTCCTAAGTCACCTTAGTTTTCATTAGTTTCCGTAGTTTTCTATAATTATCATAATTCAGAAAACACGTACCTGTAAAAAAGATAAAGCTTATAGGCAGATATAAGAATTCATGATAAATCAAATAAATTGGGGGCAGACCCCAAGGGAGTTCAGAAAGCTCTACCGCTGATACTGCTCTCTACCACTTCGCCGTTTACCCATTTCATTGACAGGCTCCGGCCGCCTTTCAGCCGGATTCCTGACACACTGCCGTTTTTAAATTCTGATGGCAGCGCAGGAAGGAGCTTCACATTGCCTTCTTCATCCTCCTGCACCAACATCTCCAGCATGGCTGCAATAGCGCCGAAGTTACCGTCTATCTGGAAACAATGCCCCGGTCCGTAGGGGTGATTATCCATCAGGTTATCGAAGGTGCTCTGGGTAAGCAGCGCCTCGAGATTCTCATATACCTTGTCCTTTTCAAGGAATCTGGCCCAGAGGCCGATGATCCAGGCCCTTGACCAGCCGGTGTGTCCACCGCCGTTTGCAAGGCGCCTCTTAAGTGAAGTCTTGGCGGCCTCCATAAGCTGCCTGTCCTTCTCGTAACTAATTGACGTTCCCGGGTACACACCGTAGAGATGGGAAATATGGCGGTGTCCGGGCTCCGGTTCGTCGTAGTCCTTGCGCCATTCGAGGAGCTGTCCGTGTCTTCCGATTCCCATTTTGGGGAGCCTACGCAAGATATCCTCTGCAACAGCTTTCCTTGAAGCAGGTTCGCCTTCTGCGGCTACTTTTCCTTCCGCGCCTGTCTCTCCTTCCGAATCTGCGCTCTCAGACTCCTCTTTTCCCAGCGCCTCAAGGCTCCTCAAATACCCTGTCAGCAGCTCCGTCAGGATCTGCGTATCAATGGCAGGTCCCTCGCACATGCATCCCCGGCTTCCATCCTCCATGATATACGTATTCTCAGGAGAAACAGAAGGAGACGTCACCAGATGTCCCTCCTCATCCTCTATCAGAAAGTCCGCAAAAAAGTCCACGCACTCCTCCAGCACATAGAGACTACGCCTAAGGAACTCCTTATCTCCCGTATAACTGTAATGTTCCCAGATATGTGTCGCCAGAAAAGCCTCTCCCATAGGCCAGAAGCTGGCAGGAATATAGTGATCCTGCGGCGCCGTATCTGCGAACACATCGCTGTTGTGGTGAGCCACCGACCCTCTGCAGCCATACATCTCCCGGGCGGTTCGCTTGCCGTTTTCGCACACCCTGTCAAGAAAGGCAAACAGCGGCAAATGGCACTCAGAGAGCCCGCTCTTTTCCGCAGGCCAGTAATTCATCTCCGTATTGATATTGATCGTAAACTTGCTGTCCCAGGGCGGCGTCATGCTGTTATTCCAGATTCCCTGAAGATTGGCTGGAAGCGAATCTCCCCTGCTGGAGGAAAAAAGAAGGTACCTGCCGTACATAAAATACAGCGCAAACAGCGACGGATCTTTTTTGCCCCTGCGAAGCCTCTCCAGCCTCTTGTCCACAGGGAGTTCTGCTGCCTTGTCATCTTTCCCGTCCGACAGCTCCAGCTCCATGGTGTTCAGGTGCTCCGCATAGTCCTTAAGCTGCTCCTTAGCAATAGTCTCATATCCAAGCGCTGCTGCCCTGTCCAGCCTATCCGCAGCCGCCTTCTCATAGTCCTCATGGCGAAAGCTCGTCTCTATTGCCAGGAACATATCCGCCCTCTTAGCCCCCTCTATCAGCAGATGCTCTCCGATAGTCCTGACAGTTCCTCCTTCAGCCTTAACACGCATTTTCACTGCAAAAGAGATCCCGCCTTCATTAACCACGCGAAATCCGATCTCGCTTCCCTTGCCATAGACCTCATCCAGCTTGTTGTGGCTTCTCTCAAACCTCATACTGCAGCTGATTCCCTGTGAAGCCTCGGTCTCAAGGCGCATCACAATTACCTGCTCAGGAAAAGAAGCAAACAGCTTGCGGCAATACTTTTTTCCCCCGATAACATATTCCGCAGAGGTGATTCCCGTCGTAAGATCCAGCTCTCTTCTGTAATTCGAGGGTTTGAAGCCGCCGAATATCCCGGCACCTGCGTTCTTCTGCCCTTCGAAGCTAATCTGCAGCTCTCCTGCAGGCTCATAGTTTCTCTCCGAATTGGGCGTACCCGACAGGGCAAGGAGCGATAACTTCTCCGCCTCTCTGATCTTGCCTTCCCTAAGGAGCCTTCTGACCTCAGGCAGGTTCTCTTTTGCATCGGGATTGATCCTGTTTATGGGCCTTCCGCTCCAGATGCTGTCTTCGTTCAAAAAGACAACTTCCCTCTCCGGAGCCATAAGGGCCATGGCGCCAAGTCGCCCGTTTCCTACAGGAAGCGCCTCCTCCCATTTATTCGCAGGTCTGTCGTAGAATAATTTCATTTTTTTCACCCCAAAACTCATATTTAGTCGTCACAAAACAGATACTTTCACCATTATAGCACGGCCCGCCCCATAAACGCAGAAACACCGGAACCTGATCCTGCAGATTCCGGCATCTCCGGCCGTAATTCTATGTATGTAATATGTCGCGCTAAGACCTGACATCCTTTATTTGCGGTAAATCGCCTCTAAATTCATCGCTTTGCCTCTCCGGCGATCTCGAAGAACTCAAGATCCTCCTGCAGCTCATCCGCATATCTCTTGAGCTCTGCGGAAGTCTCCGCAAGCCTTGTGGTCTCCTCATTGAGCTGCGTCATGGCAACAGAGGTAGTCTCCGCCGAAGCTGCATTTTCCTCTGAGATAGCTGACAGGTTTGTCATGAGATCCGCCACCGTCTCGCTGGCATTTTCGCAGGCCTGTGCCTGATCCAGTACCTCCGATACGGAACTTCTTGTAAAATCGATTCCAAGACTTACGTTCTCGAATGCGCTTCCCGTGGAATCTATGCTGTTTTTCTGATCCTCGATAAGTCCCGTAACCTCATTGATGGTAGCCACAGTGCGATTGGACTCCTCGGACAATCCGCGAATGATCTCCTCGATAACAGCTGTGGACTGGTTGGTCTGATCCGCCAGATTGGAGATCTCACTGGCAACAACTGCGAAGCCTTTGCCCGCATCTCCCGCTCTTGCGGCCTCAATGCTGGCATTCAGGGACAGAAGGTTGATCTGGTCAGCAACGGAAGCGATAAGGCTTACAGCCTCCTGGATCTTACCTACAGACTCATCTGTCTTTTTAACCTGATCAACGATCTTACCGAAGGCCTCGGTGGTAAAGTCGCTGGATCTGGTCAGCTGATCCATGTTGTCGGTAGCTTTTTTGCCATTGTCATTCATCTCTGAAGACCTCTCTGACAGAGTATTTACGCTGCCCACGATCTTCATGATGTTGCTCTTGATGTCCATAACCTGCTGGGAGGAGGACTCAATATCCTTGGCCTGTTCACCGGCGCCCTTGGAGATCTCATCAATGGTGGAATTGATCTCGCTTGCAACGGTCTTGGTCTTGGTGGCGCTGTTTTCAAGGGCAACTCCCGACTCAGCCAGGACATCCGTAACCTTTTTTACCTTGATAATTGTCCCCTCAAGGGTATCCATAAAGTTATTGAGACTCTCTGCAAAAAGAGCGAATTCATCCCTGCCGGAAGCGTTGGCTCTGGTGGATATCTTGCCCGCCTCGATTTCCTCGATGGCTGAGCTGAAGGAATTAACGCTCCTGTTGATGCCGATGAAGATCCTTGCCAGGAAAAGAGTCAGCACAACGATGCTGGCAATAAGGATGATGACGATAAGTATTGTAACCGTGCTCCTTACTCCGTTCATGTTGGCAACTGCATCGTTTTGAACTGTGGCGCACATGTTGCTGAGGACGGAGTTGATCTCGGCGTTGTCGGCTTTGATCTTAAGGGTGGTGGAATCTGTTGATTTTATGGATTCAAAAATGGATTTCAGAGTTTCAATTTTTTCCGTTGATATATCTGCCAACGAAGGATCCGTTGTGTACTTGGGGATGTTCTCCTGAATCTCTGCCATCAGGGCTTCAATCTCAGCGAGGCTTGCTGTAACGTCTTTGCCCTCAACCACCAGCTTACTGTAGGCGCTGACCATGTCATTGAGGCTTCCCAGATTAGAAGCAAAGCCGTACACTCCCGAAACGGCACCGCCGTACTTGTACTCGGTTTCTGAACCAATTGCGGAAGGAAGAAGGTAGAGGTCATATTTAAGAACCGGATAGGTTTCCGGTGAATATTCCACCATGTTGAGGGTTGTGGAGATCTCTTCCCACTTACCGTTGGCCTCGTTGTAATTAGCAGACACCTTGAGAGCAGGCTCGTCGCCAAAGGTTGAGATCTCGGCATCCACCAGGGCTGCGCCTGACTTCTCCGCCAGCTCAATGGTTCCAAGATCAAGAGGGATCACCTCGGAGCCGTTGGACAGGGCTACGCCTTTGATAAAATAGTCCCCTTTGTAGGTGAAGGTTCCGCCAAGACGGAAGATAAGACTGTTTCTCTTGCCTACATCAGGAAGCTTGTAATCGTAGTGAAGAACGATGTAGTCCTTACCATCGACCTTCTCGGTCTTAGGTGTATCGGTGCCGTGGAAATAGCTCTGCCACTCGATCTCCACCCAGTCATTGTTGTTAACAAGGCTGCCAAAGCTGTCGGAGAGATCTGCGCTGGCAGTCATGTATTCCTGATACTTACCCATGTCCGGTGTGTAACCTCTGGTGGAATGGATGCTAAGTATCTCGTTGTAATTGGTCTTGTTTTTCTCAATGTTCTCAATAATGGAATCAACGGATGCGCGGTAGCTCTCGTCAGCGATGGATTCCAGCTGTACCGCCTGCTGCTCCATGTTTGCCAGATTATCCAGAGCAGCCTTAAGATAGCTCTCCTCAACATAGTACTGATAGAGAGCATCATTGGCCAGATTCTGGGATTGGAGCACGTTGATCTCATTAACTGTTGAAACGATCTCACTGCTCTGGGCATTCTTGTTGATGGAGAACACTCCCACAATTCCGATAACCACAGCAGCTGCGATCCCCAGAATACCCATGATCAGGATCTTACCCTTCACGGAATGAACAAATCCGCCAGTTTGCTTTGCACCATTTTTGCTCATAATTATTCACCTCATAGGAATGCAATAACCCAATAATGGTCTGCATTTCCAGCACACCATTATTCATTATAAAGTGTATGTATATTCATTATATCGCATCCGCCCGGTATGCCTAATTAAATTTCCATAACCTTTATGAGCAAAAAATAAACCGCAAAGCCGCTATGCATGTGCACTGCATAAAAACGGTCAAATGCGGTTTACATATCATATTTTATACAATTATTGCGTATATTTATGCGTATTTTTGCATGAAACTTTTTGTATATATATACGATTATTCTGTAAGGATATTCAGCATGTCCGTAGGATTCTCTGCTGCCTTCACCTTATCCATGGCCTTTACGATCACGCCTTTTTCATCGATGAGATAGGTGGTTCTGACAACTCCCATGGAGACTTTGCCGTAGTTCTTTTTCTCCTTCCAGACATCGTAGGCCTTGATCACTGTGAGCTCCGTGTCGGATAAAAGAGTAAAGGGCAGCCCGTACTTCTCCTCGAACTTCTTATGGGATGCCACGGAATCCTTGCTTACTCCCAGCACCACCGCTCCATTTTCCCTGAACTGGGGATAGAGCTCGCCGAAGCTGCAGGCCTGCTTGGTGCAGCCCGCGGTGTTGTCCTTGGGGTAAAAATATAGGACCACCTTCTGCCCTTTGTATTCGGACAGGGAGTGGATCTCGCCGTTTTGATCCGGCAGTTTGAAATCAGGGGCTTTGGTTCCTACTTCGAGCATAATGACCTCCTTACGCTCCCTTTCCGGGAGTCTTTAGTCTCTCATTCTCTGTTTTAAGATTTATTATCTCTTGACCTTGCTTTTCATTGATAGATTTAAGCTCAACAATTTGGTTTTGCAGTTCTTTCATTTCTTCCTTAAGCTTTGTATTTTCTAATTTTGCCGCTTCCTTCTTTGCCTTTTTTTCAGCCTTCAGAGCTTTGGTTTCTGCTTTCTTTTTGGCTTTTTCTGCCTTCCTATTGGTTTTTTCAATCTTCTTATTTTCTCTTTTTTCTTTTCTCAATGTAGTAATTTTCCGGACAGAATCATGCCAGATTTTATTGCCGTCTGTGAGCTCGCTTTCAATTTCTTTTCTACATAAAGCGTTTATATTGTAAAGAGATGGTTTTGAATCTTTGGTCAGTTCCTGATTACGTGAGCATACAACTCGTTCATCGTCTAATCGATAGTGGATATATAGATCTCCATTGGAGTCATAATTCTTAATACAGCATACGACTTTATCGAATGATAATTTGCCAATGTCCCACATCATTTTTACTGTAAGACATGTGAAAACACCGATATAGATAGCGATGTATCTCAAATTATATTCCTTTACCGGATAGGCAATTATTGAGATCATAACAGGTATAGTCTGAATATATGCCAACAAATTGTCTCTTCCTTCAGCTTTGGCTCGTAACCAGTTAGTCACAATTGCTACTGCCAATATTACAAGCGCAAGAACCATTACTGACCATCTGGGGATTTTGCCACCTTCCTCTGTTGAAATAAAATTAATGATATTTGTCCCTATAATAATTAAATACGCAAAGCTTAAAGCCAGTCCACAGGATATGATTCTTTTGATATCCTTTATTCCAATTCCCTTAGTACTCGAAAACGCATAGTCAATATCACTTCTATAGCTATTTGGGAAAAAATGCATAATTCCTTTAGGAATTCCAAATATAGAAATAACAAAAAGCATAAACATAAAAATGTTAAATCCGTGCTCTGTATGCGTCTGATTATCAACCATTTCCTTAAACTGAATCACAATCTGGTTTACAATCTGGCTAGCAGACACTTCAGTATTTTCCCCCTGTGGCGCAGCCATCCAGTACAATGCATAAAACACTGCTACTAACACTATATATATACCAAAATATATTATTATTCTTTTTCCTACTTCCGCTTCGCTCTTTAAATAGTTTAAGTACACGCCTAACGTTGTTTCTTCTTTCTGACTCTCCACAGCTGTCGTCCCTCCCAACTTTTTTCACATAATTTACTTTTCTTGATCACTCAGTTATCTCAATCTGATTTCCTTCGATGGCCACAATACAGCTCTCGTAATATCCGTCCCCGGTGTACCTTGGACCGCTCACCACTTCGTAGCCGTCACCCTTAAGCCGCTCTGTCAATTCATCCACCTTCTCTTTGCTTCCAACAGAAAAAGTTATATGGATATATCCGGTCCTATTCAGCGCCTTCTCCGCATCTACCAGCCCCGGCTTATTCATCAGTTCAAGTCTCGCTCCGGTATCAAAAGAGATGAAGTAGGAGCGGAAATCTGTTTTAACATTGTGATAACCATCGTTGGATGTACCATCGAGATACTTGACGAAGAAATCTCTGGCGGATTCAAGATCGTTTACGTACATTGCTATGTGTTCAATATTCATATGAAGCCTCATGATACCATTAGCGGTTTACTATAATATACATATCCTATTCCATTTAAGAATATAGCATAGTGAAATGAAAAATCACAGATACTTCATACATTCCCTCATTTCATCGTGTATAATGGTAGAGATATTGTTAACTTTTTTAGAGGAGGTTTTGTATGGATTACAGTAGTGCATACGCAATTGGCGCAGTTGTGGGATCATTGGTTATGGGTATAGTACTCGGACTTGTTCCGCTCATTACAGGTATCAAGAAGCAGAAGGTAGGACTTGGTGTTGGCGGTTTCTTCGCTTGCCTTGTAGGTGCTTTCGTACTTGGAATCTTACTTGGAGCACCTCTGTGTGGTCTGTTCATGTTCCTGATTCTGAGAAAGCCTAAGGATGCTCAGAATGATCAGAGCGTTCAGTTCCCTCAGGGCAGCAACGATCAGCAGGCTATGTAAAGAAGTCTGCGGGAACTAAGAGTCATCACTGGGGACAGTTTTTATACCAATGGGGACGGTTCTGTTTGGTAAAGTTTTGCGAACAAAACTTTACCAAACAGAACCGTCCCCATTGGTATAAAAACCGTCCCCTTCGACTAAAATATTCGACTATATTATCTCTCTTTCACAATCGGCGGTATCTGCGATACCAGATTGTCAATATGCTCGAACACACTGGACTTGGTAGTGCCAAGGCGGTTGACTCTCTCAAGCTGATCAACCAGTGCATCGTATTTGTTATTGATGTCGCTGAAGCTGTTGCCGATCTTGATAAGTTCGTCGGAGGCTGTATCAGCAGTATCTGAGATCTCCTGCTGAACGGCGTTGGCTCCGTTGGCGCTCTCAATGATCTCAACGAAGGTCTCCTTGGTCTCGTCAACTTCGCGTAGGCTCCTGTCCATGGCTGCGATGGAGTTGGCCATGCTCTCGGTGAGCTTCTCGCTCTCCTGTCCGGCAGCGTCGATGCTGGCGTTAACCTGGCTGATCATTACTTTGATCTCATCGGCAAGCTCACGAACCTCAGTAGCAACTACGGCGAAGCCTTTACCTGCGTTACCTGCTCTTGCGGCCTCGATGGAGGCGTTGAGGGCCAGGAGGTTGGTCTGGGTTGCAATTCCGATGATCTTCTTCATGTAATCGGAGATCTGGTCAACGGCGCTCTTGAAGTTCTCGAACCCCTGAGTCATCTCATCGAAGCTGGCGCGAACCTCGTTGGAACTGGTCTTTAGCTCCTCCACTTTGTTCTGGGCATTCTCAACGCTGTTAAGAATATTAACTTTAACATCCTCGAACTTGGAAGCGCTGGTATTAACGGCTTCGAACATCTCGTTAAAAGCATCCATCTGCTCCCGGAGGTTAGCATTACTCTCCATTACAGTATTAACGGCAACTCCCATATCATGGATCTCGGTAAGGGAGTTAAGCTCGTTCTGAACAAGCTCCTTCTGGAAGGTCTTGATAGAATCTGCGATATAAACCAGAGACTCCATCTTCTCAGCGTCAACGGAAGACTTTACTACCTGTGTCTGCTGATTGACCTCTGCTTCGTCTTTTTTCTTAAACATATCTGTAAGCATAATGGTTCTCCTTTTTTATTCAAAAACAACACAGGTCATTGTCTGGTTAACAAACTGGGCATTGTAGTGCTCTCCAAAACCAATAAGTCCGCAGGAAGTTCCAAGGGATGCGATCTTGGACAGATAACCGTTGAGCTCGCCCCTCTCCTTCAGAACCAGATAGCGGAAAATACAGTTAACGGAGTAAATGCCTGATATATGGTGAAAATCAGCTTTTATCTTATCTACGGTAGTCTGAGCAACCTCCATGGGATCTCTCATCTCAAGTAGCGTCAGGATGTCAGAGTCATTGGCCTGACGGTACAGGATAAGTCCTGAGCCGGCAACGTCCTTGATGGACATGATGCACACGTCATTACCGATCATCTTGCCGAGCGGATTCTTGAAGGTCTGAGCGATGATCTCTTTGTCGCTGCTTGTGTGGGTAAGCTCCATATATACCTGCTTGGCTGAGCGGCCGTTGAGCTCGCCCAGATAATATTTGCTCTTGTCGGTCTTGGAGGCGATGAGCTGGGTGTTGTCCTTGGGAACATAGATGTTCTCCTTGTAGGTCTTAACCTTGCCGCCTTCATTGCGAACAACTGCATATACCATTCCATCGTTATAGATCTTGCCATTGCAGGAAACCTTGCCCGCATCGCCGGTGGCCCCCATAACCTGGAGATTATATTTGTCCACCAATCCTCTTAAGGTGGTGAGAACAGCTGCATCGTTGCCGGTACAGAAATCAATGATGGCAGTATTATCCTTGCCGGGTCTAACTTTCTCCAGATCCTTTTCCAACCTTGCGATATGCCTTGCAGGCATGGTGGATACGCCCTCCAGAACACCGGTAGCAACGGTCACGCCCTCTGAAAAGGCCATGACAGAAACACCTTTTTCCTGAATCGCAGAATCATAGCCCATGCCGATACAGCCGATACTGGGTACGCCGGGATAGGCTTTTTCGATGTCAGCAACAGCCTTGTCAAAACCATCCTCGCTGCAGGTAAAGACTATGAGCCTGGGGGATGAAAGGCCTCTTACTGCGTCACTAACGTTACATTGTGGGTTTTTACCGTAGAACATTTTCATGAGGCATGTCTCCTTTTATATTTGAAAAAAAGATTCTCCTTCTTATAATATTACGTTATATTGACTGGAATTTTATAAAAAATCGACTATTTTTTGGTTAAAAAACATGAAATTTTATATTAAAAAAACAGAGGCAGGAATGAATCCTGTCTCTGCTGATTTCTTCTTAAATTATCAATCAAAATATTGTATCTTCTCAACCACCTTGACAGGGCTGCTGACAAGTCCTGCAAAGGTCTGCCCATCACTCTTCCTGCCCACAATCCCGCCGTAGTGTGTGGGAATCGCATAGTCCGGTCTCATGCCGTTGATGAGCTCTGCTGCCCTCTTGGTGTCCATGGTGTAGGTTCCGCCAACGGGCACCAGTGCGATATCGCACTTGATCTTCCTGGCTTCCTTGGTGGCGCCGGTATCGCCTGCGATGTAGACTCTTTTGCCCTCAATACGAAGGATATAGCCAACCCACTCGGCTCTCCTTGGATGGAAGGGCTTGACGGTGTTGTAAGCCGGTACCGCCTCCAGCTCAAGGCCGTCGATCTCACGATATACTCCCGGCCTTACGGTCTCGATGGATCTGACTTCCCGCTCAAGTTCCCTGGCGTCGTCCTCCATGCGCTCCGGCACGATCATGATGGTGTCCGGACAAATAACTTTTCTGATGTCTTCGATGGAAAAATGGTCATAGTGCGGATGAGTAATCAGGACGTAATCAGCATCATGTGGCTCTTCCTTCATCTTGAAGGGATCCACATAGATGGTGCCTTCCGCACATCTGATCCTGACACTGCTGTGCGTGAATACTTCGATCTTGTCTAACATAGTTATCCCCCACTCATAAACAAGAAAAAATAAGTTAAAATACCTTCACTATCTATCTTATCACACTATGCACCTATGTGAAAACCTCATGAATTGCCGGGGTTAACATGAACCATCACGTGCTTGACGTTTGGATACTGCTGTTCCACGCTGTTGTGGACGCTCTCTGCGATGTCGTGTGCTTCCACCAGGGTACTGTCTCTTTTGGCTGCGATCTCCAGATCGATATAGATCTTGTTACCGAACTGCCTGGTATGGAGAAGGTCCACCTGCTGAACTCCCGGCTGCTTCTCTATAAATTCACGAAGATTATCCTCGAACTCCTTGCCGCAGGAGGTATCAAGCATTTTGACAAAAGCGTCCTTGGAAATGTCGTAAGCTACTTTCAATATGAAAATACAGATAAAGAGACTGGCGATTGGATCCATAATGGGAAAACCAAGTCTTGCCAGACCGATACCGATAAAGGAACCAACTGAAGAAATGGCATCAGACCTGTGGTGCCAGGCGTCTGCCTTGAAGGCTGAGGAATCAAGTTTCTTGGCGTAGTACATGGTATACCAGAACATGGCTTCCTTGGTCACGATGGAAACAACCGCTGCGATAATCGGAAGAATAGTGGGAATGGGAATCTCCTCACCTGCCATGAGCTTATGAACTCCGGTGGAGGCTATGCTAAGACCTGTCACAGCAAGGATAACTCCCAGTATAAGAGACGCAGCAGATTCCAGTCTCTCATGACCGTAGGGGTGCTCCTCATCTTCGGGCTGCATCGACATGCGAACTCCCAGATATGCGATGAAGGTTGCGAAGACGTCAGACAGGGAATGAACCGCGTCACTGACCATGGCTCCGGAATTACCAAGTAATCCTGCGATCAGCTTGAAGGCTGAGAGCAGAACGTTTCCGAAGATACCAACCTTAGAGACCTTCTTTACTATAGTTTTTTCATCCATTACATTACCTCCATTACTTTCGTCATCTTCTCGAGGTAAATAAAAAAGCCCACCCCGGAACCTACTACTGTCCCGCAGATGCGCTCAAATGTCTGATCTGCTGTCGCTATCAACGACCCGGCCACATGCATTTCTTGTACGGGAAAAGCATTGCCTGCTCAGTTTGTACTGTAGATGACACATATGTGTTTATGCAGTGCAAAGAGTTTTTATCATCGTAACATGTGGAATTTTTCGTGTCAACGTCAGCGCCTTTTTCTAAATTATTAAATGTCTCACAATTTAATAGTTGACAATTATTAGATTGTGTGCAATTATATTTTTAGAAACACAAATCAAACACCTTTCAGATCGGAGGATATAAATCATGGAATATAAATTTACAGAAGAGAATTTTGAGAACGAAGTATTACAGAGCGACATCCCTGTACTGGTTGACTTCTATGCAGACTGGTGCGGTCCCTGCAAGATGATGATGCCTGTTGTTGAGAAGCTGGCTGAAGCTTACGACGGCAAGGTCAAGGTAGGCAAGGTCAACTCTGATGAGAACAATCAGCTGGCTGCCAAGTACGGCATAATGTCAATTCCCAGCTTCCTTATTATCAAGAACGGCGAAGTTGTAGACAGCGCAATGGGTGCAATGCCCATGGATACACTGGCTAAGAAGCTGGATGCCGTACTGTAATATACCCCCATAATAAATAGTCTCCTGCCGGGCCGTAACAGGCCCGGCC
Source organism: Butyrivibrio sp. AE3009 (assembly GCF_000420845.1). Classification (GTDB taxonomy): domain Bacteria; phylum Bacillota; class Clostridia; order Lachnospirales; family Lachnospiraceae; genus Butyrivibrio. Next base: position 24,493 of record NZ_ATVS01000005.1, on the reverse strand, counting down.
TTTTTTGTCTCCCCAAATCATTAAATCTTTCTAAACTTTACCAAAAGCTGATTTTTTATGTGCGTACTATTATAAAATTAATGTTGCCAAGCATCACAAAAATGAATTTTTATTTCATTGCAACTCTAGGAGGGAGATAGTTCATGAAAAGATGTAAACACACACAAAGATCTATGCGTATGCTTTCGTTATTACTGACACTGGTAATGATGCTAAGCATGAACACCCGCGCATTTGCCGCGAATGAGTTCACAGAGGAGGCGTATACCGAAGCCGAGGAATTTGCTCTCGACGAGGAATATGCAGAGGAGTATGAAGATGATGGGGATGATTATATAGCTACTCCCGAAGACATCGATAAACTCCTTGGTAACACAACAGAAGAAGGAACCTATGATGAGGTCTTCACAGAAGAGGATGCCTTAGAAGAGAGCGCCTTGGAAGAGAGCACCTTAGAAGAAGAGCCTGTGTCTGAAGAGATTCAGGAGGATGCCGAAGAGGTTCTTCTTGAAGATGCGACAGATGAGGCAGTACCCGGCGTAGAGGACAGCAATATCCAGACAGCCTTAAGCCTCCTCAAATCCAGTGGTTCCTTACCTAATCTTAAGGCAGGGGATGCCAATATCCCTACTGATAAGTTCGCTGTAACCCGTTACACCAACTATGTCAGAGTAGAAAACAAATTTACCGGCAATGATGCTCCCAAGCTGTACGCAGCTCTTATATATGCCACTCCTGACCAATATAAGGAAACAGCTTTGCTTGGATTCGAGATCGCTCCCGGCAAATCCATTAAGTTATCCTCAGTATATACTCCGCAGACAGACAAAGATGCTGTTAATGAAAAATCTGACTATACATTATGGATTGGCTATGCCGATACCGATGATGAGGGTACTCCCTACTCCTTCAAGATACTTGGATACATACCAAGATATGATAATGCCGGAAATGAAGTACTCGTCGATGGAAACCCTGTATATGACAGAGCTGTCATGGATGAAGTATCACTTCCTGCAACTAACGTTGTTAATCCCGCATCCGATACAACATGGGCTGATGGCTACGAAGGCATCAAGATGAAGGCTCTTATCCAGAAGAATCTTACATCTGTTAAGATCAGCTGGGCTCCTGACACCAAGAACAAGCCTGAGCAGAAGAGCTACAAGAAATATGCACTGTATCACCTTGAAGAAGATACTACCCAGGAGACAGGTTATAAGGAAGACCTTATCAAAGAACTTAAGTCCAAATCCATTACTATTAAGAACGTTGACACTGAGGCAGATTCACTTCTCTATCTTCTTAAATGTATGGACGCAGATGGCAACGTACTTGCTCAGTATGTAACCGCAGCAGCACCTTACATGCTCCAGATGCAGAGTGGCAACGAAACAGGCGAGTTTAGCTACACCATGACCCAGAGACCTGACATCGCTCAGGCTTATTATGTGGAGCTTGCTGCCAAGAACAAAGAAGCCGACGTCAAGACTCCGACAGGATTCCAGGAAGCCTGGAGAACCACCTATAATTTAGATCCCGGTTTCAACCAGGGCAATAGCATCGGCCAGTTCTTCGTTAACAAAAAGACCACTCCGGATGCAATCATGTTAAACTACGAGGCCGATGCCCCTGAAGTTACTATAGGCACCACCTACTATGGCCGCGTAAGGACTGTAACCTATGTCAACACTCTGAAGGTTGTATCAGCTCCATCCAACGTTCTGTCCTGCAAGGCCGGCCCAGATAGGTGTTATGTACTTACAAGCGCAGGCGTTTATTATGACACCAGAGATGCCAAGAAAGGCAACAAGTACAATCTTGCAAGAGCTAATGAGCATATCAATTCCTATGTTGACGGATACGACGTACCCCTTGCTTCGCAGATGTATGTACATGGTACAAACTATTCTGTTTGTGCCAAGAGCGGACTTATTTATTTCTTAGTCAAAAAAGAACACATCGGTGATATCAAGTCCTTTGACCTGTTAAAGTGCGATCATGAGAACGGTGTATATAAGAAAGTAAAGAATTATACCTTCAAGAATACTGCACTTATGGAATGTACCATTGAGGGAAATTACCTCTCAGATTATAAGATCTTCGCAATGTACTACAATAAGTTCACTCCTGAGAAGGAAGCTTACTATTCCGTTCGTGCAATCTCTACCACTAAGAACACCCCCGGCGGATGGGGCATAGGAGAACTCATCGTTCCCGAGATGGATGAAGTTCAGGGCCTTATTACCTCAGATGGCGGTTCCGACAGAATTGTTCTCATGTGGCTTGCAGATGACTGTGTAAAACAGTACTGGCTCTACAGAAGCGACAAGCCCTTCAAAGGCGAAACAAGAGAATCTGTTACCCAGAACGGCGAAGTACTTGTAGCAAAGATAGGAATAAGTAAAGCAAAGAAACTTGACACATTCCCGACAGAAGAAGAAGATAATCCCAAGTCTATTAAATACATTACCTATACGGATAAGAAAAATATCAAGATCAATACACCTTATTACTACTATGTACGTCCTGTTTACAATACCACAGCTGCAACCAAAGACAGCTCAGCGTACATCACCAAGATCTCTGATGAGATAATGGGTAAGGCATCTGCCCTCTACGCACAGGTTAAGAACTTCAAGGTAACCAATGCAGCCACCAAGAAAGTTAAACTTAGCTTCACTCAGCTTAAGAACATTGACCAGTACAGAGTATTCAGACTTGAAGTTGACAGTGATATCAAGAAGCTCACTGAAGATATGAAGCCTAAGATTGATGAACTGTATGCAGAAGCTGAAGCCGCAGGCAAGACAGAGCTGGCAGATATTGAAGACTACATCTCACAGCTCTCTGCAGACAGATGGAAAGAGTTTATCCAAAAGTTCGGAGTTGGATCCTATCGCTGGACTTACATCGATACAATAGGCACCAGCGGAACCAGCACCAAGGCACTTACCTGGACTGACACCAGCGTAAAAGTAGGCAAGTACTACTTCTACCTCGTTCAGCCTGCTACAGCACCGAAGACCAGTCAGGACAAAACAGCTTCCTCAAGTATCTACTTCACTTATTCTTCAAGAATAATGAACAGACCTCTGGCTGTTGACAATGCAAGAATTGCATACGAAAACTCAGGAATCAAATTAACGTATGCTTATAACTCAAGGGAGACCGACAGGAGCAACCTGCATGTTGAACTTAGTTTAGACGATGGAAAGCACTACTATCTAGTACCGAATGGTTCTTACATTCACAAGAATCCTAAGAGAGGCACTGAGCTTAAGTACATGCTGAGAGTAAGATACGACGATGGAACAGACTCAGCTGTCAGTGATGCTGTAGAACTGAAGTACAGCCTGCCATCCTCCATCGAGGTAACAAGAACAGCAGGCTCCGGTGAGTTCAACAACAATACCTTCACTCTCAAGAAGGGCCAGGAAGCTACGATATCCTACAAGGCCATCATGAGCAGCGGAGGAACTCCTACCAAGGGCTCTGTATCAAGAAGCGCAACACCTGACGGAAATGAAGTACTTACAAATATTCAGTCAGGCAACAACAGCTTCTCATTCACAGCTAACAAGAAGGGAACAGTATCCTATACTCTTAGCTGCGAAGGCTTATCGAGAACTATTACCATCCAGGTAACAGAATAATCCTAAATAACAACCAAGGCCGCTCGGGTTTAACCCGGGCGGCCTCTTTCTATCTAATAATCATTACCTATAATCCTTATATCTTGATTTTCGTCCACTTCCCCTGCCTGAATCTCACCGAGCCAAATATGAACCTGGACACCTGATCCGCCAGGATTCCCATCCACACTCCGTTAATTCCAAAGCCCAGCATATATCCGAACATATAGGAAAAAGCTGTTCTGATGACCGTAACGCTGATGATGGATGCCATGGCTGTGTAGCCCGTATCTCCGGCGCCTCTAAGACATCCCATATAGATAACCTGGGATACCTGGAAGATTACGACAACGATTATGATCCTGGTGATATCAACGCCGATCTTCACAATCTCAGGCTCCTTGAAGAATGCAGACATCAGTGCATGACCTCCGAAGAAATAGAGACAGGCAAGAACCATGGATATGCCAAGTCCCAATATTCTGCAGGTGCGGCCGTAGTCTTTGGCAAGCTTCTCATTTCCCTCTCCAAGGCTACGTCCGATCAGAGCCACCGCAGTTGCCTGCAAGCCGTCTCCGAAGGAGAAGGACAGGCCCATGATGTTCATTCCCACCTGATGGGCAGCCATAGCCGCAGTTCCCATCTTGGCGGCCATAATTGAAGTCGCCATGAATCCAACTCTCATAAGGATCTGCTCAAAGAATATGGAATAACCAACTTTGGAGAGCTGCTTGAGAGCGGTAATTCCGGGCAGAATCCTGTTTTTGACAATATACGGAATGCTGACGAAGCAGTCTTTTTTGAATAATGACCTGATACTCATGATGCTGGCAACTATAGTTCCAAGGACAGTTGCAAGGGCAGCTCCCCTTACCCCCAGGGCGGGAAAACCAAGGTGACCGCCGATCAGCAAATAGTTGAAGATCACATTCACGGTATTGGAAGCTAAGTTGGTACGCATCGTGATCCTGGTGTTGCCTGCGCCTCTCTGGGCGGAATTGATGCCCATCTGAATGCAGTTGAAGATCATCCAGCCCATGACGATCCTGAAATATGAAACCGCCAGGTCATGTGTGTCGGAGCCTGAGCCGCAGAATCTGATGATAGGGTCCGCAGCGCCCACCAGCACTGTGCCGATGATAACTGCTGCCAGTATGATAAACATTAAGCCCGATACCAGTATCCTGTTGGCGTCCTCTCTTTTGCCCTCTCCCCTTCTTCTGGCCACCAGCGCCGACAGAGACACGTTAACGGCAAAAAACAGGGACAGCCCCATGAACTTTGGCTGAGTTGTAAGACCCACCGCTGCCACGGCGTCGCTCCCAAGGCCGCTGACCATGTAGGAGTCCACAAGACCCACGAAGGCGGTAAAAAAGGACTCTATTACCGCAGGCCAGGCCATATTTACTGTTTCTTTTATTAGCTCATTAGTTTTCTTTTCCATAAATAGTATTATAACCGCAAAAATAACGATGAGCCATCAGCCCACCGTTATCCTGTTCTCATTTTTTGTCATCAACAGGCTCCTTCTTCAAAAGACTCCTTCATCGAGAAGCTTCTTCGGGAGATTCGAAGTGAAGGGACGATCCTTTTTCAAAGATATCAACAATCTCCTCATAAGGACGTGCCTTGCCGTAGTAGAATCCCTGAATTCTGGTGCAGCCTATCTCCTTGAGGAACTCCGCCTGCTCCTTCTCCTCAACGCCTTCACAGAGGGTATCTATGCCAAGCCCCTTGGCCATATTTACCATCTGAGTCAGGATGATCCTGCTGGCATCACCTTCATTGAAACGTTCCATGAAACGCATATCAAATTTGAACAGATCAAAGTGAATCTGATGCAGAACGTCAAGGGATGAGTATCCGCTTCCGAAGTCGTCCATCCATACAGGGAAGCCAAGACTTCTGAACCTATCGATCTGCTGCTTCATAAACTCAAAGTTACTGCCGATAACGCTCTCTGTGATCTCAATGGTTATCATCGAACGCTTGATGCCGGCATCATCGACCCTGCGGCGGATCTCCTCAACCAGGTCGCAGCTCTCAAAGTCCATTCGTGACAGATTGACGGACTGGGGAACAGGGTAAAAACCGTCTGCTACCTGCCTCTTCATTTTCCTTAGAACTTCTTCCAACACATAGAGATCCAGCTTGTATATCAGCTTGGACTGTTCAAGGGCATGGATAAAATATTCCGGTGACAGGAAACCAAGCTCAGGATCCACCCAGCGAGCCAGGGCTTCTTCATCGCAGACTTTGCCTGTGCTTGCCCTTACAATTGGCTGATAGTATACCTTAACCCACCCCTCTTTGAGCGCACGGTCAAGGCTGTTGATGATATGCTGATCGATCTCACTTCTTTTGAGCATATCCTCGTCGTAGTAGGTAATGGTGGAGGCCAGCCCACCTTTTTTCCTGTCACAGGCGTACTTGGCGCGGTCACAGGCAACGTCTGTATCAACATCTTCAAGCTTGTCAGGGTAGATTCCCACACGAATAGGGAGCCTTGAGCCGCTCATAATCGTCTCGCATTCCTTAAGGATATCGCTCAGAATACCTTCTACCTCAGCTGCATCGGCGACTGCCGTAAAACGGTCTCCGCTGAACCTGCAGACTCTGTTCTCTCCAAAATTCTTAGACAGAATCCTTGCAAAATCGATTATCAGCATGTCGCCCTTTTTGAAGCCGTAGCGGCGGTTATAGTTCCTGATGCCGATCATATTGATATATACCATGACAGCTTCTTTGCCCTCAGCCTTTAGGCGGTCTCTCTCCTGCGCCGCAAGACTAAAGAACTTTCTCATATTGGGCAGGTCAGTAAGTCTGTCATAGTAAATCTGATGATTAAGATCTTCGATATTGTGCCTGATGCGATCTCTCATCTTCCTGAAAGCCTCGGTCAGGGCTCCGATCTCATTTTTACTCTGATAGGTCAGGTCAACGTTGTAGTTGGAATCCGCCAGCTTCTTAGAAGCGTCGGTGAGCTGCTGGAGAGGCTTTGTTATGGCTCCCATGACAAAGAAGATCAGCATAACAAAGATAATAATTATGATTATGGTTATCAGCGAGGTGCCCCACAGAAGCGCTCTCCAGCTGGCATTTATCTCCTCAACGGGTACGATACAGCACAGCTTCATGCCGTTGGAAAGAGTGGAAAAAGAGAGCTGCCTCTTTTGACCGTTTTTGGTATAGCGTATCAGATCATCATTATTGTTGTTGGTCTGTATGATCTGGAGCTGAACCTCTTTAGGTAGCCAGTCAAAGCTACTTCCCATAGTTGCCTCGGGATGATAGATAATACGTCCGGTCTTATCAAAAAGGCATACAAATCCCGTCTTGTACAACCTGAAATCCTTGACCTGGGCTGCCAGCGCTTCACAGGATATGTCAACACCCATAACTCCGATCAGCACGCCTGCCTTATAGATGGGAACCATATAGGAACAGACCCACTCTCCCTGATAGATGTAGGGTCCGATCCATCCGGGGCTTCCCTTGGCCACTGCGGTGTCATACCAGGAAGCCTCCAGCCCCTCATTAACCTCCAACGCGGAAGCATCAAGAGGATTCTGGCGGATAAGTCCCGTTTTACCCTTCTTCATATAGAAAAAGCCGTGCTCGCTATTGCTTAGCCCGGGATCAATGCAATAATAGTATGAGATTACGCCCTCGGTATTGTCTGCGACACCGGAAAAAAGAGTCTGGACTGTGTTGCAATAACGTACAATATAATCATCCAGCTCCTTGATCTGCCTGGGGGTCCTGGCTGCTTTTTGGCCTACGACTCCCTTTTCCACCAAAAGAACACTGTCCAGATCATCGATTGCAATGTTCGAGACAATGTCAACAGACTCCTTGACACTCTCAAAATAGTTCTCAAGAAGTCTCTCCGTTCCGGTGTTGATCAGGTTCATGGTCTCAACTGAATTGTTAATTGTTTCATTCCAGATGATGACATGACTGGCGCCGGAGACGGACACTATACTTACCAGAATTACGAGTACAGTGATAAGCGTAATCGTCGAGCGGATGGAACGCATCTGCCGTTATCTCCTTCTTACAGCCTGCGCTGTATAAGTTTACGGGTTCTCATACAAAATTGTCATCTCGCGGTACTTATTCTTAACGGAACCATTCCAGGAGGCCTGAATTCCTTCAAGTCTCTGGGAGGTTACGTAATATCTCTGTCTTGAAAACAGTGGAATCCAGGCGGCGTCCTCCTGAACAATGATACGCTCAAGCTCATTGTATTCGTGAATACGCTCATTCCTGTCGGATATTGTCCTGGCCTTCTGTATGCGCTCCATGATATCTTCCCTTGGATAGCAGAGGCTCCTGAAGGTGGTGTTGCTCTCATTTCCGTAGAAAGTATAGATGAAGTTGTCGGGGTCATTGAAATCCGCCATCCACTGAGCTGTATAGCAGGCCATCTGCCCGCTTTTTCTCAGCTTCATGAACTCGCTCTCATCCATGACATCGATGCCTGCTCTGATTCCGATCTGTTCCCACATGGATGCCGCAAGTCTGAGCACAGCCAGCTCCCACCTGGTGGATGCAGAGTTGACGCTGACAGTTAAGTCAAATCCATCCTCGTAGCCTGCCTCCTTAAGAAGCTTTGCCGCAGCCTCAGGGTCATAGGGGATCTCCGGAAGATCCGGATTATAGCCGTAGAGACCATGGGGGAAAATACCGTTTTCCACATAGCCGTTATCTCCGTAGACCGCCGCCAGAAGGGCGCCTCGATCAAGGGCCAGCTGCATTGCCTTGCGGACCCTCACATCGTTCAGAGGCTCTATGCTCTCATTAAGTGCAATATAGGTTATTCCTATGCGCTGTACCTTGAAGAGTCTGTCCTTATATATTTCTCCGTGGAGATAGTACTCAGCAGTATTGCCGACTTCGTCCAGGTCAAGAACGTCGATATCTCCGGCGTCAAAGAGCTTGATGATATAGCCGGCATCAGTCATAAAACGAAGATCCAATCCTTCGCATTTGGGTTCTCCCAACCAGCAGTTTTTGTTGGCGATAAGGAGCATTCCGTCTCCGGGCACCCATTTCCACAGGATAAAAGAGCCTGTTCCTATGGTCCACTCCGGATCTGTTCCAAAGCGCTCTCCTGCCTCTGTCGTCGTCTCCTCATCAAGGATAGAAGCTGCAGGCATGGACAGGCAGGCAAGGAATGCCTCGAAGGGCTCTTCCAAAGTCACAACGAAATTCAGATCATCAATGACCTTGAAGCCTTCAAGGGTATCGGTCTCACCATTTTCCAGTGCCGATGCGCCGGCAATTATATCAACAATATCCTGATTGCAGGAATCAGGGTGAGTAAGAAGCCTTGTAAAAGTATACTGAACATCTGAGGCTGTAAGGGGAGATCCGTTACTGAAGGTGATATTCTTCCTTAAGTGGAAGGTATAATCACGTCCATCCTCGGAAATATCCCAGGACTCTGCCAATGATGGCAAAACTTCCATCTCACCGTTTGCATCATTCTCCATCTCCACCAGGCGGTTGAACACGTTCTGAGCCACAGTGTAGTGAATTGAAGTGCACTGGAAATCAACCGTATCGGGTTCATCCTCAACGGCCACCAGAAAATGCGATACATCCGGCTCTGCAGACGTCTCCTGCTGCAGAATAGGATTCTCAGGGATCTGCGAATCACAGCCATAGCAGGCTGCAGTAAAAACGGATATGGTAAATAAGCAGACCAACGTCCTCTTCCAAAATATACGGTTCATGACGGTCTCCATTGCATAAGTTTTTTATCTAGCGGGTATACTGCCACTCTTATACATCTATCTTACAATGAGACCGGGAAAAAATGTCTTAAATAAAGATAAAGAATAATGCATTATTTCGTAAATTTATTCTTGAAATTTTTATTTATTTTGCACGATCGAGTAGGCTGAAAGCATCCATTCGCTTGCCGGTCTTGTGCTACAAAAAGAGTCGCCGTCATGGTCTTAACAGCGACTCTTCCAAATTAGTCTGTAGCTTTATATCCTTCTATCTTGCATAGGGGAGCAGGGAATTCAGGAAAACATCGGTTTCTGTGGCATTTTCCGAGCCTTTTTTGCTCCTTCTGTGGGAAGTATCCTTAACCGGATTGTAAGGATAATATCCTTCGATCACAAAAAGTGTATCGTCTGAGACCTTGAGATTTCTCATCTCGAAGGTGGATCTGTTGAAATAGTGGTGCCTCCAGTTATAGTAGGGTATCGTCTCCTGCTCCATCAGCTCATTATACTCTTCACCGTTATCGGGATTGTAGGTGATGTCATCCCAGGTGGCGTCGACTTCGTACCACTTATCCTCTATTCTGACAAGGTTCCAGGCGTGGGGCACCCTTGACTCATCCTGCTCCGAATCATTTCTGAATACCTCTCCCGACACATATCCGCAGGGAATGCCGGCCAGATGCAGCAGATGCTCGAAGGCAAGGGCATATCCTCTGCACAGAGCACAGTTGGGAGTTCCTTCGGAATTGGCAACCAGAGCGCCGTAGGCTGTATATTTGAGATCTGAGCAGTCCTCGTCCGGGGCTATATCATTGTATTCATCGTAGCAGGCAAGGTCTATGAGCTTGTCATGGATCTGCTGCTCTATCTCAAGATCCGAAAGACCAAGGTCTATATCTTCCATGAAAGCTGCCGTGGCATCTTCAAAGGCCTGTATCTCCTCAGAGAAATCATTTTCCACCATGTTGAAGAAAAATATGCAATAGTCATCAAGACTTATTTTCATGCAATTGATAATATCCGGCGAAGCTGAAAGGTAGAAATATTCCGGGTGATCGTGTCTCATGGCGGAATAAACATACCATAGGTGCTTCTCTCCCAGCATCTTCAGCTTGTACTCAGGGATAACAACGGCGCTGACGTAAGTAGAGTCCTGCCTCCCTGCCAGATCCAGGAAAAGATTGTAGACAGCCTTGTCCTCATCCGACAGCGCATTGTACATAACCCAGATATCTTCCCTTGAAATAACGTCGTCAGCAGTCTCGTAGAGCAGACACCTTCCCGTCAGTCCCTCAAGCTGCTCATTAATCCGCACCGGCAGGATCTTGCCGGCTTCCGCATCCGCTGTTTGGATATTGGTGCTGACAATCAGCGCATTGGCGATAAGGACAGCTGTAAGAATGCCAATTGATATCCTAAGATACCGGATAAAATTGTATCGGCCGTGATAAGTACTTCTTCCCATATCTCCGGTCTCCTGTTTCAAAAAATAATTTTTCACTCTCGACTTGGGATAGGGATATTATATTCTGTAAAAGTTAACAAACTTGCAACTGCGCCTAAAATCTATAGATATTTCATTAAATTACAAATAAATACATCGGAAAAAATGATGAAAAGCTATAACATTTTTTTGACTTAAACGTTATCTTAAAAGCTGGGAATAGGCCTTGATCATCCTTGAATCCACGTCCCTGAAATGATTGCCCTCATTCCACTCAAGGGTACACTTTATACCACGGCTCTGTAGTAGTTCGTGGGCCTCATTAATCCTGTCGGCAACGGTTGCCATCACAGGATTCCGTGCCTTGGCCTCTTTATCTCCAAGACTTAAGTACACAGCCCCGGCCTTAATCTCATGTTCCGCCATGTATTCCACAAATCCCGGAAACCACATGGAAGGAGAAGCTGCTGCCACTGCACTAAAAACATCGGTCTGATATGCGCTCCACAGAGCAAAAAGTCCCGCCAGTGAATAACCGCCTATATAGTAGGCTCTGCCGTCTTCCTGGCAATTTGCCAAAACTTCTTCAAGGGTATCTTTTGCCCCCTCTCCGAAGTTCTCCTTGCCAAAAACTGCGGGAGCCTTCCAGGGAGACAGCTCATCATTCCAGCGTTTAATCTTAAATACACGCATCAGGAAATCCGCATCTGTCCGCTCCTTAATGCCTGCTACTTCCCTCTCTATGAGGTCCATACTGTGCTCATCGGCCATCTGCACCAGAACTGTCTGCGCTGCAGCATTTCCGTACTCGATCATTTCCAACATAAGACTGTACCTCCGCCAATATATGGTAGACGATTTAATTCTTATGATTCCTTTTTTTGGATGCCTTATCCGCATACATATTTGAATCCGCCCTCTCGAATACGTCTTGGGCAGTTCTGTCTATACCCAGATCATATACGGCGTAGCCAATTGCTGCGGAAACTCTCTGCCAGGGCTCAAGAGCTGTATTCTCCTCGTGCTCTGACAAAAGCTTATTAAATTTCGCCACAAGTGCATCAATATTTTTAAGGTCCCCATTAACCAGGACTATAACAAATTCATCTCCGCCAATCCTGAACACCGGTGAATGCTCAAATACTTCACAGGCTATATTGCATACTGTCTTAATGGCGAGATCTCCTTTATCATGTCCATAGGTATCGTTGATTTCCTTGAGATAATTAAGATCTATCATGGCGATACCATAGGATTTGAGCTTGCCTTTAGCGTAAGCCCTTGTAACCCCTTCGATCTCTTTATTGTAGGAATACTTGTTTCTTACGCCGGTAAGAGCATCACTATTGGCCATTTCGCGGATTACTCGCGACTCTTCACGGACGGCTCCAAGCTCCTGCCTGGTAGCCTCAAGGCCGCTAAAGTATTTGTTTATATCCGATTCCATCTTCTTCATCGATTCTGTGAGTACACCGATCTCATCTGAAGACTTAATGGTAAGTTTGGCAAAGTCATCACGCACGCCTGATTTGCCGTCAGCCCAGTAATTTTGAGCAGTTTCAGACAGCACTTTTATCGGCTTTACTATGGTACTGTTTAGGATCAGCGTACTTATAAGATAGCTAAGTACATGGATTACGATCGCCACCAATATAAGCGCAACCGTAAGGCTGTTCTGCATCCTCCTTACTTCATTCATGGAGATGTCCGTCGCAGTATAAGCTATTGTCTCATTATTTTCATCTTTTATCGGCCGCATGTTGCTGACCAACCAACCATATTCCTCGGTTTTGGTAATAGTCGGGTCCATTCCGTTTTCCGGATTCTCAGCCAGCATAGCTGCCCATTCATCAGCCCATTCATAGCTGTCAATGCATCCTATTGGACATGGATCCGCATTGTCTGCATCCACAAGATAAATGAAGTCATTCCTGTCTTCGGAGAGTTCCGGATATAGGATATAGATGCAGCTCACATTGCTGCCATCCTGCACTACCTTCAGATCGTGCAGGACATCCTTGTACTCTTTGGTATCATATAGCGATTTATATAGGGCCTGATACTCCTCAAATGCCTCAGATCCCCATTCAGAGCTTGTGATCTTAGTACTGCCTCTGTAGATCTCAAGCACCTTATCCCTTAAGATCTTCACCTCATCGGGGTCGACATTTGCGGCCGCAACATAGGATGCACTGTCAGCACTCTCCTTAAACATAACATCAGCAAGGCTTCTGACAACAACTGTGCTGACAACAATAAGGAATGCGCCAAGAAGCGCTGTAGTCAAAAATATAAGAAGAGCAAATTTTTTTCTTATCGAATGTTTCATGTTCCTATACCCTCAAAGAAACTTGCTTCCCCAAACTATTCCTATTCTATTTTAATATAAACGCTATTACGTTAACAAATTAAAGGTTTATAAACGAGTGTGTTGCATCAGTTCATACTTAAGCTGAGTGCCCTCAGAGATGTCTTCGGGCAAAAGAGCACGCGCCACAAGCTTAAGATCATCAGATTCAATATCGGTTCTTCGAAGGTTCGCATAGTCGCCATCGATGCTCTCAACTACGTAATACCAGGTTTCCATATTGTCGGTCTCCTTTCATAAATAAAATCCTTTCGCTTGTCGTAGGCGGAAACCCACTGCCCTTGGGCGGTGGGAGGAGCCTTGTAAATTCGTAGCCATCAACCTTGGTTCTCGATATATTTTTGTATAGTTGCTGAGGATACTTCGCCTATACTGCAAGCAAAATAACCATCTGACCAAAATATCTTATGCTTCCAGTAACACTTAGATAAAAAGTTTGGATATTTCTGCCATAGATAGTGTGTGGTCTGTTGCTTAATAAGCTTTACTATGTCGCATACTCTATCTGTAGTATCGTAGCTTATCAGGAAGTGTATATGGTCTTTGTCGGCTTCCATAGCTATAATGTCGTAATCTTTAGAATTACAGATATCATATATTTGCTGTTTAGCATCGTCAGCAATAGAGCCTTTAAGTATCTGTTTGCGGTACTTAGTGACGAGAACTATATGCACTTTTAGACTGTACTTGCGTCTGTTATGGCGATTATATCTGCTATCCATAGGCTGTTTTACGATAATGTCTCGATTTTTACGGAAACTCCATTATTGGTATCGTAATCATCCACTATGAGTATTCCATTATCAAGTTCGATTTCATAACCTGCGTCTTTCAGGGCTTGGATTATTATGTCTTTAACTTTGTTTTCCATGATAAAATCTCCTACAAATAATTGACTTTCACTAATATATGTTATATCATTTGTTTAGTGAAGTTACAATGAGGTACACTATGGAACAGATGACAGTCACGGCTAAAATTCAGATATCCGTTAGTGCAGACAATAAGGTTCTACTTGATAAAACCATGTCTGTTTATTCTGATGCCTGTAATTTTGTGTCTGACTATGTGTTCCGTACTCACGACCTAAAACAGTTCTCACTTAACAAGGTTTTGTATTCTACACTCCGAGAAGAGTTTGGACTTAAATCTCAAATGGCTCAGTCTGTATTTAAGACTGTTATCGCAAGATATAAAACCATTCTCGAAAATCAGAAAGAGTGGATTCAGCCATCTTTTAAGAAGCCACAGTATGACCTTGTATGGAACAGAGATTATTCTCTTATGCAAAACTGCTTTTCAGTAAACACGCTGAATGGTCGTGTTAAGTTGCCTTATTTCGCTGAAGGGATGTCTAAATACTTCGACCACGATATATATAAGTTTGGCACTGCCAAGCTCGTAAATAAGCACGGAAAATATTTTTTGCATATCCCTGTTTCTTATGATATCGAGGAAAGTAATATCTCTGATATCTGCAATGTTGTAGGCATTGATAGAGGTATTAACTTTGTTGTTGCCACTTATAACAGTAAGCACAAGTCTGGATTTGTAAGCGGTAAAGCCATCAAGCAGAAACGAGCTCACTATTCTAAGCTTCGTAAAGAACTCCAAATGTGTCAGACACCATCTTCAAGACGTAGATTAAAAGCTATCGGTCAGCGAGAAAACCGTTGGATGCAGGATGTTAACCACCAGGTATCAAAGGCACTCGTTGAATCCAACCCGAAGCATACGCTCTTTGTTCTTGAAGATTTGTCAGGCGTTCGTAATGCTACAGAGCGTGTCAGAACCAAAGACCGCTACGTTTCCGTATCGTGGTCTTTCTATGACCTTGAACAGAAACTTGTCTACAAAGCTAAACAGAATCAGTCTACTGTTATTAAGGTTGACCCTCGTTATACGAGTCAGTGCTGTCCTGTATGTGGACACATTGAAAAAGCCAATCGTGATAAGAAATTGCATCTGTTTACTTGTAAGAACTGTGGCTATAAATCAAACGATGACCGCATTGGAGCTATGAATCTGTACCGCATGGGAATCAACTATCTCGAAGATAGTCAAGTACCTGATACAGTTACGACAGAGTAAATCTTCGTCGTAAGGGGCGGTGTCAACCGTCCCATGATGCGACCCCACGGAAGTTACACCGACAAAATGTAGGAGTTATTGCAACGAACTACAGGGGAGTCGCAAGCCACGTACCTTTAGGTGCGTGGTAGTTGACGTTTCTTGTTTCTCATTTTCAGATATTGTCAAAAACTGCCTCTGCAAGCATCATCTGTTCATGGCCATAGGCACAGAGTTTCACATCGATCTCATAGTCAGGATGAACACTGACGAACTGCCTGTAGGCCTCAAAGCACTGCTTGGTGGACTCAGCTGTTGGGTTATCAAGACGGCCGCCAAATATCCCTGAACTTATAAGGGGAAAAGAAATACTGTGATAGCCATTATCCTTCAGCACAACAAGCGAGTTGTAATAGACATCAAGCAGTGCCTTGAACGCAGTAGGTGTTACAGCAAAATTAGGACCTACCGCATGAATTATCGCCTTGGCATTAGTCAGATTAAAGGCAGGAGTAATTATATCGTCATGCCTGATTCACTTCATCCAGAAATTTCTTGTACTCTTCATTTGTGGGATCCAAGGTAACAGCTTTGTAAGCGCAATCTGCAGCTGCATCCTTTTCTCCCATGTTGTGATAAGCGTAAGCCATCCAGTAGAAGCAATCTGCTTTCTCTACCGGATCAGTTGTCTGCTTCTCAGACAGTTCATATTCCCTGATTGCGTCATTGTATTCAGCCTTGCTGTAATAAGAATGTCCGATAAGCTTATAGCAGTCTTGCAGCAATGCTGAATCCGATGTATTATTTGTGATTTCTTCAAGACATGACATCACACTATCATATTTTTTCTGATAGAACATAGCGCATGCTCTTTGATAGCCGTATTTTCCCCAATCAAGGCTAGTTTTATCAAGCTTATTCTGAGCAGAAGTATATTCTTTTTCTGCTAGTTCATAATTTTCTATAGCACTATATACATCACCGCAATTACCCAAATAAAAAGCTAATGATTCATCGCCGATATCTTTACTTTTTCCCACATTGTAGGCAGCTCGGTACTTTTCCAATGCCTTATCATACTGGCCTTCATCATAATAAGTGTGGCCATAAATACAGTAGAAACTACTAAGATAAGGATTATCAGGACGTTCAGCGATTTCTTTCTCGGCCAGTTCTCTTACTTTGTCATAATTATCATCTCGTCTGTAATAAGCAGAAATGATCAGTTTGCGGCATAAATCAGCTCTACCATCCAAACTAATAGACTTTTCATAATCTGCTATTGCCTGATCATAGTCTCCTTTATAGTAATACATTCTTCCCCTGGCTTCATAATAAGATGCGTATCCTTTTACACTAATCGCCCTATTGATATAGCTTATTGCCTCATCATAGTCTTTCATATTAGCATGAACATAAGCCATTCCTGCCAGTGAACTATAGTGCTTACTATCTCGTTTTATTACCTCGTTAAAATCTGCCAGAGCTTTTTCGTAATTCGCATCACCGCCGACCTCATAGTATGCCCATCCGCGAAGGTAATAATATTCGAGATTGTCGGGCGTACATTCAATAGCCTTGGTATAGTCATCAACGATAGCCTGAAGATTGTCGTCAGTTGGTTCTCTGAATCCGGCACGTCCTACATAAAGTGTTGCATCATAAGGATTTTCAATTATTGCCTTATCATACAAATCCAGTATCTCTGCTTCACTACTATCTATTTTCTGGCAAATTTCCGCCATATCACTATACCATTCAGCGCAGGCATAGTTGGTAATATCCTTCTTTATATCCTCCTTATCATCACCGTCAACCATTTCATGGAACATGCAATAGCTTGCGTACAAAACATCTTTGTCATCAACAGCATGTTCCTTGCAAGTCCTGATATATCCAAACCTATATTTATTCTCGATTTCCTCATCCTCGCCATTATACTTCTCGATAGCGGTAAGAAAATCCGCCAGTGCCTCATCTGTACGTGATGCTCCGGCCAGTCTGTAAGCAGTGCCTCGCTCATAGTAATACTCCGGATCATCCGCATATGCAGAAGCCACTCTGCGATAATCCTCAATGGCAAAATCAAAGAGTCTGCTTGCCGCCTCATTATCTTCATCCTTAAGCTTCTCTCCATAAATAACCTGGAATCCGGCGCGCTCTCTTATCAGCTTGGTGTTATCCCTGTCATAGGAAATTGTCTCATTAAGAGCATCAAGAGCCCTCTCTTCGTAGCTCTTAAAGTATGAGAGAGCCTTATATGCCAGGTGCGCTTCTTTTGCCTTAATCGAATTCATCCTATCGAATTGATGGAGCGAAGCATACAGAAAGAAAATTCCTACTACACCGACCAAAATGTTCATAGCAAAGTCTTTAAAATTAAACCCTGCTGAAGCCTTCTTCCCGTCAAAACCTCCCTCACGGATTTTGAAATAGTACGCATACGCCATAACAGCTACAAAAATCTCGAAAAATACTGTCACAAAGAATGCATAGTTAAACATCCTCAGCTTGGTGCTAAGGCTCAGAAGCCCGAAAGTTCCGACAAAATCGATCAGTATTGCACTCAGGATAGCTACTATGATTTTGTGAAACTTACTTCCGCCTTTTGCCTGCCCGTTAACCCTGATCACATTACTCATACCATTCCCTCCTGATTCTATTTTTTTGCATAAAAAGAGCGCAAACTAAATGCCGAACATTCAGTCGCGCTCCTAATAGCCCAATAAATATTGCATATTTCTATGCTGCGCACCGCTATGTCGCATTCATATGAACATCACATAATTCAGTTGAACCTATAACTATTGTTTCCATTTTCTTCCTAATCTGCTGCAATAATAGCAATATATCTGACAACAATCTCCACACATGATTATTGTCCTGTTATTTCCTTCTACATTCTATTCTTTCGAAATAGTCGCGTCAATTGTAAATTGTTCATATAAAACACAACAAAATTTTAGAAATTATTTCCATTCCATCCCCAGTCATCGGAGCCGAAGTAGCGGATGTACATGTGGTCGGGAGCAACTCCGAGGATGTCCCCGTAGATACCTGTCAGCTCTTTGGTCATCTTGCCGTATACGTCGGAAGATGCGTCGCCGTAGATCTTAACTTCTATGAATGCTGTGGGCTGAGAGTCGTCGCCTCTGAAGTACATGGGGATGTCTCCCTCGATGGCCAGCATGAGCCAGTTCTCGCTCTTACCGGGAATGATTGAGATGGCCTTACCAAGGCGTTCCTTGAGCTGTGTCTCTTTTTCTTTGGATACTGTTACGTTGGTTTTGGTTGAAATAAATGGCATGATCTTCCTCCTTAGTATGTGCCGGATCTATTTAAGATATTCTGTGATCTTACTTATCAGTCCTTCATCTGCGGGGAGCCAGTTGACATCACCGATGTCGTCCCACGTCACCCACTTCGCTGCCTCATGTTCCAAGAGTGACAGATGGCCCTTTTGTACTGTTGCCCAGAAGCAGTGCATGTGAAGGTGAAAAGCCTCATAATCATAATCGATGACATCTATCAGGTCATGGACTTCGATGTCCGTGGCAAGCTCCTCTTTGATCTCCCTTACAAGCGCCTGCTGCGGCGTCTCTCCTTCTTCGATCTTACCGCCGGGAAACTCCCAGCCGTCCTTGAAATCGCCGTAGCCGCGCTGGGTGGCGAATACCTTTGTCTTATGTTCATAGTTGTCGCAAATAACTGCTGCGACTACATTTACTGTTTTCATCAGATTTACCTCAGTTTCTTATGCTTCGTATGAATCTCCCCGCATTTTTCCACAACTGTATTTTCCCATGTAGTTATGGAAACATTCCTCAGAACAGGCTTAGCTGCTCGTAGTCACTGCTCCGTGCCAGCTCCGGCATCGGCTCTTTTATCATATCCATTGCTGCGAAAGAGTCATTAAGATACTCCCTGACATTCCTCTTATCTATCATGACAGGCATTCTGTCGTGAACGGGCCGCATCGACGCATTGGCCGCAGTTGTCAGTATCACAAAAGAGTCCTTGTTATCGCTAAGGTCATAGAAACCTGCAAGATACATAGGCTTCTTGTCAGACCTTCTGAACGTGAACTTCGTCTTGCCGGGATCCCACTCGTAGAATCCCGCCGCAGGCAGAATACATCTCCTGTTTCGGATACTGTCAGCGAACATTGATTTATCTGCCGCCGACTCAGCTCTGGCATTAATTATGAGCTTTTTATCCTTGGATGCAATCCCCCAGAACAGCTCTGACAAGGCGATGTTGGCGTCCCCGCTCTTGCTGCGGATAATCCCCGGCGTTACCATTCCGGGAGTGATATCGCCCGCGCGGGTACTAAGCATCCCCTTAGGAAGATGCAGCTCTTCCTCGATTTCATATGCAGTTGCCCCGTCAAAAAAGTATCTTCCGCACATATTTTATAGCATCTCCGCTTAAGTCTTCGCAAACGTCCATATCCATCTTACAGGAAATACGCCGACATAAGAATACCCATATCGGCATATTTTTCATTTTTTACCGACATGGGTACTTAATCATCTCCTTACCTTCTTGCCTCTTCTCATATAGTCCTCATTGATCTCCTCGTTCCAGCCACTACCTGTGAGGCACTCATCTGCTTCATCCGCGCTCTCCGCCATCATTACCGAGCAAACCGCCTTGGATACTCCTGCATACACACCGGCGGTGCCGATCGTATCGCTGACATAATTAACGGCCCTGTCCTTGCGGATTCCGTACTTCTGCGCCTCAGCATAGGCATCGATATTGGCGCCGATAAAGATGAACTCCCAGCCGTACTTCTTTTGCTGCTTCTTAACCATCTTCTCGATCTTCTCGCGGGAGTACTTCCTGCTGGCATTCTCCATTCCATCTGTGGTAATGACAACGATGGTCTTCTCAGGTCTGTCCTCCTTGCGGGCGTACTTGTGAACGTTGCCAATGTGATGGATAGCGCCGCCCACTGCGTCCAGAAGCGCTGTGCAGCCTCTTACGTAGTACTGCTTGTCGGTCATCTTCTCGATCTTTTCAATCGGCACTCTGTCGTGAATGACTTCGCACTCATCGTCAAAAAGAACTGTTGACACAACTGCTTTTTCCCCGGTCTTCTTCTGCTTCTCCATCATGGAGTTGAAGCCTCCGATGGTGTCTGACTCAAGGCCGCCCATAGAACCTGACCTGTCCAAAATATAAACGATTTCTGTATATCCTTTACTCATCTTAATTACCTCCATCATCTCATCATCAGCTCCCTACAGTGAGCTGTCCTTGTTTGTAAGGTAATAATACATTTTGGGCAAAAGAAATAGGTCAACCCGAAGGCGACCTATCACATCAGCCGTTGGATAATGGACTCAGCCCGTAATCGAACAGCACGATATCTATTTTCATAACGCTATATTCCCTGTGCCTTATGAAATACTCAACTATCACATCCGTCTGAGATACCGGCGACAGCGCATATCCCGCAAGCCTGAGGAAATCCACCGCCTCATCCATGTTGAGCTGTAGCCCCACCGCAAGGGCGAGAACCTTTTCCTTGGACGGCTTGACCTGGCCTTTTAGCAGCTTGGAAAAATACTGCTTGGAAATATTTGCCGCAGCATAGACTTCAGAATTCTTGAGGCCTTTCTTGTTGATCAGCTGCTGAAGGTGCTTCTCGAAGGAATCAGTGTACATGCTCTTTAAGGCATCATCGAGAGACATCGCTTTGCCGGCAGCAAAGAGCTTAGGTTCCTTAGCTTCATTAGCCTCCTTGGCACCGGGCGAACATAGAGAAGCCAGCATATTGGAGCCATGGATTATACTACCCTTAGGTCTGTTATCCGGCTCATCATAGGCTTCTTCATCATAGATTTCTTCATCTTCAGTTTCTTCATCCTCAAATTCTGCGGCGTCAATTGAGGCTTCAACATATTCTCGATTCCATGGACGTTCTGCTCTGTACTCTTCATCAAGAGTCGCAGCAACATACTCATCGTCAATGAAGCTACGAACCTCTTCTCCCAGTTCCCCGGAGATCCTGACAGACTTCTGCCCGAACACCACCAGAAATATCTCCATCTCATGTTCAGTGAGAAATTCGGTAAAAGAATTTACGGCTATCTCGATTCCAAGCCGCTTCGGAAATCCATAGGTCCCCGTTGCCAATAGAGGAAAAGCAATCGACTTACACCCATGCTCATAGGCCAGAGCCAAAGACTTGTCATAGCAGGCTCTCAAAAGATCCGCCTCGCCATAATCTCCGCCTTCCCACCAGGGCCCGCTGGCATGGATAATATACTTCGCCTTTAAATTAAAAGCAGGTGTTATCCCCACTTTCCCCGGCTCAAGTTGCCCGATCTTAGCCCTCTCCGCAAGAAGCTTCTCCTCGCCTGCTGCCTTGTAAATAGCCGTATCAACACCCGCACCAATCGCTACATTCGGATTCGCAGTATTTACTATGGCATCTGCTTTAACCTTTGTAATATCATTCCTGATAATTTGAAATGGCATAAAACCTCACTTCTCTGGGGAGCCTCCCCTCAGCATTCTCAGATCTTCCGTTATACAGTTCCATCTTTTTCCCTCTCCCATTCTGCTCTGTATTCATCAGCATTTGCGCAGAACATGCCCTTAAGATAAGGATAGTACTCCTTAGCCGCCACTATCCGAGAGCCCTTCTGCTTGTTGCAGTTTTTGCACAGCGGAAGCAGATTCCTCTCATCGTCTGCTCCGCCTCTGTATTTTGGTACGTAGTGTTCTATCGTCGCTTTTTCCAAGGTGATCCCTCTGCCGCAGCGGGCGCACACTCCATCTGTTTTGCCCAGAACAATACGTTTGATATTGGCTTTTCTCTGCTTCTGTCCCCTCATACGCACCCCATACGCATTTAATCACATCATTTCTTGTTAAGCCTGTACCCCACAACAGATCCCACAATGCCGCCCAGGATATGGGACAGATTGGATATATCGTCCTGCACGAACAGTCCGTCGTAGATCTGCTGCCCGATGAAGATGATTGCCACCAGAATGAAGGTCAGCGGGATTTCCCCATTCTTGAAACTGGTAAAGGAGGTCAAAAGAATGAACGCGAACACCACACCACTTGCTCCGCACAGCGCCACATTCCTGAACAATAGGTAGTTCACAAGTCCAGTAACCACCGCCGTGATAAGGATCACCTCTACTATCCTCTTAGAGCCATATTTTTCTTCCAGCATAGGCCCCAGCAGCAGTATATACGCTGCATTCCCGATATAATGTGCCCATCCGTTGTGGCCCAGCACATGTGTCAGGAACCTTAGGTAGGTAAGCGGATCTGTCAGCGCCGAATGATACGTCATGAACAATAGCTTGTTGGTGAATCCTCCTGTGATGAATCCAACCACCAGCACTATGAAACTTATGAACATGAATCCCAGCACAACCGGAGAATTGAATGTGATCTTGAATTTTTTCATCTTATGCCCTTCCTCTCTTTCGCCCTTTTTATCAGCTTAAGCGCCTCATCGAATGCCCCCGGAAGGTAGTCACCATGCCACTCCTTGCCGGCCTTTTCCTCCTTCTTGATCTTGGCCCAGGCTTCGTGCATCTCTTCCTCGTTAGCATAGGTCACACCGCTGAACACATGTGGGTGCCTTCGAACCATTTTATCCGATATGCCCCGAACCACGTCATCAAAGGTAAAAAGACCTTCCTCCTCCGCCATCACCGCATGAAACATTATCTGCAGCAGAAGGTCCCCCAGCTCCTCCTTGAGATTCTCCGAGTCCCTCGTCTCATCCAGGATATTTATCCCGCATACCACCTCCGCAGCTTCCTCAATGACCGAAGCCTTGAGGCTCTCATGAGTCTGGGCCCTGTCCCAGGGGCAGCCGTGCTCGCTTCTAAGGGTTTCTACTATTTCTTTTAATCTGTCTATCTCTGCCATTTGACGACACCACTTTCCTTCTAATGCGTAAATATTTTCGCATTTACCGTAATTCTTTTATATCAATTATCATATCACTATGAACTATTAGCAACGTCAATCTAATAAAGAACAACTCTTTACACCTCTATACAACTATTTACACCTTTTGAATTTGAATACAACTATTTACAGGTTTGATTGTATTCAATGAAATTCTATATGCTGCCTACTTGCAAAGCCTTCCTTCTTAAGATCCGAATCCAGATAGTCCATGCTCACGGCCACAACCTTGATAAGGTTCATTGGCTGCGGAAGCTTCTTCATTGCCTCCACAGGAATCTTCTTGTGCTCCATGATCTTAAGATACTCTTCGGAAAAAGGCTCAATTATCTCAGCGACGCCCTGTACCTGAAGGCTCTTGAGACTTACGAACCCGCCGTAGGGCTCATAGATTGCAAGGCCAACATTCTTGTTCTCCTTAAGCCCCTTGAACTTAAGACCGCCTTCGGAAAAGAAGTAGAAATTGCCGTCAACGTAGTTATACTCAATTGGTGTATTCCTCACCATATCTGCAGAAGCTGTGGCCAGAGCACAGGTGTTGTGCCCGGCGATGAAGCTCTCAATTCGTATCTTTAACGCAGCCTCTTCCATATGAACTGAGTCTTTGTCCTTCTCAAGCCAGTGATTTGCTGCTGATTCGTAGTCCATTTCCCACATTTTTATTGCTCCTCTGTATTAAAATTTTAGATGTATGCGATATGTGATTTGATTATCTCAATAGGGTTTAAATGCAGTTTTTTGGCCAAGGCTTCACAACGATACTGCAAATAGGGGAGATTATCTTCCACCTTCTTGAACTTTGGACCAAGGATGATTCTTTTAATTACTGCATCCTGCTCGCTGTATACGAGAAGCCTTGGAGTCGTTCCGGGGGTATGTATTATTCTTTTGTCATCGTATCCGTCAAAAGAATAGATGATTCGCTTCTCATCTTCGTGGCTATGAACTACCCTCACCGACTCTGCGTCGGAAAGGGTTTCTGTTACGCCGCTTCGCGGCATGAACCTGCAGGCTGCTCTACGCAGCATGCAGAACAGGGCATGTCCACTATGCCCCTATCCCATTGGGTTACCTTTGGGAATACTTTTCTTAAGATATTTGCAGCCCCGTTTATATCTGCATTTGTTACAGTACCATCGTAATGCCTGTATAAGCCTCTCTTTATCCTCTTTCCGGAAAAAGAGTATGGTTTGTCATCTCCTTTACAATATACAGGCAATTCATCCATTGCAAGAAAATCAGCCTTTGATGTATAGCTCTCTTCTGTAAGGGCAAACTCTATCCC
>NZ_ATVS01000004.1 GCF_000420845.1 Butyrivibrio sp. AE3009 | reverse complement strand
TGAAGCTTTCATATGCACAAGAATGCAAAATGATATAGATATTAGGGATTATACTCATCTAAAGGCATATTAAGAACCTCTATTTGATTACTTTCATATGTCTTGAGCAAGTCCTGCTGTTCCTGGTAACTCGCTTTATTTCCATTTTTACCTCCAAAAATATCATTTGCTTATTCAGCATTTTTCTTCCCAACCCGCATCATACCAATATTTCCATCATGATACCACTTCAAGCCACAGTAAAAAAGAGGCTTTTCACGAATTACTATCGTAAAAAGCCTCATAAAATCCTTTATTTTCCTGTAACCCTTTCGGAATAAACTCTATTTAGAATCACAATTTCTAGTTGGTTATTGTAAAGGTCTTGCTGGCGGTTGCCGGTGTTCCTTTGCCGGCAAGGTCTTTGGCTGTGACTGTAACCATGAATACATTCATGGCAGGGTTCTCGTCAGGAACATATTTCTTGGAGACGGTAATCTTGCCGCTCTTGTAGGTGAGGCATTTTTGCAACTCAGGATTCTCCGAGGTTATTGTCACGCTCACCTTGGTATTGGCGGGCTTGTATTCTTCGCCTGCGATCACGGACTTGCAGGTGGTAGTCAGCTTGATTGAAGCGGCCTTTTTAGGTGCCTTTACAATCTTATCTGCAGGCGCATCAAGCACGATCTGGGTCACAGGAGCCTTAACGGTAAACTTCAGGGTTCCGGGCTTGCCTTCACCAAGAGGATATGCGGTGAGGACGTAGGTTCCTGGGTATAGCTTGGAAGAATCAGCTATGGCAATGGTCTTGCCGTCATCAAGGAGCTTAACCACGTTCTTCTTGTCCGTTAATGTATATGTGTCGTTCTTGAGACTTCCCGTCAATGTAACCTTGTCTATGGTTCTGAAGGTGGTTGCCTTGGAGAAAGTATAAGTGGCAACGTTTATATCCTTCTCTCCTCTGGTGAAAGCCTTTTTACCTGCCTTAACAGTAAGTTTCTTTTCATAAGCAGGGGTCTTGGTTGCGGCAGACACCTTCTTGATCTTACCTGTTGTCAGAATTTTATCCTCTGCTACTCCCGACGCATTGTAGGCTGCTGTGTTATCAAGCTGTATCATTGACACGCTTATCGAATATTTCTGAGCAGCTCCGCTTCCGGCTTTAACACCCTTGCCGGCAAGATTCAGCTTAACAATTCCCTGAGCTGCTACAAGGTCATCTGTCTTAATGATTCTTGTAAGACTTGCGGACATATTCTCAGCCAGCGGTTTCTTCTTGCTGGTAACAGCCTCTGCGCTTATCTTCACATACACGTTCCTGTAATCTGCTGCCTTTGGAGCGGTTACCTTAAGTGTGATATCAATGTCAGAAGTTATAACTGTCTTAACTGTAGGCGCTGCGATCTTGGGACTTGTCACTTTTACTGTGAAGGGCTCTCCAACCTGTCTGTTTTTCTTATCCTTGAATACAAGGATCACATCAGACTTAGGTAAAAGATTGCCTTTATAGGTCTCTACTGTAACAGTTTTATCCTCAGGATCATATGTCACAGTGGCATTCTTGTCAGATTCCGATGCTGCAGCGACTTTGACTGCGTCGTAATCTGCACCTTTGTTCAGGGTCACAGCGTAAGTCCTTGCGGTACCTGCAGGCTGGGACAGAATATTTTTCTTAGCCCCTTTAAGTGCTACGCTCTTAATGGGCTGATCCACTGTAAACCGAAGGTTCATTTCTTCAAGAACAGAATCGAAGCTAAGATTAACCGAGATCACATCGGTTATTCCTTCAGCCTTGTCACAGCTTATCTGCACTGTCTTCCCATCCTCTGACAGGGTAGCGAACTCTTCCTTCTTATCTCCGCCAAATACCCGGAGGCTGCTTATTGCAAGCTCCTCATCTCCGCATTTTACACGGAGCTCATATTTGTCCAGATAGTCGACGCTTATAAGATCGCCATTTTTCGGATATGTGATACTGTTATTATTTGTAAGGTTCTTAAGAGACATGACGGGGATTCCGGTACTTGTAATGCTAATATTGGTATCATCGTCCACCTCAAAGGAGGTTTTTCCGTTTGCCACATCCAGATCGATGTAGCCGTCCTTAAGTACTTTTCCTATCTCATAATTGTTTTTAGCAGCTATTTCAAGTGATACGGTCTTGCCCTGCTCTACTTCAAATGAGAAAGAGCTGTTATTTCCCTTCTTGGAATAAGTGGTGCCATCAACTACTGCCTTAACATCCTTAATTCCGGTATCGGTATTTACCGTAACCTGACATTTCCTTACAATCTCTCTCTTAGTGGCTCTTATCTCACAGTCCTCAGAGATGTTATCTATGCTGTAATAGGTTGTGCCGTTATCTGATTTGGGCTTCAGTTCCTTACCGTTGCAGGTAACACTGTCTATCTCATAGTACACTCCATAATCCTGCCACAATCCCGCTATAAAGGTAAAGCTCTCTCCTTCGCTGACCCTGAATCGGTCATAATAGTCTATAAGATCATCCTTGGGTCCTTTGCCCACCTCATATTCTGAGAAAATTACACCCTCATCGCAGTCGTATGTGAGGAATCTCACATTGTAGCTTCGTTTCCTAAGATTGAGGCTGATATTGATGGGCTTCTTTTTCTCCATTGCGGCCGCAACATCATCGCTATAAATAGATATTTCGGAATTGTCGACGGAAACTGACGCCCATAAAATATCTCCGTCGCAGGATATTATACTTGTATCACCATCAATCTCCAGACCTGCTGCCGGCTCGACGGTAAAGGTGATATTCTTGGCCCTTCCATAAACAGTTTTTTCCGTATAGTACTGTTTCTTACTCTTATCATAGGTGACACCACCAGTGAATGTCACAGTAGCGGTACTCTTGGAGGGCACATCGCCGTTTACCGACAGGTTTACCGGTATGGGATCCAGCTCCTTGCCGGTCCATTTGCCGGTAGTAATCGTGATAGTAAGATTATCCTTAGCATTTGCTATCTCATAATTATAAGAGTACTTGGAATCTGATTTTAATACAGTCTTTCCATTCGTTACCTTTTTGACCTCATATCCCGGCACAGTCTCAACCAAAAACCAGAAGGGGTCACCGGGTTTAAAGGTGGTCACTTTGTTATCAGCGGTTATGTCTTCTGCTCCCGCACAGTTAATATACTCAATCTGGCTGAAATCACACACAAAGGTAGCCTTCTTGTATGCTCCGAAGGTTGGTGTTATGACAATATTGCCAAGCTGTCTTTTGCCATTGTCGTCATAGGGTATGTTGAAACTAAAGCATACTGTCTGGTCCGATTCGCTATAGCTGACACAGGCCTCCTCTGACACCTTGCCGCCAACGGTCACCTTGATCTTGTAACCACTATGGTCGTAGTCATCCGGGTCGTATTCCTGTATGAAATAGCCCTCCTTGACCTTGAAGCTCATGGCTACTTCATCCGCTTCCCTGGAGATATAGTATTTGCCTCCGTCATAGATAAGACCCTTTATACTGTCAACATCGGAAGTGTCCGGGACGAGCTTACTGTCATAAGTAAGTGTATAAGCGCTTTTCAGGGTCACAAAGGTGATACTCAGCGCAATATTTCCCATCACAGACTTCTCGGAATCCTTGATCTGAAAAGCTATCGGAGAATAAAAGGATACAGTATTTTCGTATATATTTACGCTGTAGCTCGTTTCATAGCCGCTCTCTGTTATCTCTTTGCCGCCAACAGTCAGCTTTACCTTGGGTACATTATTGGCGTCGGTGTCAACAATGTATCCCGGTGCAATCTTGAAGGTAGCGGATATTGCATCGGTTTCATTGTCAAAATAGTACTTGCCGTTATCTATGGTTAATCCGTAGAAATTCTTGTCATCTGATGTATCCGGGCTCATAACCGTAGTGTTTCCGCTCTTACCGGAGAAGGTAAAAGTATACTTGGCTATGGTTGTTGCTGAAATGGATAGGTTGCCCGGCGCCGGCAGTCCGCTTTTATCAAGTGGGAAATAAAAACAAATATACAGAAGCCTGTCCGTGCTGTTATATGAGTAGAAAAACTGTCCGCTGTCCATTGAAACAGCTTTGTTATTATATGTTGCGGTAACCTTGTAATTACCCTCTGCATCTTTTTCTAACATGGCTGATGCGTCAACAAGGAAAGTTGCTTCTACTTTGTCGGTATTATTCAGAATATAGTAGTCCTTACCGTTGGAACTGCCGATTCCGGTCCTCATAGTACCCTTATCGTCAATAAGCGTCATCTTTCCGCTGTATTTAAAAGAGTACTTGGACTGCGCCGATACAGTACCTGCAGTAATTACGACATTTCCCTTAAGTGGATTGCCCTGCTCATCGGCCGGAATTGTAATATAAACTTCCAGCGTGGACAGGTCATAATTATAATTGCAGTAATACTCATCATCATCTTCGCTAAGCTCTTTGCCGTTAAAGGTTACAGAGACATCCAGCTTACCGTCGGCGCTATATCTTATCTCCATACCTCTGTTCACATAAAAAAATGCATTGATGGCCGTGGCATTATTGATCAGATAGTAATTCTTACCATCTGTACTGCCAATTCCTGATATGGCACTGTCGCCGCTTGTTTCAAGGTCCATTTTGCCGGTCCATACGAAGGTATTATTTGAAAGAACTGATTCAAAACAAGGTTTGATATCAAGACTTCCGGTCATCAGATTGCCCGCTTCGTCAAAGGTGAAATTAAAGTAGACATCAAGCATATTATTGTTTTCGTCATAGCTTACTGACAATACTGATTCAGATTCCGGTAAAATAGTCTCCTTTTGGCCCTGATAAATGAAATCCACGGCGGTATTATCCGGATCAACCCTGTATGCTTTGTTCACATTAAAACGGCATATAACGCAGGCATAGTCCTTGACTTTGACCGGGTCGAGATATACTTTTCCGTTAACACTGATAATTCCTGTTGATTCCGCTATATCAACTGTCATCTTATCTGTGGGAAAAGTCACCTCATAGCTGCTCTCTATGGTGGTTTCAGCCAGCTCCGCCTCAGAAGACTCTGCCTCAGATGGCTCTACTTCGTAAGGTTCTGCCTCATAAGCCTCTTCCGGGCTGACTTCTTCCTCATTGGTTTCATCATCATAAGAAGTTTCTTCATCAGTTACTTCCTCATAAGAAGACTCCTCCTCGTAAGGTTCTTCTTCATTGAGAACTGCCTCATCGAGTACTTCTTCGTCGAGAGTTTCCTCATAATAATCTGTACCGGTTTCACTTGCCAAAACAGTTTGCGGAATAGATGCTGCGATTGTCAGCACCGACAGAAGTGCGCAGAAAGTGCGCTTAACATTCCTTGTTACTTTTTTCATACTACCTTCAAATGCCTCCAACTAAAAATTCTCCCCCCGGAGAAATGAGCCAAAACTCAGAAGTAGTATAGCTTAAAAATGTCCCTTGCGCAAAATTAATATTTTGGGGCTTGATATATTTTAATATCGCTGTTATATTATACATAAATCTGTATATTTATTCATTTTGATGCATAAAAAGGAGGCTATTATGAAAAAGAAGATATTTACACTTGTACTTGCTATGATCCTTGTTGTTTCCTGCCTTGCAGGCTGCGGAAGCCAGGGCGGAACCCTTACAGTCGGAACCAATGCTGCATTCCCACCTTTTGAATATATCGGTGACGACGGCAACCCTGACGGCTTCGATGTTGCTCTTATCAAGGCAATCGGCGAGAAGATGGGCATGAAGGTTGTTATTCAGGATATGGAATTTGATTCACTTGTATCTTCCATCGGCGGCAAGATTGATGTTGCCATCGCAGGAATGACAGTTACTGAGGAGAGAAAGGCTACTGTTGATTTCTCCGATTCTTATTATGAAGCTGTTCAGTCAGTTATCGTTCCCAAGGGATCAACAATCGCAACCGCTGAGGACCTTAAGAATCTCAAGATCGGCGTTCAGCTGGGAACCACAGGCGAATTCATTGCAGACGAAATTGAAGGCGCTTCAGTTTCAGCTTATAATAAAGCTGTAGATGCCGTTAACGATCTTAACAACGGACGTGTTGACTGCGTAATCGTAGACAAGAACCCTGCAGAAGTATTCGGCGCACAGTTTTCTGACAAGGTTGACGTTATTGACGGCTCAGCCTTCGACTTCGAGCCTGAGTATTATGCAATCGCTCTTCCTAAGGGAAATGAGGATCTTGCAGCCAAGATCAACAACGCACTTAACGAGCTTAAGGCTGACGGAACCTATGACGCACTTGTAAAACAGTACATCGAGGAGTAATTTTACCAATGACATTAAATGAACGTTTTATTGCAGCTTTTGTTACATCAGACAGATGGAAGCTTTATCTTGGGGGCCTTGGCATAACCCTTGAGGTTGCGGTCTTTTCCGCACTTCTTGGTCTTCTTATAGGTAATGTCCTGGCACTTATGAAGCTGTCCTACAAGGAGGACGGTAAGCCAACCGTCTTCAACTACATAGCTTCGGTCTACATCGATGTTATAAGAGGAACGCCCAGCGTACTTCAGCTTCTCATCATGTGGTTCATCATCATGGCCTCCTCCAACAACGGAATCCTGGTTGCATCCCTTTCCTTTGGTATCAACTCAGGTGCCTACGTTGCTGAGATCGTCCGCGGCGGAATCCTGGCCGTTGACAAAGGGCAGATGGAAGCCGGCAGAAGTCTTGGCCTTTCAAAAGCCGCAACAATGCGTTACATCGTACTTCCCCAGGCCTTCAAAAACGTAATCCCGCCTCTGGGGAACG
Organism: Butyrivibrio sp. AE3009; assembly: GCF_000420845.1. GTDB lineage: Bacteria > Bacillota > Clostridia > Lachnospirales > Lachnospiraceae > Butyrivibrio. Next base: position 182,355 of record NZ_ATVS01000004.1, on the reverse strand, counting down.
AATTCATAACACTGATCAAGGAAACCGCCATCGTAGGCTACGTAAGTCTTGCAGATCTTACCCGTGTGGCCAACCAGATCGCATCCAGAACCTACGACGCGTTCATGCCTCTTATCGGCGCTGCAGTTATCTATTTTGTGATCATCAAGATACTGACAATACTCCTTGGCAAGCTGGAAAGGAGGATGCGTAAGAGTGATAACCGTTAAAAATCTGTGCAAAGAATTCAAGAACCCCGATGGTTCAATCAATAAGGTTTTAGCCGGAATCGATTATGAGATCAACAAAGGGGAGAAAATAGTCATCGTAGGACCCTCAGGTTCAGGAAAAAGTACTTTCCTTCGCTGCCTGAACCTCCTTGAGCGCCCAACTTCCGGCCAGATCATCTTCGACGATGAAGACATTACCGCCCCTAAGGTAAACATCAATAAAATAAGAGAACGCATGGGCATGGTTTTCCAGAACTTCAACCTGTTCAACAACCTTACGGTCATGGAAAATATCACCCTTGCTCCCGTTAAACTCAAGGTTATGAGCCCTGAAGCCGCCAAAGAAAAGGCAACAGAGCTGCTTAAGAGAGTTAATCTGTTAGATAAGGCAGATGTATATCCCGCCTCCTTATCCGGCGGTCAGAAGCAGAGAATCGCAATTGTGCGCTCACTGTGCATGAATCCCGAAGTGATGCTCTTCGATGAGCCCACCTCCGCCCTTGACCCCGAAATGGTCGGCGAAGTTCTGGACGTTATGAAGAGCCTTGCAGACGAAGGCATGACCATGGTGGTTGTAACCCATGAGATGGGCTTTGCAAGAGAGGTTGCCACCAAGGTGCTCTTCGTAGATGAAGGAAAAATACTGGAGGAGAATTCTCCGAAGGAATTCTTCGATAATCCTCAGAGTAAGAGATTGCAGGATTTCTTGTCAAAGGTACTGTAATCTAAAAAGGGGACGGTTGCGAGTCAATGGGGACGGTTCTTTGTGACTCACGAAGCGAGTCACAAAGAACCGTCCCCATTGACTCGCAACCGTCCTCTTTGATTTATTCTTTTCCGGTAATCTTCTTGATCACAATCTTACCTGCGCGCTTAACTGCGTAAGGTCCTACTTTTCCAAGCTTATCCTCTGCGCGAACCATTGTGCTCGCTTCAGGAATATCCCTTGTAAGGTGAATAGCATCAAACTCGCACTTAGTTGTGCAGAGTCCGCAGCCGATGCACTTGTTAACATCTACGGTTGTGGCGCCGCAGCCAAGGCATCTGCTTGCTTCCTTCTTGACCTGCTCCTCTGTAAGAGTCATCCTCAGGTCATCGAAGGTCTCTTTTGCTACTCCTGCCTTAGTTCCCGGAACCTGACGAGGAGCGTTGTCGAAGCTCTCAATCTTGATATCATCCTTATCAAGCTCAATGAACTCTCTTCTGTCTCTTGCAAGATCCAGTCTGTTTCCGGGATGAACGAATCTGTTCATGGAAACTGCTGCTTCTCTACCGCCTGCGATTGCATCAATGGCAAATCTGGGGCCGGTGAACACATCGCCGCCGACAAAGATGTCAGGTTCAGCGGTCTGGAGTGTAAGAGGATCTGCAATGGCGCCGCCATTGGGTCTTGTCTCTACATTTGTTCCCTTGAGAAGGTCGCCCCATACGATTGACTGACCTACTGAAAGAAGTACATTCTCACACTTGATAGTGATGGTCTCATTTTCATCATACTTAGGGTTAAATCTTCCGTCAGCATCCTTAACAGAGGTGCAGCGCTTAAATACGATGCCTGTTACCTTACCATTTTCTGTAAGGATCTCCTTGGGGCCCCAACCGTTCTTAACTTCGATGCCTTCTTCCTTGGCTTCATGAACTTCGTCCTTAGCCGCAGGCATCTCGTCTGCTCCCTCAAGACACAGCAGAGTAACTTTGGAAGCACCTGCTCTTACAGCGGTTCTTGCAACGTCGATTGCAACGTTACCACCACCGACTACAACGGTCTCGCCGTTTAACTTTTCATTGTGGTCAAGGTTAACTTTTCTTAGGAAATCAACACCGGTCTGAACGCCCTTGGCATCCTCACCGGGAACTCCTACAAGTCTTCCTCCCTGACAACCTATGGCAATGAAAAATGCCTTGTAGCCCTGTTTTCTGAGTTCTTCTATAGTAACGTCTTTTCCGACTTCTACTCCATATTTGAATTCGACGCCCATCTTGCTGATAACGTCGATCTCAGCTTCGATGATGTCCTTTTCAAGTCTGTAGCTGGGGATGCCGTTCATCAGCATGCCGCCGGCTCTCTTTTCCTTCTCAAATACTGTGACAGGATATCCGTCTCTTCTTGCAAAATATGCAGCAGCAAGGCCTGCAGGACCTGCGCCGATGATAGCAAGCTTGTAATCATCACTCCACATTCCGCCGTCGTGCTTCTCGCAAAGAGGAATGTATCTGTCCTCTTTCTTAAGATCAAGAGAAGCGATGAACTTCTTGATCTCATCGATGGCAAGAGGCTGATCGATGGTTCCTCTTGTGCAGGCGTCCTCGCATCTTCTGTTGCAGATTGCACCGCAGATCATAGGAATCGGATTGTCCTGCTTGATAAGCTTAAGGGCATCCTCATAGCGGCCTTCTGCAGCCATCTTGATATATCCCTGAACAGAAAGGTGTACAGGGCAAGCTGTCTTACATGGTGCTGTTCCGGTTTCGTAGCAGTTGACCTTGTTGTCATCGCGGAAGTTGTAATTCCACTTATCAGGGCCCCACTTGGTTGCATCGGGAAGGAGAGCCTTGGGATATTTAACCTCTGTTCCGTCCTTTTTGCAGAGCTTCTGTCCCAGCTTAGCAGCACCGGCAGGGCATACCTCTACGCACTTACCGCAGGCTACGCACTTTTCCTTCTCAACATGAGCTCTGTAGGCTGATGCTGACATATTTGGTGTGTTAAAAAGCTGTGAGGTTCTGAGGGCATTACATACACCGGGCGCACAGTTACAGATAGCAACGATCTTGCCTTCGCCGTCGATGTTAGTGATCTGGTGAACATAGCCGTGTCTCTCTGCTCTCTCCAGGATCTCATACACTTCCTCTTTTGTTACATAATGACCGATTCCGCGGCTGTCCATGTACTCAGCCATGTCGCCCATACCGATACAGTAATCGCCACGGATTTCTCCGGAGCCTTCACCTCTCATGGCCTGCTGCTTTCTGCAGGAGCACTCTGAGATGCCATATTTGTCATACATGTCGATCCATCTTGACAGATGTTCTACAGGTACTGACTGGTTTTCTAGTTTGATTGCCTTCTCAACAGGAATTACGTGCATTCCCACACCTGCTCCTCCGGGCGGAACCATCTGTGTGATCCCGGCAAGAGGAAGCTGTGTCATAAGGTTAAAAAAAGTTGCAAGCTGAGGAAATTCATCTGTCAGCTTGTCCTGCATCATCATAAATTCAGCAGAACCGGGAACAAAGATAGGAAGCTCATACTGCTTGTGCTTATCCGCTGTCTTTGCTCTGTTCATCTCAATAATGCCAATCCAAACAAGGCGGTCGACCATCTTCTGAGTATCTTCCACGCTCATGTTGTTCATCTTGGCAAGTTCTTCAATTGAATAGGGAACTCTTGTCTTTTTGAAATTGATAAGGAACTTAACCTGTTCCTTGTTAAGAATCATATCAAGCATCCAATATTCAGGATCCCTGTTGTTGATCTTCCCCGTTAACTTCTTTACGTAGCGGTCTGTTATCAAAGTTGCCAGCTTCAATACCAGTTTTTCCTTTTCAGGATCCTCTGCCACGTAGTTCGGATCCTGCCAATAATCATTCTCGTTGATCATTGGGTCTCCGAGCTTCCACTCTGCCATACTCTTACCCATAAAAATCTCCTTACCCATAAATATTTCGTGGTTTCAAGTAACCCCCCCACGGGGTTATGTGGAGATATTTTATCATATAAGGCAGGATACTCCTATAGGTTTAGTAGTTTTCAATCACTTTACATGAACGCTGGTCAATTTTCTGACAAAAGGATGTGAGGGATGGCATCTCCCCTTGTCATCCCTCACATCCTTGAAGTATCTCTGTCATTATATTTCGACAGCACAATACTTCCACTCTCAAATGTCTCCGGAACATCAATGATCCTCTGATTTGATGACCCCCTGAACCTCAGCATCAGATCTTTTTTCTCAAGAACAAATTCCCCATCCACAAGAACATCAATGGAATGCAGGATCTCATCAGTGTACTGGCCGTGGCAGCGCTTGTTATCGGGATCTGTCAGTTCCTCCCAGAGGTAGCCGCTATAGATCCAGATTGTCTTCTTGGGAAGCTCTTCTTTTATTCTCTTGATCAGGGGATATAGCGCCTCCTGATTGGATATTTCCATGGGTTCGCCGCCGAGGATTGTCAGACCGGCGATATAATCCGGCTTAAGGGATTCAATGATCTCATCCTCAGTCTTCTGAGTATAGGGCTCCCCGTAGTTAAAATCCCAGGTCATCTCGTTAAAACAGCCCTTACAGTGATGGGTGCAGCCGCTGACAAAAAGCGCTGTTCTGCAGCCCACTCCGTTTGCCACATCATTTAAATATATCTGTCCGAAATTCATTCTATCCCCCTAAGCCTCCTTATAGTACTAAGGCTCTATAAACCAATATCATTTCCTTATTTTACCATATTTATTTTATGCATCGATATTCATTCTTTATACATTATTTCAGTCCTTGATGGAGCTCTTATCGATCTCGCCGGCAGCATCGATTGTATAGAAGAATCCAGCATTTATGCCAAGCTTAAACGCTAAATATTTATGCAAAAATGTATAAACTAATCATGTCTAAAATCTAAAATCGCCCCAAAAAGTAACAAGCCGGGGAAAATGATCCCCGGCCTGCCATATAGATTCATAATATTTCTCCCTCTGAACTACCACAGCCATAATATTGTCAGATATCCGCTGTATTCCTCGTATGGCGTCCAGTTATAGCCTCTTTGAACTAAAACCACTGTATTATCTCACAGGATTGGACATATGGAGAACTCTCTCCTTGATCTCCTGTGTACGTCCCTGGTTCCAGAACTGTGTTCCGATGTAGCCGCAGGTTCTTCTTGCAACATTCATCTTGTTCTGATCGCGGTTGCCGCAGTTAGGGCATTCCCAGATGAGCTTGCCGTCTGTGTCGGTAACAATCTTGATTTCTCCGTCGTAGCCGCAGCACTGGCAGTAGTCTGATTTGGTGTTAAGCTCAGCATACATGATGTTGTCATAGATGTACTTCATAACTGAGATAACTGCCTCTATATTGCTGTTCATATCAGGAACCTCAACGTAGCTGATGGCTCCTCCCGGCGAAAGCGCCTGGAACTCAGACTCAAATTTGAGTTTGGTGAAGGCATCGATCTGCTCGGTAACATGAACGTGATAGCTGTTGGTGATATAGTTCTTGTCTGTAACCTCCGGAATAATACCGAATCTCTTCTGGAGGCACTTAGCAAACTTGTAGGTTGTGGACTCAAGAGGTGTTCCGTACAGACTGAAAGCGATATTGGTCTCAGCTCTCCACTTAGCACACTTGTCGTTAAGGAACTGCATTACCTTAAGCGCAAAGTCTTTGCCTCTTGGATCTGTATGTGATACGCCCTTCATATACTTGGTACACTCGCACAGTCCCGCATAACCGAGGGAAATTGTTGAGTAGTTGCCAAAAAGGAGGGGATCGATAACTTCACCCTTCTGAAGTCTTGCAAGGGCTCCGTTCTGCCAAAGGATAGGTGCAACATCGGAAGGTGTTCCGAGAAGTCTGTTGTGTCTGCACATAAGAGCCCGCTTGCAGAGCTCGGTTCTCTCTTCCATAAGCTCCCAGAACTTGGCTTCATCCTTGTAGGAGGAGCAGGCAACGTCCACCAGGTTAAGGGTTACAACGCCCTGGTTGAAACGTCCGTAGTACTTGTGGTCTCCTTCGTTATAGTTCTGAGCATGTGACTTGTTGCCCTTGTTGCAAAGACCCTCTGCGTTCTCCTCGCTGTCGGGAGTAAGGAAAGATCTGCATCCCATGCAAGGATAAACATCACCCTTCTTGAGTTCCTTCATCTTCTTGGCTGAAATGTAGTCGGGAACAAGTCTCTTGGCAGTGCACTTAGCTGCCAGCTCTGTGAGGTACCAGTACTTGGAATCCTCATGAATGTTGTCCTCGTCAAGAACATAGATGAGCTTGGGGAAAGCAGGTGTGATGAGCTGTCCCTTCTCGTTCTTAACACCAAGGATACGCTGCTTGAGCATCTCCTCTATAACTACTGCAAGGTCTTCTCTCTGCTGTCCCTCGGGAACCTCATCGAGATACATATATACTGTGATGAAAGGTGCCTGACCGTTGGTGGTCATAAGTGTGATTACCTGATACTGGATAACCTGGCAGCCTCTCTCGATCTCTTTTCTAACTCGCATCTCTGCGATCTCGTTTACCTGCTTCTTGTTGATCTTCATGCCGGCAGTCTCGAACTCAAGAGCAACTTCCTTGCGGAATTTCTGTCTGCTGACATCAACAAAAGGTACAAGGTGTGAAAGTGTAATACTCTGTCCGCCGTACTGTGAGCTGGCAATCTGAGCAATAGCCTGGGTTGCGATATTGCAGGCTGTTGAAAAGCTCTTGGGACGCTCGATCATAGTCTCGGAAATAACTGTACCGTTCTGGAGCATATCCTCAAGGTTAACAAGACAGCAGTTGTGCATATGCTGTGCAAAATAATCTGAATCATGGAAGTGGATAAGTCCTGCCTCGTGGGCCTTGACTACATCCTCGGGAAGAAGGAATCTTCTGGTGATGTCCTTGCTGACCTCTCCTGCCATGTAATCTCTCTGAACGCTGTTAACAGTGGGGTTCTTGTTGGAATTCTCCTGCTTAACCTCTTCGTTGCTGCACTCAATAAGAGACATGATCTGCTCGTCGGTTGTGTTGGACTTCCTGACAAGAGCATGCTTGTAGCGGTAGGTAATATATTTTCTGGCAACCTCGAATTTGCCTGACTTCATCAGGCCATCCTCTACCATATCCTGGATCTCTTCCACACTGGCAGCTCTGGTGAGGGATGCACACTGTTTCTCTACAGCTCTCTCAACATCGCTGATCTGTCCTGCGGTAAGTTTCTTCTCGTCGGTCACCTCATCGTTGGCCTTCTCAATAGCAGCGATGATCTTGCCACCGTCAAAAGCCACTTCCTTGCCGCTTCTCTTAATGATCTTCATAAAAACCCCCTTATAAAAAAGTTCTCTCTCAGCACAAATGTAACCACAAGGACAACTATATCTTGTGGTTACACATTAATGATAATACAGTATATTGTTTAATTCAAGTGAAAAAAACTACAAAAATTAATTAATTCCTACGCACCGTTTCAAGCCTGTTATGCAGTCTTTTCAGGTGTTCCAGGGTTTTTTCGTCGCTGACGGGTCGCCCTGAAAAAAAATAGTCCGTTTTGATCTGACACAACATCTTGTGGTAGTCGTCAAAAATAACCTCATCATCAGGTGTGTCTGATAACTTCAGACCAAGCACATGGGCTAGGTGATGTATTGTACCAAAATTGCCATCCACTAGCAAGGTGTTATCGCCAAAATATTTCTTTAATGACGGTTTAAAGTAATTAAAATGGGTGCAGCCCAGTACTAACGCGCAATATAAATTTTTGTCATAGGCTCCGAACTGCTGCTGTATGTATTCCTCCACCTCAGGCCCCTCGAAGAGCTCTTTTTCTGCGAACTCCACGAACCTTGGCATGGCCAGGAGGTCAACTCTGTGCTCCTCATCCACCCTGTGGAGCAGGTCTCTGAGCTTGTCTTCCCTGATGGTTACCGGGGTTGCGATCACCATAATCCTCTTGTCGTCGGTGCCTTCTACGGCAGGTTTAACCGCCGGCTCCATTCCCAGTATCGGCACATCGAATGAGGCGCGCAGGTCCTTGATGGCTACGCTGGTTGCTGTATTGCAGGCAACCACTATAGCCTCCGCTCCCTTGTCCAGCAAAAACCTTGTAATCTCCTGCGCATAGCCTTTGATCTGCTCCGGAGTTTTAAGGCCGTAGGGAACGTGCTCTGTATCTGCATAAAATATATATTCCTGATCCGGAAGACGGTGATATGCCTCATGAAGTACGGACAAACCGCCTATTCCTGAATCGAATATTCCAATTTTCATGGTAATTTCCTTCTTTTTATCCTAAAATATTAATCATGGAAAACAAAAAAATCGATGAACTTCAAAAACTATATGATAACTCCAAGGTCGGCGCCCTGGTGCAGGAGATCTGCGAATACTACGTAACCAACGAAGTTCCCGAGGACGGCTCCTCCACGGATGCCCTTGAACCCAGAGAGGTTGTTGACGCAGTGTATCTCCTGTTCTGTCTCCAGAGCAGAGAGCAGATCCTGGATGAATTCAACATTGTAAGGAAGAGATATCCCGACCTCTATACCTCGGTCTCCTCTCTCCATAACACTCTTTTGGTAAACATGGATTACCGGGCTCTTGAATCCGACTGCTGTCAGAAAATATCCGCCTATGCCGTAGATACCTCCAAGGAAGAGGTCCTTGCACACGCGGATACATTTGTCAGAACCGGTGAAAATCTCTCGGCCGCCGTTGATAAGTTCTATTCCTGGCTCCACTCAAGAAGCCGCTAGAGCTTATTGTGATACAGCTTCCAGATATTTGGAGGAAGCATACAATTGCTGTCCCTCGTATTCTACTATTGCCCAGGTGGTCTCACTGCTCTGGGCAATTCTTTTTATTGTTGTTCCCTTGGTAACTGAAGTCACTATTGTTGCGTCGCTGTCTGAACTTGGCACAGTGCGAAGATTCAGGCTTGCGGCGGTTACCGTCACCATGTCTCCGGTCTCTTCATAACCTTCCGGAAGAGCCACCTGGACTTCCTCTGCAGGCTCTTCGTCAGGATCGGGTCTGAACTTCGGTGCCAGGAACTTGTAAGCTCCAAAAGCTATAGCTGCAAGAATTACTATTCCTGTGAGGATCGATGCGAATCTTACCACAACCAGCATCAGATCTTTCCCCTCAGATTCCTCATCTTCCTCCTCATAGAGTTCTCCGTCCTCGTCGTAGTCCTCATCTACATCGTCATATTCTTCGTCGTACTCTTCATCATATTCTTCATCGTACGGCTCGTCGTATTCTTCGTTGTAGTCGCCTTTGTACGGTTTCTGAGGCTGCTCCTGTACCGGGGCAGCGCCGGCAGCCTTATCACTATGGGCATCCCTGCCTGCTGCCTTATCTGAAACGGCCTCTTCCTTGCGTGGAGCAGGCTCGTAATCATCCCGGGCGTCCCATCCTCTTTGTGCACGAGGAATATGATGTTTCCTGATAAGCCCGGTATGCTCGTCCACAGGCTCTCTTTCGGCTATAGTTCCCTTATCTCTTGGCATGTCGACGGGCTTGTCCGCGGCAGTTTTCCCACTGCCCGGTGCCTTGGCTTCTTCTGCCTCCGGGATGCTCACCTCTTGCTCTGCCTGCTGCTCTGCCTTCTGTCTCTCCCTGAAATACTCTTCCCTTTCCTCTTCGGTAAAAAAGTTGTAGGGATCCACGATCTCTATTGATTCGATAAAACCGGTGTCTCCATTTTTTACAGTGCCGGTTCCTGCTGGGGTTCCTGCACTGTCCCTTGGCTCTTTCTCAGTATTTACGCTGTCACTGCGTTTAATGTAATCCTCAAAGTTAGTAATCTTATCTGCCACGTCAGTAAAACTCCCTGTTGCAAGAAGTGCTGGCTATTAAGCCAGCACCTTATCAATTATTCCTTGTAATTTAGCCTTGTTAAGTGCTCCGACTGCTGTCTCTATAACCTGTCCGTCCTTAAAGAAAGCAAACATCGGAATTGACATTACGTTGTATTTCTGAGCAATGTCAGGTGACTGATCAACATTGATCTTGCCAACCTTAAGCTCTCCTTCGTACTCATCAGCAAACTCATCGATCATGGGGGCCATCATCTTGCAGGGTCCGCACCAATCTGCTGAAAAATCAACAAGAACAGGCAAGTTACTCTTTAAAACTTCTTCTTCGAAATTCTGACTGTTTAATGTGTAGTCCATTACTTTGTCCCCTTTCTGCTCACAATGTACTTGTAAATTGGATTGCCTAATGATGAGAACTTCTCTTCATACTCGGTCATCACATTGCCCTCGTTCATGGCCTCATCGTGATGAAGGTCATAGGTCACTGCATCCAGTGTCCATCCCGCCGGTTCCACCTCATCCAGTGCAAACCGGAACAGATCCTCGTTGTCAGTCTTGAACTCTACGACTCCATCTGCTCTTAAGATCCGGTCGTATCTTCCAAGAAACTCCCTTGAGGGAAGACGCCTCTTGGCGTGTCTCTCCTTGGGCCATGGATCCGAGAAGTTGAGGTAAATTTTATCTACTTCAGAAGGTGCGAATACCTCTGTGATAACCTCCGCATCCATTCTGATGAAGATCACGTTGGGGAGCTGCAGCTCCTCCTGCTTCTGTATTGCTCTAAGTAAAACGCTTGAGTATTTCTCTATTCCGATGTAGTTAATATCAGGGTGAAGGGCTGCCATGTCCATGAGAAAGCGTCCCTTGCCCATTCCGATCTCGATATGTATGGGCTTGTCGTTGCCGAAAACCTCTTTTTTCCAAAGTCCTTTTTTCTTCTCAGGATCCTTGACGGTGAACTTGCTGTCCGCAATTACTTCTCTTGATCCTGCAATATTTCTTAAACGCATGTTACTCCTTAAAAATCAAATCAAAAATACAGGCCCGAAGGCTCTTATATCATTGATTTTACTACATTTATGCGCCATTTGCAAAGAGCCGGGGCTTGCTCTTTACTGTGATGAATCAATATTGTATTATTTTCTTACTATGACACTTGAAAAAAACTCTATTAATAAGAAAAACTTCATATATAGAGTTTCCGCAGCGCTGATTGCAATCGCCATCGGCATCTGCTCAGTTCCGGTAACAGCTAAGGCTGACACGCCGGACTACGCCGCAGAGGCAGCAGAGAGGAAACTCCTTCCGATACAGAGTAACGACACCCCCGGCTGGCCCGAGGGACCTGAGATTCCCGCGCAGGCAGCGATCCTTCTGGAGGCAAATACAGGAACCATCCTCTATGCCAAAAACATCCACGAGGAGCTCTACCCCGCCAGCACCACCAAGATCATGACCTGCCTTCTTGCGGTGGAGAATGCAAGCCTTGATGATAAGATAACCTTCTCAAATGACGCAGTATTCAGTGTTCCCCACGACGGCTCTTCCATCGGAATGGATGTGGGCGAGTCCATCACCCTTGAGCAGGCCCTCTACGGAATAATGGTAGGAAGTGCCAACGAAGTGGCCAATGCAGTGGGCGAGCATGTCAGCGGCAGCATCGATGCCTTTGTTGACCTTATGAACGACAGAGCAGCTGAGCTTGGCTGCACCAACACTCATTTTAACAACACCAACGGTCTTCAGGACGACAATCACTATACTTCCGCCTACGACCTTGCAATGATAGCAAGAGCTTTTTTTGCCAATGAGTTCTTATGTAAGGTGGGAAATACACCAAGATATCACTTCACACCTACAAGTACTCAGCCCGATGACTTCTATCTCAACAACAAGCACAAGCTGATCACCGGCGAAATGTCCTACGAGGGCATCCTTGGCGGCAAGACCGGCTACACAGGCCAGGCCCGTGAGACCCTTGTTACCTGCGCTGAGAAAAACGGCATGAGACTCATCTGCGTCGTTCTTAAGGACGAATCTCCTGCCCAGTTTAGCGACACTGTTACGCTGTTTGACTACGGTTTTAATAACTTCAGACCTGTGAATATCGCAGACAATGATGACCGCTACATGCCGGATGATTCCCTTTTCTTTGAATCAGAGCACGACGTATTCGGAAGCTCCGGAACAATACTTAATATCAGGAAAAATGATAAGATCATCCTCCCCAAGACCTCAGACATCAAGGATACCACCTATGAAATATCCTATGACCTGACTGACGCCCAGAAGGCAGAGGCCCCCTATGCCCTTGCCAAAGTAAGCTACAGCTTCAACAATGCTCCTGTGGGAGAAGCTCTTATCTGCTATTTTGGCAAAACAAAAGCCGCTTCCACTGAAGCGGCCGTTGCTACACGTACAATATACATCAATATTAAACTGGTGATAATCGCTGCCTTTGCGCTGATCCTTCTGGCTACAATAATCCAGCTCATCATTTCGCAGATTATCTATAACCACACCCACGCCAGAAGAAACGATCGTATACGTTTCAACCGAAGAAAGAAAGAGACCAACGGTCTTACCTTCAAGGGCAAAAAGTTCTGATTACCGCCATCACTGGTCTTTCTCCGGGTTCTGTCTCTTCCTGACCTTGCGCTGCTTGGCCTTCATGGCCTCCACCTCCTCGGGGGAGACGAATTTGCAGGTCTTGATTACAAAGAGTCTTCCGTTCTCTGCCTTCTTGATGCGAACCTTGGCCTTCATGAAGCCATGCTTGTCGCAGTAGGCGGCGCTGTAATAGTGCTTGCCGTTGGGAGAGAACCATTTTACCCTTCTTTTGATATTACAATGGCAGATATAGCACTTGGTGCTCATAATCTCCATGTTCTCAAGTACATCCTCCTTGGTATCAAACTCCCTGGAGATGTACTTGGCATAATTGTCAAAAACAATGCGGATCTCCTGCTTCTTGGTCTTGGGAGTCACATAGGTGTCGAAGGATATTCTCTGAAGCACCCTGTCACTGAATCTCTTAAATATCTTGGCCGTGTACTCGGCATCCGCCAGAGCCCTGTGAAAAGGTATATCCTGGATAAGTCCCAGCTCATCAACTGCAGTGGCAAGGCTCTTACGGGATCTTCCATCGTCATAGGCAAGGCTGTAGAGTTTCTGCGCATCGTAGAAAGGAAGCGGCCTGTCGGACAAAAGAGGCATGTCATAGAAGTCCAGATTTCTCTGAAACTCCGTAAGATCCAAAGGTCCCCAGCTGCAGAACTTGGGGTCCTCGCCGCACCACTCAAGGAACTGTCTTGCAACGGTCTGGAAATCCTCGCCGCTTTCAAGGTCCTCCATTGTAAGGTGGATGAGCTTACCCGTGATTCTGTGCATATGCTGATGGATCTGAGGCTTGATCAGCCGACTGAACTCGCCGATCTTTTCTCTTTTTTCATTTAGTTTGACTGCGCCGATCTCAACAATCTCAAAGGTAAGGGTCTTATCCCCCCTTGTCACCGGCGCTTCACCCTGATTCCACTCAAGGTCAAATACTATAAAATCGCCCATAAATCAATTCTTTCCATCGGGTTGGTATTACTTCTTAAAATAACTTCCAAGCCAGGTTGCAGCCAGGTCTATCCAGGGCTGGCAGGAGGGAACGATCTCCTTGCGGCTGGGGCTTTCCGTTATCTCATTTGCAAGGGACAGTCCGTGACCTCCCTCACAGAAAATATGAAGCTCTGTATTAATATTATGCGCTTTCAATGCGGATGCAAACAATAGGGAATTTTCAACCGGCACTGAACCGTCTGTGAAGGTATGCCAGATGAAAGTGCGGGGAACTGCGTCGCTTACCTGTTTCTCAAGGGATACCTTCTCAAGAAGCTTCTTATCTTCTTTTCCCACAAGAGCATCAAAGGAGCCTCTGTGAGCATATTCTCCGGAGGTTATAACAGGATAGCATAACAAGAGTCCGTTGGGACGAAGCTTTTCTTTGGCAGCATCTGTTGCTTCTCCAAGGAGCTTCTCGGATAAGAAGTCCTCTCTCCAGAAGCAGGAATAGCTTGCTGCCAGGTGTCCGCCTGCGGATGCGCCCTGAACAATTATCGCCTCCGGGTCAACCTCCCATTCTGCGGCATGCTCTCTTACGATGAGCATTGCCCTTCCAAGTTCCAACAGAGCTGTGGGATATTTGGCAGGCTTGCAGGAGTATCTAAGGATTGCTGTGTTAAAACCCTTGGCCATAAATGCAAAAGCCAGTGGCTCAGCCTCTCTGTCAGAAGTCCATTCATAGCCGCCACCCGGGCACAATAGTACCAATGGTCTCTTACTTATATATAGTTCCGTTGAAGGCTCCTGGATAAAAACAGTGAGTCTTGCTCCCTCAAGAGAGCCTTCTTCATTAAGTGCAAATTCTTTATAATACATAACTATTTTCCCCCGATTGCATTATTGATATGCATTTATTCAGGCGCCTTAAATGCGCTCGTACTCTTGATTTTAACTGTTTCATATCAAAATTACAAAGATTTTTTAATTTGTGTATTGACATATTTAATTGCGCGCAATATAATTGCATTGTTAAGAAACGAAATAACAATGACATTTAGACATGCAAACCTATATCCATTTAATACAACCATTATATCAGGAGGAAACCAAGATGGGATTTTATGATTATTCTGTAACAGATGCACAGGGCAATGAAGTTTCTATGGAGAACTACAAGGGCAAGGTTGTTCTTGTTGTAAATACAGCTACTAACTGCGGCTTCACACCTCACTACAAGGATATCGAGGCAATATTTGAGAAGTTCCATGAGCAGGGCTTCGAGGTTCTTGATATTCCCTGCAATCAGTTTGCGGGACAGACTCCCGGAACCGACGAGGAGATCCATGAGTTCTGCCAGCTCCACTACAACACAATGTTCCCTCAGATGAAGAAGTCTGATGTGAACGGTGAGACTGCAATTCCTCTTTACAAATATCTTAAGAGCCAGAAGGGCTTTGAGGGCTTTGGTAAAGGACCTGCTGCCCTGGCAATGAATGTGATGCTTAAGAAGATCGACAAGGACTATAAGAATAATTCCGAGATCAAGTGGAACTTCACCAAGTTCGTGATCGACAGAGAAGGCAATGTAGTAGCCCGCTTCGAGCCCACGGAGAAGATGGAGAACGTAGCTGCTTGCGTTGAGAAGCTCATCTGATAAATATATTTGTAATTTTTCTAACCTTTTGAATATATAAGCCGCTATCCGGTCTCATCTGCCGGACAGCGGCTTTTTTTGAATGATTGCGGAATATCTTTATTCTTCTACAGCTCATCCTTCGCATAGCTGTTGAACATTCTAAAGAACGTATCAACAGGCATGAACACATAACCTTCATTCTTACCGTCAAAGGTTATCTGCTGAGTAACTGCTCCGGTCTTTTCATCGTAGACAGCCTCATTGGTTCCGATTCCCCATGGATTTCTCAGCACAATTGTCTTTTCGCCATTGATCATTCTGGTTCCTACGACCGCATAAGCGTGTCTTATATATACACCCTTCTCGTTATCTTCCGACTTAAGGCCGCTTCCCTCAATGGTATCGAAACCGTCTTTTGTTGACGCTGTGAGTACATAATTTTTAAAGCCCTTGTTGAGCTCATCAGCTTCACTGATGAATGCCTCCTGAGCTTTGGTGTACTCCATTTTTCCCTTTTTCAGCTGACCTTCATATTCATCATTTACTTCTTCGTTAAAAATTCTCTTAGTGCCTCTTTTTCCTGTGATGAATCTTGCAAAGGATGCCGGGTCACCTCCCGATATCAGTTCATAGCTTACCTGACCATCCTTTTCCAACATAGCTATAAGATCGCTCTTATCTTTGATACTATCCTTGATTTCCTTGCCTTCCTGCTTATAAAGGTCCTTAATGATCCCTGATGCAACAATGGCCTTTTCCAGCATCTGGATCCACAATGCGCCCCTTACATAATAATCCTTTTCAATATCTTCTCCCGCACGTTTGTACACGGGAACGGTCTTTTTAACCGTCACATACTTATCACCATTATCAGTACAGAATTTGACGGTTACGGTATCTCCATTATCCTTCATCATGTTTTTGATGACACTGGGCCTCATATCTACAATGGCCGCGATAGTGGAAAGAGCATAGCAGTCACCTACCTGACCCTGAGCCATATCGTTGACAGAAGGTTCATGGGCAAAGAGCGGGTACTTGCTCATATCTTTCCACTCAAGATCCTTCTTTTCAGTGATCTTAAGCTCCACAGTGTCAGTTTTACATTTCTTGAAGGCCTCATCTGAAACAACATAAGGCACTATGCCATCAGGGACTTGCAGATTTCCATCTTTTAAGGTAAGACATTTTTTAATAAGAGGTTCAAGGATACTTCTCTGCTTTTTAAGATGCGCATCTTTGGTTTTCTCGGGGATTTTGGCCAGTTCCTTCTCTGCCAGCTTAAGACCCTTAAGCATAAGCTCTCCCTCTTCAAGAAACTTCGCGTTATCAAATCCCGCTTCGGTGCTTGCAATGGTAAGGCTTTTATTTACTCTTACATCCATTCCGGCGTAATCATCAAAAGCCTTGATGGCATCCTTGAAGTCCTGGGACACCTCAAACTTGCCTTCATTAATCCTCTTAAGCGTCTTTGCCGTGATACTACTGATATCGCCCTTTATTTTCATCTTGACTCTATCAGAGGCGCATTTGAAGTTACTGCGGCTTTCCTTTATTGCCCTGATCTTGTCCTTGGCCTTCTGAACCCTTTGCTGCTGTGCGGGGCTTACGATCAGGTCTTTTTTCTCCTCCTTGATCTGTTCCTGCTCCCTGACCTGTTCCTGGTTCTGGTCCTGCTCTTCCAGGGTCTTTATTGAACTGAGAAACTCCGGCTCTACCAGTCCCAGACTCTTACCGGCAATGATCTGCCTCTTCAGGGCTCTGGTGTAGGTTCCTTCGCCGTCCCTGACCTTCTTCACCTGAAGATCTGCCAGTTTTGCTTTTGAGCCCACTACCAGATAATGGGTATCTTCCTTGCCCCAGCGTTTATACTTCTTAAGATTATTCTCCTCATTCTTTATGTCATCCAGCCGCTTGTCTTCATCCTTTTTGTCTCTCCTCTTCCTCCAGCCATTCTCATCCGTCATGTCCTTTCGGAAAGCATTCTGAAGCGCAGTAAGCCTCTGGGTAAAGGCATCTTTATCCTGCTGAGTAAGTTGTATCTCGTTCTCCGTAAAGCTCTCAAAAAAAACTTCCGGCGTAAGAGCCATTATCTTATCAGCCACCGTTCTGTCATAGACCTCGATATTAAGATCACCCTTTTCATCCAGAACTGAAGATTCTATTCCCTCGTCCTCACCGCCTTGCAGCTGCTTTTCCTGTTTGCCAAAATAGCCGTCGTTACTGATGTTGCATACGGATTTTATGAATATTACCGGCTCACCGGTGAGTGCCTGGGTTCTGGCGTTGTATTTTATGGTATCAAGTCTTCTTTTTTTCTTCCCAAAAAGAGTATCCATGATGCGGATGGTTGTCAGCTGTCTGAGGGCAACGTCAGAATATACGATATTCATATTGTTTTCATTGGCAGCATCCAGGATCTCTTTGGCACTCTTGTACTCAAGGGGCCCATTACCATGACCTTCCACCCTCTCATCGATCCTGCTTTTATAGGCAAGACCGGTTTTGACCTCGCCGTTTATCTTTCTGAGCTGTGCCTGCCTGTAATCCCGAAGCATAGAGACATCGCCGCAGGCCAGCTCTATTATGTTCTTATAACTGTTCTCTCTAAGATCCTCCTTACTCTCCAGGAAGGTAACGTCTTTTTCTCCGTCTTCGGACTCAATCCTTTTACCTTCCCCCGTTTTCACTTCCCTCATTTTGCTGATATCATTGCCAAAAAGCATATCTGCCCAGGTGCCGCTTCCACCACTCATCTTGAGACGATCCGCGAAGCTTATGCTGCCCAGATAGGTTATCATACGGGCTGCGTTATCATTTATCCTGCAGCAGAGATCTACTTTCCTGACTCCGCTTTCAAAAGAAGGATCGTTATCCTTAAGGTAAAACTTGCACCATTCCTGCATTCGGTTATATACCTTGATCAGATACGCCTTATCGGCATTAAAGTTCTGTTCATTGTTGCCAACCTTTGTATTTAACTGTTTCTTAAGATTATCACGGCATTTTTTACTGCTATAGAAGCCGGAGGATTCGGAAATAATGTTATAGAACTCCTCTTCCAGACCTTTGCTCTGCTTTCGAAGAAGCATCTGATCTGTCTTTGCGATCTCACCGTCATCCTTCTCCAAAATCATATCGGAATTACGCAAAACCATGCTAAGAGCCTGCTTCTTATTGTCATTTACAAGCTTTTCATACTTCTTCTGATCCAGTGATCCCACAAATTCATAGCAGTTTTCTGCTGATGCCAGGATATTTCCAACAGACTCATATCTATCGCCATACTCATGTTTGTCATCGTGGGACTTTCTGTACCTTCTACAGGCTTCAACAAGGCTCCCCAGTGACTCCGCCATCTGATATTTGAATTCATGATAGCCAAGCTTAAAAGCTGAGCCGGAGGTGATCTTTCTAAACTCGTCTATATGTCTTTTGACAAGCTTCATCTCTATACTGTTGGTTCCAAAGAAGTTCCCGTGCTCCTCCAGATCATTAAAGTTCTTGAAAAGACTGCCGAAGGAAGCTCCGCAGTTTTTGGCGTTCAGGCTGTATACTCCAAAGCCGTTTACTCCGAAATAGCTCATCTTCTTTACTGATTTATCAAGAAGCTTTCTCTGTTCTTCTTTGGTAAGAACGGTCTTGGATTTGTTAAAAAGCTGTTTGGAAGCATTGGACTTAACCTTAGTGATCGCTTTTGCCACGCCGTTTCTGTCCTTCTGCTTTACTCCCGACACCTCCATCAGTTTGGCTGCCAAAACTGTGCTGTTCATGATCTTTTCTGCCAGCTGCTTTGTGGAATCCGGAGTTGTTTCATCCACTTCCAGAGTAAGCTCCTCGTCGTAGTGAGTGGAATATTCCATGTCAGTGACAACTTCCTTGCGGCTCACATAATAGGCGGAGATGAGCCTTAGCTTTTCCAGGTGTTCCTGTATGACTTTGGCGGTGTTTTCATTAATCTCTTCAAAATAGTTTTTTCCATATCTTTCAAGCATGTTCTCATAGGCATAAACCTGTCCTGTTATGGCCTCCAGTTTTTCGGCATTTCCGGCCATGAGCACATCACTGTCAAGCCTTATTGAAGGGATATCTATGGCAAAAAGAGCTTTTGTCATAAGTCCAAGGGCCACCTTCATATCCTGACCTTCAGGAGCGCCCTCACCATTTACAGAGGTTCCCAGAGCGCTGTCAAGAAGACTCTTCTTGTCCTGTGCGGAAAACTCCTGCTCGTTTGCGCCCATAAACATGGCAAGATCTCTGTATACTTCTCCATCCTCGCAAGGGACATTCCTTCCGGTCATCATCTTTTCCATTTTATCGAGACATTGTCTGGAATTTCTGTTTACAGCCTCTTTTATCATGATTGCATTCTTTTTCTTTTGGAAAAGGGCAGACTTGTGGTTCTCCATCTTTTCGAGTCTTTTCTGGATATTCAGCTTCTCGTTGAAGCGCTTGCCGTATTCGGTGGTGTAAGCAGCCAGGGTTGGCATATGTACAAGCTTTCGTGACGCACTTTTAGTATGCCCTGTGGCCTGCAGTGCCTTTTTTAGCCATGCGTTTTCACCGGGCTGAAGGTTTTTAATCCTTATGTCCTTTACCCTCGATTCCTGATAATGGTCTACCTGTTCAACGGGCGATGCATTTATCACCTGGGGGTCCTTGTGCTTTTCCTTGTTGATCTCGCCATGTCCCATCATATATTTGTCCTCGCTTTACTGCCATAGCAGCAATTCAAAAATGCAGATTGAAATAATAACACTCGGTGAATTTTACTGAAGAATAGGCGGTAAGCTTTGCCATAATTGCCTTTGCATTGGAAGAAGAAAAATCGGCAATAATCCACTCATCATAGGTTCCTGACTCTTTTGCATTAATAACCGCTTTTCTGATAAGCGCATACAATATCCGGATCTTTTGGGCTCCGCTGGCCTCTAAGGTCTCCAGCGAAAGCTTCCCGTCAACCGGGTGCAACAGGATCATTCCCCTTCCCGATGCATTATCAACGGCTATGATACTTACATTCTCGTTGTAATACTCCTTTTCTTTCACCGGCAAAAAAAATCTCTCGCTCTCCGGAAGGCTTCTGAGGGGAATCGATCTGACACTTTTTATCTCCGGTCCCAGTGATGAAAGATCAAATTTCTCTATATTTGCTATCTGTACGTTAAGTTCGTCTGATTCATCCACAAATCCGGCTTTATCCAGTATTTTTCGCAGATAAGCGTTTTCAGGATTGCCGATGAAACAGCACCCTATGCTCTTTGCTCCCAGGTCATAGGCGGTTTCCAGAAAAAAACGCATAAGCTTGCTGCCGGCTCCTTTGTTTCTGAAGTCACTCGCTACATAAATATAAGTCAGTATGAGCCTGTTATCCGGCTCAGCCTCGGCCCTTAACACTCCGCAGGCCGTTCCGCTGCCCTTTTCGATAACGCCGATGACAAGATCATCCTCTGTTGGTCTGATATCCAAAATGGGCATAAAAAAGCTTAAGTTGCTATCATTTACCAGGGTTCCCTGCATGTTTACACCTCTTTACTCTGCGCCAAAGAATTCTTCCAAAAATTCCATGACTTCTCTTTCGAAAGCTGCTGCCATATCACCAAATACCCTGCCGTCAATGTTATCTCCGCTGTCAATGGTGCAGGCGTGGAAGGTTATCACAGGGCTGTCCCCATCGTCGATTATTCCAAGGTCATCCATTCCGATAAAACTCCTGGTATAGGAATGATCCCGGTTAAATTCTTCCGAAAGTTCCAGGGCCTTCTTTTTGTCAGCCTTTTCATAGGGAATATCTGCCCTGAAGTGAAGAAGATACTCATCTCCGTAAAGATTCTCATAGGCTGCGACAAAGGTCATATCCCCATCAACCACTAGAATATAGGGAATATTCGCGATATCCACAGCCAGATCCTCCGCGCCGGCCCTGGTCAGAATATCTGCCAGCATATTTGTCTTGGGAAGGAGCCTTACTGCTGCTTCCGGTGCATTCTCATCTTCATCAAGGTCCTGTACCATCTCCGGAAGGGGATAGACCTCCAGGGTCTTACCGGATAAAAGAAGCTTAGCATAGCGCTTTATTGTACCTGCCCGCCCCTGCTTATCCGGAAGAGGCGTCAGTAAGCTCACAGCCTGAATATCCTCAGGCGCTGCCTTGTCCCCTTTGGTGGTCTCTGCAGTAAGGCATAGAAAGTCCTTGTCATCCCCTTCCATAAGGCTAAGGACAACTCTTCCTATTCCTTCAAAAAACACAAGAAGAGCCGGCAGCCCGTCTCTGTCCATGGACAGCTCGGCTGTGGCTCCTTCTTTGATAAGTTCGTTCTTAAAGACTTCAAGTTCTGATAAAAGATGCTCGTACATGCTGTTTACCTCGTTGGTCGAAAGTTGGTATTATCAGTTCTAAACAAATTCTTAAACGATTTAGTATTTA
Source organism: Butyrivibrio sp. AE3009 (assembly GCF_000420845.1). Taxonomy (GTDB): domain Bacteria; phylum Bacillota; class Clostridia; order Lachnospirales; family Lachnospiraceae; genus Butyrivibrio. Next base: position 161,026 of record NZ_ATVS01000004.1, on the reverse strand, counting down.
TATTATACTAGCATTTTGTGATTTGAGGCAATGGGTGGGGACAGGAGAAGACAAGGGGACGGCAGAAGACAAGGGAACTCATTTGAACCGTCCCCTTGTCTTCTGCCGTCCCATGTCTCACACGAACAACTTAACTTTCACAAAGCACCTGCCCTTCCTTGTCGTTCCCGACTGGCCAAGGTAAATAAACTTCCCATGCCCTCGGACCGACACCCGGGCGCCTTCCTTGAGGTCATACCCGCCGCTGTAGGCTGTGCGGCCGTCGATGAACACCGACTCGGACTCGATAAGTCTCTGGGCTTCGGACCTCGAGAGATTGTAGACGAAAGCCAAAATGGCATCAATTCTCTCGGAGGCAACGCTTCCGCTCTTTTCCTCAAAGGCAGGGCGGATAGTACATTCCGCAGGGTTAACGATCTCACATTTAACTGAGGTGTGCCTGATCCTGATCAGCTCCTTGCAGATCATCTCAGACATCTCCTCTGTGACAAAGAAATAGGCTTCCTTCTCCCCTGTCAGAATATCTCCTATCTGATCCCTCTCAATTCCTAGATTCATCAGTGCTCCCAGATAGTCTCTGTGGGTCAGGTCATCTGAGAACTTGGCATTGACCGGAAGAACATGGATGCACTTAAGCACCGTCCCCTCCGCATTTTCTGCCATCAGGAACCCCTCTTCATCCAGATACTCCGGCAGGAAACACACCATTGCCCTCTCGGCATCTTCGAAACCGCCGTAGACCACATATCTTGCGCCGCAGTATTCATGCACATTTGAAGATATGCCTTCGCTGGCAAGGATCTGATAAAAGGTGGCCAGCTCCGATACGGACAAAAAGTCCGTATGGGTCACAAAATTATTCATATACGCTCTTGTGGCCAGGTCTTTGACCCGGCCACCAAGAAAATCTCTAGTTTTTTCTTCCATTGTAATTCCTTAATTGCTCTTATATATGTTCATTTACAGCTTGGACAGAACTGCCTTATAATCCAGCTCTTTTCCGTTAAGGACCGCTTCCCTCAGGTTATCATCGACATCATAGGCCATCTTCAGGGAAAAGAAGTTCTTGCTCTCCTCAAGAAGAAGGAAGAATATCTTATCTCCTTCCCAGATGTTAAGGTCGTAGACATCACTTTTTTTGACCCATTCCAATCTCCCCTCGTCGCATTCCTTGGGCTCTCCCTCGGGGCATTTGGCGGTAAAAAGAGACATCAGCTCATAGTCTCCCTTGTCGGAGATAAAGGTGATGACCGACCTGTACTCCAGGTCTTCCAGGGGAATGTCAAAGCCGGTCTCCTCGAAGATCTCTCGCTTTGCACATTCCTCGGGGCTCTCGTCATCCTCAAAATGACCGCCTACGCCGATCCACTTGTCCTTGTTTATGTCATTCTTTTTGCTTATCCTGTGCATCATCAGGTATTTGTCGTCCCTCTCAAGGTAAATGAGGGTGGTAAGTCCTGTTCGTCTCATAATCAGCTCCTATCAGTTCTTCAAGAACGGTGTCCAATAGCTCTGGTCATAGGTATCTGTGAAGCAGTAAGCCGTAAGGACAGGGCCGTCTCCCACAGATACATTGCTGATCGTAAGAAGCTTCATCTCTTTGTCCAGAGTCATGGGATCTCCCAGGTAATAGGAGTCCTTGTAATTTCTGTTGTAATCATAGTAGTCGCAGATAAAGTCGATCTTATCGCCGATCTCAAGCTCTGTCACATTCTTGGCAACAGTCTCTGTCTCGCCGTCTTTGTAATCATAATTGGCGCCTGCCACATATCCGTCCTCGTTCTCTGAGTCAAAAACAAGGATGAGATTAGCTCTGTTTCCGTTGATGAAGCAGGGAACTCTGCCGGTGATGGCATAGCTGTCATCCTCAGCCTGAACATCGATAACATAATAAGCAACCACCTGACCGTCGATGGCAAGCCAGGTTCTGTCTGTAGGAGCAAGAAGGTTACCGGCCTCATCATACTCAAAGGTATTATCAAGTCCCAGGTCCACGTAGCCTTCGCCGTCATCATAGAACATGTTGAGTGTAAGGTTACTTACCTGCTTCCACTGCTCTTCGGTAAGAGTTATGGCATATTGCCCGTCCTCGTTCTTAGCCCACATAAGAGCTGAGGCGTCAAACTGATTGTCAGCTATATATTTAGCAGCTGTGTCCACATCAAGGCCTTTACCAAGGAAAGAAGTATTGGAAGCGTTAAGGCCTGAAATACTGCTAAAGTCGCTGGAAAGGAAGGTGTTAAGGAGCTGTCCGATAAGCTCTGCGGAGGAGCCACCTGCAGAACCCTCGCTTCCTGTGTAGTCTCCGAAAAGAGATCCCATAGGAGATGCGGTCTGGCTGCCTCCTGATGCCACCTGGCCCGCAACGTTCATGGATGCGAACTGCTGAATACATTTAGCGTAGTCATCATCCATTCCGATGGCCTCATAGGTGTCAACCATGCTGTCTACCTTGCCAAGCTTCTTGCTGGGGAAGTAGATTGAAAGACCATATGCGTTGGTCATATTGGAGCTTGTTCTGTTGTATTTGATGGCGCTCTTAAGAGCATCTGCCAGTTCCTTGGACTCTGTTGTATCCATTCTGATGGCAAAGTCCACAAGGTCCACCTGGTCGATTCTTGAAGATGCCGCAAATTCTCTTGTTGAGCTGCGGGCTGTTGAAACAGCCGCATACTGGTTGTTCTGAATCTTTTCCGAAGTATCCTTGGAGAAATCCGCCAGCTCCGAAGGTACTGTCTGTGACAGCTCAGCCAGATCTATCAATGAAAGAGTAGTCTTCTGTCCGGCGCAGCTCTGTGCGCATGCGTTGGTAAAAGAGTCGATGATGTTCTTGCCGATCTCCAATGTCTCCATGGAGGTGTTGCGGCCAAGGGCTGTGAGCCAGTCTGTGTAATACCAGCCAACACCGGGTTCTGTCTCTTCCGATGCCACGAGATAATCCGCGTAATTGGAAACAAGAAGGGCATTCTCAACTGTTGCCATAAGGCAGGTGTCAAAGCCTACAAAATCAAAGGTAACTCCGCCATCCTTAAGAGCTGTGTTGATGCCTGCAAGAGACATTGCGCCGGCTGTTGCGAACTTCTCATCGTAGCCGTAACCTCCTGCTGATCCGCCGCCGTGATCCCAGAAAATAAGGTCTGTTCTGTCTGCGGGGAAGTTCTGGGCTGTCCATTTGATAAAGTCTGAAAGAGTATCGGGCTTGGTCATTGGAACGCTTCCCAGATTGTCCTTCAAAAGAACGAGCTGCCCGTTCTTAACCTGATATATCTGATTGGTGGAGCTGGATACCACATTGTTCTGCCAGCTCTTGGCACCGCCGGTGTAGATGATAAGGTTGATCTTATCTCCAAGGTCCGCGCGAAGCATCTCCTGAATATCCTTGGTTGCCATTCCGCTTCTGGACTCAAGGTCTGCGCCGCACATATATACCATGATGGTTACTGTATCTTCGCCGTTTCCCTTGATAACGGTGCGCTTGGCTCTTGCACCCTCGGCAACGGTAGTATCAAGCTTACCTGTATTGCTCTCGCTGCTCCAGCTTGCAGAGCTAAGACCCTCACTTCCGTAGGGGCTGTATCCCCCGAGAAGGCTTCCCAGAAGTGATCCTCCTGCTGAACCAAGCTGTGATCCTGCAGATGAACCTGATGTAGTTGTGGTAGTTGTCTGCTGAGTCTGAGTGCCGGTATACTGCTGCGCTGTCTCTGTATCAGAATAGCTGCTGCCGCCTCCTCCAAGAAGTGAGCCGATTCCGCCTCCACCTCCAAGAAGTAGGATAGCAATAACTATTATCATAAACAGAGGGCTGCGTCCGCCTGATCTCTGGGGACCGCTACTGCCGCCGCCCGAGGGACCGTTACTGCTTGAATAGCCGGTGCTGCTGCCTACCGGTCCTGTTCCGAGCCCGTCTCCGCGCTTATTTACGCCGGAGCCTCCCTCTGTCACATTCTTTTTTCTTCCAACAGGTCTGTTTTCCATACAACACCTCCCAAATATCGCGAATTTTCCGTATTTTCGCCATCTTTCTCTATATTAGCACTATAGGGGACGATTCTACAACTTCTAACGGTAATCTTACGAGTTCACAATTTGTTGACGGGAACCGGCCTTTTAAACGGTTGAAATACGGTTGAATTTGTAGTACATTATACTTATAAAGTAGCGTTTTTCATCAAAAAAAGGTTTGAAATCGGAGACATAATATGACAATCGATGAGATGAAACAGAGAAAAAAAGAGCTTGGTTTCAGCTTCAAAATGCTTTCGGAGCTGTCAGGAGTTCCTCTTGGCACAGTGCAAAAAATATTTAATGGTGAAACCAAGGCCCCTCGCTATGAGACAATTGAGAAGCTATCCAGGATTCTTATGCCCAAACCCGCCAGCTATCTTAAGTACATTGATGCAGAGCTCCTTTCACCCGGTGGTGTCATGGAAGAGCCCGCTGTTTATAATGGCAATGGACGTGCTATCGACCTTGAGCACTTTGGCGGCAAAGTTCAGGGAGAGTATACCATAGAGGATTACTATGCTCTTCCCAATGATGTAAGAGTTGAACTTATAGATGGCTATTTCTATTACATGACTGCGCCAATGACCAGGCATCAACTCTTTGTCGGCGAACTGTTCAGAGCTATCAGCAATTATATCAGAGACAATAAGCGCAAATGCATCCCCTTTATGGCTCCCACCGACGTACAGCTTGATTGCGATAACAAAACCATTGTACAGCCTGATATATTTATATTGTGTGATCCTGACAAACTAACTGAGAAGAACCTGTTTGGTAATCCCGACTTTATCATTGAGGTCTTGTCACCCTCCACCTCCGGAAAGGATTGCTACATTAAGACCAGGAAATATAAGGACGCAGGAGTCCGTGAATACTGGCTCGTAGACCCCTGGAAAAAGAATGTACTGGTCTATATCTTTGATGCTAAGGGGAATGATGACGACATCGCAATATATGGTTTTGACAAGCAAGTGCCGGTAGGTATTTATGATGGCAAGCTTAAGATTGATTTCAGAGATATAGATGAATATATTGAGCAAGTATATGGGAAAAGCTGAGCTATGAGTCAAAGGGGGCGGTTCTTTGTGACTCGCTTCGTGAGTCACAAAGAACCGTCCCCATTGACTCATTTGAACCGTCCCTATTGAATCACTCAAGAACGATTATTTTATGGAATCAGCACTCCGTCAGCATCGAAGCTATGCTTCTTGCCCCACTTCGTGATAGTCTCGGATCTTGCCAATGTTCCGTCACCTTTTACATAGTATTTGTTTCCGTCCACTGTTACCCAGTCATTCTTAACCTGATGTCCCTTCGCATTGAAGTAATAGGTATCATCATCAATGACTACGAATCCTGTCTGCATTACTCCATTCTCGTCAAAATAGTAGGTGCAGGTCCACTTAGTAAGCCATCCTGTCACTCTGATGCTGTCTGCTCCGAAGTAATACTTCTTGCCATCTTCCTCGTAGAAAGTACTCTTCTGAAGTGTACCATTCTTACTAAAGAGTCGGTATTCCCCCTCAACCTTGTGCATACCGGTGACCTTCTCGCCGCCCTTTGTATAATAGTAGGTTGAGCCCCACATTGTTACCCAGGTGCCACCTTCGATATTCTCAGGATCCTCAGGTTCTTCAGGCTCCTCGGGCTCTTCCGGTTCTTCAGCATTACCGGGCATTTTGGTTTTATAGAATTCGGTGATCAAATCTCCGTAATAGTCACATGCAGCGACCTCGACCTCATATTCGCCCGGCTCAAGTCCAAATCCCTTTACAGCATCGGCAAAATTCAGCATATTAGTCCTGACAAGCCCTCTTTTGCCTCCAACCGTTATTGCATAGCCCCTTGCTTCTTCAGGCGCATCCCAGGTCAGAATATCGCCGTCTTTCTTCACATTGGTAAGTGAAGGAAGCTCACCTATCCATCTTTCAGGAGATCTGAAGACCATGCCCAGAACATCGCCATTTTTCTTATGATGTATCTGTGTGCGCTCCCATTCTGCTCCGTCTACGATGAGCTTGAAGTCTTCATCCATTTTGTATGTGTCCTCGTACGCTGTATAGACATTGATCGCAACGTCATACTTATACAACCCCGGAATAAAAGATTCCTTGGAAAACGTATTGAATGTCCCCCAGTTAAGAGACTCCCACATATAACCAACGATCTGCAGCTGCTTAGGTCCGTCAAATGTAAGGTTCTGCCTACTTTCGCCTAATACAAGGACCTCATCCATATCAGACGTAACTTCAACAGTTGTGAAAAATTCAGGCTGAGGTTCCGGTTCATAGTATACATAATCAAACGCATAAGGTGATGATATAATCTCTCCATCAGCATTCATCGCAACAATGTGAACCAGATAATTAACTCCATCTTCAAGGCCAAAGCCCTTTCCCAATTCCTGAAGATCTGCCGAAGTCTCATCAGTCATAGTGGTGTTGCCTCCAAGCCATACAATATAGCAGGCAGCACCGTCAAAAGCATCCCAGCTTACGATGTTTCCATCAAGATGCCCATTCTCAATAGGCGGCAGATCATCATAAGCATCTTCAAGCTCCGCTTCTTCATCGAAAGAAAGCTCTGCAGCAGTAAATTCTTCGAACAGTCCTGCATCTTCCTCCTCAAGAAGGACCACTTCTTCATCATCAAAAAAGTCTTCTGCAGCAAAAGAAGCTACAGGCTGCAATATCATACCTGCACTAACTGCTATAGCCATTACTCTCATCAGTAATTTATTACTCATAGCATTCGCCTTTCCGGTGTAAATCACCTGTTAAGTGCTCCAATCATGGAATCAATACTCCGTCTGCATCGAAGCTATACTTCTTGCCCCACTTCTTGATGGTCTCTGACTTTGCCAAAGTTCCATCAGCTTTAACATAGTATTTATCTGCACCTACAGTGATCCATGAGTTCCTTTGCTCATGTCCCTTCTCATTGAAGTAGTAGGTTGCCCCGTCAATATCAACAAAACCTGTCTGCATCACTCCGTCCTCATCAAAATAGTAGGTGCATGTCCACTTAGTGGTCCATCCCGTTACTCTGGTTCCGTCAGCTCCGAAGTAATACTTCTTGCCGTCCTCTTCATAGAAAGTACTCTTCTGAAGTGTGCCATTTTTGCTAAAGAGATAGTAACCTCCGTTTATCTTCTGAACACCTGTAGCCTTCTCGCCATTTTCTTTCACAAAATAGGTTGCGCCCCACTTGGTGGTCCAAGTGCCCTGAATCTCCTCGGGATCGTCAGGCTTGTCAGCCTTTATCTCGATTACTCCTGTTTTGTATATTGCCTGGATCAATCCTTCCCCCACCGTGGTTCCGGGGGAGACCATTGTGCATTCCAATCCGTCGATAATAACTTTTGTTTCTTCTGTGATTCGATGAGAATATACGTAATCATTCTGCAAGCTCACTACGAATCTGAAACAATATTCTCCTTCGCCTAGGGCATCGCCAAAGGCATACAGGTTAGTCCAGGTGTCTCCATCCTTCTTCAGCGCATCCATTGTAGAAAAATATACTAATCCGTCATTATCGGTAATTGTTGGAGCCCTGTAAGTAGCACCTTTTACAAAAATCTCGGAGATATTGCCGGTTGCATTGATTTTCTCAATAACAACTCTGTTTTCCTCATCGATTACAGTATCTCCCCTGGAAACGAAAACTCCATCATCTGTTGCATTCCATCGTAATCCGTCTACGACCAGCTTCATATATTGGTCAAACTCATAGAGGTCCTTATGTTCATCGTCAATATCCAGAGTCACCTCATAGTACCAGCCGCCGCCACTAAAGGTGTCCTCAGTGGCTTCTACTTTTTGCCCGCCATTTGCATACTTGAGCCATCTGCCGCCTGTAACTACAACGCCTTGGTCTCCCTCAATTGTGAAAGTAGGAGTTGTCAAAGGTGCACCAAATTTGATGATATCAGCCATATTACTGGTGGCTGTTATACTTGTAATTTTAGTCTTCTGGGCAGGAGCCGGCTTTCCAAATACCCATGGTACTTCTGCTGTCTTGGAATGCTCAAAGCCCCCAATATCCATGAAGTCTACCGCTGTAATCTTAACCGTATATGAACCATAGGGCACATCGTAGAACTCGCAGAACTCCACAAGATCTAAGGGCATAAAGTACTTAACAACTTCTCTTGTATCACCAATTTCAATACGATAGAAGCCCCAGTCTCCGAGCTTATCCCAATACAGCTGGTTATCAGATATATACACCCCTGTAATCTCCGGAAGCTCTTCAATAAGTGTCCCCTCTACCATATATTCCGGTGATACAAATTCATAGCCTGAAGAACCGCCAATGCTAAAAATGCGTTTCCATTGTATGCCGTTAACTTCCAGCTTCAAATTATTATCAAGCACATGGGTAACCTTGTATTCATCGGCAACGTCTACTTCCACATCATACTGGTATATACCGGGAGTAAATCTTCCTTGTGCTACCTCCCATTCGCCCTCATCGACCTTATGCATCCATGTGCCGGAAAAAACAACCACATCTCCTTCTGTTATGTTAAAAGTCGGCTCCCCGATAGGTGCTTTTTCAATGGTAAGCTCCTCAATATTGCTTGTAGCTACGACTTTTTCGATATTAATCTGCTTACCTGGGGTCGGCGTTTCTACTACCGTAACAGCAGGCGAGGCAAATTCCAAAGCCTTGAGCTCAAAATTCTCGTCATAATGAGCTGTGTACACAATCCACTGCTCATCATTAACAGTCAGCTGGAAATCATTATCTAATCTCCATAAAGACTTGCACTCCTCTTTGACAGATACCGCTACAATAGCTCTATATCTTCCGGCAAAGAAATGCTCGTCAGGATAATCTGCCCATCCGGCCTTTCCATCCTCCTGCCAGCCCGCGAAATAGTAATCAAGAATAGGACTACTAGTCTCAATACTCAGGTTCGGACAGATATCGCCAACTTTATAGTAGTCTGCCATCCTGATACTGATGGAGTCTTCTCTGATCCACCTTACCTTTGCAATAGGGGGTTCCTCTCCATCATCCAGTAATTCAGCCTCCGGTAACATTTCTAATTCGGGCGCTTCCTCTAATTCAGGTATTTCTTCCAATTCCGGTACTTCTTCTGTGGCTTCATCTATGACTGCATCCGCCAAAGGTTCCTCTGCGTATGCCGTCATGGGCTGAAGTACAAGCCCTGCGCACATAGTTAGTGCCAATAATCTTGCCAATAACTTTTTACTCATAGTTTCCCACCTTTCTCATAGAAAAACAGTTTCAGACATACTAAAAGCCACTGCAAAAAAATTTTACAGTGGCCGTAATAAATTTAACACTTAACCATTAGTTAGTATTTAGTCGGTACCCCCTCCAAGGAGCTCTAACAGACGTTTTCTCTTGGTTCTGGTGTCTCCCTCGATATGAAGTTTGTAATAGATCTGATTGCTGTACTGTTTTACACTTCCCTCTGATAAAAACAGCTTTTCCGCGATCTCGTGATTGGTAAGGCGCTTGGCCATAAGGGCTGCCACCTCCCCTTCTCTTGCAGTGAGTTTGGAGAATACCGTAACCTCCAGGACTCCCGCATTTTTATTGAGCTCTTTGGCGCAATTGCCCGCTAGCTCTTTTATCCTGCCTATGAAGGCTCCGTGTCTGCCTTGGCAGGACTGCTCATCAAATAACGACTCAAGCCCTGCGTAGTTCTCGGCGAAGGGCATCAGGAGATTGTCAGGCTCAGCCAGTTCCAATGCCTGTAGCAGGACCTTTTCCGCTGCCGGGATCTTATGAACCGCATTCAGGCATACAGCTTTCTGAATAAGGAGATATATCTTAACCAGGCAGTAGTTCATCTTGTCGCACACAGCTATCTGCCGGTCTATCTGTCCCAGGATCCTGGTGTACTCCTCCTGAACAATGTACACCTGATTCTCTATCATTTCCGTCATGGGTCTTCCTGGCTCAAGAATATTGACTCTCTCAAGGAGGTGTTCTCTGAAGACTCTCGGTATCTTCTCCGGATCTCCCATAATCGCATAATAATATGCGCAGGAGGCATTCCAGATATTGATAAGTCCTGCATTGTGGTTCTTCTGAATACTCTTTTTCCTCTCCTCAGGCTTCTGGGTAAGTTCATGGTCGGCAAAAAGGGACAGTCTCATATCCAGGAAGTCGCAGCAGAGCTTCATATTGTCCTGGTCGCATTTGGCGGGCTGAATATAGGCTTTTCCCAGGGTTATGGCGGCGTCCACGAAGTTCCCCTGCATGTACTGGGCTTCAGCTCTCATTATTTTCTCAGCGCCGTAGCCGTGGTAGTTGGTAACACTGTAGTAGTGGGGCATACACTCGTCCATTTCAGCCAGCTCTTTGGCCAATTCCCCGGGCTGTCTGTAGAACATCATAAGAACCGATGGGGAGCCAAAGGTCCAGCCGCCCTTGTTGGTAATACTGATGGCAGGTCTTGTCATCTGCTCACTGGCGCTTCTGTGGAGCCTTGACATGGCACTAACGTCATTGAACATGAGAAAACTCATGATAAGATCGCTCTCTCCCTGGAGGTTGCCTCGCTCCTGTGAAGACAACGAGGGATCGTTCTCTATGATATTGGACAGCAGATCCCTTAGTTCCAGCATCTTGGGTATCTGCCTGAAGTTAAACATGCATCGCATAAGGACCAGTATCGTAAAAGGATACCTGGTCAGCGTCTCCACAGGACAATTATCAAGAAGCTGCAGGATCTGCGCCGGTCCCCAGCAGGACAGAAGGATTCCCGCATCTGCCTGAACCACCTGCAAAATAGCATCGTAGTTGCCGCTGTAGGTATATGAAGTAATGGCATGTATGAACTGATCGTGCTGTTCATACCATTCGCCGTACCTGTTTCTGTAATAATCCCTTGCCTGTTTATCAAGCTCTTCAAAAAGCTTTTCTGCGCACTCCTTCATCATATGATGAAATCTGAAGTTCTCGCTGTCGGGAAGTTTTTTCACAAAGGCATTTTGTTTGGACAGTCTCTTTAGGATCTCCGCACTGTTCATGTATCCTGTGATGAATCTTGCCATTTCGGCATTAAACTCATCCGCAAGGCCCATAACTATAAGGAAGAGCCTGATATCCTTGGGAACAGAGTCTATCATGGCCTTAATAAACACTGCGTATATATCTGAGCCACGGCTTGGGATAGTCTCTGAGGACATATAGGTTCGAAGTGCCAGATAAACGGCGGAGAACCACCCCTCTGTGGCATAATACAGCTCATCTATCTGCTCCTGCCGCATATCGAAGCCGCAGCGATGCACATAGGCCGCAATATCCTCTCTCTCAAGTCTTAGGTCATCGGCTGTAATTATGCAGACTTTGCGCCCCAATTGCACAGCCTCAGTGTCACTTATGACAGCCCGGCGGCTTGCAAATATCACATGTACGTTGGAAGGGATGCGGCCTGCGACCCTGGACATGAACCCCGGAAGTCTTACCGAAGTCAGAAGATGAAAATCATCCGCAAAAATATAGATTTCCTTTTCGCCGGTCAGATGGCGACAGGCGGCATCAACCACCATATTGCCGCTGATAAGATCTGTCGGGCAGGGATATTTGTCAAGGAATGTATATCCTTCATATCTGAAGGCATCCTGAACACTTTTCCAGAATACGGCAAGGTTATCGGAATATATGCTGATTCTGATGATGACTGTGTCCTGTTTTTTGGATTTTTCTGCAAGAAAATGATTGATGATCGTGGTTTTCCCATAGCCCATAGGCGCAACGACGGTTGTCAATGCGCTCTCGGGGATCTGTTTCAATACTTTCTGGAGATTTTTAGGTACGTAGGTTGCGCTTAGACTCTGCTTCCTTGGCATATTTTATACCCTGTTCGAAATTGAAATGACGATAACGGTAGGCAATAAATATTTTATCATTTTATTAGAAAGCTTTCCATAGTGTCAGACTATTTATCGTGTTTTCAGACAGGAAAGCGGGCTAATTAATTAAACGAAGCACCTGCATATGGCAGGTGCTCCGCTTGTAAGTAGGAATATATTAAGGTATCAGCACTCCGTTCTCATCGAAGGAATACTTCTTACCCCACTTTGTGATGGTCTCTGACTGTGCTCTATAGCCGTTACCCTTGATGAAGTACTTCTTGCCGTCTACTGTTACCCAGCCGTTCTTAACCTGGTGACCTTTTTCGTTAAAGTAGCAGATTCCCTCATCGAAGGTTACGAAACCTTTCTGAATCAAGCCGTCCTCATTGGCATAGTATACTGACATCCACTTGGTGAACCAACCTGTTATAAGCTTACCGTCAGAGCCGAAGTAATAGGTGTTTCCTGCCTCTTCATAGAACAGGCTCCTCTGAAGTGTGCCTTTTTTGTTGAAGAGATAGTAACTGCCGTCAATCTTCTGCACTCCGGTGAGATTAACACCGTCCTTGGTCTCATAGTAGGATCCGCCCCACTTGGTGTACCAGCGGCCGTCTGTGTAGCCAAGGTTCTCTTTTTCCTTGTCCATAGAGTCCTTAACCACTGCGATGAAGCTCATTACAGGGTCGGGATTTCCGGTCTTCTTAACACTTACGGTTACAACGCTGTCTTTTTCAAGTGTGAAAGATACGCTCTCAAGTCTTGCGCTGTCTGAGGAGGAAAGGGTGAAGTTCCTTGTGCCGAGTACTGCTCCCTCTTCGTCTGTCACTGTGATCTGCGTAGGTCTTGAAGTGTTCCACCACTCCTGATAGCCTGTGGAAACTGTGTACTCACCAGCTTCCAGAGTAAATGCGTAGTCAATGGTCTTATTTCCGCCTGCCCAGTAGCCGTGTCCGTAGATGTCGCTGCCGGCATTCTTGATTCCAACATCGTAGCCTGAAGAAAGCACGGTGTTCTTGACTCCGATAAAGCCTGCCACGCCTGATACCGCATAGTCTTCGTCGGCTGCGGCATTTCTTATCTGCTTCTTCAGAACGCTTCTTGCGGTTACGAGGTAGCTTGCCTGCTCATCTCCCAGAACTTCAGCGGATCCGCAGTCGTAGAAGTAGATCATTTTGTCAGGGATCATGCTTACTGTGTGGGTGATGGTTCTGTTATAGTCTGCGATGGTTCCTGTTACTTCATATTCTCCAACTGCCGGAACATTTGTAAGGCTCCAGGTTACGCCCTTTACTGCGTGCTGTCCATCTGAAAGGACAAGTTCCAGGGTCTCAGGGAGCTTCTCCTCAAGATCTTCTGGTGAATAAGCATAGGTGGGAAGCTCTGTGGATACGCTAAATACGCCCTTGTTCTCGAGCTCCTCCAGTGTCCAGTTGCTGTAGCTTCTAAGAGCTATCTTATTTCCTGCAAGAAACTCTACAGGGAGCCATACGTAGCGGGATTCGGAGAGGTCTCCGGAATTCCATCTGTCGCCCATGTAGATGAACTTACCTGCTGCCGCATCCACGGGGAATACGCAGGTAGGCTGGGTTCTGTAGGAGGTGTTTTTGCCATCGTCTGTACAAGGATTGTTAACTGTTGTCCAGGGTCCCATCGGGCTGTCTGCGTAAGCATAGCTTGCAGGGTTGGGATCCCATCCTGTACAGCCGGAAGTTACCATGTAGTAGGTTCCGTTGTACTTGAACATTGCGGGCGCTTCTCTTGATGCACCTGCAAAATTGAGTGTAAAGTCTTTGCCTAGTACTGCGTGTTTCTGATCTTGTGCAAGGTATGTGTACTCATCATTGAGCTTGGCCACATACATGTTGGTGTTTCCGTCTGAAGAATAGATGACATAAGCAGTTCCGTCATCATCCTTGAATACGTTCATATCACGAACGGAGCCCCAGGCATCTTCGGTCTCATCCCAGCTGTGGTCTGCGTTTTCGTCGTAGTTAAGCTTGTAGGCACCAAGGAATTTGAAAGGTCCGTAAGGAGTATCGGATATAGCAACTCCTGCCTTGGCTTTGCCGTAATTGGAGCCTGTGGGATTGGACTTGGTAACTCCGTCGCAGTGCCACCACATTACGTATTTGCCGGTCTTGTCGTTATAGAGGACCTTAGGCCTCTCCATAACGGTTCTGTCTGCTGCGATATTCCAGTAGATCTCCTCAAGCTTGTTGTCGTACCGGGCATCGTCTGCTGCCTGTCCCTTGTAGTCTGCATAGAGCGTGCTGAAATACTCGTCGGTGTCAAAAACGGACAGGTCTGCCTTGTAGCCTTCCTCCTTGAACTTACCATAGTCCTCATCAGCAATAGGTATTGCTCTGAAAGGAACTCCTTCGTCTGTCCAGTTGTAGAGGTCTGTGGAGGTGTAGAGGTGAACACCTACAACAGGCTGATAATCATAGGTCTTATCCTCGCCGTACCAGTAGTACTTGGTTACTCCGTCTATTGTGAACTGCTGTATCTGACCGCCGTGGGCCTGAACCTGCACTCCGTTGTTGTCATAGATAGGAGCGCCCTCCACGCCTGTAATTGAGGTGTAGGTGATGATCTCTGCAAGAGCCTCGAATGCTGCCTTCAAATTGTTATATGCCTCTTTGATCGCTGCTGAATCTGTTGATGCATTGTCTATGAGCTCCTGCGCTGCGGTTGCTGCTTCGTTGTAGGCTGCAAGGGTCTTTTCTGAGTAGGTCTTACCTTCCATCTTCTCCGCGTATTCCTCAAGGGCCTTGGCAAGGATATCTGTGGTGTACTCGGGAACCGCTTTTACAATAATGTAGCTAAGAAGCGGGTCAACATAGGAGCTTGTTCTGTTGGTTGCATATGCGTACAGATTAAGCTCGCCGTCTGTTACTTCTACGTTATAGGTTCTCTCTATGAGGGTGCTCTGTCCGAGGTTAAGGCCTGACTCAACTTCTGATCCCTCAAGGCTGTAGCTGATATCTCTTGCGCTCCAAGGGCTCTTGACTCCGATGGTTACCAGGTATTCGTTGCTTGCTCTGTCAGGAAGCTCGAAGCTGTAATAGAGTCCGCTGACGCCCTTCTTGTAGGTCCAGCCCTGGTCTGACATGTAGATGTAATTGCCGGTAAGAGTGCCGTTAGCTGAGCCGCCCGCTACTCTTACACCGTAGTCGCTGTTTGCATCATAGCCCCACTTAAGGCCTGTGCCGCCATCTACGGACAGTTCCTGCTCTGTAACTGACTGGTAGAGTCCCAGCTTGTAGTCATCGGGAACAGTTGTGGGATCGGAGCTTCCGCAGTCTACCAGGTACAGGAGATAGTCGTTAGCCGCGATCTCTTTTTCTGTAAAAAGATTGCCATCGGCATCCACGAACTCTGAGAGCTCGGTTACCATCTCATCTACATCGCTCTGAGTTGTTCTTGCATGGAGCATTACACTCTGCGCCTTCTCAAGGAGGCTGTGAAGTCTGTCCTTCTTGGTCTGTGCGTAGCCTGTTGTGTCGATGCTTTGTGCTTTTACAAGTGCTGCCTTGAGCAGATCAAGGTTAAGCTTCTTCTGAACTCTTATGAATGAAAGAACAGGGTCGGGACCTCCGTCTTTTCTTACTGAGAAGGTTACATCAGCTGCATTTTCAAGGCTGAAGCTGTATACGGGTGTGTTCCAGTTGTTCTTGCCGTTCTTGGCGTTGGTCTTGCCAATGAGGGTCTCCCCTTCATCTGTAACTGCGTAGATTGCCATAGGTCTTGACTGGTTCCACCACTCCTTGAAGCCAAAGGTCAGGGTGTAGTCGCCGGCTTCCAGAGGCAGCTTGTAATCGATGCTCTGGTTGGAATATGCATACCAGCCGTAAGCCCAGGGATCATCATCGGAGTTGTTATATGCGCCGTAGTCCTCAAGACGGCCCCAGGTTCCGTCGTACTTCTGATCGGGAACTTCGTTGTAAAGATCTGCATAGGAGTCCATCTTAGGATAAGATGTGTGGCCTACTTCGTTGTCATTACAATCGATGTACCATGCCATATTGGGTTCAACGAACTCGATGGCGCAGGTAACTTCGTAGCCGTAGCCGTCGAGGGTTCCGGTTACTTCTTTTGCTGTAGTAAGATCAAGGCCTTCGGTCTGCCAGGTAACCTTGGCATCGATGGTGTTGTTCTTGCTGGTCTCTACGCTGATTGTCTGCGGAAGCACGGGAGTAGTGCCCTTTGCCGCATAAATAGTGTTCTGAGAAGCCGAAACCACTGTCTCGGCACTGGAATCGTAAACCACATCCTCGATGATGTAGGTTGTGATGGAGTTGGCCTTCATTGTTGCGGTAACGGTCTTGGCTGCGGTGTCTGTGACGATGTTGTCGATGGCTGTTACGTCTGCCCAGTCCTCGCCGCCTTCAAGGGATCCGCTGGTTCTGATGGCTGTTACTTTGCTTCCGATAGCTGAGAAGTCCTGAAGGTTGAACTTCCAGGTCTTGTCCTCGCCTGCGGTGTTGACTGCTACTATAACTACTTTACCCTCTTTGGGGTCAAAAGCGGCTACTGTCTGATCGGAAGAGCCGATGATGGCGTAGCCGGGTCTGATGTATCTGGAGAACTGTCCGAAGGCGTAATATTTTTTGCCAACAAGAAGTTCGTCCGTGTTGTGGTCTGCAATGGCGATGCCCCAGAAGCCGTCGCCGTTTGCAAGCATCTTTTCGATGTCTGACCTCTTGGCTGTATCCCACTTATTGTTGTCATCGATGTGGATGTCTACTGCATCCCACATGATCCAGGCGCTGGGCTCCATGCCGTTTACGTCGGTGATGATTCTCTGGGCAAAACCAAGACCCGCCTTCATGGCGCCTGCATTCGTGCCGGCTTCGAAGGTTCCGTCTACTTCGCTCATCCAGAGGTTCTTGCCGGCTTCCTCGGAGAGGGCCTTAAGGCCTGCTCTGTTGGAGCCTGAATAGGTGTGCGCATCGATCCTGCCTACAACTGCCTTGGCTTCATCTGAGAGGGCTTTGAAGGAGGTGATTGCTGTGTCGATGCTGGTCTCGTCTGATGCTGAGATTATGATGTCGATGCCTTTTTTCCTGAGCTCGTTATTGAGGGCTATAAGGATTCTGGACTGGGACTCGCCGATATCGAAATGGCAGCCCTCCTGCTTGTTGCTGTAGGCTCCCCAATAATTGGTATAGGGCTCGTTCATAGGTGTGGTGCTCTGGAAGTTAATAACGCCTTCCTGTGCCCAGTGCTCGATAACGTCTGCCATGTAGCAGGCAAAAGCGTTAACGGAGTCTGCGCGAAGGTTGTCCTCGTTTGCATTGGCATTACCTGATGAGCAGCCGCTGACTGTCATGAAATACGGAGGTGAATTGGAGAAGGCTTCACCTATGAACTCATCCCCTGCTGCCTTGGCTGCTGCTATGAGAACGTTCATCTGATTCTTGTCTGCGTCCCAGTTGTAGTTCCAGGCGTAGCCGCAGTCAAAATCAGCTCTTGCGAAATTAGCTGTGTAATAGTCCGCATCATGCTTATCAAGGTCGATTTTCGTTACGTCTGTGGCATAGCCGGGCACAACGGAGTCAGATCTTGTGATGTGCTCGCCGTGAAGGAAATCACTGCCCTCGGGAAAAACGCCTTCTTCGCCGGACTTAATAACTGCCATTTTGATGTAATCAAGGCACCAGTCTCCGGCTGCGCCGCCGATGTCGATCTTGTTTTTGCCGGCTGCAAGCTCAACATTTTCAAAGGTTACGACGAAGAGCATGTTGTTATTGCCGGAGGCGATGAGGCCTGCGTTAACGACATCTGAGGATGCGGTGTAGATCTTGGGTTCGGGGGAACTTGCAGCGATTATCGGATCCTCTGTTACTTCCTCAAGTTCTACGACTGCATCTTCGTCAGCGGGCTGAGCTGCGTCGTCTTCTGTCAGAGCTGCTTCATCATTTTCTGTGATGGTTACTTCAGATGCTGCTTCTTCTGTTGTTTTACCTTCTTCTGTTGCTTTTGCATCTTCTGCAGAAGTCTGGTCCAGGTCTGCAGATTCTACTATCAGCTCCTGCTCAGCTCCGTTTTTGTCCTGAGCGTGATCGTAGGTTGCTGAATTCTCCTGTGTGACTTTCATGCTGACACCGCGGGAATTGGTTCCTGACAGTGTGAAGAGCATCTTGACGGTGTAGGTTCCTGCTTCAGCTTCATCTATCACATAGTGAAGATTGCCGCCTGAGCCGGGATCTGCGTCAAGTGCATTGATCCATCCGATGGCATTGAACTCGCCTACAGTCTTACCTGCGGTAAAGCCGAAGTCCGCATCGGATCTGGTAAATGAAACCTTGGAAAGGCCTGTGTTCTTACCAACGCTCATGTTGGAGCCTTCATAGGTAAGGCCCTCATATGAGGTATCGTAGAAAACAGCCTTGTCATTGACTGTAACTTCCGGAGCCTGTCCTACATTGTCACCGCCGCCCACATTGTAGCGGCCGATGGTCATGCCAAGTCCGGTCTCCTTATTATAAAAAGCTTCTGCTGCCTGCTGAGTAAGGCTGTCATTGTAACCTACTCTGTTTGCCCACCAGCAAAGGCTGGTTCCGAAGCCCTGAAACTCGCCGAAGCCGTCGCCGTCAGTGTCGTTAAATACTGACGCATTGGCCGGTGTGAGTTTCACCGTCTTATCCACTTTCACAGTCTCTGCTGCCTGAGCCTCTACTGCAAAAGCACTGCCTGATGAAACGATAGTCGAAAACGCTGTCGTCACACCAAGAACTGTCGATAGTATCCTCCTGAAGTTCCTGTGCATTCTAATACCCCTTTCAATTCTCTCTCATACCCTGCGGACACCATCTGCTGCCCGCTGTTACTCCCTTAGACCGAAATAGCGATAATTATACATTATCGCCATACCATTCACTTAGAATTGTAGGATTAATTGTAGGATAATACCATATGACAATTTTACTAAAATTTTACTACGAAAATATTGCACTATTATATTTGCTTTACCTCAATCCTTTTCGTACTTTTCCACAAACACTTTACTCTCCCAAAGTGCCTGTCACTTCAACACACTAAGGTGCCTGTCACTATGTCGGACTAAAGTGCCAGGCACTTTAGTCCGACATAGTGACAGGCACCTTAGTGTGTTGAAGTGACAGGCACCTTGTGGTACTGTAATTATCGTACATTTTCAAAAAAGTTATGTTGGGAGTATTAAAAAATGCGAGATAAAATCAGAAGAACTGCGCTCATTCTGTCCGCAGTCATATTGTTTAACCATGCGTTCACACTGTCCGATGTAAGCGCAGCAGAGTCAGATGAAGTAATTCTGTCGGACATTTCAGATGAAGATTCCACGATAACTGAAGAAGGATCAATTATTGTCGGCGAGGATGCCACCGGTGAAGATATCCATATTTTGGATGAAGAGGATGCTCCGGAAGCAGTTTCTGAAGCTGATCCTGATTCTGAAGAGATCACTATAGCAGAGGACGGCGGCGCCTATCCGGATGAGGCTCAGGAATCCGCAGAGCTCACTGAGTACGTCGCGCCTGCCACCAGCGGCAAGTGTGGAGCAAATGCCACCTGGTCATACGCAAATTACACTCTTACAATAGCAGGCTCCGGCGATATGGACAATTACACCGAGGAGTCACCTGCTCCCTGGGCACCTTGCTGCAAGGGCACCTGCATTAAGCTTGTGATCGGCGATAAGATCACAAGCATCGGCGACTATGCCTTTTACAAGCACGCCGGATTTACTGATATTACAATTGGTAAATCCGTTAAATCTATCGGTGCATATTCTTTTGCATATATATGGAATGGCACAGACAGCATCACTTTCCCCGCTTCCCTGGAATTATTTAACGTGCTGGCTTTTTACAACAGCAACATAGGAAAGCTCACCTTCCTTGGGAATGCGCCGAAGATTACGGACAAAGATGATTCTCACAGATTTGTTCGTGTACATACCTTTGTTTATCACACCGGATCAGGCTGGACAGATGAGTATGCCAGACAATTCATATACACATACCTCGGTTTCCCGCTTATTAATGGACAAATAACTTTTTATCCCCTTAACAGAAAAAAAGATAACAAATGCGGAGCCGGCATCACCTGGGAGATCAGGGACAGTGAAACCTATGAGGGCAAGAAAAAGCTGGTGATCTCCGGCACAGGCCCCATGTACGATTACGCCCTTTCAAACGCTGCACCCTGGATCGAACATGAAGATTATAAAAAGGTCAAAGAAATTGAGATTGGCAACGGAATCACGTATCTTGGTAATTTTGCCTTCATCCGTACGGCCGCTGTAAAAAAAATATATATTCCGTCTTCGGTTAAGACAATAGGCGACTATACTTTTTTCAACGCCGACAGCCTTGATTCTTTCTGCGTTGCCCCAAATACATCTTTTGAAAAAATTGGCTCTTATGCCTTCTATTGTTTATCGGCAACGGAGGCACCCGAACTTGCAGCTGCTATCAGGAATACCAAAAGTATCGGAACCTATAGTTTTTTTGGCACAGAATCCCCGGACCTTGAGCACCTTGAACTAAACGCTGAGACTATTGAACTCAGAGCCTTTAGTAATTCCTGCGTAAAGTCGGTAACATTAGGTAAAAACGTAAGGGCAATCAGGAGTTATGCCTTTGAATCCTGCGATAACCTGACTAAAGTTAACCTTGGAACCGGTGTCAAAAAGATTGAGGAAGACGCATTTTTTGGTATAACCGTTGATACCCTGGACATCCCGGACTCCCTTACCGATCTCAACGATTATGGCCTTCCAAAAGTAAGAAAGCGCATCAATGTGGGCAAAGGCCTTCCCGACTTCTATCCCTTGGAAAGCTGTTTATATGGTCACGAGAATGTTGATATTCACTTTTCATCAGATTGTTTAAAGGGCATAGGTAGACTGGCCTTTAAAAACGCAAACCTTTATTTCCCTGTGAATAATCGCACCTGGTATGAAAGTATTGATAGCCTGACCCCCGGTTATACTTCCAGATTCATCCCTGAGGGTGATCCTGATATTTTCACAGTTAAGTTCGTAACAGGCTGTGACAAGACTCTGAAGGATCAGACAGTGTCCTTCGGAAGCTATGTAAAAGAGCCCTCCATATCAAGCAGTGGTTACCTGTTTGATGGGTGGTACAAAGATTCCGGTTTTAAGACCAGATATGATTTTGGCAAAAGAATATATGAAAATGTGACGCTTTACGCCAAGTGGGTGAAGACAGGCACAAAATCCATTAAGAAGTGCTATATTACAGGTTTTGAGAGCAAAAAGACATATGAAGTCTTTACTGCCGCTACTCAGGATAACATGATCATTTACGCTTCCAAAGCTGATTTTACCGCCAAAAATGCTGCCGGAAAACTGGAAAAAGACAAAGATTATAGAGTGTCTTACCTGAATAATTACAAAGCAGGAACCGCTACTATAGTCATCACCGGTATAGGAAACTATCGCGGCACTATCAAAAAGCATTTTAAGATCCTGCCCTTTGATATTAATGCGGATGGCGGCAAACGGATCAAGGTCGATGCGATCGGAGATGTCCCCTATACAAAGGGCGGTGCAAAGCCATATGTCGTTATTACTCATTGGACAAGCTGGGGTGAAACCATTGGACTTACACAGGGAACTGACTACACGCTTTCCTATAAAAAGAATAAAAAACCCGGTAACGCCACTGTTACCATTAAGTTCAAAGGTGATTTTAAAGGCTCTTTGACACAGGACTTCAAGGTTGTCCTTTCAGACATAAGCTCCCTGGAAGCTTCTGCAAACTATGTTTATGCCAAGACCACACCAGGACTTACTGCTCCCAGGATCGCAGTATATGATAAAAACAGGAAAAAGCTTACCGCCGGAACAGATTACATTAAAAAGATCACATATGTTTATGCAGGTAAAACCACTGTACATCGCTATAAGAATCCTAAAAAGAAATCCAAGGGCCTTGAAGACGTTAGTGTTTCCGCGGGAAGCGAGGTCAGCCCTCTTGACATCATCCCCGCAGGGACAACGATTAAGGCCATAATCACCGGTAAAGGAAACTACACCGGAACCAGGACCGTCACTTTTAGAGTAATAAGCAAATGAATATCTGCATAAAAAAACTTGGGGTTTATGGCCCCAAGTTATTTTTTTGCCAGAATTGGTCTTGTGATATGTACGTTGAATACTTCGATCAGCGGCCCCATAAAGAAGGCGGTGATGACTGTTCCGACGCCTACGATTGTCGGTATCTGAAGGACTGCTCCGCCTGACAGGAGGAATAATGCAATGCCCAGAGCTATGCAGCACAGATCCGTGATGATCCTGACATACTGGAACTTGCCTTTTTTCCAGGTGTTTACGATGATAAGAGCGATTGCATCATAGGTTGATACTCCAAGATCGGCTGTCATATAAAATGCAGAGCCGAAACACAAAATCACGACTCCAACAACCAGACATATAACTCTCACTATCATTGACGGCTCCACAATCACCGTCTGCAGAAATTCATAGGTAAACTGCGTGATATAGCCTAGCAGAAACAGATTGATGAACGTCGCGATTCCGATATAATGCCTGTCAAAAACCAGCGCAAACAACAGCATCACCGCATTTGTGATCATATACAGCGTTCCGAACCTGATCGGAACCAGCGCATCCAGTCCCGCCATAAACGACTGGAACGGATCCACTCCCAGCGCCGCTATCTTGAATATTCCAACGCTAATAGCGCAGGTGATAACTCCAAATAGCGACATTGCGATCCTCTTCTTCAAATTTTCAATTTTCATTTTTACTCCTTTTTTTCACACTGCCACGTTCCATGAGGGTTGTGGGGATGAGTGTTGTAAAGGGAATATTTACATATCCGCCGATGAGTTTACCCAGGGCCTCCACTGCTGCCCTTGCCATCTCATCCATGTAAATGTGGATTCCGGTGATGGGAGGCTGCATGTAGGAGGCAAGGACTGTGTCGTTGTAGCCAAGGACGCTGATGTCCTCAGGTACCATAAGTCCTGCATTCTGAACAGCCTTGATTGCACCAAGGGCCGTAGCCTCGTTGTAGGTAAAAAGAGCGGTAACCTTATCCTCTTCTTTTCTCAAATTGTTGTCACCTGTGATAAAAGCAAGGATCTTCTCTGTGGCATCGCGGGCGGTTCCTGTTACTTCTATGGTCTCGGGCTTAACTATATCTCCGTACTGACTTGTCAGTACGCCAAAGAGTCGTCTCCTCTCCTCAGGAGCTATAACTGCCCTGGAGTCCTTGGAATTCACGGGTCCCACAAAAGCAATATTTCTATGGCCCTGACGAACCAGATAATCCACACCCTGACGCACTCCGGTCTCATAGTTAGTCTTAACCGAGCAGTAGCGCTGCTCATCCGGGGATGAATCCATAAACACGATCCGCTCCGTCTTTTTCCTCATGGCACTTATACGCTCGTCGGAAAACTGCCCTATGGCAATAATACCGTCCACAGGCTTCCCCATATTCTTGTACTCTCCGGTCCCGGAGTCAAAATGCATGGGAACCGCCTCTATCTCTTCCTCCATACAGGCCTTTTCCACGTTATTCTTAAGATACATATAGTAGGCATCTTCAATCTGCTCGCCAACGCTGAGCATCTCGACAATTCCTACACGGGACAGCTTGTGAAGGCCTTTTTTCCTGGCTTCCTCCACACGTTTTCTCTCAGATCTTGTCTTATAATTCAGCTTGCCCGCGGTTTCAATTATCAGCTCCCTTGTGGCCTCAGGAACAGACAACGTGTCGTCCTCGTTGAGAACCCTGGACACCGTTGCAATTGAAAAACCGCACTCCTGCGCAATTTCCTTAAGTGTTGCCATGCTCTTTGCTACTCCCCTTTGGATTCGCGTCTACTTAATTTTCAATGGTAATTATAACTTGAGTTTTTATCAATACGCAAACCCCATGCAACTCGTCCGATTTTTACAAACTTAACGCACTATAAATGTTGTTATTGAACTACCCTTTACCAGAGCGGTAAACGTGTTACCGGTGATCTCAGTTCCAATGCTGTCTGAAACATCCGCCCAGTTCTCGTCCTTGCTGGTGCGGATCGCTGTGATTGAGCCGCAGCCCACATCAAATTTAGAAAGATCAAATTCCCACTTAAGGTCGTCGGAGTTCGTATTAATCGCAACAATAACTGCACTGTTGTCAGCCTTGTTAACTGCTGCCACAGTAAAGTCCGAAGATCCCACCAGTGTGTAACCGGGTCTGATATATCTTGAAAACTGTCCGTAGGCATAGTATTTCTTGCTAAGAAGGAGCTCCTGCGCATCATGATCAGCAATGGCGATTCCCCAGAAAGGAGTTCCCTCCTCAATGATCTTGTCCGCCTCAGCTCTCGTACAGGTATCAAATTTGTTATTTGTGTCCACATGAAGATCCACCGCATCCCACATGATCCAGGCGCTGGGCAGCATTCCGTTAAGATCCTGTCTGATAGCGTCCGCAAATCCAAGGGCTGCGCTCATTCCGGTCTCTTTTTTGCCGATGGAATAGGTTCCGTCCACCTCGCTCATCCACAGGTTAACGCCACCTTCCTCAGCAACATTCTTAAGCATGTCGCGCTGAGTTCCCTGATAGCTGTGGGTGTCAATTCTTGTCACCACCTCTTTTGCCTCGTTAGTCAGGTTCTTGTAGGACATTATCGCAGCCTCAATACTGGTCTCGTCTGAGGCGCAGATAATAATATCGATACCCTTGTTCTTCAGCTCCTTATTAAGCTCAACCAGTATCCTTGACTGGGACTCGCCCTGGGAAAAATGGCATCCCTCCTGCTTGTCACTCCACATCTTCCAATAGCTGGTTGCAGGCTCGTTCATAGGATCCACGCTCTGAAACTTCATCACGCCCTCACTTGCCCAATGCTCAATAACATCAGCCATATAGCAGGCAAAAGCGGTATAGGAGTCCTCCCTCAGGTTATCCACCGAAGGATCCTCCCCGCCGGAAGTACATCCCGAAACTGTCATGAAATACGGCGGTGAGTTGGAAAAAGCCTCTCCGATAAACTCATCCCCTGCTGCCTTGGCCGCAGCAATCAGTACGTTCATCTGGTTCTTATCCGCATCCCAATCATAATTCCAGGCAAAACCGCAGTCAAAATCTGCCCTTGCGAAATTCTCTGTATAGTAATCCTTGGAATTCTTGTTCAGATCAATCTTCGTAACATCTGTGCAATAGCCCGGAACCACAGAATCAGAGCGCCTTATATGCTCTTTGTGCAAAAAAGGATTCTCCTCCTTCATGGCAGCTGTAACATCCTCTTGGGTCACATTGTCGCCGCCGCCCACATTGTAGCGTCCGATGGTCATACCAAGCCCTGTCTCCGGATTGTAAAAGGCCTCTGCGGAAGCCTGTGTCAGCACATCGCTGTAACCGCATCTGTTGGCCCACCAGCACAGAGACGTACCGAATCCCTGGAACTCTCCGTAGCCATCTCCATTGGTATCGTTAAAGGTGGAAATCTTACTTGTATCAAGTTTGATCGTCCTTGCAATTTCCATAGCATCAATCCTTTCCTGATCTGCAGTATCTTCCGTCGTATCTCCCGAAGTCTGTTCTTCTCCATTCTCGGCCTCCGCCGCACCAACCGCATCAGCACTATCTCCCGAGCCATCTGTTTCCACTGCGCTCTTCCCGCTATCAACACCGCCTTCAATTCCCGATGCGCTGCAGCTCGCCACCGTTCCGGCAACCATCAGTCCGCACAGCACAAGGGCCACTATTCTCTTAGTCTGTCTTTTCATAAATACTTACCTCGTAAAAAAACTCATTGTTATATACACTATAACCCACCCTCGACAGATTGCAAACTCCTCCGAAAATCATAAAAAAATGAGCCTCCTTCCGAAGACTCATTTCTCACATTCTTGTCAGTATTAGATTATTTCTCGAACTCTGCAGCCACATCCTTAAGAAGTGCCCTGATTTCCAGGTGCTGAGGACATACAGCTTCGCAGCCGCCGCACTCGATGCAGGCGCTGGCCTTGCCGCTGTCCTTGGTAACCAGTCCGTAGTACATGTTCTGATTCCAATCGTTGAATATCTTCTTGGTATTCATACATGCGAACAGCTCCGGGATCTTGATCTCCATCGGACAATGATTCTCCTCAACGCAGTAATGGCACGCTGTACAAGGAATCATATCAAGGCCCTTGTAGATAGCGGTAACCTTGGCGATGGCGCCCAGCTCCTCCTCGGAAAGAGGCTGGAAATCCTTCATATAGGAAACGTTGTCCTTCATCTGAGCCATATCGCTCATACCGGACAGAACTATGCGGATGCCCTCCTGGTGCGCAGCGAAGCGGATTGCGTAGCTGGCATTGGAAAGTCCCGCGTCAAGATCATCAAAAACCTTCTGGGCAGCCTCAGGGAGCTTGACCAGTGTTCCGCCCTTAACAGGCTCCATTACGATGATGGGCTTGTTGTGCTTGCGACACACATCATAGACCTTGCGGCTCTGTACAGAAGGATCATCGTAGTCCAGATAGTTGAACTGGATCTGAACGATATCAACTTCCGGATAGGTTGTAAGGATCTCATCCAGAACCTCTGCCCTGTCATGGAAGGACAGTCCCACGTGCTTTATCTTGCCCTCTTTCTTAAGCTCAAAGGCTGTCTCATAGGCCCTGCACTTCTTGAAATGCTGGAAGTTACCCGCATTCTGCGCATGCATCAGATAGAAGTCAAAGTACTCAACGCCACAGGCATCAAGCTGACTCTGGAAAAAAGGTCTGATGTCAGCCTCTGTCTTGAAATAAGGCTCAGTAAGCTTGTCTGTCAAAAGATATTTATCTCTTGGATATCTGTCTGTCAGCGCAACCTTAATTGCCTTCTCAGACTTGCCGTCAATATAACCGTGTGCTGTATCAAAATAATTAAAGCCATTCTCCAAAAAGTAATCCGTCATCTCCTTGAACTGCTCGATATCTACCTCCGAACCATTCATGGGAAGTCTCATACATCCAAAGCCAAAGAATGTTTTGATTTCAGGAAAAGATTTGTCCATTGCTTGCCCTCCGAACATGAATAAATATGCTTGTATTTGCCTCTCCTACGTCCCTACATTTTACCATAGCAAAACCCAACTTAGACATAAGTATTTTATCCAAAAAAATGCATTTCTATTAGTTATTATCACCATAGCGTCATGATAAATATTATCGAAATTTAATATATTTGTTATACATGATTATGTGCTGTTTGATATAATATAGATTGACCCATTAGGGAATAAATAATTCATTTTATGTCATATGAAAAGGAAGTTATATGGACAACATTCCACTTTCGGCTGTATTTGAAAATCTGCTGGATCTAAGCCCCGCCGGTATCTTCTGGAAGGATAAGGAGAGGCGTTTTCTTGGTGCCAACAAGACTTTTCTTGATTACTACGGCATCGAATCCGTTGATGAACTGATAGGCAAAACAGATGAAGACATGGGCTGGCACATTGACCCTGAGCCCTACCGGGCTGCGGAGCTACGTGTTATCAATCAGAACGAGGTTTCCTCCAAGGTTCCGGGTCAGTGCATCGTACAAGGTAAGGTCCGTCAGCTCCTGGCAACCAAGCACCCTCTTATCTATAACGGCGAAATCGTAGGACTTATCGGGTATTTTGAGGACGTGACAGATCAGCTGGCTGAGCGCGACAGATTATCCACCCTTTGCCAAACCGACGAACTCACAGGCCTCTTGAACCGCAGAGCCTACATGGAGATTGCCTCGAAGTACAAGACCCAGTACGACAAAGACGGAACAGATTTTGTTCTCTACATGCTGGATTTCGACAACTTCAAAGCCATCAACGACAACTATGGCCACGAATATGGGAACCTCATCCTTCACTCCGTCAGCAAAGGTCTTACCATGGCGGCCTCCGACAACTCCGTTCTGTTCCGCTACGGCGGCGATGAATTCGTTATCCTTCACCAGTACAAGGACCTGGATGACATAGATATTCTGGAAAAAAAGCTCGTAAAGGCCGTTCAGACTCCCAGAAATATAGACGGAATCAACATCTCGATAAAGGCCTCCATAGGACATTCCTGTTTCTCAGAAAGCGGATATCTCTCCTCAATGATAGAGATAGCTGACAGACGAATGTATGAAATGAAGGCAGAACATAAGAAGAAAGATAGTTAACAAAAAAGGAGCCGTTCCCAACAAAGGAGCGGCTCCTGATACATTACAGTGTCAGACTTCCTGCGCAGATAAGTCTGCCCGAACGTCTGTCGAAAAGAAGTATATCTTTTCCTCCGATATTTATTTTTTCTTCCTGTCCGATCTGGTACAGGGCATTGCCGAAGATTACTCCGGTCAATAGAAATTCCCCAACTCTGAGTTTCAAAGTAGATTCCATACCTGTGGGCATTGCACCGTATATGGTAGCGTCTATCTTGCCGTTCTCATCAAGGTCGATGGCCTCGGGGCGGATACCGATCACGAAGTCCTCGTCTGTTATAACGGGCTCATCTGTGATACTGTCATCCTGCTCCTCAACCTTCTGAACATGGTATTTAAATACCTCATCCTTGTTGCTCTTTTCAACGGCTCCCTTCTTGGAAAGTCGCTCTTTTTCCGCAGCGGCCTTGTCCGCAATGTTCTGATCTCTTACATGTCTCCAGGCATTCATATCAAGTGCATACTCAGGATTAAACTTAACCTTGATATCACCTAGGATCTTAAGGCTAAGGCTGCCGTCCGGCTCCTGCATTCCCTTGGCATCCACGAAGTTCATGGAAGGATTGCCAACAAAGTCTGCAACAAAGAGGTTCGACGGACGATTATAAACCGTAAGGGGAGGTGCATACTGCTGCAGCACACCGTTACTTACGAGGCAGATCTTGGTAGCAAGGGTCATGGCTTCCATCTGATCATGTGTAACATATACGAAGGTGGAACCGGTCTCCACATGGAGTCTCTGGAGCTCATATCTCATCTCAAGACGAAGCTTGGCGTCAAGGTTGGAAAGAGGCTCGTCCATGAAAAGAACCTGCGGCTCGGGGGCCAGTGTCCTTGCGATCGCAACTCTCTGCTGCTGTCCGCCTGAGAGCTCTGCGGGGTATCTGTCCATGAACATTCCGATCTTGACGATGCGGGAGCAGGACCTTACCCTTGAATCGATCTCTTCTTTTGTAAGCTTTCTGTTTTCAAGAATCGGGATTCCGTTCTTGGTCACTTCGTACTTGTCATTCAGGTCTTTTCCGTCTTTTGCATAGCCGGCCTTGATGTCTGAAAGTTTTTTCTCATACTCTGAAAGAGCGGTCTTGGCTGCTGCCTGAGGGTCTGATGCAGTATGGATTCCAAGGGCAAAGAGCTCTTTTGCCGTATAGATTGAAAGGCTGTAGTTATCAATGAGCTTCACGTAAGCCTTGTTCTCATCGAGCTTGCCGTTCTTGTCTCTGCATTCTTCTATTACCTCTTTTACCTTATGACCGTTTGCAAGGGCTCTTATCATATCCCCTGCTCTCTTGGCGGGAACGTCCAGGATCGGCATTTCCTCGTGGATGTTCTTAAGGCCAAAAGAGATGTTCTCATATACTGTCATGTTGGGCCAAAGTGCGTAGTTCTGAAACAGGAAGCCGACTCTGCGCTTGTTGGCGGGAACGTTGATTCCTGCGTTTGAGTCAAACACAACTTTGTCGCCAATGGTGATGCGGCCTTCTGTGGGAGTCTCAAGACCTGCGATCATTCGAAGGATTGTGGTCTTTCCACAGCCTGACGGGCCAAGCAGTGTGATAAAAGAATTATCGGGAATATCGAGGCTTACATTATCAACGCCAAAAAATTTTCCCCAACGCTTTGTGATATTTTCCAATTTAATTTCCGGCATGATCATTTTCCTCCTATGCCACTGTCAAGGCTTGCGCCAGTCAGCTTGTTTACCAGTGTGTTAAATACAAGAATTGTTATGATGAGGATGAGGTTGATGGCACTTGAGAAGGCGTACAGTCCCATTTCATCAAAGTAGTCAAGTGTTGTTGACAGGATAAAGCCCTGGGTGCACAGAAGCAGGAACAGGGACAATTCACGAAGGCAGGTCATGAACGGAAGTAGGTACCCGCTTATGATGGATGACTTCTGAATAGGAATGATGATCCTTGTCATTCTCTTTATCCACGATGTATTCATGATTATTGCTGCTTCCTCCAGTTCTCCCGATATCTGAAGCATGGAGTTAAGTGAACTTCTGGAAGCGAAAGGTATGTATTTTACTACACCTGCAATGATCAGAAGTGTATATGTGTTAAACAGATTAATGTGCTCGTTGGAGAACAGGATGAAGAATGCGGCTCCAACAGCGATGGAAGGCATAAGGTAAGGCAGGAAGGCTACGTTGTTCACATAGTTTGCCCACTTGTTCCTTCTCTTTTTTGCAACGGCGTAGCCAATCAGAGTTCCGATGGTTCCTGCGATCAGAGCGCACACAACTGCCAGAAACAGGGTTCCGAAGAAGGCGTGCCAGATGGTCTTGTTGTACAGGATACCGGGCTGACCGTACATGCCGTTTTCTGTGATATTCTCGTTTGTTACCCACCACTTGGTTGTGAGGTGCGCCAGATTTCCCGAGTACAGGAAGCTGTAGTCACCGGGGTTGGGAAGGAAGGTCTCCAGGGCGAACAGCACGATGGGCCAAATACTTGTGAAGAAGGTGATGATGATAAAGATGATTCCCACGATGTATTTGCCGGCTTTGCCGATGGTGAGCTTGGTGAGCTGACCCGATTTACCCGTAACAGTGGTGTAGTTCTTGCGGCTCCTAAGGCTGAGCTGATTCATTCCAAGGATAAGAACGCCGAAGATCATCATGATGATGGCAAGGATACTTGCTTCACCGGTGTACTTACTGTTCATTGAAATGTACTTGGTGGAAAGTGTGGTAAGGTTCAGGTAATGCGGAACCGGGTAGCTTCCCATGGCGCTTCCGAACACCAGAAGTATGGTGGATAGGATGGCGGGTTTGATCATAGGAAGGGTTACCTTGAACATGATCTTCCACTTGGGTGTATCAAGGATTGTGGCTGCTTCCTCCAGGTTGGCGTCCATATTTTTGAAGATGCCACCGATGAGGATGTAGGCAAAAGGCGCATAATGAAGGCCCAGAACCATGGCACTTGGGAATACGCCCTGACACCACCAGTGAGGGAAGTAAACATGGAAGATGGCGGCCAGAAGACCGTCGGAGGTTCCCGTTACCTTGTTTGAATAGAACATGTGCTGCCATACAACGGCCAGTGTCCACTGGGGCATGATGTATGGGAAAATAAAGATCGAGCTTAAGTACTTCTTGAACTTCATATCTGTTCTTGTTACCAGGAAGGCGAAGAGTCCGCCGAAGAGGATCGATATGCAGCAGGTAAGTACTGAAAGAATTACCGTGTTAAGCAGCGGGTTCCATAGATTGGTCCTTGCCAGCTTACTGGTAAAAAGATCTGTGTAGTTGACGATTGTGTATCCGGTGGTTCTCTTGGTCAGATGCTGATCGATGGTTCCCGGATGGATTGCAAAGGTATCTTTTACGATTGCTATTATTGGTGCGACGGTACTGAAGGTAAGAACAATCCCAAAAAGCAGGAGTATTATATTTTGCGGTTGGGAAAACCAAGTCTTAACCTTATTCTTAAAAATCGCACTCTTGTCTTTTTTTGCGATTGCCTCCATTTTATCCCCTTTACTTGTGAAAATGTGATGTTGAAATCAGGACGGTGAGATTCATGGCACAAAGCTGTCGACAGTTTGTACAACGTCCCTCATTGCGCTGAACACTCCGCTAAGCCCAGAGCATGTATCTCTTCGTGCAATGGCACTCAAGATACATTGGTCTCAGCTCCATAGCACAAAAATCGCTCCTTATGTACAAGCCTGTCTCCATCTTTGTGCCATGAATCTCACCTGTCTTTATATACCACCACATTGGAATGGTGATTCTTTACTTACTTAGAGGACTCCTTAAAACTACAAGGAGTCCTCATTTTTGATGATACTTACATTACTCGCCGGGTGTGTAGTGATCGAGCACGTCGATCCAGCTGCCTACTGTGAAGGATACTTCTGAGCAGTATACGGGATCTTCAAGAACAAGCTCGCCATCTGTTGTCCACCAGTCATAGCCACGGTCGTTCTTTGCAGGGAACTCGTCTCCGCCGCCCTGTGAATGCTGGAAGGTTGCTTCGATCTCAGCTGCTACGTTAGGGTTAGCTGAATAGCCGCCCATGTCCTTGCCCCATGCTTCAAAGCCTTTTTCTGTGCAGGTCATATAAGCGATGAATGCGCATGCTGTCCAAGGAAGAGGACTGTTCTTGGTAAGGAAGAGGTAGTGGCAATAGCCATAGCCGCCGATTCCTGTGTAGCCATCCTGATAAGCTGCTACGTTGATGTTGTTAACTGATACAGAAGCTGACTCCTCAACGCTGCGAAGCTTGGAATAAACAAGAAGTCCTGCCTGATCTGTAGCGGAAGCATCTACAAGTGTGTTACAGATAGGTCCGTCATCGGTCTGCTCGTTGTAGTTGTTAACCCAGAGCTTGATCCATGCAAGGGCATATGCGCCGTTTGCGCCAAGGCCAAGGTCGTTTGCATCTGTCTGCATTTCCTGAACCACGGGCTCGAAATATGCTTTCTTGGTATCGTCGAGGGCATCATAAGCTTCTTTTAACCATGTAGCGTACTTGTCTTCTGTGAGCATCATCAGGAAGTTCTTTCCTACGATCTCAGAGTCAACGCCCATGAAAAGAGGGTGATTGCCTTCGTAAACGAAATCCCAGCAGTTGTTATAGGTTGCTGAACCTGTGTTGTTGTACATGAAGACCTTATTAAGTGTCTGAAGGGGAAGGAAGCCTGTGTATGCATCGGCTGTAGTACCGTTGGCATCTGCCCATTCCTTAGGGATGAAGGTCTTTAAGATGTCTGTATCAACCATCTTGGACTGAATCTGGTTACCGTCCTGGATAAGAGTCATGGCAAAAGTGCCTTCACTCTTAAGGGAGTCAGATGTGAGCTGCTCAAAGATCTTGTTGTTCTTGGGCTGCTGCCACTCGAACTCCATGCTGTAATTAGGATCGATGGTCTGCAGATACTCGATAAACAGAGGAAGTGCGGACTTACCACGGCTGGAATTACCTACGCCGTAGAAGGTCTTGCCGTTGGACTCCTCGATGGCCTTGTTGGCCAGCTCTTCCATTGTCATTCCCTCTGCCTCTGCGATGATGGCATCGATTCCTGTAAGTTCTGCTGCCGGCTCAGCTGCAGGTGTCTCTGCTACTGTAGTGTCAGCTGTCTGTGTATCTGCTGTAACCTGGGTGTCAGTTGTTGGTGCTGTCTCTGCTCCACCACCGTTTCCTGCTTCTCCGCAGCCTACAAGTGATGAAACTACCATTGTAAGTGTCAGAATTGTTGCTAAAACTTTCTTTCTCACTATTGTTTCCTCCTTTTACATTGACCCGGAATAAAAAAATGTAACCACCGGGCAGTTCTTTACCCTATGGTTACATTCTAGTTACAATTTGTTCATATTTGCAGAAGACAAAACTGATATTATTTGTAGATTTCTGACAAATTGTGAAAATTCTGTGATTGGGGTCTGACCCCAATTTTTTATCCCAGGCCTTTAGTCTGATAGTCAGAGGGTGTCTTCCCAACAAGCTTCTTAAAAGTATTGGAGAAATACGCAATATCCTGGTATCCCACCTTATCAGCAACTTCGTATACTTTCATATTGATGTCTTTTAAATAATCCATAGCTTTTCGAATTCTGTATTTCGTCAAGTAGTTGCCAATACTTGTATCTGTCTCAGCCTTAAACAACCTGCTGATATGTCCCTCAGAGACACTCATGGATTCCGCCAACTTTCCAATGCTGAAATCCGTCTCAGGATAATGCTTTTCAATATATTCGATTGCTGTCTGGACGTATCTGTTCTCCACTGCTTCCTTTGGCTTGATCGCAATCAGCTCATTCTCCAGCTCCTTAGTCTGCGCATTGGTATTGGGATGAAGATGAAGGAGCCTCTGTATCGCTCCCTCCAGCTCACCATCCTGGAAGGGCTTCAAAAGATAATCTGACACCCCCAGCCTCACCGCCTGCCTAGCATACTCGAATTCGCTGTAGGCAGTAAGGAAAATAATCTTCGTCTCCGGGTATTTATCCAGTAGCTTTTCCGCCAGTTTTATTCCATCCATTTTGGGCATTCTGATATCGGAGATCACAAGGTCAGGGCGTACTTTCTCCGCCACCTCCAGCGCTTCTTCCCCGTTGGCGGCTTCTCCCACAACCTCGCACCCGATCAGCGACCAGTCCGTGTCGCCCTTGATGCCCATGCGGACATACTTTTCATCGTCTACTATTAGTACCTTAATCATTATCCTTCCGGCTCCTTCTCCATATACGGCAGCGTCACTATCATTACCGTTCCGCCCTGCGTCGGCCTAAACGCCATAACCCCATACTCTTTTCCATAGTACAGCCTGATGATTGTATTGACATTGTTAAGTCCCAGATGCCCCTTAAGCGTCTCCACATCATCGTTATTAAGTGCCTGCATCATCTCATCGCTGATGCCCTTTCCGTCATCCTGAACAGATATCTTCAACAGGTCCTTCCCATCTCTCCTGTCTCTGATAGCTGCCACATAGATATGTCCGTTGATTGATTCGTCCATTCCGTGAATAATGGCATTCTCAACAATCGGCTGCAGTATCAGCTTCGGGATAATGGCCCCCTGCAGCTCCAGCGGCACATCGATGGTAATCTGGAACTTATCATCAAACCTTATCTTCTGAATATCACAGTAGTTCTGCACCAGCTCCAGCTCCTTTGACAAAGGACAGAACTGGCTCTCTGATATACTCGTCCTGAGAATTCCCGCCAGCGACGCTGACATTGTGGCCACCTCAGGCACCTGATTGGCCTTGGCCACCCACTTGATGGTATCCAGGGTATTATACAAAAAGTGTGGATTGAGCTGCGCCTGCATCATCTGAATCCTGGTCTCGTTGACCTGTCTCTCCGCAGCCACCCGCTCCTCCATGGTATCCTTCAGCTGGGTTGTCATCTTATTAAAGCCCGTCGCCAGCTGCTCGAACTCATCCTCCCTGGCAAGCTCTATCTTGGTGTCAAAATCTCCTTTTCTGAATCTCTTCATAGCAAGAGCCAGCGTCTTGATGGGCTTGGACAGATAGTTGCTGAGCCTTGATGCCACAATAAGACACACCAGAATACTGATAAGAACCTGCATCAGAATGATCTGGTATCCTGCCTTGATAGCGCTCTCCTCCAGCGCCGGCGGTGTAGTATAAATGGTCAAAAGATCATAATCCCCAAGCTCATTTATATAGACATTTCCTGTTATTCCCGTGTCAAAAAGAAGTCCTTTCAGCAGGTTATTTCTTATGATTCCCAGCGTCTTACCGTTCTCCGCCGCACCTATAAGACAATAGGGCCTGAAGTACTTATTGGTCAGCATGAAGCCGTCCTTGGAATTGATCTCGCTTCCCAGCTGATTCTTTATCTCCTCCTGCTCAATCCTGATAACGGCAAAGCCCGGTGTTTCCCCCTCCGCAATCTGCCTTGCGATAAGTAGCGCCGCTCCGCTCTCCGACGCATGCCCCGGGTCAAGGCCGTAAGCCGTCACTCCCGGTCTTGAAGCAGACTCCTTGAGCACCGAATAATCAAGGGGCAACGAATCTGACTTATATCCGCTTCTTGTGCTGTACTTGCAGAGTTCGCCCATATACAGATCAATTGTGGAAAAGCTCCTGATATCCTTGGTCTTCTCATACAAGGAAGAATATATCTCCAGGGAATTCTTCCTTCCCGGAGTCAGCGCTTCCTTGATGATTTCATCGCTCTCAAGACTTACCAGTGCCTTCTCCGACTGATCGATCATAGTAAGAATCTTCTCAGCGATTATGTGCTCCTGCTCCTTATCCCGTTTTTCATAGTCCTGCTTAACCCTGGCCTGGAATCCCTGCAGCGTCAGAATCCCTCCGAAACTGACCAGCACCAGCGTCACCGCAAGAAGGACCACAAAGATCTGTCGTTTAAAGGACTGTCTGATAATTCCCATACTCAGCCCCCTTCCTTGCCGGTCAGCTCGCTCCAGAGCTTCAGTATCTCAGGCTCTTCCAGGGCCGATCTCTCAATGTCAAAATCAATCTGCTTTATCCTGCCATATCCTGCAGACAGACTAATATCCTGCCTAATGGGCCTTCTGAAGAACTCATCCATAGCGTAGTTCTGGGTATCAAGGCTCACCACGAAGTCAATGAACTGCCCCGCATTGTAGGAGTGAGGCGCATTTTTTACCATGGCGCAGCCATCAGGAACAGCGCTGGTTCCATCCGACGGATAGACCATGCTGATGTCGTAGCCGGCCTTCATATATTTGCGGGCAGTCTCCTCCAATGTTATCCCAACAAGGAAGCTACCGTCTGACACCTTGGGAATAATCTGTCCCGAGGAGCTAAGTACCTTCCCATCCAGCTGCTCATAGAACCTTGGCAAAAGAGTATCCACCGGCTCCTCAAAGAGCTGCTCCATAGTAGACACTATCGTATAGCTGGTGCCTGAGTTAAGCATATCCGCAAAGGCAATCTTGCCCTTCCACCTTGAGCTCATAAGGTCTTTCCAGCTCTTTGGTGCGTCCTTTTGGGCCACCAGCTTGGAATTATAGATAAATACGATAGGCAGCTCCGTAAAAGGTGTATAGTAATTGCCCACAGAAGCATAGTTTGGATCAAGCTTCTCCCTGTCCTGCGCTCTGTAGGGTAAAAAAAGATCCTTGGACGCCTCATAACTCTCAATGCCGCCCCCAAACATGATGTCGCACTGTCCATTCTCCGAAGCCTGCCTTGCCTGCTCCAGCATCTGCCC
This sequence comes from Butyrivibrio sp. AE3009, assembly GCF_000420845.1. GTDB lineage: Bacteria > Bacillota > Clostridia > Lachnospirales > Lachnospiraceae > Butyrivibrio. The sequence continues at coordinate 124,289 of NZ_ATVS01000004.1, read as the reverse complement.
GGTTCCTCCGGCGTGAACCTCAACCCAGATTCCTGTTCTGTTTTCAAATTCGCGAATGATCGGAAGATAGACCTCTTCCTTATGTGAAGTGTAGACGATGAGCTGTTTCTCATCGGGCACGGTATATTTTTCCGAGATATATTTAACGGTCTTCGCTCTCTGCACATTTTCGCATGAAGACAACAACAGTATTGCCGCTCCGGCAGCTGCAATCAGCAATATTTTTAACAGCCTTCCTGCTTTTTTCCCCATAGAACGCTTCTCCCTCAATGTATCTTAGATATACTCTATTTTACTATACCGATAATCTGTTGTTCAAACATTCTTGATTCCGCGCTCTTAGTGTGCTAATATACTTAAGTTAGTTCATGTTTCCGTAGCTCAGCAGGATAGAGCGTTCGCCTCCTAAGCGAAAGGTCGTGCGTTCGAATCGCATCGGGAACATTCGCGAAGGCTACAAGCCATGCAAAAAAGGATACATAAAAGCTCGTCGGGAGTTTACTCACGTAAGAGCTTTTATGTATCCTTTTTTATAGGGCGACAGCCCGCGACGAAGGAAGCCTCATCCCAGGCTCTTTTTTTCATGTTGACATTTCTGATTCAGTTTTCTATAATACAGCCACGTGGTTCTAAACAATTCTAATGTTTTCTTGAACAAATCGTTTATTTATCCACTTACTGTTATTTTTATACACTATAGCTTAATGCTTCATGAATATAAAAAATGACTCTGTTTATGATATACTTGAGTGAAAGGGGTATGATGCAAGAAATTGTCTATAGTGTTATTTGAAGGAGGTGTTTGCGATGATAGAAACAACAATGGATAAACCAACTCCTAAAAAGCCTTATGTATCTCCGCTTAATATTTCTGATGATATCAAACAATTCACTGAGCGCAGAGAAAAACGCGCAAAAGAACTTGGAATAGCTCTGTATGTCCTTGGTGCAGATAGAGAGTCTATTACAGAATTACAGAAACTTGAAGATTATATAATGGAGAACTTTATTGATCTTGACCTTGATGTACCTGAAGAGATTAAAGAGAAATATCTTGCACTGAAAAAACAAGAAGAAAATAATACCTGAATTTTTTGGCAACTATTCGGAGTTTCCGAACAGTTGCCATTCTTTTATTCTTCAACTGTATAGACAATAATCTTGTCTTATCACCAAACAATATTTCTACGGATCCGATGGCATTTTTCATATATCTATCTTATTCCCACCTATGCGCTTCTTCAGAGCTTTGAACTGCTCATCATCCCCGAAATAACCGGATAATTCATCAAGACGATAGGATAACATTTCGGTTTCTGTGCCAGCGAAATTCTTTCCGTTATTCGTCATATCACTTTCCACCAGATCACAGAATGCTGCTGTAAACTTGTGCTGCGCTGTCTTATCCATGGAGTCATACACTCCTGCCATCTCTTCTGCTTTCAGGAGATACTCGATTGCATTCTCTTTCCGGTTCATCATCGCATATAATTCAGCGATTCTCCTGTAATTCCAGCCAAGCTTCCTTGAGTATTCCAGATAATTCCCATCAGAAATAACAGTCGTCAGGATAGTGTTTGCGGCAAATACATATTCCAGCTTTTGCTCCGGCGTTAGTGAAGTTGTAAACCCATATTCTTTTTGAAATGCGATTTTCACCAGAGTATCGGAAATATAGTCCGCCATGGTTAATATATTCTCCTGCAACTGCTTCTTTTTATCCTCTCCGGAAAGTACCTCCCCAAGCAGTACTTCCTTTGAGTGCATGATATCTGTCATGCTGTCCGCAATTTTCATAGCTGCAGAAGCATTCCCGGCCTTCATGTAATAGCTACATAGCATGGATAGTGCCTTGGACCTGTCAGTTTCATCTTTACTCTCTTCCACAACTCTCCGGCACAGGGAAAAAATCTGCTCAGAAAAGCGCTGCTGCGTATAAACCGCTACCTGAGCGCTGTTGCCGCCTTCAAAAAGATCCATGATCTCCGCCAGATTAGTACAAAAGTGCAGGTCCCTTGGAAACATTTTTCTGGCTTCCAGCATTACTTCATAGGCTCTATCCAAATCTCCGTCTTTTCTAAAGCTCAGGTATTTCTGCTCAAACTCTGACTTTGTGATTTCAGCTTCCTCATCCTGAAGGCCAAACAGGTAATCCGTTGAAACATTGAAATAACGCGCAATCACAGGTATTAAGCTGATATCCGGTGTTGATATTCCGTTTTCCCATCTGCTGATACTCTGAAATGAGACATTCAGTTCCTCCGCAAGTCTCTCCTGCGTGAGATTTTCTGCAATTCGAAGTTCTTTTATTTTTGATCCCAGATTATTCATTTTGTTCTCTTTCCACTATTGCAATAGTGCTTGTATTCAGCTGTACTGTAAGTGTAGCAGAGAAAACCCCTGTAATACATAGCAATCTGCGAGAAAGATGATTCTCAACATCTAATAGTTGTATATAATGATATAGGTGTCAAAAGTCAAAAATGCGTACATGCTTGCATGTTAAGCATTTTGACTTTATGACCCGAACAAATATGAGGAATTAGCAATTTACGCAGTAAATTAGCGGTTTCCGAATATTTGCAGAATGTGGCCATATTTGAAATAAAAAGACTAAGAATAAATTAGAGTTTATGGAGGTACCATGGGCAACATAATACAGCTAAGCAAATCATCACCAACGAGTGAATGGATTGACATGTCCAATCAGGGAACGGACTGTTTTCTGGAACTTCTGATAATGGCGGCAAACGATCTTGAAAAAACTGACCATCAGGAGGATTTGATATCTTTTCTGAAGGATCAAAAAGACATCAATGATATCGCTCCCGGGACAGCAGGTTTCAAATTGGATGAAATGCCATGGTGTGATGAGACTCTTATTGATGATGCTTCCTTTCTCATCCGCGTGACAAAGGAAGCTCAAAGTGAAAGCGTTTTATCGAAACTACCGTATAAAGTAAACACTGAGATTGTTTTTCCGTGGCTGAAACAGTTCGCAGTATTGATTGAACAGATGATAACTGCTTCCGAGCAGTAATAAGGGTTTGTGCGAATAACTTCAAATCATATTCATCCCCTGACAATAAATCCCTCTATCATCTTCGCTGTCTCATCGACACTCTTATCCGTGTTGTCGATGAACATCGAAAACTTTCCTCTGTTCTTCCTGAACCACCTGTTAAAACCAACATGAGGCTCGATCACTTCGTCGGAAGTAAAACCTCTCTCCTCAGGTCTTGCCTTAAGCCTTTTAACAATCTCCTCATCAGCAGGGCAAAGAACAATAAAATCTGTTGACTCGACACACTCAGGGATTTCCTGGCTTGCGATGTAGTCCTGAGGATTGATGCAGGAAACAAAAACAAGGTCTTTACCACCTGCCATTTCTACTGCCTTGGCCATAGTATCATCCTTATATTTGGACTCCCGCTCAGTTCCCTTATAGTCCCACCAGTTAAGGCCAACTTCATCGCTGTCTATACAGCTGTACTTATCCTTATCAAGAAGTGTTGCCAAAGCATCCTTCATAGTGGATTTTCCGGAGCCGCAGCATCCGGTGATAATATATAGTTTCATTTAAGTTCCCTCCAACTTATCTTCTGATAACCGTGCAATCTTTTACATACTCTCCGTATTTGCAGGTAAAATCTTTTAATTCCTGTTCTTCAGTGATCCAGACAATAGCCCAGGCTTCCTTGGTTCCAAGATCGCGATACGCCTGCAATCTGTGGTTTCCATCATTTAATTCAAATTTACCGTCTACGTAATTAACAATGATGGGGGGCATATTAGCTCCCGCCTGAATTGCCTTTTTTAACTCGGACAGTTTGTATTCCCACCAGCCTTTATCTACGCGGTATTTCATGTCCTCTTCAGGCCCCGAGCATCTCTCAAAGAAGCTTATTGGGAACTTTGCAGGGCTGAAAAAATATCTGTCGCAAAGCTTAAGTCCATCTGAAAAAGGGATGTTCTTTCCCTCCGAATTAAGGTAAAGATGCACCCAGGCATCCATTTTGTCCTGTTTGCCATAGTCAATTGCTGACTCAACTGTTGCACTGTATTTAAGCATAGTAACCTCCTTCTTACTGTAAACAATTTTCTTGATAGAGTCGTAAGAAAGAGAGTAATCATTCATCAATGCTTCAATAGTTTTTCCGTTTTGAAAAGCTTCCCTGATCGCAGCATTCCTTTCACGGATAAACTGCTGATACCCCGAAGTCTCTCCCCAATCCTTTTTCTCTGTTCCGGCCGGAATGTATATGGTTTCTCCTGATACATATTTCTGAATCTGCTTAAGGAGTTTCTCCGGAAAGATATCTTTTGCATTTTTGTATTTCATTACTCCAACCTCCCGACAAGAGATATCATACCGTCGCCTCCCGCTGAATTATATATCGCAATCGGTTATAGCTGTTTTTTGCACAAAATCTCAAATCGCCTTTTTCCAATATTCTGTTTGGCAGTGCGCTGCCACTTATCGCTGGTGATCTTCTGGCTCTTATCCATACATACAGCCAGAATGGTACCATCGCCTGCTATATTGTACAGGCTTTCCATCATGGCTCTTATCTCGCCTTCGCCGCCCCAGTCCACGAGGTTCCCATAGGGAATATCCGTTATGATTATATCCGGCTTTATGTCAGGAAGCGCCTTGGTACAATCAGCGACAAAAGCCTCTGACGCGATCTCTCCGCCCAGCCTTTGCCTTAATGTCTCTACGCTCCCTATTGCATCACGGTGCGAGTCTTTTCCGAATTCCTCATATAGCTTTTGAAGCTCGCTGTGCCTTCTGTCCAGCCCTTCATAAGTAAGAAGTTCAAGGTTCTTCCGGGCGCATTCGATCATATCTTCGGAAATATCACTTCCATAGATTTTTTCAATACTGCTTCCGTAAAAAAAGCCAATGATTGCCAGGGAATATGCGCCTCCGCAGCAGGGATCATAAACCACCAGATGGTCTTTCTTAGGTGAAGCTGCCATCGCCCGACCAAATATTTCTGCAATTAATCTGACAGGGAAATTCGGGATTCCTTTGGCGCCATGTATCACTCTTCCACTGGCGAAATCCTCATAGTTCCCTGCGGGACAATATAAATAATTCATGCTCTTCGTTCCAATACCTATGCTAATTTTCCGTTATTTTCCCCGTAATTATAACAGACCATTGGATTTATACATAGTATGGTAAAATTGATTTATCAAGATGGGAAGGTGAAAACATGCATTTTGTTGACGCAAAGGGAATTCTTACAGGAAAAAACGGCTTACAGGGAATGAACATATACCGTGGCTGCACCCACGGCTGCATATATTGTGACAGCAGAAGCAAGTGCTATCAGTTCACTCATCCCTTTGAAGACATTGAGGTAAAACAGAACGCACCGGAGCTTCTGGAAAAGGCCCTGAAGTCCAAGAGGAAAAAGTGCATGATCGGAACCGGAGCTATGTCAGACCCTTACATGCACTGCGAAAAGGATCTGCTGCTGACCAGAAAATGCCTGGAGATTATCTTACAGTACGGCTTTGGTGCAGCGATTCAGACCAAGTCAGATCTTATCCTTCGAGATATCGATCTTCTCTCAGAAATAAACAAAAGTGCTAAATGCGTAGTTCAGATTACCCTTACTACCTACGATGATGAACTCTGCAGCATTCTTGAACCTAATGTTTGTAATACAAAACGTAGAATTGAAGTCCTTGAGATAATGCAGGAAAGAGGCATTCCAACAGTGGTCTGGCTGACTCCTATCCTGCCCTTCATCAATGACACTACAGACAATATCTCCGCCATCCTGAATGAATGTATCAGAACAGGCGTCAAGGGCATCATAGATTTCGGTATGGGGCTTACCCTTCGTGAAGGCGATCGCGAATACTACTACGATGCACTTGATAAGCATTTTCCCGGTATGAAAGAAAGATACATCAGACAATACGGAAATGCATATGAGCTTCCAAGCCCTAATTCCAGGGAACTTAGGGCACTCTTTCAGGATATCTGTAAGAAAAATGGAATCCTCTCAACCCCTGACGAATGTTTCCGATATATGAGTGATCTTCCGGATAAGTATACACAGATGAGCCTGTTTGATCTCTAAATGCATTCCGATATTCCTCAGAAATCGATACAGCTAAGGATGAATTTAGAAAAATCCGAAAAAGCTGTGACCACCGCAGCAGAAAGCTACGAGCCCTCCGTTGTTGCTCGTTACCTGATAAGCCTGTGCACTGATTTTAACAAGTTCTACCAGGAGTGCCCGATCTTAAAGGAGGAAAATGAAAGCATCAAAATAGCTCGCCTTCAACTGGTGAATGTTGCTCAGCAAATCATCAAAGATGCCACCGCACTCCTTGGAATGGAATGCCCCGAAGAGATGTAAAACACATCAAAATGCAACTTACCCCTCCAAAATTACAACTTATTTCATAATCTGTTTCGCCTTTTGCCGCCTTGCCTTATTATCCGATTATAAAGAAACCGAGAGACAAATACGGGAGGCGAAAAAGATTATGAATTCCATTGAACTTAAAAACATAGCCAAAAGATACGGTTCATTCCGTGCAGTAGACAACCTCAGTTTTGAGATAAAGCAGGGCGATTTCGTTGGATTCCTCGGAGTCAACGGCGCCGGCAAGTCCACCACGGTGAACATGATGTCCACTATCCTTACTCCGGATGAAGGCGAAGCTTATCTTTGCGGCTACAGACTTGGCAAAGAGGACATGGAGATAAGGAAAAGCATCGGCGTTGTATACCAGTCAAATGTGCTGGACGATCTTTTTACAGTAAAAGAGAACATCGTCACAAGGTCCAGGATGCTGGGGCTTGACGACAGAACCATAAAAGCAAGACTCTCCGATCTATCCGACATCCTGAAGCTCCAGGACATAATGAACAAGCGCTACAGAGTATTGTCGGGAGGCCAGAAAAGACGCTGCGAGATAGCCTTTGCGCTGATGCATTCACCAAAGATCCTATTCCTGGACGAGCCCACCACAGGCCTTGATCCTGCAACAAGAGTTGATGTGTGGGAGGCTGTTGAACAGCTAAGGTCCAACACAGATATGACCGTGTTCCTCACCACCCACTACATGGAGGAAGCCCAGTCCGCTGACAAGATAATCATTATCAACCAGGGCAAAAAGCTGGCTGAGGGAACCCCCTTTGAATTAAAAGAGCGTTTTGCAAAAGACAGTCTCAAGCTCTACTTTGACGAAAGCTCAAGGAACAGGGTTCTTGAAGTAGTTGGAAAAGACAACCTGATCGCCACATCCTACGGCGGCTGCGTTGAATCAGACAATCCCTTTGCAGCAGCTGAAACCGCAAGGGCGCTTAGGGGAATCGTGGAAGGCTTTGAGATTATTCAGGGCAAAATGGATGACGTATTTTTGAATGTGACAAATGGTCTTGGGAGGGCAGTGTAATGAGAAGTTTTCTTGCAATCAATAAAAGAAATTTAGGTTTGTATTTCAGAGATTATTCAGCAGTGTTTTTTTCACTCTTATCAATGCTCATCATAATAATGCTGATGGTGTTTTTCCTGGGTGATATGAACAACAGTAGCATTCTTGATGCCATTAAGATGGTTCCAGGAAGAGGCGGTGACAGTGACGCTGTAATAATTGAGCAAATGAGCTTTCTCTGGGTCTGCGCCGGAATCCTTACTATAAATGCATCCACTGTAACTCATGCTTTTTACTCCAACATGATAAAAGACAGAACCGGCAACCGCCTGAATTCTCTGCTCACAATGCCTGTTAAAAAACCTATTTTCGTCCTTGGTTATGTATCGGGCGCATGGCTTGCAGGCGTTCTTATGAGCATCATAACCTTCGCAGTTACAGAAGTTATCGGTGTTTGCAAGGGTATGGCGGTACTTCCTTTTGATGTCCATGTTAAGCTCATGCTTCTTATCATGCTGAACAACTTCGTTTATTCCGCCATCATGTTCCTTCTTGCTACCATCATCAAGAGCCAGAGCGCCTGGAGCGGCATCGGCATTATCCTCGGTACACTGGCCGGATTCTTTGGCGGAATCTATTTCCCCATGGGCTCCATGAGTTCCACCATGCAGTTTGTAGTTAAGTGCTTTCCTTTTATTTACGGCACTTCTCTTTTTAGAAAAATAATGCTTGCACCCCTTGAGAACACCCTGTTTTCCGGAACTCCTAAGATCATCAGGCAGGAAGTTGACAAGGCCATGGGAATGGATCTTTTTCTTGGAAACAGCCAATTGTCCCAGTATGGAAAAGTAGGTATACTAGTTCTTGTGGGGCTTACATTTATCGCCCTTTCAACCATGTATTTATCAATCAGCAAAAAGAAAGACAGATAATGAAGATAACTATTGAGACACCGTTACCCGGTGAAGAAGATGAAATCATAATAAAGATGGCAGAGCTGGACGACGAGGTCCTTAGGACCATTCGTCGTCTTAAGGACGGCGCAGGCACTGATACCATGGCTCTCTACGCAGATGAGAGTATCCGCATGGTGCCCACCAAGGAGATCCTGTACTTCGATGCAACGGACAATCACGTTTTTGCTTATACCAGAAATGACTGCTTTGATACCAGGAAAAAGCTCTTTGAGATTGAGGAGCGCCTTGCCAATTCATCATTTCTTCGGATATCCAAAAATGCCATCGTAAACATTAAGTCCATCGATCACTTAAGTCCCGAGTTTAACGGCAGATTTATAGCCAGCCTCAAAAACGGTGAAGACATCATTATTTCCAGGGGCTATGTTCCTGAACTTAAGAAAAAACTTGGTATTGGAAAGTAATACGAAAGGACGATTCAGACTATGAAAGATTTTATTCATGATCTTATTAAATGGTTTTTGATTATAAATACAGGAATTATGATTGTTGCGGGACTCAATATTATTCGCTATGATTCCATCACAACTATGATCATTCCCCAGATACTGGCAGCAAGCTTTGTGACTGCACTGGTGACCACCTGCTATTTTTCCTATAACCCCAAAAAGCCAATCTCAGTTCCCATCAGGATCCTGCTTAGCTGCGCACACTACCTTGTACTATGCATTATTATCATGACCCTGGGAGTTCTCTTTAACTGGTTCGGCTTAACTGTAAACGGTGTCCGTGGTGTAGCCCTCAGCGTTGCAGGAGTTTACATCATCACAGCCCTTATCTCCTACGCTCTCTCCAAGGGCGAGGCAAACGAGATGACCAACGCACTTAAAAACTACAGCGATGACTAAAACTTAAGGCAGGTGCAACATAGCACCTGCCTTCTTTTCAACTATTTCTTAATCCGATAATTATCATTTAATTGATCCAAGAAACTCCATTGTACCCTTCATATAGCCTTCGGGATCAACAATAACGCCCTCGATATGAACACTGTCAACGTGCATGATTGTCTTGTTCTCGGATCCAATATTTGCATAAAGTGCTTCTTCCTGATCAGGTAAGCATACCTCATCTCTATCTGAAACGATGAGCATTGTAGGAATCTGATCCTTTTTAACGATCTCGATTGTATCAGCGTCATCATAATCGATGTGGTCAACCAGCTTCATGTAGATCTTGCCTGAAGCTGCCAGGTATCTGGCAAAAGGATCCTTGGTGTTTCCATCGCCAAACATCTCAAGAAGCATCAGCTCCATTCCGGGAACGGGGCTGTCAAGAACAACTGCGTCTGCTGCGCCTGTTTCGCCGGGTGTTACATTAGAAGCATACAGAGCAACTGTCTGTCCTCCCATGGACTGACCGTGAACAAAAACCGTCTCATATGACAACTCTGTTCTTGCTAATTCCACCATTGCCTTAACATCGAGGGATTCATGAATTCCGAAAGTTACCTTGGGATCAGGGTTAACTCCGCTTCCTCTCTGGTCAATTGAGATAACATCATAGCCTCTCTCGAGATACTGCTCCGCTAGAGGATACATTACATATCTGTCTCCGCCTGCTCCGTGTACAAGAACGACGCAGGTCTCATTTCCTTCTCCGAAATATGTGCCGGGCACCCGGTTTCCATCCTCTGCCTCTGCAGTGACATCCTTACCTTCATGTGCTGCGAGGAACCCTTCCAGGTCATATTCCCAAGTCTCGAGCTGCTTCAAACTGTTGTCATGGGTATCCTTTCCATCGTTCTGATACAGAACTCCCTTAGATACCATACTACCGAGAACTCCTGTAGCCACCAGGCCAAGCACTACTACCAGTATGGCTATGACTCCTAATGCGATACGAATCCCCTTAACAACCTTTTTTCTTTTCATTTGTAACCTTCTCCTTACTCTTTCCTTATAACCTGCGTTCCCCCACCGCCGGCATCAACCATCTTATCATTGTTCTTAAGGGCAGTAAATACCTATTTCTCACTCTTTTCCACAACTAAAATATGATATGATATAAAGGTAAAACATTATCTGTAGAAGGTATAAATTATGAAGAGAAAATGGGGAGTTACCAAAAAGGCATTACTTGGAATCATCGTATTTACGCTGTTTTTCAGCATTCTAATCTGCGTCGCAGGTTCACTTATCTTTGACAGATCCGTTGAAAAAATCTATAACGACAGAGGCTATGTTGTAGCCAATATTCTTCTTGATACCCTCGATCACGACAAAATCGCAGAATATACCCGAACCTGGGAAGCTGATGAGTACTATGAGGAGATGGATGCCTATCTTCACAGAGTAGAGGATTACTCAGGCGCTGCCTTCGTCTATATCGCAGTTCCCTATGAAGATAAGACCATGCGCTATGTCTATGATTCCGACACCTTTATTGGAGATACGGATCCTATCGCTGCTTCCTTTGATGAGATCTGGAATGCCTATTCCACGGGCCAGCGGCCCACAAGCTATCTTGTGAGACATTCCAAAAAATACGGATTTCTTACCTCCAGCTGCCTTCCTGTCAAGGACAGCACCGGTACAGTTGTGGCACTTCTCTTCGTTGATACCTATATGAATGAGATTCGACTGATCCTATACAAGTTCATCTTTAATATGATACTCATCTCCCTGATTCTTCTTATCATCTTCTGCGTTATGAACTGGAAAGTGATGAGAAAGAACTTCATCGATCCGGTAATGCAGATCCGTACCAGCGCCGGTAATTTCACCAGTAACGGCGCACAGGTTGATGATGCTCTTACCACTATCAAGACCGGAGATGAGATTGAAGATCTCGCCCTCTCCATCCACAATATGGAAAAAGACATCGTCACCTACATCGACAATCTAAGGACCGTAACAGCGGAAAAAGAGAGAATCGGCGCAGAGCTTAACGTAGCTACCCAGATTCAGGCGGACATGCTCCCCCGTATCTTCCCTCCTTTCCCCGACAGGAAAGAGTTTGAGATCTACGCTACTATGAATCCCGCCAAGGAAGTTGGCGGCGACTTCTACGATTTCTTCCTTATTGATGACGATCACATGGCCATGGTTATGGCTGATGTTTCCGGCAAAGGCGTACCCGCAGCTCTTTTCATGGTGATCACCAAAACACTTATCAAAAACAGAACTCTGATGGGCGGCTCTCTTTCCACCTCAGAAATACTTAGGGATGTCAACAACCAGCTCTGTGAGGGTAACGACGCCGAAATGTTCGCAACCGTCTGGCTCTGCATCCTGGAGATATCCACAGGAAAAGCAATTATCTCCAACGCCGGTCACGAGCATCCCGTCATAAGAAGCTCCAATGGCTCTTTTGACCTAAGAATCTACAAACATTCTCTTGCAGTTGCCGCCATGCCCGGTATAAAATTTGAGCAACACGAAGTTACGCTGCAGCCCGGAGATACGCTGTTCGTCTACACTGACGGCGTACCGGAGGCCACCGACAAAGACAATACACTATATGGGACCGACAGACTTCTTGCTGCGCTTAACAAAAACCCGGACGCAGATTCTCAGACACTTATCGAGGCGGTCAAAAAGGATATCGATGGATTTGTTGGTGATGCTCCCCAGTTCGACGACATAACGATGCTCTGCTTTAAGTACTTCGGAAACAATTGATCAATAGCCAACTGTTTTTTACAGAAAAAAGGAGGAGACACACATGAAGGCACTATTTATCGGCGGCACAGGAACCATCTCCATGGGAATCGTAAGGCTTCTTGCCTCGGACCCGCTCTGGGAGGTCTACCTCCTGAACAGAGGAAACCGCAAGGATGACATTCCGGAAGGAGTTAATCTTATAACAGCTGACATATACGATGAAGCAGCTGTGGCCAATAAGCTGGAGGGCATGACCTTTGATGTTGTCAGCGAGTTTATTGCCTTCGATGTCTCAGCAGTTGAAAGAGACTACAGACTTTTTAAGGATAAGACTAAGCAGTACATCTTCATCAGTTCCGCTTCCGCCTATAACAAGCCCGCTGCTCATCACGTGATCACCGAGGGCACAACCCTTGCCAATCCGTACTGGGAATACTCAAGAAACAAGATCGCCTGCGAGGAATTCCTTCTTAAGAAATACCGCGAGAACGGATTCCCAGTGACTATCGTTCGTCCCAGCCACACCTATGATGAGAGAACAATTCCTCTCGGAGTACATGGTAACAAGGGTTTTTATCAGGTAATTAAACGTATGCAGCAGGGTAAGCCCGTAATAATTCAGGGCGATGGCACCTCACTGTGGCACCTTACCTTCAACAGCGACTTCGCCATCGGCTTCACAGGACTTATGGGCAACAGACATGCCATCGGCGAAGCTTTCCAGATAACAGGCGACGAAGCTCTGTCCTGGAATCAGATCTATCAGACAATCGCTGATGCACTCGGAGTTGAACTTAAACCCTATTATGTCTCCTCTGAATTTCTTGCAGATGTGGGGACAAAATACGGCTATGACTTCCGCGGTAGCCTTATCGGAGATAAATCTGTATCCGTCCTCTTTGACAACAGCAAGCTCAAACGCCTTGTTCCTCAGATGACCACCAACGTTCCCTTCCATGAAGGTGTTCGCTTATCACTTGAGTATATACAGTCTCATCCTGACAGATATCAGGAAGACCCTGAATTTGATGAGTTCTGTGATAAAGTCATTGCTGCTATGGAGAATGCTAAGGATTCAATCTAAAATTTCTTCACTTATTTTTTGGCAAATAATTAGCTCCGGCCCTTCCCATAAGGGAAAAGTCGGAGCTTCTTTTTTGAATATTAAAATTATCAAGCGCTCTGCTGTGTATTTTTCCAATAATCACAGTGGTAATAGGTCTGTGCTTCCTTGGTATATCCGAATATAGTTGAAGGATTGTGATAATTAATCTGAGTGAACAGCTCCTTAACAATCGTGTCAGGGTAAGAAGCAAAGAGTGACATGAATGCGATTCTCTTCTTCTTTTTCTTACTTGTGTGCACGTTGACGCAGTTAAATACAGGAATGAAGCAATATCTGAAGGTGTACTTGTAGCACCAGATAATCTCTTCATAAGGAAGAACCTCTAAGCGGTTGTCCGCATATACGAGGTGTCTGGGTGTAAAGAATACACCGCATTTCTTCATAAAAACAGTTCTTGGATCCTCAAGCTCTGCTGCAAGCATCTCTTTATCGCTGTCTGTGAGCTTTTTGCTGTTAACAACATAGCTAAAAACACTTGGAATTCCACCGAGCAGGCAAAGAATTCCCACAACAACAATCAGAAATTCAAGCAAAACATAATTAGAGGATGCATTTGAATTGTAGCCCTCGTAGATAGCAGCGCCCTTGAAATAATCATCAAACTCTTCTCTGTTCATAGGATCTTCAATATCAAACTCAGAGTAGGTCTCGAAGGCCATATCCATGACTTCTTCATCCAGCTCTTTTACCGCACCCAGAACTCTTGCTGTTCCATTACTTGCCACCTCACTGCTAAGAGAGTCAAGCTTACTCTTGGAAGCTTTGATGATATACATTCCGTTGTCATCATACACATAAGCAAACTGCTCTGAGTCATCATAATATGCAAATGCAGCGGGCTTGTTCTGTATATCCACATAGGCAACATAGGAATTATCCTTAATGTACTCGGGGCTTACCATGTCGCTTGCATATGCCTCGGCAAAAGAAATTGCTGCATCTTTACCGGCTTTGTTAATACTGTCGACCTTCTTCTGAACCGGAACTACAAGTGCTGCGCAGATAATTCCGATGATCAGAATCACTAATCTGATTGTAAACTTCCTTTTGATAATACTGTTGTTGATCATAACTTAATTCATTCTCCTCTTATGTATCTGCAAGCAGCTTCAGCATAACAGTAATGTTATCTCTATCCATCTGCTTATAATCAATGTTTTTGCCTGTGACCTTGTTCTCGTATTCGGACAAAGCATCCAGGTCATCCCATGGAATCAGGCATGCATGGCGTCTAGCTGACAGATCCTTGGATATTCTAAGAGACGTATCTGTCTTGAACAGCTCTGCTCTCTTCTTCAATGTTTCTTCATCCATCGTGGCAAATCCCATAGAAAAATGGAAAGCGTTCCAACGATGATGCTCGGTCCTTGCCAGATTCTCAAGAAACTCCTCTGAAATCTTGTCATCTCCGGTAATTCTAAGTCTCTTGAACAGAGCCGTAAGGAAATCGGCGCTGGCTCTGCAGCTCATGCGGCTGAAGTAGTCACATTCGGCCCACTGTCTCTCAAGGTCTCCCTCCTCGCCGTGATAGAAGTGGTTGATCTCCTTGGCGCGGTCATCCATCTTGCCGCCGTAGAGAATATTAGCATCATTAAGACTCCAGATCTTTCTCTCCTCGCCGTATCTGTACTGCCATACGCTGTCGGATGTGCACTGATATACAGGAACCACCCTCTTTTTCTCATGGAAAAGGTCAAGAATATCCGTCGCGATCTCTCTTCCGAGCTCATCATCCCCCACTGCGGTTATCACGTAGTTGATGGTCTCGGCATTGTCTAAGACGTAATTCGTAAGGTGTCTGCTTCTTCCATCCTCTGCAAAGAACTTGATGTCGTAGTTCTCAAGCATAGCATTGTATCTGTATCTGAAGTATCCGTCTATCTTCTCGAATTTAGGATCATATACTCTTACTTTAAAAGAGCTGCCTTCAAACTGTCCGTTGGCAACCAGCTTTTTCAGAACTTCCTGTCCGAGCCTTCCAAATCCCACTAGAAGGATCTCAACGCCGTTTCTGGCATTACCATGTTCATCAAATTCCACCACATCACACAGGGGGAACTTCTGCATCAAAAGTCTTGCGATGAGCTCTGTCTTGTCAAAGACCTTAACCTGTCCGTAGCCGTATTTGCCCGGACCGGCTAAAAGCCTCATTCCTTCCAGCTCTTCTCTTCCTATGATAGTTATACCTGTCTGCTCCGGATTAATTTTGCCTTTTTCAAGGCAGCGAAGAAGCTTCTTGGCATAATCAAAGTTCTGATCTGCGTTGTCGGACAGCGCTGTCAGATGGAGCTTGCTCTTTCCCTTCTTAATTCCCAGCCTCTTAATGAGATGTATGTCAGGATTTAAGGCGGATGGATCCGTGTAGATAAGACCTCCGATCTGTCTTACGTCAGCTTCCCACTTCATGGCGTCGGTATCAACAAACACAACTGATACTCTTTTGCCCTCGGATACTGTTCTGCCGTATTCCAGCGAGCTTTCGTTGATTCCGTAGATGAGTTCAACATCGTTGATCCTAAGGAGCCAGGATCTGAACTTCTTGATGGCACTCTTACCCAGAACCAGGATGAAAACGCTGGCCATAGAATAATACGCCAAAAAGTGCGCTCCCCAGAACATGATATGCCACGGCGAACCTTCACCAACCGCTTCGGTGAACACCGCAACGTTATTCATGCCGGCAAACATACGGCCCGTATCAATTACTGTGCGGAGAACTTCGACTGCGCCCATGTCCGGGCTTTTGGAATATGCGTAGCCGTAAACCAAAAGGCCACCCAGGGAAGCAATAGAAAAAGCAATGCCGACCCACTTCTCACGATTGTCCTGATTTATCGTAAGATAAAGGACCATTGCCATAAAGACTGCTACGGAGAGCAGAATTATCGATAAATTACCCATATTTACCCCACTTTCAATCACTTCCCCACTATACTAAACAAATACGCTCCATTAGTCAACACAAGGTTTTGCCGGCGGTGCAGTATTGGTTACCCGGACGGATAATCGAGGGAGGAGGAAGGGGAGTGTGCAGAAAAGGAGGACGAAAATTCATCTCACGGCCCTGAACACTCCGCTGAGCCCTGAGCAAAAAAGTCGTGCATAAGGCACTCCTTTTTTAGGTCTCATCTCCGTAGGACCGAAATCGATGATTTTTCGTCCTCTTTTCCTGCACACTCCCCTTCCTCCTCCCTCAATTATCCTGTCTCCCTGCAACCACTACTCCTCTTCCCTCGATTATCCTGTCTCCCTGCAACCACTACTCCCCCTCCTCCTCCCTCGATTATCCTGTCTCCCTGCAACCACTACTCCCCCTCCTCCTCCCTCGATTATCCTGTCTCCCTGCAACCACTACTCCCCCTCCTCTTCCCAAAACCTCCTTCTCCCAATCTCGCTCCAACAATCTCCTCAAAAATCCTCCTCCTTCAAAGGCCGCATGGCCCAAAACACCCCACTTCTATTTCGGATAGAAGTGGGGTGCTTAGTCAAAAGTAGCCTCAAAAGAGAATCGCACTTATTTGAATCGCAATACTACCTGCTGTGAATTCACCGCGCAGGCGGACAGTTGTAATAAAGTACATGATTACGGAAATCGTACAAGGAAGTAATTTCAAAGACTTACTAACAGAAGACGCCCAATAAAAATGGAGTACAAAGATTCATCGATTTCGGTTCTGTGGAAATGAGACCTATAAATAGGAGTGCCTTATGCACGACTATTTATGTTCAGGGCTCATTGAAACGTTTAGAACCGTGAGATGTATTTGTGGACTTTATAGTCCCCGGCGTTCCATTACCGAGAGACATAATCTCTATTGTACTTTATTACACTGTCCGCCACCCGGCATCACAGCTGGATTGCGGTCTTAAGTGCGATCTCCATCATATCTGTGAAGGAGGTCTGGCGTTCCTGTGCGGAAAGTTCTTCATTCTTAAACAGATGGTCTGAGCATGTAAGTATCGTCAACGCCTTCTTCCCTGCCTCCGCCGCATTCATATACAGCGCCGGTGTCTCCATCTCAACCGCAAGCGCACCAAAGTTTCTGTACAGCTCACTCTCATTGCACTTTTTATAGAAAGCATCTGAAGAAAGAACGTCTCCAACATGGTATCTTACGCCCTTTTCCTTAGCAATAGCCACAGCCTTCTCAAGGATATCAAAGCTTGCTGTAGGAGCAAAAGTTCCGGGAAGTCCAAACTGGAATCCATAGTTGGAATCTGTGTGAGCACCCTGGGCAAAGATAATATCCATTACATTAACCTTGTCCTGAAGTCCTCCTGCGCTGCCTACTCTGATGATGTTATCAACATCATAGAAATTGTAAAGCTCATAAGTATAAATTCCGATTGAGGGAATTCCCATTCCGTGTCCCATTACAGACACTTCTTTTCCCTCATATTTTCCTGTAAAGCCAAGCATTCCTCTTACTTCGTTAAAGCACTTGATGTCTGTGAGGAAGTTCTCTGCAATAAATTTCGCACGGAGCGGATCACCCGGCATAAGGACGGTCTTAGCAATATCACCTTTTTCTGCACTGTTGTGTGGTGTTGACATTCTAATAATCTCCTTTCGTTTAATTAATTAATAGTATCATCAAAATTGATGACACCCTGCATCCATATATTTCCTTTGAATCTTCTGCCAACTGCAGGCTCACCCAGAAGGTCGACTTCATTAATGCATACGTCGAACTCAAGGTCATTGCAGTTGATGCGCATGATGTGAACTTTTTCCTTGGTAACATAATTGGTAACCACGGTGCATTCGGTGATCTCGCCGAGAACCGAATATTGATCGCACTCAACGCCGTAAGGCATAAAGTATGTATCCACAAGGCTGTACACATCCTGTCTCCTTATCTTCTTGGAGATAGATGTGTAGAGGTCCATATCATCAAGAGTCAGTGATTCGATCGCTGTCTCATCACCTCGTCTTGCATTGTTAATAAGATTATTTCTGTAATTACTCTTTTTCCTGGCCACAGCCTTCTCCTCATCGGTCTTGGCTATGGGCATCAGTATCTGTCCCTTGATTGACAGGGATGAGAGACTAAGACTCGTTCCCTTGATTGGGAATTTGTTCTCGTTCTCAAGCTTCACATAAGGAACCATATTCTGAAGGTAGTAGATAAGAGTTACACCGATCCTGGGCTCGTTCACCACGCCCGCATAGGAATACTGGGCTGCGTGGCGCTCAACATTTATATCCTCCTCGGTGCTGACACCGGTGGGAATAAGATAAGGATAATAGTATTCGTAAATGAATTTGTCCTCATCGTCGAACTCGCCGCAGACAGCCACACCTATACGATCCGCGTAATCCTTGGCAAACTCCGCCAGCATAACATTGTCCCCGGTGGTTATGTAGGATCTTTTCTCAGCATTCTGAATGGATGCGGTTATCAGTTTTATTAATTCTTTTCTGTCTTTGATCTGGGAAAAACCCACAGCACGCAGGAACTTATGCAAATGGATTACACCTCTTTTCTAATACCTATTTTGCTAAAAAATTATTTGGTGGGAACAAGAACTTCCTTGCCACCCATGTAAGGACGAAGAACCTCAGGGATTCTTACGCTGCCGTCTGCCTGGAGATTGTTCTCAAGGAAGGCGATGAGCATTCTCGGAGGAGCAACAACTGTGTTGTTAAGTGTGTGGGCAAGGTAGTTGCCGTCCTTACCTTTGATTCTGATCTTAAGTCTTCTTGCCTGAGCATCGCCAAGGTTAGAGCAGCTACCAACCTCGAAGTACTTCTTCTGTCTTGGTGACCAAGCCTCTACGTCGCAGCTCTTGCACTTAAGATCTGCAAGGTCTCCTGAGCAGCACTCAAGGGTACGTACCGGAATATCCATTGATCTGAAGAGATCTACTGTATTCTTCCAGAGCTTGTCATACCACTCCTTGGACTCCTCTGGCTTACAGATAACAACCATCTCCTGTTTCTCGAACTGGTGGATTCTGTAAACACCTCTCTCCTCGATACCATGTGCACCCTTCTCTTTTCTGAAGCAAGGTGAGTAGCTGGTAAGAGCCTTGGGCATCTCTTCCTCAGGAATGATCTGATCAATGAACTTACCGATCATTGAGTGCTCTGAAGTTCCGATAAGGTACAGATCCTCGCCCTCGATCTTGTACATCATTGCCTCCATCTCAGGGAAGCTCATAACACCTGCAACTACATTGCCGTGGATCATGAAGGGAGGTACACAGTAGGTGAACCCTCTGTCGATCATGAAATCTCTTGCATAAGAAATAACTGCTGAGTGAAGTCTTGCGATGTCGCCCATAAGATAATAGAAACCATTACCTGCAACTCTTCTTGCTGCGTCAAGGTCGATACCGTTGAAGGACTCCATGATATCTGTGTGATAAGGAATCTCGAAATCGGGAACTACAGGCTCACCGAACTTCTCAATCTCCACATTCTGTGAATCATCTTTTCCGATCGGAACTGACTCATCTATGATCTGAGGAATGATCATCATCTTGTTTGTTACTTCCTCATCCAGCTCCTTCTGCTTAGCCTCCAGCTCATTAAGTCTCTCAGCCTCTTTTGCAACCTCATCCTTGAGAGCCATGGCCTCTTCCTTCTTGCCCTGAGCCATAAGTGCTCCGATTTCCTTGGAAATCTTGTTGCGGTTAGAACGGATCTGGTCTGCCTCCTGCTGATTTGATCTTCTCTGCTCGTCAAGTGCGATTACCTCATCAACAAGCGGAAGCTTCTCATCCTGAAATTTTTTCTTGATGTTCTCTCTTACTACGTCAGGATTCTCACGTAAGAATTTAATGTCGATCATTCCTGTATTCCTCCAAAAATATTTATAATATTATATTGCATACAATTTAATTTATCTATTCACACTGTTAAGAGCAATCTCAAGAGCTTTTTTCTCCTCACCGGTAAGCTCAACATCCGCAACTCCTGCGGTGATGTTCTTGGAATATGAATAGTTGATGCCATCAGCACTATGAACTGAATTGATGAGGATACCATTGTCCTCCTCATCAAGAAAGCATATAGCATAGCTAAGCTTTCCACCTGTCTGATCAAAAGCGTCGTACTTATGAAGTCCCAGCTTCTGAACAGTATGTACCATTCTTCTATTAATATCAATGATATCTTTTCTGTTTTTGTCATTTTCGGCTTTGATAGCTCTGTTGTTGTGGAAGATTCCTATAATTTCATCTTCCAGGGATTCAGCTTCTTTGCCATTCATGAATTTATTGTATTTTCTCTCAAGCTTCTTAAGTCTGCTGCTCTGAACAAATACCAGAACAAATGCTACGATCAGAAGAACCAGCATAACGATAAAAAGAATTGCCGGGTCCAGGCCGCTAAGTCCTATTGCCGAAAAAATACTGCTCTCCATTAATTATTCCCCCAACCAATATTTATTCTTTGCAAAGTCTGTCAGTAATCTTCTCAAGATCATCATTGCTGTAGAATTCTATCTCGATCTTACCGGCTCCGTCACCCTTGGAGATAATATCAACCTTGGTTCCGATTGCCTGTTTGCACTTCTCAGCAACACTGGCATATACGGCTTCGAGACTCTCATTCTTCTTGGCGGATTTCTTCTTGGAAGTCTTACCAAGATTCTTAACCAGCTTCTCTGTCTCACGTACGCTGAGTTTCTCATCGAAAACCTTCTGAGCCAGCTGGAACTGTTCTTCGGGATCCTCTACAGGAATAAGTGCTCTTGCATGTCCACTGGTAATCTGTTCATCAATTACCATCTGTCTTACTTTCTCACAGAGCTTAAGGAGTCTCAAAGAGTTGGTAATATATACTCTACTCTTTGACATCTTCTCAGCAACATGCTCCTGAGTATATCCGAATTCATCGATAAGTCTCTTGAAAGCTAATGCTTCTTCAATTGAATTTATATCTTCTCTCTGCAGGTTATCGATAAGTGCTATCTCAGCGATCTCCTGCTCGGTAAGATTTCTGATTATTACAGGGACTTCCTTAAGTCCAAGTTTCTGTGCTGCTCTCCATCTTCTCTCACCGCCGACGATCTCATAGTGATCACCTCTGTCTACTACGGTGAGGGGTTCAAGCATTCCGAACTGCTTAATTGAATCCGCAAGTTCTAATAACTTATCCTCGTCAAAAGTTTTTCTTGGCTGATTTCTGTTTGGTTCAACCTTTGTGATCTTTACATTAGTAACCTGTCCCTCGACCGGAGTATCGGATACCTTTTCCTCTTTGGTCTTAGTGGGTGTTACCTTAGCGGGGATCAGAGAGTCGATTCCTTTTCCCAATCCTCTTTTTGCATTCTTCGCTGCCATGTTCTCCTCCAACTATATTAAATGACCTTGGTCATTCATCGGCTTATAATATCAAAACTTTCTTGCGATCACTTCATCAGCAAGAAGTCTGTATGCTTCTGCACCTGCGGACTTGGGTTCGTATAAATTAATAGGAAGTCCGTAGCTGGGTGCCTCCGCAAGACGAATATTTCTGGGAATGATTGTCTTATATACATTCTCTTCAATATGCTCTTTTACATTTTCAACAACCTGAAGGGAAAGATTGGTTCTGGCATCAAACATTGTGAATACCACACCCTCCATCTCAAGTTCAGGATTAAGTCTTTCCTTAACCAGGTTAACAGTATGTACAAGCTGTCCCAAACCTTCCAATGCATAATACTCACACTGAATAGGAACAAGTACTGTGCTGGCTGTTGTCATAGAATTGATTGTCAGCATACTAAGTGACGGCGGACAATCAATGATGATAAAGTCGTAATTATCTTTTACTTCTGCAATTGCTTCTTTAAGAATGTACTCTTTCTGATCTGCGTCGATAAGTTCTATCTCTACTGCAGCAAGATTAACATTTGAAGGAATGATATCAAGTCCATTAAGATCTTCCACTACATCTTTGTGAATAGCTTCATCTACAGAACACTCCCCTATCATTAGTTCATAGATGGTATTCTCAAGCTCGTTTTTATCAAGACCAAATCCACTGGTGGTATTACCCTGGGGATCGGTATCAATAACAAGGACCTTTTTCCCTTTCTCAGCAAGTGCTGCTGCAAGATTAATTGAGGTTGTTGTCTTACCGACTCCACCTTTTTGATTAGCGATAGCAATGATTCTTCCCATTTCTCCTCCCACTCTCTTTAAACACTAATTTGATTTTAGCACAATACAAATACCTTTGCCCAAAAATTTTACTTTTAGGTTGGTTTTTCTAGATATTGTGGTCTGTAATTGTAGTCATATTTAGTACAATTATCGGGATAATATTAATGTTTCACGGTTTTAATACAATATATTGGGTATTAATGTTTCACGTGAAACAATTTTTAGTAGAACAAATAATTTAAATAGTAATGTTTCACGTGAAACATTCAGTTAATACAAAATTTATAATCACAATATCTATTGCAGAGGTTGTTTCGAAGGAATTCCTGCTTTACGAGGATATTTTTTGGAAGTCTTTTCAATCTTATCCACTATACATATTGTTCTGCTGATATCAGAATCAGGAAGCATGAACTCCTGACAATCAGATAACTTACCACCTAATAGATGGAGTGCACCCTTTGCATTTTGTAATTCTTCAGATGCTTTTTCACTTTTGAAAGCGATGAACTTACCGCCAACTTTAACATAGGGTAAACAGTACTCTGATAGAGTAGCCATATTTGCAACTGCTCTTGATACAGCAATATCAAAAGTCTCTCTAAGTGAACCTTCCTTTGCCATTGAAAAATCTTCTGCTCTTCCATGAAGGGTATGTATATCACCCTCACTGTTAAGATCCAGTTTATCAATAACATCATTCAAGAAGTTCAATCTCTTATTAAGAGAGTCAAGTAATGTTACCTTCAGATTAGGAAACATTATCTTAAGAGGTATACCCGGAAATCCTGCTCCGGTTCCGATATCAACAAGTGAATATTCCTCTTTGGAAAAATCAAAGTACTTGGCGGCTGAAACACTATCAACAAAATGTAACTTACATACATCTTCGAACTCTGTTATAGCAGTGAGGTTCATTACCTTATTTGTCTCAACAAGCATCTCATAATAGGTATTGAATTGTTCAAGCTGCTTATCAGATATACTAAGTCCCAGCTCCTCAAAATCTTTAATCATTGTTGAATACTTAGCTCTCATCACTGTTTCCTCTATTCATAGAATCAAGGTAAATAATAAGTACCGATACATCAGCAGGATTAACACCACCGATTCTTGATGCCTGTCCTATATTCTTTGGTCTGAATCTTTCAAGTTTCTGTCTTGCTTCAAGTCTGAGACTTGAAACATCATCATAATTAATATCAGCAGGAATAAGTCTCTTCTCAAGTTTCTTGAACTGCTCAACCTGTCTCTCCTGTCTCTGGATATAACCTTCATATCTTATGGTTATCTCAACCTGTTCTATTACATCCTTAGGAAGCTCTACTCTATCATTATCAATCTCAGCAAGAGAATAATAATTGAATTCTGGTCTGCATATAAGTTCAGCCAAAGAAGTTGCTGTTTTAAGAGTCGAACTACCATGCTCTTCCATGAATTTCTGTATTCGTGCATTGGCACCGACAGTTGCTTTCTTTAAACGTTCTACTTCTTTTTCTATAGAATCAATCTTATCAACTAACTTGTTATATCTTTCTTCATCAATAAGACCTACTTCATAACCTTTTTTACGAAGTCTTATGTCTGCATTATCCTGTCTGAGTAATAATCTATACTCAGCTCTTGAAGTCATCATACGATAAGGTTCAAGGTTTTCTTTTGTAACCAGGTCATCAACAAGTACTCCGATATAACCTTCAGATCTATCAATCTCAAGATAAGGTTTGCGAAAAATCTGCATTGCAGCATTGATACCAGCATAAAGCCCCTGTGCTGCCGCTTCTTCATATCCGCTACTTCCGTTAAACTGTCCTGCGGAAAAAAGACCTCTTATATTCTTAATCTCAAGAGTAGGTGACAGCTGTCCCGGACATAAGCAATCATACTCAATTGCATAAGCCGACTTAACAATCTTGCAATTCTCAAGTCCCGGAACAGTTCTGTACATTGCAAGCTGAACATCCTCAGGAAGTGAAGAACTCATTCCATCAATGTACATCTCATTTGTAAATGTTCCCTCAGGTTCAACAAACACCTGATGTCTCTCATGATCAGGGAACTTAACGACTTTATCTTCAATAGAAGGACAATATCTTGGTCCAACACCTTCAATGATTCCGGCATAAATTGGAGACCTATCGATATTAGCTCTTATTATCTCATGGGTCTTCTCATTGGTATAAGTAAGCCAACAGGAAACTTGTTCTTTTTGAATAGTTTCCACATCAGTATCAAAGGAAAATGGAATAACCGGAGTATCACCAAACTGCTCCGACATCTTAGAGAAGTCAATTGAATTGCCATCCATTCTGGCGGGAGTTCCTGTCTTGAATCTTCTAAGTTCAATTCCGGCTTTAATAAGTGAATCAGATAACAAGTTAGAAGGCTGAAGACCATTTGGTCCGCTGTAAGTGATAGCCTCACCTGTAAGACATCTGCTCTTTAAGTAAGTTCCTGTGCAAAGAATTACTGCCTTAGCCTCATAGATGATTCCGGAAAAAATCTTTACACCTACAATTTTCTCTTTGTAGCCATCCTTCTTAATATCATCTGCAGCTTCTTCAAAAAGAATCTCTGAAACCTCGGCCTGTTTTATCGTAAGGTTCTTTTGATTCTCCAAAACTTTTTTCATAGCTTTGGAATATTCCATTTTATCTGCCTGGCATCTGAGTGAATGAACAGCAGGTCCCTTAGAAGTATTGAGCATCTTGGACTGCAAAAATGTCTTATCAATATTCTTACCCATCTCTCCACCAAGAGCATCAATCTCTCTGACAAGATGTCCCTTGGAAGATCCACCTATATGTGGATTGCAGGGCATGAATGCAATATTATCTGCACTCATTGTAAATATCACAGTCTCAAGTCCAAGTCTTGCACAGGCAAGAGCTGCTTCACAGCCGGCATGTCCGGCACCGATTACGGCTACATCAATTTTCTCGCGTATTTCTGTCATAATATCTTACTTTCCCATACAGAATTTGGAGAAGATTTCTTCAACAAGATCATCTCCAACTTCTTCACCAATTATTTCACCAAGATAAGCATAAGCATTTGAAAGGTCCACGGTAAAAAAGTCTTCCGAAAGGCCAATGTCTATACTTTGCTCAACAAGTTTCAAACTGTCATAGGATTTTTTTAAAAGATCCTTATGACGAAGATTAGTAATAAATAGTTCCTGCTTCGGCGCAATATCACCGTTAAGGAAAAGATCCGAAACAGCTTTCTTCAAATCTTCGAGTCCATTTCCTTTAAGCATTGAAGTTCTTATAATAGGTAATTTATCATTTTTATCATCTGAAAAATGCATACGAACAATATCATCTGTTATCTTAATATCATTTTGCAGATCGTCTTTATTTAGAAGTACTATTGTCTTCTTATCTTTGCAAAGATCAATAATATCTTTGTCTTCATCATCAAGTTCAGAAGTAGAATCAAGAATATACAGAACAAGTTCTGCTTCTGTAACTTTTTCTTTGGCCTTATCAACACCGATCTTCTCGATAATATCATCGGTATTTCTGATTCCGGCAGTATCTATAACATGAAGAACTATGTCTCCAAGTCTTACTGTCTCTTCAATAATATCTCTTGTAGTTCCGGCAATATCTGTAACTATTGCTCTCTCATCTCCGGTCAGTGCATTGAGAAGAGATGATTTGCCGGCATTAGGCTTACCAACAATAACTGTTTTAATACCATCTTTTCTAATCTTACCCTCATCAGCGGAGGTTATCAATTTATCGATAACTTTTGCAACATCTTCGGTAACGATTTTGAGCTTCTCAGGGTAACCGGTAAGATCATAATTCTCCGGATCATCCAGAGCAGATTCTATAAATGCCATCTCATAAATTATTCTTCCACGAAGCTCTTTGATCTTATTATAAATACTACCCTTTAATTGCTGTCTTGAACTCTCAAGTGCGAAATTGTTCTGAGCACTTATGATATCCATAATCGCTTCAGCTTTGGTCAAATCAATTCGTCCATTCAAAAATGCTCTCTTAGTAAACTCACCGGGCTCAGCAAGTCTGCATCCGTTATCAATCAGCAACGTAAGAATCTGATTCATGATCAGCATACCGCCATGGGAATTGATCTCAATAACATCTTCCCTGGTATAACTCTTAGGCCCCTTCATATAAGAAATCATAACTTCATCGATAATTCTCTTATCTTCAGTCTGTGATTCATCACAAATAAAGCCATACTTAATAGTATTAGGCTCATGAGATGCAAGATTATGTTCACCCTTAGGCGAAACAAAAATCTTGCTGCATATTTCCACTGCGTCTCTGCCACTTACTCTGATTATTCCAATACCTGCATCAGACATAGCAGTCGCAATAGCACAAATTGTATCATCTCCAAAATTATTCAAAACAGAAGCCATAACTTATCCACATCTATTATCAAAAAAAGGTCAACTTTTCACTAATAATACTATAGCACAATAGACAAAAAAAGAACCCGCTCACTCTGACAACGGGTTAAAGGAAGCAGGTTCTTTTTAATAGTTAATTACTTTTTGAGAGTAACTACAACTCTACGGAAAGGCTCATCTCCCTCACTATGAGTTGTAACGTATCTGTCGTTCTGAAGAGCTGAATGAATAATTCTTCTCTCATAAGGATTCATAGGCTCAAGCGCAACTGACTGTCTTGACTTTCTAACCTTATAAGAAATGTTCTTTGCAAGGTTCTCAAGAGTTGCCTTTCTTCTCTCACGATAGTTCTCGGTATCAACCTTAACATGAATATAATCTGAAGAATCTCTGTTAACAACAAGTGAGATAAGGTACTGGAGAGAATCCAGTGTTTGTCCTCTCTTACCGATAAGGACTCCCATTTCATCACCGCTCAGTTCAACATCAAGAATTCTGTCATTCTCATTGTACTTGGCGCTTATCTTAACTTCCATCTTCATAGCACCAAATACTTCGTTAAGGAAGGAATTAGCTGCATCGACAAGCTTTGCACCGTCAACATCCGATACTTTCTTCTCTTCCTTCTTAGCCTCAGTCTTAACAGCTGCAGGCTTGTTCTCTTTAACTTCCTTAACTTCCTTGGAAGCTTTGTTTTCCTTAGCGGGCTTGTTCTCAACAGGCTTCTTTACTTCTTCAACAACTTCAGGCTTTTCTTCCTTAATTCTTGCCTTGATAATTGCCGGCTTGGCATTGATTCCCAAAAATCCTGCGGAACCATTTGATACTACTTCATACTCAAGTCTATCACTAGGTACTCCGAAGCTCTCGCAGGCTTCGGTAATAGCATCGTCAACGTTCTTTGCAGTAAACTCCTTAAACTCCATTATAACCTCCCACAATCATAAGCAATTTATTGCTTGTTATTATTTTCATTAAACTCCTTGACCATATTTGCCTTTGCTAAAAGAGAATTCTTCTTGATTTCTTTGCCCTGGTAAATAGATCTTGTCTTCTCAAGGGCCTTCTCATTCTCCTTAGTTGAAGAAGAGATGGACTGTGTCTTATTGATGGTTCTTGTAGACATGTTTGCATAGCGGTTCATCTGAGGAGAAGTCTTCATCTTTTCCATTTTTTTCTTGTACTTCTCGGTATTCTTGGCTATTTCTGCATCAATGTCTGTATTATCAATGTGCTTGTTGATAACAATCTGCTGAATTGATCTGATAACAGCACCGGCGATCCAGTAAATACCCATACCTGCAGGAAGACTCAAGCAGAAGAACGCTGACATGAAAGGCATCATGATATTCATTGTCTTCATGGACTGAGCCATCTGTGCTGACGGATCATCGGGATCTACCTTGCCACCATTGTTATCAGCTGCCTGAGGCATAAGCTTGGTGTTGATCCACTGTGTAAGAGCAGCCAGGGCAGGAACAAGAATACCTCCGATAAGAAGAAGGAACTGCTTGTTGGCAAATGCTGTCTGGATCATTTCCAAAGGTGCCTGACCAATGTTAAGACCAAGGAATGAATTGAAATGATTCAGAGTGCTGTGTGTTGCATCAATTGATGATGAAAGTCCTGTAAAATGTTCCTGGAGACTTGTCCAGTCTGCTGTTGTTGCCTTATTAAGAACATCGATGTAGGTATTCTCTACATAATCAACATTGCCTGCAACAAAAGCATCATTGGTAAACTGCTTGGCAAAACCAGATGCACCCTTGAGAGTCTGCATGAACTCAGCAGCTCCGTCAGTAGTTCTGAGCTGCTCAACAAGGGGATAAAAAGCATTTCTTACGATAGTAACGTAAGCGGGAATTGCATAGATAACACGATAAAGAGCAAACAAGATAGGCATCTGAATAATGAGCTGTAGACAGCTACCTGTCTGAGAAACACCGTATTTTGCATAGAGCTCTTTGGTCTCCTGCTGCATAGCAAGCATTGAATCGTTATCCTTCTTGCCCTTGTATTTGGCCTGGATAGCCTTAAGTTCAGGACTCATCTTGCTCTGAAGCTTGGAGAATTTCTGCTGCTTATAAGTAAGCGGAAGCAGACACAAATAAATAACAATTGTAAAAATGATAATTGCAAGACCGGTATTAGGAATACCAATAAGATTAAGAACTGTGTAAATTCCGTTCATCAAGTGGCCAAGAAGCCAAGCTACGGGTCCTACAATTTTCCCAGAGTACTGGGTTAACAAAAATCCCTCCAAATTCAACCTCCTCTAAAAGCTCACGGAACCGGATCGTATCCACCGCTGGAAAAAGGATTGCATCTAAGAATCCTCCAAACGGCCAAAAGTCCCCCTTTAAGGGCTCCGTACTTTTCTATTGCTTCTAGTCCGTACTCAGAACAGGTCGGAATATACGGACATTTCGTTCGTTTTAACGGAGACAAATACTTCCTATAAAACTTGATTAATAAGATAAGTATTTTTTTCATTTCTCACCGCCATTTTTTATTATGCGGGCCTTCCCTGCCAGGCTTAAAAGAGCACTCTCAATATCAAAAAAGCTTGCATCTGATGCACAGGCTCTGGCAACGACTACTATATCCAAACCACTATTGAATACATCTTCGTGTAGCCGGTAAGATTCTCGAACAAGTCTTGCAAATCTGTGCCTTACAACACTGTTCCCAATTTTTTTACTGCATGAGATTCCAAGATGATTACGAGAACTGTCATTTTTCCACACATAAACTACAATAAACTTATTGGCATAACTCTTGCCATTCTCATAAACATTGCGGAAATCATCTGTTTTTTTCATTGATTCGGAAAAAAGCATTATTAAGTTTCCTTATAATATAGAAAAAACTGTTTTCAGATTAAAAGACAGAAGAAAAAAGGCCACATAAAACTGCGGCCTTTAAAATCATGCTGATAATCTCTTTCTTCCCTTAGCTCTTCTAGCAGCGAGAACTTTTCTGCCGCCCTTAGTAGCCATTCTTGCTCTGAAGCCGTGAACTCTGGCTCTCTGGAGCTTATGAGGCTGGAATGTCATCTTCATTACGGAAACACCTCCTTCGTCTACAAACTAACCCTTGCGGGTCTGTTAAATGAGAATACATAAATGCATCTCATAATTATCAATTGATTACATCCTGTGTGGAAAAAATCTTTATAATTATAATAAATAAAAATAGGTCAGTCAAGCCTTAAAAACCCTTAAAATATCTTAACTGAAATAAAAAAATTTTTTCAAAAAATCTCCAACAATATATGGTAGATTGAAAAGTTTTCCACAGCAAAATGTTGATTTTGTGGATAACCTGTTGATTAATATTTTTTGACCTGTTTTATCCACATTTTTCATTTTTTTTGTGGATAAAAGGGTTATTAATCGGTTGAAAATTAATCAGAAATCCCGGATTTATGCGGTTTATAACGGTTGAAACCTTAAAGTGGAAAAAAGGGGGTTTTTCCACAACACATATTTTTCACATTTTTTTCAGGCAAAAAATAAAAAGTTATCCACAATTTGATATTAGGTGGCTTTTAATATAAAATAGTAAAAGTTTAAAATTAGCATAATTGGGGAGTTTTTTCATGCAATCATCAGAAATCACACAAAATCTCAAAAACAACTGGGAGGACATCAAGAAACAGATCAGGACACTTTCAGGCATCACAGATATCTCTTATCGTACCTGGATTGAGCCTTTGTCTGTTTATGAAGCATCAGAGGATACCGTTAAGATCCTTATTCCACAGGACAATCCCATGGCTCTTTCTTATATCAGCAAGAACTATATGGATTTCTTCAAGGTTACAATTTCAGAATTTCTTGATTCAATGGTGGAAGTAATCTTCATTTTAAACAAAGATACTATTAATAATGAAGAAACAGTTGAAAGCGATAATTCCGGAAGCAGTGAAAACCGCTACGTTACTAACGCCAACATTGAACATGCCAACTTAAATCCTAAATATAGATTTGATACCTTCGTTGTAGGAAGCAACAACAAGTTTGCTCATTCCGCTGCTCTTGCGGTTGCGGAGTCTCCCGGAATATCCTACAATCCTCTTTTCCTGTACGGCGGTCCCGGACTTGGTAAGACTCACCTTATGCATTCCATAGGTCACTTTATTATGGAACATAATCATCAGGCCAAGGTTCTGTACGTAACTTCCGAGCAGTTTACCAATGAAGTTATTGAATCCATCCGTAGTGGTAAGACAGAGAGCATGTCCAAGCTTCGTGACAAATATCGTACCGTTGATGTTCTCATGGTCGATGACGTTCAGTTTATTATAGGTAAGGAACAGACTCAGGTTGAGTTCTTCCACACTTTCAACGAGCTCCATCAGGCCGGCAAGCAGATCATCCTTTCATCCGATAAGCCGCCTAAGGAAATGGAGACTCTTGAAGAAAGATTCCGTTCCAGATTCGAGATGGGCCTTATCGCAGACATTCAGTCTCCCGACTATGAGACCAGAATGGCAATCCTTCGCAAAAACGCCGAGAACTACGGCAAGACCATAGATGATGAAGTAATCAACTACATTGCTACCAATATTAAATCCAACATCCGTGAGCTTGAGGGTGCCTTCAACAAGATCATAGCTTACTCAAGACTTAACAATGTTGATATCACTCTGGAAAATGCAATGGAAGCCCTGAAGGATATCATTTATCCCGACAAGACCAAGGTTATTACTCCTCAGCTTATTATCGATACCGTCTGTGAGCAGTACGGAACCAAGAAGGAAGACATCATCTCCAAGAAGAGAAATTCCGAGATAGTTCTTCCCAGACAGATCATCATGTATCTCTGCAGAGAACATACTGATGCCTCTCTTGAGGAAATCGGTAAGGTCCTTGGCAAAAAAGATCACACCACAGTAATGAGCGGTATCAACAAGATCAAGCAGAAGATTACCATTGACGATGAGCTTAACAAAAACCTTGATATTATAATGAAGAAATTAAATCCTTCACTTTAAGCCTTTATAAACCAAGTTATCAACAATTTGTGGATAACTATCTTGATAACTTGTGATTTGGCTGGGGATTAATTGTTATTAATGGGTGGATAGATTTTTATAGTCCCATTTGCAAAAATTTGGCTTGTTTATAACTTTTTAATTTTCAACATCAATTTTTTTGTTTTCAACAATCAAAAATTTGTAAAAAAGCCTTGAAAATTGTATAATAGAATAGGTTTTCAACATATCAACAGCTCTTATTAATACTTTTACTATTTTTTTATAATTATTTTATATATTTTCCGATGGGGGTAATTCCGCACATGAAATTCGTTTGCTCGAAATCAAATCTCGTCAGCAGTTTGCAGATTGTATCTAAAGCAGTTCCTTCTAAGACTACAATGTCTATTCTTGAATGTATTCTTATAGATGCAACCGAAGGCATAATCAAATTCATTGCCAACGATATGGAGCTTGGCATTCAGACTATTGTAGAAGGAAATATTGTAGAGAGAGGTTTCATTGCAATCGATGCCAAGATCTTCGTAGATATTGTAAGAAAACTCCCTGACAATGATGTAACAATTGAATCTGATTCATCCAATAAAGTAACAATCAGCTGTGAGAAGTCCAAGTTCAATCTTCCCGGAAGAAAGGGTGATGACTTTACTTATCTTCCTGCTATTGAGAAGATTGACGGCGTAGAAGTATCACAGTTTACTCTTAAGAATGTTATTCAGCAGACTATTTTCTCCATCGCAGAGAACGACGCCAACAAGATCATGGCCGGTGAGCTCTTTGAAGTAGATGGAGAGAATCTCAAGCTGGTTTCTCTTGATGGTCACAGAATCTCTATCAGAAAGGTCAAGCTGGGCGGCAGCTATCCATACAAGAAGGTTATTGTTCCCGGTAAGACTCTCGGTGAGATCAGCAAGATCCTTGGTGACAGCACCGACAAGATGGTCAGCATCTATTTTACAGACAAGCATGTTTTATTTGAATTTGAGAAGACAACTGTAGTATCACGTCTCATTGAAGGCGAGTACTTCAGCATAGATCAGATGCTCTCAAGCGACTACGAGACCAAGCTTAGCATCAACAGAAAAGAGTTCCTTAGCTGTATCGACCGTGCTACCCTTCTTGTAAAAGAGGGTGACAAGAAGCCTGTTATCGTATCAGTAACTGACGGAACACTGGAGCTCAAGATCAATTCAGCAATCGGAAGCATGGATGAAGAGATTGATATCGACAAACAGGGTAAGGATCTTATGATCGGCTTCAACCCTAAGTTCCTCATTGATGCTCTTAGAGTAATTGAGGATGAGATTGTTGATATTTACCTCGTTAACCCTAAGGCACCATGCTTTATCAGAGACAAGGAATCAACCTACATCTACCTTGTTCTTCCGGTTAACTTTACAACAGTTGATTAAAAATATTTTTTGTAATAGAAAGTTTTAGAAGTAAGAATATGGAAATTGTTAAATTACGTGAACAGGATGACTTTATCAAACTTGGACAGGCACTGAAAAAAGCAGGTCTTGAGGGTTCCGGCGTTGATGCCAAAAATGATATTCAGGCCGGACTTGTTAAGGTAAACGGTGAAATAGAAGAAAGACGTGGCCGCAAGCTCTATGATGGTGACATTTTCGAATACGACGGCGTGCAGGTAAAGATAGAGAAATGATTATAAAGTCATTGGAACTGGCTGATTTCAGAAATTATGAAAATTTAAAGATCGATTTCAGCAGCGGTACAAATATTTTGTATGGTGACAATGCCCAGGGTAAGACCAATATTCTTGAGGCAATATTTGTATCCGCCACCACCAAGTCCCACAAAGGAAGTAAGGACAAGGAAATCATCAGATTTGGAATGGACGAAGGTCATGTCCGCACCATACTTGAGAGAGACGGTGCAGAGTACCGAGTAGACATGCACCTTCGCAAGAACAAATCCAAGGGAATAGCCATTGACGGTCAGAAGATCAAAAAGGCTTCAGACCTGATAGGCAAGCTTAATGTAGTATTTTTTTCTCCGGAAGATCTCAGCATTATTAAGAATGGTCCCTCAGAGAGACGCAGATTCATGGATATGGAGCTGTGTCAGCTGGATCAGATATATCTAAATAGTCTTTCTAAGTACAATAAGCTCGTCACCGAGCGCAACAAAGTTCTAAAGGATCTGTACGAACATCCGGAAAACAGCGTGCTTCTTGATGTTCAGGACAAGCAGCTGTGCGAATACGGATCCGTCATTATCAAGACTAGAGAAAAATTCATAGGCGAATTAAATGAAATAATACAACCTATTCATGAGAAATTGACAGGTCAAAAAGAAAGCCTGTCCGTTTATTATGAGCCTTATGTGTCCGCAGCTGATTTTGAGCACAAGTTAAGGGCTTCCAGGCAGAAGGATGTGATCCTGAAGCAGACAACAGTTGGACCTCATAAGGATGATTTTTCTTTTATTGTCAGGAAAAGAATAAGTGAAGACAGCTTAAGTGATGGAATCGATATCAGAAAATTCGGTTCCCAGGGACAGCAAAGAACCGCTTCTCTCTCACTCAAGCTTTCAGAAATAGAAATTGTTAAAAAAGCAAAGAAGGAAAACCCGGTACTTCTTCTGGATGATGTTCTGTCGGAGCTTGATTCAAACAGACAGAATTACCTGCTTAATACCATTGGTGATATTCAGACCATCATCACCTGTACCGGACTTGATGAATTCGTTAATAACAGATTTGAAATAGATAAGCTGTTCAAAGTTACAGAAGGAACAGTAAGCAGCGAAAACTAAGAAATGGAGCGAAATATGGCTAACGAAGAAGTACAATATGGAGCTGACCAAATTCAGATTCTCGAAGGACTTGAAGCAGTCAGAAAAAGACCCGGTATGTATATCGGAACAACAGCCAGCAGAGGACTTCACCACCTTGTATACGAGATAGTTGATAACTCTGTTGATGAGGCACTTGCAGGCTTTTGTGATCACATTGAAGTTACCATAAATGAGGATAACACCATCGTTGTCAAGGATAATGGTCGTGGTATCCCTGTTGACGTGAATCACAAATCCGGACTTACAGGTGTTGAGGTTGTTTTCACAATTCTTCATGCCGGCGGTAAGTTCGGCGGTGGCGGTTACAAGGTATCCGGCGGTCTTCACGGAGTTGGAGCTTCCGTTGTTAATGCTCTTTCCGAGTGGCTTGAAGTCCAGGTTACAAGAGATGGTAAGGTATATCAGCAGAGATACGAAAGAGGCAAGGTATGCTACCCTCTTAAGGAGGTTGGAACCGCATCTGAAGGAGCTTCCGGAACAAGAGTATATTTCAAGCCCGACGCTCTTATTTTCAAAGAGACCACAGTTTATGACTACAACATTCTTAAGCAGAGACTCAGAGAGATGGCCTTCCTTACCAAGGGACTTAGAATCTCTCTTACTGACAAGCGTGTTGAGGAAGGTGAAGATCCTATTGTTCAGACCTTCCACTACGAAGGCGGTATAAAGGAATTCGTTCAGTATCTGAACAAGAGTAAGACAGCTCTTTATACCGACATTATGTATTTTGAGGGAAACAAGAACAACGTTCAGGTTGAAGTTTCCTTCCAGCACAACGATTCTTACAACGAGAGTATTTATACTTTCGTAAACAATATCAACACTCCTGAGGGCGGTACACATCTTGAAGGCTTCAAGGCAGCACTTACCAAGACCTTCAATGACTATGCCCGTGCCAACAAGATGCTCAAGGACAGTGAGGAGAACCTCACCGGTGAAGATATCAGAGAAGGTCTCACAGCTATCATCAGTGTCAAGATTGAGGATCCTCAGTTCGAAGGACAGACCAAGCAAAAGCTGGGTAACTCCGAGGCAAGAGGCGCTGTAGCCGGAATCGTTGGCGAGCAGCTCACCTACTACCTTGAGCAGAACCCCGGTGTTGCCAAGCAGATTCTTGAGAAGGCTATTCTTGCACAGCGTGCAAGAGACGCCGCAAGAAAGGCAAGAGATCTCACAAGACGTAAATCAGCTCTTGACGGACTGGGACTTCCCGGTAAGCTTGCGGACTGCTCCGACAAGGACCCCAAGAACTGCGAGATTTTCATCGTTGAGGGAGATTCCGCCGGCGGATCAGCCAAGACAGCAAGAAGCCGTGCAACACAGGCTATCCTTCCTCTTAGAGGTAAGATCCTTAACGTTGAAAAAGCCCGTGTTGACCGTATCTACGGTAATGCCGAGATCAAGGCTATGATCACAGCCTTCGGAACAGGTATCCACGACGACTTTGATATCAGCAAGCTCCGTTATGACAAGATCATTATCATGACCGATGCCGATGTTGACGGTGCGCATATTGCTACTCTTATGCTCACCTTCCTATACAGATTTATGCCTCAGCTTATCAAGGAAGGCCACGTATATCTTGCTCAGCCGCCTCTTTACAAGCTTGAGAAGAACAAGAAGGTCTGGTATGCCTACAGCGATGAGGAGCTTAATAAGATCCTTCTTGATGTTGGACGTGACCAGAACAACAAGATTCAGCGTTACAAGGGACTTGGTGAGATGGATCCCGAGCAGCTCTGGGAGACAACCATGGATCCTGAGAGACGAGTACTCCTTCGTGTAAACATGGATGAGGAGTCCGAGTCCGATATCGACGTAACCTTTACTACTCTCATGGGTGACAAGGTTGAGCCAAGAAGAGAATTTATTGAAAAGAACGCTAAGTTTGTTAAGAATCTTGATATCTAAAGCAAACAAGGTTGTAAAAAAGGGGATAGAAAATGCCTGATAATAACAACAATAACAACAACGAATTGTCAGATGACGTCTTTGACAAAGTAACCACTGACAGAATCAAGGAAGTAGACCTTCAGAAGACCATGGAGTCCGATTATATCGACTACGCCATGAGTGTTATCGCATCCCGTGCTCTTCCTGATGTCAGAGACGGACTTAAGCCTGTACAGAGAAGAATACTTTTTTCCATGATAGAGCTCAACAACGGTCCCGACAAGCCGCATCGTAAGTGCGCCCGTATCGTCGGCGATACAATGGGTAAATATCACCCTCACGGTGACAGCTCTATCTATGGTTCATTGGTTAATATGGCACAGCCCTGGTCAATGAGATATTGTCTCGTTGACGGTCACGGTAACTTTGGTTCCGTGGACGGCGACGGCGCAGCTGCCATGCGATATACTGAGGCAAGACTTACCAAGATCTCAATGGAAATGATTGCCGATATCAACAAGGACACCGTTGACTTTGTTCCCAACTTCGACGAGACAGAGAAAGAGCCTGTTGTTCTTCCTTCAAGATATCCTAACCTTCTGGTTAACGGTACAACAGGTATCGCAGTAGGTATGGCAACCAATATTCCTCCTCACAACCTTCGTGAAGTCATCGGCGCTGTAGTCAAGATGATCGACAACAGAGTCCTTGAGGACAGAGAGACTGAGATTGAGGAGATTCTTGAAATTGTTAAGGCTCCTGACTTCCCTACAGGTGGTATCATCCTTGGAACAAGAGGTGCCGAGGAAGCCTACAGAACAGGACGAGGCAAGGTTGTAGTAAGAGCCGTTACCAACATAGAACCCATGCAGGGCGGCAAGAACAGAATCGTTGTAACAGAGCTTCCATACCTTGTTAACAAGGCTAATATGATTTCCAAGATAGCAGAACTTGTTAAGCTCAAAAAGCTTGACGGTATCACTGCTCTTCGTGATGAGTCAGACCGTGAAGGTATGCGTGTTGTTATCGAGCTTAGAAGTGATGTTAACCCTAACATCATGCTGAATAAGCTCTACAAGCACACTCAGATGCAGGATTCCTTCGGTATCATCATGCTTGCTCTTGTCAACAACGAGCCCAAGGTTCTTAGCATCACCGAGATGCTTAAGCACTACATCAGACACCAGGAAGAAGTTGTAACCAGAAGAACCAAATACGACCTCAACAAGGCTGAGGAACGTAATCATATCCTTGAAGGTCTGCTTATAGCCCTTGATAACATCGATGAAGTTATCAAGATCATCAGAGGCAGTGAAACAGTAGCAATTGCCAAGGAACAGTTGATGGGACGCTTTGGTCTGTCAGATGTTCAGGCGCAGGCTATTGTAGACATGAGACTTCGTACTCTCACCGGCTTGGAAAGAGACAAGCTGGAGCAGGAGCACGCAGAGCTTCTTAAAAAGATTGAGGAACTTAAGGCTATTCTTGCAGATGAGAAGCTCCTTCTTGGAGTTATCAAGAAAGAAATTACAGAAATTTCCGATAAATACGGCGATGACAGAAAGTCACAGATCGGACATGATGAGTCAGATATTGATATCGAGGATCTTATCCCTAATGTTAATACCGTTATCGCAATGACCGACCTTGGATATATCAAGAGAATGTCCATAGATAACTTTAAGGCCCAGAACCGCGGAGGTAAGGGGATTAAGGGTATCACAACAATCGATAATGACTTTGTTGAAGATATTCTCATGACAACAACACACAACTACATCATGTTCTTTACCAGCACAGGACGTGTATACAGACTCAAGGCTTATCAGATTCCCGAGGCTTCAAGAACATCAAGAGGTATGGCTATCGTCAACCTCCTGCAGCTTGCTCCCGGTGAGAAGATATCCGCTATGATTCCTGTTACCGGATTTGAGGATGAGACCAAGAGCCTCTTCATGGTAACCAAGAAGGGAACCGTTAAGAAGACTCCTATCACAGACTTCTCAAATGTTAGAAAGACCGGACTTGTAGCCATCAACCTTCGTGATGACGATGAGCTTATCGAAGTTAAGACAGTTAAGAAGGACGCAGAGATTTTCCTTGTTACCAAGAACGGAATGTGTATCCACTTCGATGAAGAGGATGTTCGTTCAACAGGCAGATCTTCTATCGGTGTAAGAGGTATGATGCTTGACGATACAGATGAGATTGTCGGAATGCAGCTGGATTCACAGGGTGATTCACTTCTTATCGTATCCGAAAAAGGTTACGGCAAGCGTACCACACTTGAAGAGTTCAACAGCCAGTTCAGAGGCGGTAAGGGCGTTAAGTGCTACAAGATAACAGAGAAGACCGGTAGCGTAGTAGGCGTCAAGGCAGTTAAGGATGACAACGAGATCATGATGATCACCAACCAGGGAACCATCATCCAGCTTCGTATGGATGAGATCACTGTTCACGGACGTGTAACTTCCGGTGTTAAGATGATCAATCTTGATAAGGGTGTCACTGTTGCCAAGATTGCCAAGGTAAGAGAAAAGATTTCCGACGGAGACAAGGATATCGACAACATCGATGATGTTTCCGAGGATATTGAAGAGAAATAAGTCGCAATTAACAGATCAGGCAGTAATATGTGAGGGGATACATGAATATTGGACTGTTGATATCTGAATTGGAAGACATAGATGTTAAGAATATCTGTATTGGTGCCTGCCAGGCAGCCAAGAATAAGGAGATTAATCTTTTTATCCTGCCGGGCAGATACCTCTACACGGATAAATCGGTGAATGAGGACAGACCCTATGATTATCAGAACTCTGCTCTCTTCGACTATGCCATGACCACCGATTTTGATGCACTTATAATTGACATCGAGAGAATAGGAAAGAATGCCCCGATTCTTAAAAAAGAGGCATTTCTTAGAAAATTTGAACCGGTTCCTGTTCTGACGCTTACGGAATGCGAAGGTTTTACCAATGTAAATCCCGTGCAGTCAGACCATGATCAGATGCAGCAGCTGGGTTATGAGTCTGTATGTGATGCAATCTATTTTGCCAAGAATAAGGAACTACCTCCTTCAGAATCACAGAAGCAGTTTAACTTTGTGGAATGCTCTCCTGCAGCTGCGATTGAGGAACTTGCCAACATCAGCAGCAGCCTTCTTCACAGAAAATATGCCTCCGAGAAGGCTTATCAGACCTTCGCCGAGGATGCCAGGAAGGCCGGAGTCAAGAACTGCGGAATAATGCTCTATGACAAAAAGGTCAGAAACACCATCAAATACAGTTGGGAGAGACCTGAAGTCATTTCAATCAAGAGTGCACTGATAAACGGCACTATCACAGAACTTAAGGATGATGAAGTTCGTATCGGTACAGACATGATAATCTCATCCTTTACCAAGGCCGGACATAACATTTTCATCATGGGAGATATATTCGTTGGCGAATATCAGTTGGGACTTCTGATCATAGAGTTCAAACCAGTGATGCTGACCGATAACTTTTTTGAATGTCTTCTTAGCGTAATAACCGGAGTTTCCAGAGTATCTTATCTGGAAAAAGAGTTAAAGCGCACCAATGAAGAGCTCTACGAGGTTCAGGAAGAACTTGCAAGAGATGACTCTGTTCTTGATCACATCGGCGATCAGGATTATCTCACCGGTGGTCTTAACAGACGAGGCTTTTTTGCCAAGGCTTATGATTATCTTAAGGAACAATTCAAGCCCGGTAGCAGCGCCATTGTGGCATATATTCATATGGAATCCCTCAAAAAGATCAATGAAATGTACGGACATGAGGAAGGTGACAGAGCTGTTAAGAGAGTTGCCAAGATTCTTGAAGAAGTATTTGAAGGAAGTATTTACGGCAGAATTCGCGGTGATGAGTTCGCTGTAATAGATATAACCGAAGATGAAGGCAAGGGGGAAACTTTCCGTCAGGAAATGTCAACCCAGAATGCTATACTGCTATCAGAAACCAGCAGATATATCAATCATCTTCAGTACTCAATCTGTGAGTTTGGTCACGAGGAGAACCTGTCCCTTAGAGAAATGCTGAAAGAGACAGATGAAAATCTC
This sequence comes from Butyrivibrio sp. AE3009, assembly GCF_000420845.1. GTDB lineage: Bacteria > Bacillota > Clostridia > Lachnospirales > Lachnospiraceae > Butyrivibrio. The sequence goes on along the minus strand of NZ_ATVS01000004.1, from coordinate 83,889 downwards.
CAGAGGATAAAAGGAAATTATTGATGTCTTAGATTAAACTTAGAGATTTCAGTATATAGAGCCAGAAGGTCAGTGAAAATGAACATCCAAAGGTAGTCATCATAATGATACTGCTGCTAAGAGTTCCTTCATGGCCCATATTCTTGGACATGATAAAGCAGCTGACTGTTGTGGCTGACCCAAGCATAACAAGAATGGCTACCAGCTGTTCTCCGGAGAATCCCAGAGTTACAGCAACAGGAAGAAATATAGCAACTAATACAAAAAGCTTGATAAAGCTGGCACACAGTGCCGGCTTTATTTCATTTGCGGCCTTTTTGAAATCAAAGGTGGCACCCATGGACATAAGACCAAGAGGTGTTGCCAGTGAAGCTATGTTACTGACTACGGTGTTAAAAATCTTAGGCTGAGGAATCCGAAGCAAAGACCAGATCATACCAATGAAGATACCGAAAATAATAGGGTTTTTAAGGATTCCGAGTAATGTTTTTTTGATAAGAACTTTTTTGGCGTTGTCACTACTGCCCTCTTTCGAACTGTCTCCCATTACATAATCCGAAGGGGCTGTGACCATCAGAATTATAACTGCAAGAATATTGTAGAGTGGAACGCTTCCAAGGATCATAAGAGGAGCCATACCTGTGCTGGCTTCTCCGTAGATATTGTGGATAAAAGCTATACCAAGGAGCGCTGCGCTGCTTCTGTAGGAGCCTTGAATGAACTCTCCTCTTCTTCCTTTATTTTTGACCAGAAACATTGATAACAGGGTGATCATCAGGACACTTATCGCTGTTGCCAAAAAACAGAACAGTACAAATCTTCCGTTCCAGGCTGCTGCGAAATCTTCCTTGGACAGGTCTGCAAATAAAAGTACGGGCAGAGCAACTTTAAAAACAAATTTATTCATCCAGGAAGCTGCTTTTTCATCCATAAGTCCAATCTTGTTGAAAATATATCCGAGAACCATGAGAAGAAAAATCGGAAAAGTCGCATTGAGACTGAAGATCAGGTTATCCATAGTATCATTCCTCACAATAAAAAAGGTGTAAATGTCAGCGAATCAAACCGCAAAACATTGTACACCTTCGTAGCCTGTTAGACAAATATTGCTGTTATTTAAGAATAAGTCCCACAGGACAATGATCGGAACCAAGAGCATCAGCGTAAATCTTGGCATCTTCTGCCCTATCGATCAGACTTTCGGATACAACAAAGTAGTCAATACGCCAGCCGGCGTTCTTGGCTCTTGAGTTGAACCTGTAGCTCCACCAGGAATATGCGCCTTCAAGATCGGGATAAAAATGTCTGAAGGTATCCACAAGACCGGAGTTAACCACATTGTCGAACTTAGCTCTCTCCTCATCTGTAAAGCCTGCGTGTCCGCGGTTGGGCTTGGGATTCTTAAGATCTATCTCCTTGTGGGCAACATTGAGATCGCCGCAGTAGATAACGGGCTTCTTCTCTTCCAGTTTTTTGATATAAGCAAGGAAATCATCTTCCCACACCTGTCTGTATTCAAGTCTTGAAAGATCCTCTTTTGCATTGGGAACATAGACCGTTACGAGATAATAATCCGGATATTCAGCGGTTATTACTCTTCCTTCGTGGTCATGCTCTTCTATTCCGAGGCCGTAGGTCACGGATAAGGGCTTTTCCTTGGTAAAAATAGCCGTGCCTGAGTAGCCTTTTTTCTCAGCGTAGTTCCAGTATTCTTCATAGCCGGGAAGATCCATCTCAATCTGTCCCTCCTGAAGTTTGGTCTCCTGAAGGCAGATCACATCAGGGTTTTCTTTGTCCATAAATTCCTGAAAGCAGCCTTTTGATACACAGGCCCTTAGTCCGTTGACATTCCACGAAACAAGCTTAGTACTCATAGTATTTACCTCTCATCACCGAAGATATTGGTCGTGTGTAAAACGGTTACTCTCCCGCTCTGCTTGAAGAACAGGTAACCGAAACTATTGTACCCTCCGTTGGCATTTATATATAGGTTCATAGTATGAGGAACTGATGTAAGTTCTTCGAGAAATAACTCCTCACCGTTTACGATACCTGCGAAGTTATCCCGAAATCCGCCACTTGATCTTGTTTTGTATGCCAAAAGGGAATAACCGTTATTCACTACTATATATTCAACATTATTAAGAGGATTTCCGCAATAGGCATAATATCCGCAAAAGTTGTCCATGGAAAGATATTTAGGGAAAGAAGTTGATGTTTCCTCAGAAATATCCATAAAACTGTCAAAAGAGATCTGCAACGGAGTGCTGTCATCTGTAAGATATTTAATATTGTAATCCGTCATAATTTCTCCTGGGTTTGTTACTTCCTTTTTATTGCTGTCTTATTCTAACATCGTAAACTAAAGAATTAAAGTGTCGTTCGTCCCATTTCAACTACCGTTTGTCAGAAAAAGGCCTGCAATTTGAAAAAATGGAGACTTATGACATTATAACCCACTAAAATGCAGATGTTCTATGAATTTCTGAGTTGCTATACTATAATTAGTTCTGAGAAATCCCCAAAATAATGACAATTGAAAGGTGAAACAATTATGAATTACAGAAAGTTTATTGCATTAACTCTGACTTTTGTGGTAGTTATTTTGGCAGTAGGCTGCAGCATGTCAAAGAATCCGGCTCTGACGAAGAATATGAAAAAATACAAAATGTCATTGTCTGAAGATTCGAAGGCCAACAAATATGATGATTTCAAAAATATAGAAGCCACTATAAGCGAATACACAAAGGAAATGCCTGACAGTATCAGCGAAGATGACTTCATTGCATATTATACCTATGATGGAACTTCATCAGTTAATGACGGCTATCTTGTATATAAGCAGGATGGTAATTTCAAGGTTGAAGGAAGCTCTTTCAGAGGAGGCGATACTTACGGATACAGTGGTAAGGTAGGTAACAAACAGGCTTTCCTCACAGATATCTCCGCTCTTGAGTTCAAAGAATATTATGAAAATGATCTTCCGGGCGGTGAGGAATGCTATGGTCTTGTAATATATGAGTCCAATGGCAAGACAGTTGCAACCTATACTACCAATCTCTTTTCTGAAGACTATTGACATATTAATGCAATGGGGTTAAACTGTTAACCAAGTTAATACTTTAAACTGATGAAGCGGAGATAAAGGCTAAGATGCCTTCACAGAGAGCCCGACATAGCTGAGAACGGGTAAGAAACAGGTAGTCAAATGGACCGTTGAGGGTGCAGTCAAATGCCTCTTATATAACAAACAGGAGGCAGAGTATTCTGCAACGTGAGCGCATACGTTAGTTGCGACGAATATGTTAGTATTCGAATTAAGCGCGTAGGAACATCATCACTACGAATTCAAGGTGGCACCGCGGATAGTATTTTAGTACATTCGTCCTTGACAGAGGTATATTCTCTGCCAAGGACTTTTTTATTGCTTAGCGTTTTGGCAGGAGAATAGCCAAGACGCTTTTTTACGTTACTAATCGACCAAAAACAACAGTAAAGACAGGAGAAAAAGAAGATGATCAAGGAAGCAATCGTTAAAATCGTAAACAAAGAAGACCTTACTTATGATGAAGCCTATGCGGTAATGAATGAAATTATGAGCGGAGAAACAACTCCTACACAGAATGCAGCCTTTTTGTCCGCTCTTTCAACCAAGAGTGCAAGGGCAGAGACAACAGATGAGATTGCAGGCTGCGCAGCTGCCATGAGAGAGCACGCTACACTGGTTGATACCGGAATGGATATATTCGAGATAGTTGGAACCGGAGGAGATAACGCAGGAAGCTTTAACATTTCTACAACCTCAGCACTGGTTGCTGCAGCAGGCGGAATGAAGGTTGCCAAGCACGGAAACAGAGCAGCCTCTTCAAAGTGCGGAACCGCCGACTGCCTTGAGGCTCTTGGAGTAAATATTTTGCAGGATCCAAAGAAGTGCGTTGAGCTACTTGAGAAGGTTGGAATGTGCTTCTTCTTTGCACAGAAGTACCACACCTCAATGAAATATGTAGGACCTATCAGAAAGGAGCTTGGATTCAGAACAGTATTCAACATCCTTGGTCCTCTTACCAACCCCGGCAAGCCTGCAATGCAGCTTCTCGGCGTGTATGACGAGTATCTTGTTGAACCCCTTGCGCAGGTTCTTGTAAGCCTTGGAGTCAAGAGAGGAATGGTAGTGTACGGACAGGACAAGCTGGATGAGATATCCTTAAGTGCACCCACCACAGTCTGCGAGATCAAGGACGGATGGTACAAGGTTTACACCATAACTCCCGAGGATTTCGGCCTCACAAGATGTGAGAAGAAGAACCTCTTAGGCGGAACCCCTGAGGAGAATGCTAAGATCACAAGAAAGATTCTGGCAGGAGAAAAGGGACCCAAGAGAGATGCGGTTCTTATGAACGCCGGAGCTTCTCTATACATCGGCGGCAAGGCAGCTTCTTTTGCAGAAGGAATAAAGCTTGCAGCAGAGATTATCGATTCAGGCAAGGCAACAGAGACATTAAACAAGTTTATCGAAGTAAGTAACTCATAAGGAAAGATTATGACTATTCTTGACGAACTGGCACATCACGCCGCATACAGGACAGAAGAAGCTAAAAAAGTTAAGCCTCTTTCAGAGGTAAGAAGGCAGGCAGAGGGCCTTCCAAAGGGCGATTTCGAATTTGAGAAAGCCTTAAGAAAACCCGGAATGTCTTTTATCTGTGAATGCAAAAAGGCATCTCCGTCAAAGGGACTTATAGCGCCGGATTTTCCATATCTTGATATTGCAAAAGAGTATGAAGAGGCAGGTGCGGACTGCATCTCAGTCCTGACAGAGCCCAAGTGGTTCCTGGGGTCCGATGAATACTTAAGAGAGATCGCTGCTAAGGTTACAACTCCTTGCATCCGTAAGGATTTCACAGTAGATGAGTACATGATCTACGAGGCCAAGAACCTCGGTGCCAAGGCAGTTCTTCTAATCTGCTCAATCCTTGAGAAGGAGCAGATAAAAGAGTACATGAATATCTGCGATGACCTGGGACTGTCAGCTCTTGTGGAAACCCATGACGAGAAGGAAATCGAGATGGCTGTATCGGTCGGGGCAAGGATAATAGGCGTAAATAACAGGAATCTTAAGGACTTTAATGTCGATACTTCAAATTCCGCAAGACTTAGGAGTCTTGTTTCCGCAGATACGATTTTCGTATCCGAGAGCGGAATATCAAGAGGGGAAGACATAATTGCGTTAAAAAACATCGGTGTTGATGCGGTTCTTATAGGGGAGATGCTCATGCGGGCAACCGATAAAAAAGCTCTCCTGCGGGAACTTAAGGGGCTCTGAAGTCTTCGGATTTGAAATATAATGGTGAAAAATATGGTAAAGATCAAGCTCTGCGGCTTATCAAGAAAAGAGGATATCGAAGCGGCTAACAAGCTTAATCCCGACTTCATAGGTTTTGTCTTTTATGAAAAAAGCAGCAGAAATGTCACAAAAGAACAGGCAAAGCTCTTAAAGAGCCTTCTTAATCCCGAAATTAAGGCCGTGGGAGTATTCGTTGATGAGGATATCTCTTTTATCAAAGAGCTTATAAGCGAAGGAATCATAGATATTGCACAGCTCCACGGATCGGAGGATGAAGAGTACATCGCCGTGATCAAGAAGCAGACCAAGGCTCCGGTGATCAAGGCCTTCAAGGTCAGAGAAAAAGAGGATGTTGATCTTGCCAACAGATCCGGTGCCGATTATGTACTGCTTGATTCAGGAATGGGAACAGGAAAGCCTTTTAACTGGGAGCTACTTCAAGGGATAAAAAGAGAATACTTCCTTGCGGGAGGTCTTGACCCTGAGAATGTAAGACAGGCTCTTGAGGTGACAGGAGCCTATGGTGTTGATGTAAGCTCGGGAATTGAAACAGATAAAAAGAAAGATGCAGCAAAGATGAAGCGCTTTGTGGAAAACGTAAGAGGAGAAATATTATGACTAATCCAAAGGGAAGATTTGGTGTACACGGCGGACAGTACATTCCGGAAACACTGATGAATGCAGTGATAGAGCTGGAAGAAGCCTACAATAAATACAAGGATGACCCTGAATTTAACAGGGAACTTACAGAGCTTTTTAACGAATATGCAGGTCGTCCTTCAAGGCTCTATTATGCAGAGAAGATGACTAAGGACCTGGGCGGAGCCAAGATCTATTTAAAGAGAGAGGATCTTAACCACACAGGAGCCCACAAGATAAACAACGTTCTGGGACAGGCACTTCTTGCCAAGAAAATGGGTAAGACAAGGCTTATCGCAGAAACGGGTGCAGGCCAGCACGGCGTTGCAACAGCCACCGCGGCAGCACTCTTTGGAATGGAATGTGTTGTGTTCATGGGAGAAGAGGACACCAAGAGACAGGCACTTAACGTATATAAGATGCGTCTTCTCGGAGCCGAAGTTATCCCCGTAACCTCAGGAACAGCAACCCTTAAGGATGCTGTATCCGAGGCCATGAGAGAGTGGACCTCAAGAATCAGCGACACTCATTACTGCCTCGGATCGGTCATGGGACCTCATCCTTTCCCTACAATTGTCCGTGACTTCCAGGCAATTATTTCCAAAGAGATCAAGGAGCAGATGCTGGAAAAAGAAGGTAAGCTTCCCGATGCAGTAATAGCCTGCGTCGGAGGTGGATCCAACGCCATTGGAAGCTTCTATAATTTCATAGAGGATAAGAGCGTAAGGCTCATCGGGTGTGAGGCCGCAGGCAGAGGAATAGACACCTTCGAGACCGCAGCTACAATTAATACCGGCAAACTTGGTATTTTCCACGGTATGAAATCCTATTTCTGTCAGGATGAATATGGCCAGATAGCTCCCGTTTATTCAATTTCAGCCGGACTTGACTACCCGGGAATCGGCCCTGAGCATGCATATCTTCACGACAGCAAGAGAGCTGAATACGTTGCGATAACAGATGATGAGGCGGTTGATGCCTTTGAATACCTCTCAAGGACAGAGGGAATCATTCCTGCCATCGAGTCATCCCATGCCGTTGCCCATGCAATGAAGATCGCACCTACTATGGATAAGGATCAGATAATAGTAATCACAATTTCAGGCCGCGGAGACAAGGACTGCGCCGCCATTGCCCGTTACAGAGGGGAGGATATCAATGAGTAATATCAAGAATGCTTTTGCAAACGGTAAGGCCTTCGTAGCCTTCATAACCTGCGGTGATCCGGACCTTGAGACCACAAAAAAGACCGTTATAGAAGCCGCCAATAACGGAGCGGACCTTATAGAGCTGGGAATTCCCTTTTCCGACCCGACAGCCGAAGGACCTGTAATCCAGGGAGCTAACCTTCGTGCATTGAAGGGCGGTGTTACCACAGACAAGATCTTTGATTTTGTTAAGGATGTGAGAAAAGAAGTTACGATTCCCCTTGTCTTCATGACCTATGCCAACGTAGTATATTCCTACGGCGCGGAGAAATTCATGGCGGGCTGCAAAGAGGCAGGCATTGACGGAATCATTCTTCCTGATCTTCCTTTTGAGGAAAAAGAGGAATTTGATGAAGTATGTGATAAGTACGGCGTTGATCTTGTATCACTGATAGCGCCTACTTCAGAGAACAGAATAGCCATGATCGCCAAGGAAGCCAAGGGCTTTTTGTACATCGTATCAAGCCTTGGAGTAACAGGAACAAGAAGCGAGATCACAACAGATCTTGGTTCAATGGTCAAAATTGTAAAAGAAAACACAGATATCCCCTGTGCCATCGGTTTTGGAATCTCAACGCCGGAGCAGGCAGAGAAGATATCCAAGCTCTCGGACGGCGTCATTGTCGGATCCGCTATTATCAAGATACTTGAGAAGTATGGCAAGGATGCGCCGAAGTATGTGGGAGAATATGTTAAGAGTATGAAAGAGGCGATTGCCTGACAGTTAATTGGGGACGATATGAGTCAGTGGGGACGGTTCTTTGTGACTCGCTTTCGTGAGTCACAAAGAACCGTCCCCACTGACTCATACCGTCCCCTTGTCTTACAACTTGCCATAAATTCAGAACGAAATCTTTATCAAAAAACTTCCAATCTTATTCCAATAATTTGTTGGATCCTTCACCACTCCTTCAATATGACCCGCGCCAAGAACCATACAGAACTGCTTGGGACAAGCCGCTGCCTCGTAGAGGCGTGAGCACATGTGGGGATCAATGAAGGTATCATTATCACCGTGGATAAAAAGTGTAGGTGTCTTACTCATCTTAACTGCATCGATGGGGCGAACTTTATTGATATCATATCCGGCCTTGCACAGAATCGCGATTCTTGATATGCCAAGTGCGATTGGTGTGGGAACCAGAGAGTATTTGAAACTCTTGTAGGTGTCAGCGAACTGTTCACGAAGTGAAGAGTAAGAGCTGTCTGCTATTACTCCTTTGACGTTCTCCGGGAGATTTTCGCCGGATGTCATAAGAGCTGTGGCGGCGCCCATGCTCATTCCGTGGAGAATGATCTTGGCTTCCTTATCTCTTTTGATTATCCAGTGGATCCACTCGAGGATATCAAGTCTGTCATCATAGCCGTAGCCAATGTATTTGCCTTCGCTCTTACCAAAGCCTCTAAGGTCGGGAAGCAGGCAGTTAATACCCTTCTCAAGGTAGTGCTCGGCGTATATTCCGCCTGATTCGTGGTTATCACGGATTCCGTGGATAAGTATCACATATCTGTGGCTCTCATCTTTGGCAGGAATGTAGGATGCATGAAGCCTTAGCTGATCGATGCTGTCGATGTACATGTCCTGTCTGCGTTCATGATTTCTGATAAACTTACGTCCCTTGGTTATTTCGGGGGAAGCGTCCATATAATCATCTTCGTCAGTGTGCTGACGGGGAACTGAGGATATTCCGTATATATAATTTCCGAAGGCATAAGCACCGCCGAAAAGAGCGGTAAAAATGCCTAATTTCAAAAAAGTATTCTTCTTACTCATTTCTACTCCTAACAATATGTTATAGATTGTTTCGACTATATCATATAATACCATTATTTGGGAGAATTATCGCATTATTTAGATTTTCTTAATGGAAATTGTGGCATTATCCGGATTTTGTAAGAGTGTGAAATATACAATTTGCAGAAATGATGGCAAAAATTGACGATATCATAGCATGTTTTGAGAAGATATATGTGCGATAATGCTAAATAATAAGATTACCGCATTGTGCGTTGGGGATATGTGCACAATAAAACATAATTTTACAGGAGGGAAAGGAGAACTATGTACAAAAAGTTTACGGGGATTATGTCCCTTGCTATGGCCGGAATGCTCGCAGCAAGCTCTTTTGCACCAGCATCTACAGCAATGGCAGCGGACGAAGAAGAAGTAATTCTTCTGGAAGAAGCCGAGGATGCTGCGTCAGAAGCAGCTAATGCGGACGATTCCGACGAAGCAGTTTTACTTGATGAAACAGCTGATGAGTCCGGAGAGGATGACGGATCCGGAACAGCGAGGGACGAGCAGCCCGGAGGGGAAAACGAGGAAGTTAAGGACACTCTTGAATTCGTAAACAGATGGGTTTCATCAGACAAGTGCGGGAATAAGATCACATTCCAGTCACAGTATCAGGAATATTTATATACATTTCCTAAGAGCTTCGCAGCAGCTGACTGCGAGGAAATTGTGATAACAGTTGCAGATCAGGAAAACAATATTGCGCTGAAGATCTACGATGATTCTATGGCCGAACATGTTGCCGGTTATACTTTTGTTGGAAGTGATGAGTATTCAATCACACCTAATTTTGATGGCGAAGTAACTGCAATTGGCATTATGTCAATGCCGGGGAATGAGGCAGATTATCCTTACAGCATCACGATCAAAGATATCAAGGCAACAGTTAATGCTTCAGGAAGCGAGAATGAGCAGGTAATCACATACGGTCCTGAGAGCATGAAGTTTAAGAACAGATGGGTAGAAGAAGAGGTTGTTGAAGGCAATACACTTACTTTCTCACAGGATTGGAATGAGTATTGGTTCCACTTAAACAGAGAGTTCAATGCTGAGAAGATCAAGTCCATCACAGTTAAGACCAAGGATCAGACAGCTTCTCTTGCTTTCAAGATCTATGATGCTGATGGAAACGAGATTGAGCCTTTCTATGGAAAGAGCGGCGCCAATGAATATACAGTAATTCCTACACAATCAGGAACAGTTACAGATTTCGCTTTTATGGCAGATCAGAACAACAAGGAATATCCTGTTTCAGTTACTGTTGAGAGCGTTGTATTTGTAGAGGATACTTCAAAAGATGAGGAAGAAGAGCCTTCAGACAATGAAGTTGAGTATGACATCGTTAACCTCCGCGACGCAGTAGGCGAGGTTATGGGCGACGACTTCATCATCGGTACAGCTATCAGCTACATGGAGTTTGCTGATGAGAAGGAAATGGCTCTTGTTACCAAGCACTTCAACGGCTGCACACTTGGAAACGAGCTTAAGCCCGACTCCATGATCAGCAAGACGGAGATTACAACTTATGAACTTAATGGTGAAGAGGTACAGTTCCCTGTACTTAACTTCTCAACACCTGACAGATATCTTGATTTCTTCATGGATTGGAACGAGAAGAACCCTGAGAAGTTCATCAAGATCAGAGGACACGTTCTTTTATGGCATGCTCAGACTCCCGAGATCATCTTCCATGAGGATTTCGATACCAGCAAGCCCTATGTAACAACTGATGTTATGAACAAGCGTCTTGAGGTTTACATCAGAGAAGTTGCAAGGCACTATGTATCAGAAGACAGCAAGTACAAGGATCTCTTCTATGGATGGGACGTTGTTAACGAAGCTATCAGCGACGGAACAGGTTCCTACAGAACAATGGCAGATCAGCCTTCATCATCCTGGTGGGGATTATATCAGAGCCCTGAGTTCATCCAGAATGCATTCGTATATGCTAACAAGTACTATCCTTCAAACATTGCTCTTTTCTATAACGATTACAACGACACAAGCACAAATAAGGTTAACGGAATCTGCAAGCTCCTTGAGACTGTAAAGGCTACACCCGGAGCAAGAATCGACGGATTCGGAATGCAGGGCCACTATCAGATCGCAAACAACGATCCTTCAATGGAGGCTTTCAGAACAGCAGCTACAAGATATTCCAAGATTGTTGATCAGGTTCAGGTAACAGAGCTTGACTTCAAGGGCAGCAAGAACTCAACAGATGAGAGACTTGCCAAGAGATATAAAGATCTCTATGACACAATCAGAAGACTTAGAAATGAAGGCGTTAACATCACAGGCATGACAATCTGGGGTGTAGTAGATAAGCACTCATGGCTTCAGAACTCCAACTCAGTTGGCGGCGCAGCTTCAGGAAAAGTTAGACAGTATCCTCTTCTGTTCAACGATCACTATAAGGCTAAGAATGCATTCTGGGCACTTGTAGATGGCGGCGAGCTTATGCCTGAGGTTAGAACAGTAACACTTTGTCAGCTTGTAAATGAGGATTACTCAGCAGGCGAGACATATGAGTTCAAGACAGATGCAGGCAAGGTTTCCTTCGCTCCTTTGTGGGAAGAAGGCGGCATCGCAGTTAAGGTATCCGTTCAGGATTCTACAGCAGATGAGACAGATAAGATCGTTCTCTATGCTACAGACGGTTCCATCAGGAAGGCTGTAGTAGCAAGATCAGAGGCTACAGCTACAGAAAATGGTTATGAAGCAGTTCTTAAACTCGCAGTTGATGCTGACAAGCTTTCACTTAACGCAGTTAAGCTTGACGTTGTAGTAACAGACGGCGAGAAGGATTTCGCATTTGGTGATACACAGCTTAAGCAGAGCGAGAGATCAGCTTACTACGCAGAGACAATTCTTAAGCCTCTTATCACAGTTAAGAATGGCACAGTAGAAGTTAACGCTAAGGATCTTGACGAAGTTTGGGAAGATGTTAATTCCTTTGCTCTTGCAATCAACGGCGGCGCAGAGGCAACAGCTACAGCCAAGGTTGTTTGGGATGAAGAGAACCTCTATGTTCTTGCAGAAGTTAAGGACAGCATCCTTAACAAGGATTCCTCTGATGAATATCAGCAGGATTCATTAGAAGTATTCATCGACGAGAACAATGGTAAGACTTCTGCTTACGAAGATGATGACAAGCAGTACAGAATCAACTTCGAGAATACACAGAGTTTCAACGGCACTAAGTGCAAACCTGAGTTTGTTACATCTGACGTGTACGTAACGGAGGACGGCTACAGAGTAGTAGCAGCCTTCAAGTGGACAGACATCACACCTGTAGTAGGTAATAAGGTTGGTTTCGATGTTCAGGTTAATGATGCTGACAATAGCGGCAAGAGAACAGGAACTATCAACTGGGCAGACAGCACAGGTAACGGATGGTCATCACCTTCTGTATTAGGTACAATCGTTCTTTCAGACGAGACCGCCAAGGCCGGTGAGTACTACACCAAGTGGGGATGCACATACTACAAGCATAGTAACGGAGTAAATCATACAGGATTCCTTAAGACCAAACATGGTAAGCGTTACTTCAACAAGAAGGGACATCTTGTAAAGTCATCTTTCATAAAAGAAGGCAACAATGAGTACTACGCTAACAACGAAGGTTATATTGTAATCGGCTTCTTTAAGAAATGGGGCAGCACCTATTATGCTGATGCTGAAGGCGTAATTCAGAAGGATAAGATCGTTGAGATTAAGGGTGACAAGTACTACTTCGATAAGAAGGGTATCATGGTATTCCAGGATTTTGTCAATATAGGTGAAAAGACTTATTACTTTGGCAAAGACGGTAAGATGTGGTATGGTGAGCTTTTGAAATGGAAAACTCGCTACTATTACTGTGATCTTGAAACCGGTGAATTGAAGAAGGGCTTCTTTGATTATAAGGGCAACACATACTTCTTTGACAGAAAGACCGGTCTCAGAGCATCAGGTTGGGTTGAAGATGGCGGAAACAAGTACTACGCTTACAAGCAGGGTGTTATCTTCAAGAATGACGTTCTTAAGATTGGCAAGAAGTGGTATCAGTTCGACGGCACAGGTATTTTAATAGCTGTGTATGACAAGAATCCCAGAAAGTAATTCATTATAAGATTTTCAGCGGGGCTTCGCAGCAGTGCGAAGCCTCGTTTTTCGTTTAAGGATAGCAGCAAATATGTTATACTCTTTTCGGATAATATCAGATGGAGAGTATAAATGGGTTTTAATTCCTTTCAGTTTATATTACTGTTTCTGCCGGCACTTCTGGCAGGATGGTACATATTCAATAGATTTGAGAAGTTTGCAGTGGCGGATGTATTTTTATGTCTTATGTCACTGTATTTCTATTATTCCTTTGGAGCATCCTTTCTTGTGATACTTCTTGTGAGCATGGCAGGTAACTATCTGCTTAGCTTTTTTATGGACAGGATTTCCGGCAAAAGAGTGCTGAAGACAGTAGGAGTTTTATTTAATCTTGCACTTCTTTTTTATTTCAAATACCTGGGATTTTTTGTGGATAACGTTAATGCCCTGACAGGAGGGACTCTTACTGCGAGACAGATCCTTATGCCTATTGGTATCAGCTTTTTTACCTTTGGACAGATCTCTTTTATCGTTGACAGGGCAAATGGCAAGGCGCCTCACTATCCTGTTCTTAAATATGTTATGTACACTGTTTATTTTCCCAAGCTCATTCAGGGTCCCATCGCCTTCCATGAGGAGATGATCAGCCAGTTCGAGGATAAGAGCCTTAGGCGCTTTGATGCAGACAATTTTGCCAAGGGTCTCATGTCCTTTATCATTGGTCTGGGCAAAAAGGCGATTCTGGCGGACACTCTGTCCAAAGTGGTTGTCTATGGTTTCCACTACACCTATTATCTTGACACCATAACCGTAACGCTGGTGATGCTGGCCTATACCTTCCAGATCTATCTTGACTTCTCAGGTTACTGCGATATGGCAAGCGGCGTCAGCCTTATGCTTAACTACAAGCTTCCCGTGAACTTCAATTCGCCCTACAAGGCTGCAACACCCAAGGAACTGTGGCAGCGCTGGCATATGACGCTCTCCAGATTTTTCATAAGGTATGTGTATATTCCTCTTGGGGGTAGCAGGAAGGGCAAGATCAGGACTATGATCAATGTCCTTATAGTATTTGCTCTGTCCGGATTATGGCACGGAGCAGGTTGGACCTATATCTGCTGGGGCCTTATGCAGGGACTTCTTGTGGTTTGGGACAACCTGGGAATTGTGGGAGTCAAGGATAAAGATGGCAACAAGAGCGGCAAGTTCCTATTCAGAAAAGAACCTCTTCTCTGGATTCCCCACAGTCTTGGCAATGCCTTTACTTTTATAATGTTCGTTGTATCACTGGTGTTCTTCGGATCACAGAACATGACCTATGCGATCCAGATGTTCAAGCAGTTCTTTTTCTTCACCTATCCGGGATTTTTGTATAAGACCTCAGAGAATATGAAGCTTGCTGAGAACTATCTTCCAAGACAGCTTGCAACCCAGCTCCATATGAGCGACGGAGTCATGAACATTATTTATGTTACTACTTTTGTGATTATTCTTCTGATCAGCGCTATCGTCATGACCAGGAAGAATACGCAGGAAATGGTGGAGACATTAAGGCGTGACGGCAAGACAATTGCCTTCCTTACACTGATTTTTATCTGGTCCTTCGTTTCTCTCTCAAACGTAAGCACCTTCATCTATTTCCAGTTCTGATGGGGAATGAGTAAACCTATGAATAAGGCTAATAAACATACATCAACTTCATTTATAAAAAGGCTGCTGATAACCATTCTGGCGGTGGCGGTTCTGATAGGAGGCACGGTCTACGTTTTTGACCCTTTCTATCATTACCACAAGCCCTGGTTTGGTCTTAAGGCAGTTCTTAACGACAAGGAATACCAGTGCATCGGGACGCTGAGGAATTTTGACTATGATGCTCTCCTGGTGGGCTCCTCAGTTATGGAAAACAATGACAATTCCTGGTACGATGAGGCCTACAATGTAAGATCAATCAAGGCCATCAGATCCTACGGAGCAACAGCAGATCTGTGCTATCTTCTGGATGCTGCCTATGAGAGTCATGATATCAAATATGTTTTTTACAACATAGATCCTTCATCACTTTCGGCGTCTGCAGAGCCAACCTATGAATCCACAGGCTGCCCCATGTACCTGTATGATAAGAATCCCTTCAATGATGTGAAGTACCTTTTTAACAAGGACGTTCTTCTTGAGAAGATTCCCTATCAGCTGGCCAATTCCTTTATAGGGGATTACAACGAGAATCTATCTTACAACTGGGCTAAGTGGAAGAGCTTTGGCCCGGAGCTGGCCCTTGGCCTATACAACAGGCTGGAGGAAACAGCTCCTATGATGGAAAAAGATGTGTACCGGGCGGAGCTTGATGCCAACATCGAGCTTCTGACAAGTCAGGTCAAGGCCCATCCGGAGACGCAGTTTGTATTCTTTTATCCAACCTATTCGATGCTGTGGTGGGACGGAATTGTCAGAAGCGGCGAGAGAGATGCATACATTTACAATGAAAAAGAGATGACGAAAGCTCTTTTAGCCTATGACAATGTGCGTATCTTCTGCTTCCAGAATGACAGAGAAGTGGCTACCAACCTTGATAATTACATGGATACCATTCATTTTTCTCCAAAGATCAACAGGCGGATGCTGGATAAAATGATCGCCGGCGAGGATGAGATGACACTTGAGAATTATGAAGAGATTCTTGACGGCGTAGCGCAATTTTCCGAAGATGTGGTTAATGAGTTGATCATCCCTTACGAAGAGCAGGGACTTCTTCATAATTGAGTCAGCTAGGGGACTGTCCCCTTTCAGAAAAAAGTGGTATCATGAATTGAATTATGAAGTTTTATAAGTTCTAAGGAGATATTTACAATGGTTTACAAGACAAAAGGAACCTGTTCAACACAGATCGACATTGATGTTGAAGGTGGAATCATAAAGAGCGTCAGCTTTACCGGCGGCTGCAATGGCAATCTTAAGGGCGTTTCCAAGCTGGTTGAAGGAATGAAGGGCGAGGATGCTATTGCAAAGCTTCGCGGAATCAAGTGCGGATTCAAGGATACTTCATGTCCCGATCAGCTCTCCTATGCCATCGAAGAGGCTATGAAACAGGCTTAAGGCCGAAGAAAAAGAAGGAAAACAATCGTGAGTGAGAATAAAAAGACTATAGTACTGACAGGCGGCGGAAGTGCGGGACATGTAACTCCCAATATCGCACTGATTCCTGCCCTTAAAAAAGCAGGCTACGAGATTTTTTACATAGGCTCCTATAACGGTATTGAGAAGAAGCTTATCGAGGATTACAACATTCCTTATTTCGGAATTGCCACCGGCAAGCTCAGAAGATATTTTGATCCAAAGAATTTTTCTGATCCCTTCAGAGTACTCAAGGGATTTACGGAGGCGGTCAAGCTCCTTAGGAAGATTCATCCCGATGTGGTCTTTTCCAAGGGCGGATTTGTAAGTGTGCCTGTTGTTAGGGCTGCAGGATTTCTGAAGATTCCTTATATCGTCCATGAATCAGATATGACACCGGGACTTGCCAACAAGCTCAGCATGACCGGAGCTAAGAAGATCTGCTGTAACTTCCCTGAGACCATGAGGGTTCTTCCTGCAGACAAGGCGGTTCTTACCGGAACGCCCATAAGAGAAGAGCTGGGTATGGGCTCCAAGGAAGAAGGCAAGAAGTTCTGCGGATTCACCGATGACAAGCCTGTACTAATGGTAATCGGCGGTAGCCTCGGAGCACAGTCAGTGAATGAGACCGTAAGATATGCGCTTCCGAGGCTCCTTCCACAGTTCAATGTGGTACACATCTGCGGAAAAGAGAAGATGGATAACTTGAAGCTCTCGGTTCCCGGCTACAAGCAGTTTGAGTATGTTAAGAACGAACTCAAGGATATATTTGCAATGGCTGATATCGTAGTATCAAGAGCCGGAGCCAATTCTATCTGCGAGCTGCTGGCTCTCAAAAAGCCCAACATCCTGATCCCGCTGTCCACCAAGGCAAGCCGCGGAGACCAGATGCTGAACGCACGAAGCTTCGAGCAGCAGGGCTTTTCATTGGTTATAGACAATGATGATCTTGATGAGGATATCTTGGTTGAGACTATTCAGGATCTGTTCGAGAACCGTGAGAAATATATTGAGAATATGAGTAAGAGTAATCTGCATAGTGCGACGAATACGATTGTGCAGATTATTAACGAAGAAGCGAAGTAAAAGAACGGTTGTGAGTCAATGGGGACGGTTCTTTGTGACTCACGTAGCGAGTCACAAAGAACCGTCCCCATTGACTCGCAACCGTCCCCTTGTCATCTCACGTCTTTACTTTGCTTTATTTAGTTGTCTATGGAATTCTTCCGTCTTCTGATGCTGTATCTCCTTATCCTTATACAGCTCCGCATCCGCCGCCACAAGTGCATCATCGATTCTGACGGAAGGTGTAGTACATTTGTAGATACCGATGCTGAAAGACGGTGTAAAGGACAGATTCGAATTTTTTTCCAGTTCCTTGGATATCTTCTCTCTCAGATTTTCGGCAATACTCATATCCTTGCCGGCGATAACGAACTCATCGCCGCCCCACCTTGATGCCATGGCGTCCTTGGACTGGGTTACTTTGGTAAGAGCATTGGAGAAGGCGATCAGGGCTCTGTCGCCCTCTTCGTGGCCAAGTATATCGTTGATACTCTTGAAAAAGTCGATGTCTATCATGATTATGCACAGAGGCTTCTCTAGGCTGCAGCTTGGAAGCTCTTCGTTGATATAGTCGCTGATCCTTCTTCTGTTATTAAGCCTTGTCAGTGCGTCGGTATAGATCTTGGAATCCTGAATTTCCACAAAAATCTTAAGTACAATTGGAATAATGCACAGTTCGATAGAGGGAAGATTCATAAGAAATCCCACCATGAAGCCGCTTACTGTAAAGAAGAGAATAAACAGGATCTGGCTTCCGTACCTTCTTTTCTCAATCCTGGTCTTGGCTCTGTGCCTTTTGATCAGGGAAATGATAGTTGCCAGAATGAGATAGATGTAGTCCATCCAGGTGAGGAAAAAGAGTATAGGTCTTAGCTCCAGGGTATCGGTTATAACAAAGAGATTTTTGTTAAGCGGAGTGAATATGAATGCAAAACTTACAAGAAGAGGAAGAGAAGTGGCGATATACCACAGCTGCGCAAATTTCCTTCTTGGTTTAGTATCGGAGGATACGTAGATGAACCAGAAATAGCAGGATAAACTCATGGTGGCAAAGCCAAGCTCCGTCACCAGCATTGTAAACCAATGGGGGAAGTCGGCGTAAAAATTATCATTGGTAAAGCGCAGATCAACAAGGCCATATAGCATAAAGGAAAAAAGCATACCTTTAAATGCAAATGACTCTCTCTGGTCGGTGATATTTTCATTGGTCCTGGAATAGATAATGCACAGCGTGATCAGATAAATGGCAATTATCAGGGTGATCAGCGGTTTTATCTGGGCTTCAAGCATTTCACATCTCCGAAATAACGCACATGGATATGTTACATACCAACATTATAGCAAAAATAAAAGACTGCAAAAGCTTGCAGCCTTCTATTTAATAATTATTTAAAAAATACCTGTAAAGCGTGATATAAGTGGAGTTGCCATGCTTTCATGTCGTGAACGCCACCGGGGATAATGAAGAAGTCGTAGTTCTTGCCCTTTTCAAGGAACTCGCTCTCTTTTTCAGCTCTGTCCATGATCTCCTTGTGTTCTGCAAAGGCCATGTCCTGATCTCCGTTGCAGCAGAACATGTAGTCCAGGGTAAGTCCTTTTGCATAACCATCCTTGAGGGTTTCGCAGATACGGCTAACCTCCTTGTCGTGATCTCCGAAGGGGCCGCAGCATCCGGAAAATGGTCCATACCAGGAGAACAGATCGAAGTTGTTGTAAAAAGCAGCGCGATAGGTTGTCATTGAACCCAATGAAAGTCCGGCAAAAGCTCTGTGGGTTCTGGTGTTTACGAGGTTTGTCTCGGAAACGTCGCCTTCTGCGTAGGTTGCATACTGTTTTTCAAAGGAAGGGATCAGGTCTTTTCTGAGCTCGGTCTTGAAATTCTCGCATACATCCTCGTTGGGTCTCCCCTCATCGTGCATTATCTCTTCCGAAGGATAGAAAGTAGGAGTTACCACGATGCAGGGCTCGCACAGTCCCTCAGCTATCATGTTGTCCAGGATGGTAACTGTATCCGGGAACATCTTAAGCCACCACTCTTCGCCAAATCCGCCTCCGTGAAGAAGATAGAGAACGTTGTATTTTTTAGTCTTGTCATAACCTGTGGGAAGATATACGAAGGCCCCTTTGTGAATAGGTTCATCCTTCTCATCATAGGTGCGGCTGTCGTATTCGAATCTCTCCACAGTCCCCTTTTTGTCTGTTTCTGCCAGCATTTTGGCAGGCATCTCAAATACGTATTCCATAATTTTCATACCTCCATAGAATTACCATAGAATAAGTATCGCATTATATCGGGGCCGGCGCTTGTCTGTTATTGCGGAAGTTACGATGAATTTTTGCTAATTGACAGTAGCTATAAATATGATAAAATAGCTAAGTTGCACTTTGAAAAAAAGTTAAAGCGAGATTATATCTTTATATCAGGAGAAAATGAGATGAAAATGAAAAATGCTATTAAGTGGATTCTCGGCGCTGTAGCACTTGTACTTGTATGTGTGCTTGTTTATACAGTTTCCGGTAAGACACAGAATTCAGAGAATAATGAAGAGGAAGTTGCTGTAGCAGCAGAGGCTAGCTCAGAAGAGGCAGCCATCAAGTCACTGGTTCTTTCAAACCTTGACGATCTTGAGATTGGCATGAGAAAGCAGGACACAGGAATCTTCGCAAAGGTTGAGCTCAGCGAAGGTGCAACTCTTACAGAGGAAGACGTTGTATTCGTAAGCACCAACCCTGATGTTGCAGAAGTAACCTTTGACCGTATAACCCGCGCCAACAGTGTATACTGCGTAATCCTCGGTGTAGCCCCCGGCGAGACAGAGATCTACGCCGTAACCAAGGACGGCTCCCTTGAGACACCTCATAAGAAAGTTATTGTTACAGAAAACACAGTAACAGAATAATCTAAACTTTCCGCAGCCCTGATTCGAGTCGGGGCTGTTTTTTTATCCGCTTTCTCACCAAATCATCACTATATCTTATAACTTAAATTGTCTGGAACTATGATTCATTCCCACCCCCAGATTGAAGACGGATTCGACAACTGAAAGTGATTGCCACTATGAATCCCCCATAGGTAGTGGTAGCAATAAAACAGCCCATCTCGGCGGATCTGCGGTGATATTTGGAAAACTTATCTCACAGAAGCGTTTAGCACCGTGAGATAAGTTTTCCAAATATCGCCACAGACCCGCCGAGATGGGCGTCCTAATAATCACCACCGACTACCTGGTAGCCATACAATCACTTGAAGTAACGGGCGAGAAGTCCTGCGAAGGCTTTGCCGTGGCGAGCCTCATCGCGTCCGATTTCATGAACAGCGTCATGGATTGCATCGAGATCAAGAGCTTTTGCCTTCTTGGCAAGATCAGCACGGCCCTGAGTAGCGCCATACTCTGCATCTGCACGAAGCTCCAGATTCTTCTTGGTGGAATCTGTGATAACTTCACCTAAAAGCTCTGCAAAATGAGCAGCATGTTCAGCCTCTTCCCATGCAGCCTTCTCAAAGAATGCACCAATTTCGGGATATCCCTCGCGGATAGCTACTCTTGACATTGCAAGGTACATACCAACTTCGGTACACTCACCGTTAAACATTTCTCTGAGGCCATTCTTTATTTCCTCGGGAGCAGTAGAAGCTACACCAACAACATGTTCGCAAGCCCATACCTTATCGCCTTCCTGCTTAGTAAACTTCTCTGCAGGAGCCTTACATACAGGACAAGCCTCCGGGGGCTGATCTCCCTCATGAACATAACCACATACCTGACATACCCATTTCATATTGTGTCTCCTTTCTTGCGCTCTGCGCAAAAAGTGCATTTGCTGCACACCTGTTTCGTATAAACATTACCTGTTTTGCTCAAGACATTTTTCGCAAATACCGTAGAAATAGATCTTATGCCCTTCGATCTTTCCCGGAAAAGTCTTGCCTGCCACCTCATCGATCCTCTCGCTGATGTCATCCATTTCAATGTCCGTTATCTGCTTGCAACAGTTACAGATAAAGTGATTGTGATTCCTTACATCCCAGTCAAAATGCTCATAGCCATCGCCCACTCTGAATCTTGCGATCTCTCCTATATCGGATAGGAGCACAAGATTGCGGTAGACCGTTCCAAGGCTTATCTTGGGATAAATCTCGCGGATACTGTTATAGACTACTTCAGCTGTGGGATGGTCCTTTCGATCCTGCAGGAAATCTTTGATCATAGCTCTCTGCTTACTGTATTTCAGCGCCATGTATCACCTCCTGGTAATTTGAAAAAATCATCTCATACACAAAATCAGTAATCATTCCTAAAATCAAATATAGCATAAATATTCATCTATGTCACGTGTTTATAAAAGTTTAATATTTCCTTATAAAAAGTTTGCAATTTTATTTCGTTTTTGAATGAAATTTTGATATATACTAAAAATAGTAAAGTATAACCTTAATATTTATGAGGTGGAGGCTAAGTACTATGAATATAGTTAGTGAAAAGATCAAAAGCTGTTACAATACGCTCCCAAGTTCCGAAAGACTGGTTGCGGATTATGTTTTGGAGAGGAAAGACGATCTTTTCCAATATCCGATAAAAGAACTGGCGAGACTCTCCGGCACCACTCAGGCTGCCTGGACGAGATTTGCTCAGGCCATTGGCTACAGCGGCCTGAAGGACCTTAAGAATGCCTATTATGCAGAGGCAAACACCTCCCTTGCACAGGCTGACAAGGGTCCCAAGATCGCCTTCAAGGATGTAAACGAATACACCTCCCTTCAGTCAATTGCTGACAATATCTGCGCTACCAGCGTTCAGGCAGTGCAGACCACCTACAGATTGTTTGATGCAGGAACCTTTTCCGATGCGGTTACCAAGATCGTTGCAGCCAAGCAGATTCAGGTCTTTGGCGTAGGTACAGCCGGCGTGGCAGCCTATGACCTCTATTGCAAATTGCTGAGAATCCATTATAATGTTGTATTTAACCAGGACCAGCATATGAATCTCATGACTGTTTCCCAGATCTGCAGCGACGATGTGGCCATTTTCTTTAGTGACAATGCCAAGAATGCCGAGATAATGTCTCTTTTCAAGATTGCAAAAGAGAGAAATGCAGCAACCATCGCTGTTACCAAGCTTGGAAACAACGCACTTACCACCGGCTGCGATCACGTTCTTTTTGCCACATCTCCCGAGATCGATAAAAAGAGCGGAATCACCAGCTCCAGATTTGCCCAGCTTTTCCTTGTGGATACGCTTTATACAGCCATCGCAAACAGGGATTACGACAATATCAAAGGGTATCTTCGTGATTCATATGAAGTTTTCCATGAGTCCAATAAAGATTAAAGGAAGAGAACATAATGGAAAAAATAGCCAGCTTTACAGTGAATCACTTAGACCTCGAACCGGGCATCTACGTTTCAAGAAAAGATAAGGTTGGAGCAGAGACCATCACAACCTTCGATCTTAGAATGACTGCACCCAATAAGGAGCCTGTCATGAACACCGCAGAGGTGCATACAATGGAGCACCTTGGTGCCACCTTCCTTCGAAACGATGATGAGTACAAGGACAGAACCATCTATTTCGGACCTATGGGCTGCAGAACCGGTTTTTATGTAGTTCTTGCAGGAGACCTTGATTCCAAGGACATCGTACCTCTTATCACAAGGATGTACGAGTTTATCAGAGATTTTAAGGGAGAGGTTCCCGGAGCAAGTCCCAGAGACTGCGGCAACTACCTTGATATGAATCTTGGTATGGCCAATTTCCTGGCAAAAAGGTATCTCGACAATACCCTTTATAACATCGATGACAAGCACCTTAATTATCCGGAATGATCCACCGGAAAATATAACGAAAATTCAGAGAAGTTGCTCTAAATATGGGTAACTTCTCTTTTTTGTTACGTTTATATGCATTATAATTAATCTGTGCAGCAGGTAAATACCGCACCAATCTATCATAAAGGAGATAAGTGTATGAAATTCAAGTTAGGGATCAGAGAAATTGTTGCCATGGGTATTGGAACCGCACTTTTTGTAGTACTTACGACTGTGCAGATTCCGGTGTTTTTAATTCCGAACACCTTCCTTCAGCCCAGAATGGCTGTGCTGGCGTTCTTCTCAGCGGCCTTTGGCCCTATTGTCGGAGCTGTGATCGGAATCCTCGGCCATGCACTGGGAGATGCCATCTATTATTCCTCCGTATGGTGGAGCTGGGTATTTCCTGAAGCTGTTGTGGGCCTTTGCCTGGGACTTTTTGCCAAACAGTTCGAAGTAAGAGAAGGCGGATTTGCGGTAACACGTAATGTCATTTTGTTCAATGTGATTCAGATAATCGGTAACGCGATTGCCTGGTGCGTTATGGCACCACTCCTTGACATCCTTGTTTATTCTGAACCTGCCAACAAGGTATTTGCTCAGGGCACAGTTGCTTTTGTCCTTAATATAGTTGTCATCGGATTCCTTGGAACAGTGCTTCTTGTGGCTTACTCCAAGATCGCAGGAAGACAGTCGGGCCTTAAGGCGGAGGATTGACGGATTGGGTAAACATGAGCCAATCATCGAGTTTGCTGATGTGACTTTTAAATACAAGTCTCAGCAGCAACCGACGCTAAAGAACATCAACCTGAAAATATTTCCCGGAGAGAAGGTCCTTATCGCAGGACAGTCAGGCTCCGGGAAATCAACATTGGCACACTGCCTTAACGCTCTGATTCCCTGCTCCTATGCGGGGGACATGAGCGGCGTACTCCGGGTTTGTGGGGGAGAGCCCCGTCAGCTCGGAGTTTTTGGCATGTCCAAAAGAGTGGGGACCGTTCTGCAGGATACAGACGGACAGTTTATTGCCCTTACTGTGGGAGAGGACCTGGCTTTCGCCCTTGAGAACGAGTGCACACCAAAGGAAGAGATGGTTCAAAAAGTCAGCGAGGTAGCAGGAAAGCTTGAGCTGACAGAGTTCCTTGGAAGTGCGCCGGGAGCCCTCTCAGGTGGCCAGAAACAGCGCGTATCCCTTGGCGGAGTCATGACATGTGACGTGAAGATCCTTCTTTTTGATGAGCCCCTGGCCAATCTGGATCCGGCCACAGGCAAGCGCACCATTGCTCTAATAGACGAGCTGATGCAAAAAGAGGACCTGACCGTAATAATAATTGAGCACCGCCTGGAGGATGTTCTGTACAGGAAAGTTGACAGAATAGTCCTTATGGACGATGGCATGATCATCGCCGACAAGACACCGGATAAACTCCTTAGCAGCGACATCCTTAAAAGTCACGGGATCAGGGAGCCGCTCTACATAGCAGCTCTCAAGGCAGCAGGGGCACAGATATCACCTGAGGACGGCCCCTCGAGTATTGATACCATGGACCTTTCCGCTCACAAGGACAAGGTAAAGGAATGGTATCACCAAGCGGATAAGAATAAGGAACAGGAAAAAGGCGATACTCTTTTATCTCTGTCCCATCTACAATTCAGCTATAACGACACCAGACAGATAATTAAGGACGTAAGCTTTGACATTCATTCCGGTGAGATGGTAGCTCTTGTGGGTAAAAACGGTGCCGGCAAATCCACCATTGCATCACTTATATGCGGCTTCTTAAGACCTGATGAGGGAGTTATTTCCTGGAAAGGCCGGGATCTGTCTGATCTGTCAATAAAAGAGAGGGGCGAGATAATCGGCTACTGCATGCAGAGCCCCAATCAGATGATAAGCCGACCGATGATCTATGAGGAAGTTGCACTGGGCCTCACGGTGAGAGGCGTTCCCGAGAATGAGATTAAGGAGAGGGTCTACGAAGTCCTTAGGATCTGCGGCCTCTATCCATATAGGAACTGGCCTGTCTCCGCATTATCCTTCGGCCAGAAAAAGAGAGTCTCCATCGCTTCAATCCTTGTTATGGACCCTGATCTCATAATCCTTGACGAGCCAACCGCCGGTCAGGATTATGCCCACTACACGGAGATCATGGAGTTCCTGAAGGACTTAAGGAATCAGCTTGGAGTCACCATATTGATGATCACCCATGACATGCACCTGATGCTGGAATATACAGACAGGACGCTGGTTCTGGCAGACGGTGAGCTCCTTATGGACGGAAGACCCTGGGACGTTCTAACTAATGACGAAGTCTGTGACAGGGCTTATCTTAAGAGAACTTCGCTCTATGACCTTGCGGTCAAATGCGGCATTGACGACCCCGGAGATTTTGCAGCCACCTTCATAGAACATGAGAAACGAGAAAGAGGAGCTATAGAGGTAAAATAATACATGGCAAGGATCCTATCCTATGAAAAAAAGAATACCTTCGTACACAGATTAAGCGGCTTCACCAAGCTTCTTTTCCTTATCCTGTGGTGCTTTGCCGGCGCCATGACTTTTGAGACCCGGATACTTGTGGTGATGCTACTTATAGGCGCAGGTGTATATTATGTCGCTGACATAAAATGGAAACAGGTGAGCAGCGTATTTATTGCCATTATGATCTTCATGACTCTGAACCTTGTGGCAATCTTCTTTTTTGCGCCTTACCAGGGGTGTGAGATCTATGACAGCAGAACTGCAATCTGTCATCTCTTCGGCAATTACTATCTGACCAAAGAGCAGCTTTTTTACGAATTCAACGTATGTATCAAGTATTTCACTGTAATCCCCTCGGTATTCGTATTCCTTACAACCACCGATCCCAGTGAACTTGCCTCATCCCTTAACGGCGTGGGAGTTCCCTATTCCATAGCCTATTCCGTCGAGATAGCCCTGCGCTACATTCCCGATGTTCAGGACGAGTACACCAGGATTAAAAATGCCCAGCAGGCCAGAGGAATTGAAATGAGCGCCAAGGGGAGTCTTCTTAAAAGAATCAAAAACACCTCGCTGATAATTTTTCCTCTGATCTTCTCCAGCATGGAGAAAATAGAAGTTGTAAGTAACGCCATGGAACTTAGGGGCTTTGGGAAAAAGCCTAAGAGGACCTGGTACAGCAAACGGCCGTTGACTAGTATCGATCTGTATGTGATATCTTTTATCACTTTGTTCTGTATTGCGACAATGATCATCACTTTTGCGGACGGAAACAGATTCTTTAATCCTTTTAGGTAGAATAACCGTATCAAAATGGATTATAATTAACAGGATAATTTTGACACCTACATCATCATATAGGAGAATGCCAATGAAAATAGGAATAATCGGAGCTATGGAAGTTGAGGTTGAGACCCTCAAGAAGAACATGGAGATCAAAAATATCGTTAAGAAGGCCTCTATGGAGTTCTTCGAAGGAACGATCGGAGGCACCGAGGCAGTTGTTGTAAGAAGCGGAATCTGTAAGGTTAATGCCGGAATCTGCGTTCAGATTCTTGTGGATACCTTCGGCGTTACCCACGTTATCAACACCGGGGCAGCAGGCTCTCTTGATGCTAAGATCAACATCGGAGACATCGTACTCTCTACAGATGCTGTATATCACGACGTTGATGCAACTGTTTTTGGATACAAGAAGGGTGAGATCCCTCAGCTGGGAGTACAGACCTTTGAGGCAGATAAGACACTCAGAGCTGCTGCAAAAAAGGCTATTGAGACAGTAGTTACGGATCAGCAGGTCTTCGAAGGAAGAGTCTGCAGCGGTGATCAGTTCATCTGTGACAAGGCAGTTAAGGACGCTATCATAGCTGATTTTGACGGAATGTGCTGCGAGATGGAAGGAACCGGCATTGCTCAGGCATGCTTTTTGAACAACATTCCATTTCTTATTATCCGCGCCATCTCAGACAAGGCAGATGGAAGCGAGATCAAGGATTATCCGGAATTCGAGGCTAAGGCAGCAAGGGACTGCGCCGCAGCTACGCTTGAACTTCTTAAGTCCCTGATAGACTAAATTAATATTGTATTAAAATAGCCGGTGGCAAGTTATTTGCCACCGGCTGTTTGCTATTCCGGATTCAATAAATCACATATCAGATATTAAGGAGCTTACTGTACTCAGCAAGAGCACCGTCTGTCTCGTGGGCGAGAACCTTCTTGGCAAGAACCTTACCAAGCTGAACACCTTCCTGATCGAAGCTGTTGATGTTCCATACAAAGCCCTGGAACATAACCTTGTTCTCGAAGTGTGACAGAAGAGCACCAAGAGCCTCAGGTGTAAGCTCATCACCGATGATGATGCTTGAAGGTCTTCCGCCTTCGAAATTCTTATTCTTGTTATCGTCTTTTTTGCCACATGCGAAAGCAACGATCTGAGCAGCTACGTTAGCGCAGAGCTTCTGCTGGCTGGTGCTGTCCTGAATTGTTACATCGTTCTGGCACTGACTGTTCTTAAAGCCAATGAACTGAAGAGGAATAATATCTGTTCCCTGGTGAAGGAGCTGATAGAAGGAGTGCTGTCCGTTGGTTCCGGGCTCACCGAAGATGATGGGACCTGTAACGTAATTAACGGGCTCTCCGAATCTGTTAACGCTCTTACCGTTGGACTCCATGTCAAGCTGCTGAAGGTGAGCAGGGAAACGTGAAAGAGCCTGTGAGTAAGGAAGCACTGCTGTGCTGCCGTAGCCAAGAATGTTTCTCTCATATACACCGATAAGTGCATCCAGCATTGCAGGGTTCTTGAGAACATCTTTTTCTGCTGCAAGCTTGTCCTGTGCTGCTGCGCCATCAAGGAACTTAGCGAATACTTCGGGACCAAAGGCCAGTGACAGAACTGCTCCGCCAACGCCTGATGTGGAAGAATATCTTCCTCCGATATAGTCATCCATGAAGAAAGCTTCAAGGTAGTTATCACTCTTAGCAAGAGGTGATGTCTCAGAAGTTACGGCAATCATGTGCTTGTTCTGCTCAAGGCCTGCCTTCTTAAGAGCATCTGTTACGAAGGACTCATTTGTAAGAGTCTCAAGAGTTGTTCCTGATTTGGAAACCAGGATGAAGATTGAATGAGCAACGTCAACGCTGGCAAGTACTGCGGAAGCATCGTCGGGATCTACGTTGCTGATGAACTTGGCTTCCATCTTGAAGTTGCCGGTTCTCTTAGCCCAGTTTTCAAGAGCAAGATACATAGCTCTGGGACCAAGGTCTGATCCGCCGATACCGATCTGTACAACGGTTGTGAACTTCTCACCCTTAGCGTTTGTGATCTCACCGTTATGAACCTTTTTTGCAAAATCAGCAATTCTCTGCTGTTCCTTAACATAAAACTCGCGCTTGTTAATACCGTCTGCAACAACATCATTTCCGAGCTGTCCTCTTGTGAGCTGGTGAAGAACAAGGCGCTTCTCGCCGGTATTTATAACTTCGCCGTTGTAGAGAGCCTCAAACTTCTCTGCAAGCTGAGCTTCCTCTGCGAGTTTTACAAGTGAACCCAAAACCGCATCATCAACCTCTTTTGCTGCATAGTTGTAATTAAGACCTGCAGCCATGGGTACAGAGTACTTCTTAACACGTTCTGCGCCGCCGGCTCCTTCCATCACTTCCTGAAGGTTGACCTTCTTTGCGCTCTTAAGTTCATTTACAGAACCAAGAGTATCAAAATTGTTCCAATTGATCATTTTATGAATCCTCCTATTTGGCTGTGAACTGACTGATTCCACATTCGATAAAAGTTTATCAAACTCTAAATCACATATCAAGCGCTTAGACATTAAATATTACTTAAGAAAAGTTATCGATAATTCAACTATGTTAATAATTTTTATTCAAAATTTTGATAATTATAAACTCAAAATTAACAACCGTACTTTTTTTATGTTATACTTAGATTAGATGTAGGGGGCACTATGCGTTTTCGTACTAAACTCTTGATCACATCAATCGCGGTTGTAATAATACCGATTATACTGGCAGTTGGAACGTACCTTGTATTGGGAAGTTATTTGGTAGGGAAGCAGCAGACCGTAGGTTATCCCACCAACCTGGACTACGGAATGCTCTCTGATCCGGGAGGAGCCTTTTCCGAAATGACGGAGGAGGTCACCAAAGAAATTGCACTGGCACTTTTGGTTGATCCTTATGTACTTGAGAATACCACTTATCTTAGCGAGATAAACAGCAGAGTTGAAAAAAGATATGCTTTTATAATTGTTAAAAAAGGGGATGCAGTCTACTACGTAGATAACTACGAGCGGGCCAGAGACGTACTTAAGGAATTGCCCGGATACGGCACCAATGTTAACGGGATCTACTACACATCCTCAAGACGGCTTGTAAGACAGATCGATTTCCACTTTACCACGGGAGAGGAAGGCTCTCTGTATATTGTTTCCGGGCTGCGCACGGCGCTTACCACCCAGGTAATAATATATATGAGTATAGCCATCATTCTGATCCTGCTGCTTACCAGCATTTTGCTGACCATGTGGATTGGAAGGAGCTTTTTCAAACCAATTGACGAGCTCAACGTGGCCATGCAGCACATCAAGGACGGCAATTTCGACTATATGCTTCCGACGGACGTCAAGGAAAAAGGCGAGATTGGAGCCATGTACCGCAACTATGAGGACATGAGACTTCGTCTTAAGGAATCCGCGGAGGAAAAAATAGAAAGAGAGAAGCAGAACAAGGAGCTTATCAGTAATATTTCCCATGATCTGAAGACTCCTATCACTGCAATCAAGGGATATTCCCAGGGACTTATCGAGGGCGTTGCCGACAACCCCGAGAAGCAGATGAAATACATTAAGATCATTAATAGCAAGGCCAACGACATGAACAACCTTATTAATGAGCTTACACTGTATTCCAGCATTGATAACAACCGTATCCCTTACAATTTCGTCAAGCTCAACGTGGCTGACTACTTTGGAGACTGTATCGAAGAGATCGGTGCAGATCTTGAGAGCAAACAGATTGAGCTGAATTATTCGAACCTTACTACTCCGGATACACAGATCGTTGCGGATCCCGAGCAGATAAAGAGGGTAGTCAACAATATCGTCAGCAACAGCGTCAAGTACCTCAATCGAGATGACGGCAGCGGTCAGATCGACATCAGGATCCTTGATGAGCTGGATTCCATCAGAGTGGAGCTGGAGGACAACGGAAAGGGAATCGCCCAGAAAGATATTCCCAATATTTTCGACCGATTCTACAGAACGGATGCTTCCAGAAATTCCAAGCAGGGTGGCAGCGGTATAGGACTATCAATAGTTAAAAAGATCATTGAAGATCATGGCGGCTACATATGGGCTACAAGCCATGAAGGAGAAGGAACCTGCATGCACTTCGTGCTTCGTAAGTTCGTTGAGTATGCGGACAGTTCAGAGGCTGAAACAGAGGCCGTAACAGTAGACCAGGATACATAAAAAACTACAGAAAGGTAAAGATTAGTGTATGAGCAAAATTCTTATTGTTGAGGACGAAGAGGCGATTGCTGACCTTGAGAAGGATTACCTTGAGCTTAGTGACTTTGAGGTAAAAATTGAGAACACCGGAGACGCAGGTCTTGAAACCGCTCTTGCAGAGGACTTTGATCTTGTAATTCTTGACCTTATGCTTCCGGGAATGGATGGCTTTGAAGTATGTAAGCACATCAGAGAAAAGAAGGATGTACCGATCCTCATGGTTTCAGCCAAGAAGGACGACATCGACAAAATAAGAGGATTGGGCCTTGGCGCCGATGATTATATCACCAAGCCCTTCAGCCCTTCAGAACTTGTGGCCAGAGTTAAGGCTCACATGGCAAGATACTCAAGACTTGTTGGTTCAGGTCATGAGTCCAATGATTTTGTAGAGATCAGAGGCCTCAAGATCGACAAGACCGCAAGAAGAGTATACGTGGATGATCAGGAGAAGAGCTTCACAACCAAGGAGTTCGATCTTCTTACTTTCCTTGCAGAGAATCCCAATCACGTATTTACCAAGGAGGAGCTGTTCCGTAAGATCTGGAACATGGATTCCATCGGTGATATCGCAACCGTAACGGTTCATATCAAGAAGATCCGTGAGAAGATTGAGTATGATACCTCCAATCCTCAGTATATTGAGACAATCTGGGGCGTTGGATATCGCTTCAAAGTATAATGAAATATCGCAGCTTCAGTGTCTGTCATCGTTTTCGGTGACAGGCACTTTTATTTTGCAGTTGAAATAATGCTCTGCGGGCTTTAGAATTTTTCTTTGGGAGAGAGAAATAAACGCGGAGGATTAAGGCAGTATGAAAAAAAGTATGTTCTACAGGAGCCTCGGTCTTGTGCTGGCAGTGAATCTGGTAGCGCAGAGCGGTTTTGTCAGCATGGCGGCAGATAATTCAAGCTCCGGAATCTCAACCCTTGAAGAGGAAAATGTGACGGTTTCAGAAGACGAGACCATAACAGATTCCGAGGATGAAAATGTAACAGTGTTCGAAGATGAGGAAATCATCGCCATAGAGGAATCGGAAGATACGTCAGATGATGTGTCGGATGAGGCATCAGAAGTAGCCTCTTATGATGTAAGCGCCAATGACGTAGAAACTTACACCGAAGAAACAAGCACATCCATTGCTGAAGAAATCGGTGATGACACATTAGACGGCGAAGCGCAGCTTCTTGGCGGAGATGTTACTCCCAACATGAGCTGGGATTATAACGGCGGAACTCTTACCATTAAGGGTAGCGGATCCATGCCTGACTACAGCATTCATGGCGCACCCTGGGACGCCTATAGGAACTCAATTACTAAACTTCAACTTACAGAATAACCTATGACTTAAGCGGCGGAACCCTTGCCGGCCCTGTAAATTCCTATAATTCTGACAAGGCTGTCAAGCTTCCTGTCCCCAAGAAAAAGGGTTATAAGTTCACAGGCTGGGAAGTAACCGCTCCTTCAACTGTCACAGTTACTGTTAAGGGAACCACAACGACTATCGTTAAAGGCAGCAAAGGGAAAATTCATGTGAAAGCGAAATTTCAGCCTGTAAAGTGATATACAAATGGTAAAATATTCTTATGAGAGAAATTAAGTATATTTATGAAGATCATCACATAATAGCCTGCCACAAGCCTGCCGGCGTTGCCACAGAAGGGGCAAGAGTCGGCACCATGGATGTGGTAAGTAATGTCAGAAACTATCTGGCCAGGAAACATAGGGAAGCCGGAGGCAAAGACCGGGGCTTGCCCTATGTAGCCACCGTCAACCGCCTTGACCAGCCTGTAGAAGGTGTTCTTGTGCTGGCTAAGACCAAGGCAGCAGCTACCAGCCTTTCCGGGCAGATTAAGGACAAGACCACTGATAAGTATTACTATGCCCTTTGCTACGGCGACATTCCGGGAGATGAAGGGCATCTTCAAAACAACATGGCCCGGGATGACCATAATCTTAGAGCAGTTGTTCTCTCCGATAAAGAAGCAGCATCTCTGGAGGACTATTCAGTGACGCTTAAGTCCGGAGAGAAAATACCTATTATGACTCTTGGTATCAAGAACGCCGAGCTTGATTACAAGGTTATCGCCAGATCATTTATTGGTGAGAAACCGGTTACTTTACTTGAAGTTAAGCTCCTCACCGGCCGCTATCACCAGATCAGAGCGCAGCTCTCCTACCTGGGCTATCCGCTCCTCGGAGATCAGAAATACGGAAGTGATGAATCTATCGCATTTTCAAAAGAGCAGAATGTGAAGGACGTTTGCCTTGTCTGTCATAAGTTTGTCTGTGACCACCCAAAGACAGGCAAGCGGACAACCTTCGAAATTAAACCCGATAATCTGCAGATTCGCGGAATACTAAAGTTGTAATTGATATAAGGGTGTGGGATACTAGCGGGAAAATAAATGAACTTTATACAGGCAGTATACATAATAATATTGTGCGTAATTTTGCCACTATACATGCGAGACGGCTATTACAAGCTGGGCGAAGCCAAGGGCATCGCCTCTCTTTGGATTGCAAGTAGCTTCCTTATCGTAAATATAGTGGCATTACTTACCATGTCAGTGGCAAGCAAACTAAAAAAGCCAAATGGCAATGCTTCGGTTCACTTGAGCAAAACGGACACACTTTCTTTTTTCAAGCCACGAGCTTTCCTCCTTGCCTTCATCTTAACCTCCCTCCTATCCCTTGCCTTTTCCATGGACAAAAAAATCGCCTTCTTCGGCCTCGACGGCTGGCGAACCGGCTTTATGACCTGGGGATTTGCCGCGATAATTGCTCTTTTTATCTCGAAATACGGCTTTATCCCAAAGAAAAAAATAGAAGGCTACATCGCAGCTCTATGCCTCATTGTCCCGTTTCTTATGTTCCTTCTTGGAATCATCAACAGATTCGGAATCTATCCCCTTGCTGTTAACGGCAGGAACAATTCCTTCCTCGCAACTCTCGGAAACATCAACTGGTACACCGGCTATTTATCCATATTTGTGCCAATAGGGGCAGGACTCTGTTACAGGGAAAAAAGATTTTCCAAGGGCTTCTTTGCCTGCGCAGTATATGAGATTGTTGGATTTGCCACACTTTTCCTCCAGGGAAGCGAGAGCGCGCTTTTGATCGTGACAGCGGTTATGGCTCTCCTTGCATTTAACGGCTTCAGAGACAGAGAGAATTGCAAAAAATTTCTTCTGCAAATTGCAATCCTGGGAATAGGTATGGAGATAGCAGGCCTATTGTTCCTGGCTTTTCAGAACAGCTACACCTATGAAGCGAGCCTTCTCATCACCTCCTGCGCAAAGCATGTGGGATTGATTCTTGTAGCTGCAGCGGTCTGTATATACAGGCTCGGCTGTCTGTTTGATGAGATCAAAGTACCCTTTTATAAGGATGCTTATCGTATGATTCTCTGGGGACTTGTGGTTGCTACAGGCGTAGTGGCACTTCTGTTTCTTGCCAATAACCTGAGCGATGATTTCGGAAACGGAAGAGGAATTATCTGGAGACTTTCCGCAGAGGCTTTTTCCAAGGAGTCCTTTTTACAGAAGCTTATCGGTGTGGGCCAGGACTGCTATTTTACTTTCATCAGATCAGACAAAGATTTAAGCCATGCGGTTTACGAAGCTTTTGACGGATCAAGACTTACCAATGCCCACTGCGAACTTCTTACAGTACTTATTCAAACGGGATTTGTTGGAGCAGCAGCCTATCTGGGGCTTATAGTCAGCAGTGTGCTCGGACTTATGTGGGTAGCCGAAGGTCATAAGAGTGATTCTGATAATGCCAATGGCTTCGAAGGCTCCGCTATAGTCTTTGCACTTCCCATTGCAGCCTATTTCCTCAACAGCCTTGTGTCATTCTCTCAGACAACTTCAACACCGTATCTTTTCGTATGTATAGGAATCGGGATTAAGATAATTGCAGATAGTAGAAGATAATAAAAAGGTGCCTGTTCCCTGCTGCTGATGGGGACAGGCACTTGTATTAGTTATACTAAATCCGGAACCTTGATGGATTCATCAAGCTCATGGAAGAAGGTTCTTGTTTCAACAATTCCGTACAGCGCTTCCTTGTACTCAAAAAGGAAGCGGTCGTTGATGTTCTCTTCGCCGTACATATTAACACGGCCTGTGTAAGCGTTAAGCACTGAAACATAGCGCTTGTCCTGATCGAACATCTTAATGATCTCGTCTTTTCTGCGGCGCGGATGCTTGGAAGCGAATTTCCTGATGTCCAGCTGAAGGTCTACAGGAAGCTCCTTTTCGCGCTCATGCACAGCGTGGAGATACTTTTCATAGGTTTCTTCATCAATCTTTTCAAAACGATCAACAAACTCAAGACAACAAGCGTTGTCAGGAAGTTTGAGTCTTACTCGGTCTTCTGCGATCACATCCTCAATCTCTGCAACTACTTGTGGAACGAGAGGTTTCTGGTTGTAATCAAGAATAATAACTTTGTCCCCGCTTTTGTACATACGCATCCCTCCAGTCAGTAATATAATTAAGTTAAATTGTGATTTATTAATTATATCATAGAAGTTCAGTAATAATGCGTATTTTCGGACGATTATACGAAATTTATATCTAAAAAAAGTATAAACTTGTGCGAGAGTTTATACTTTTTTAATGATTAATTAAATTTACAGATAATCACTTAGCATTTCTTGCCAGCAGATTCTTGGGAAGCTGCTTCGGCAGGGTTACCACGAACCTTATGATCCTGTCGCCGTCCTTCAAGGCTTCGATGGTACCACCGTGGGAGATAGCTATGGCTCTGGCTACAGACAGGCCTATTCCGAAGCCTCCGCTTTCTCTGCTTCTTGAGGAATCTGCTCTGTAGAATCTGTCAAAAAGCTTATCAAGATTTCCCGAAGGAATACTGTCGCAGGTGTTGGAAACCTCCAGCACGATATTTTTAGCTCTGGACAGAAGGATATGAACGCTGCCCTTTTCGGAGGAGTATTTCATGGCGTTATCAAGAAGGAGAGAAGTCAGCTGGTTGATTGCATTTTTGTCTCCGGTAATATGAATCTCTTCCTCTATATCCATCCTGAAATTTTTCTCGCCGGCTTCTGCTATGGGAACAAAGCTCTCGGCGGTCTCTTTTACGGCACTGCTCATGTCAAAATCGGAGTAGACTACATGCATCACATCTTCGTCCATCCTTGAGAGTGTCAGCATATTTTTGACCAGTGAATTCATTCTCTTTATCTGATTGCGGATACTTCCGGTCCATTCGCTCTTTCCCGCTTCAAGCTCCAGAACATCCACATTTGCTGAGATAACAGCCAGCGGTGTCTTCAGTTCATGACCTGCATCAGTGATAAAGCGCTTCTGCTTCTCGAGGGACTCAACCACAGGAGCCACCGCTTTTCCCGAGAAGAGATATACCAGGATAAACATGGCAATCAGGGCAATAAGTCCTATAAGGAGCGACTGGAACAGCAACGTATAAGCATCCACCAGAGCGGTACTAAGGTCGGTAAAAACGATGATGCTATTGCCGTCCGGGGCTATCAGCTGCTGATATCTGTAGGTGTGATAGAATCCCTTGTTGTCCTTGTTCTCGTAAACAGCCTGTGCATAGCTCTGTGCAGTCTCTTCATCTATCACCGCGATATGCTGAGTGTTGGTGGTTGTAATCTCACCTGACTCATCGAACTTCACATAGAAATATCTGGTCCGGTAGGGCATTTCACGGGATCTGTTGTCGTTAAGCTTTTCAAGGGTAAAAAAGGCGTTTGGATCATTAGAGCTCGGATTTTTGGGGCCCTTTCCAATTCCACCGGGATTCTTCCTGTCTTCTTCCGGGTCATCGGGAAATCCCCCCGACTGCCCCTGACCTTCAATTATGATGCGCATGTCCGGAAATTCTCCGTCATTGTCTGTCAGCATGACCAGGAGATTGTCCGCATCAGAAACAAGCCTGTGTACATTCACCAGATTGATAAATGCAATCATGATAACGATGATCACAAGGAGTGATAGCATTGCGGTCTTGACGAATTTTCTCCGCAGCTTTTTTACCATACTGTTTTCAGCTTCCATTATTTAACCTCGTTTATTGAATAGCCAAGGCCTCTTGAGGCTTTGAGCTCACAGGTGGCTTCCAGAGAAGCCAGTTTTTTCCTGAGGTTGGAGATGTATACCCATACCACATTTACGTCGGCTTCGCCATCTGACCAGATACGGTCCATGAAGGAATCCACGGAGATTATTCTTCCGGGGCCTGTCATCAGCATTTCCATCATCTGGAATTCCCTGTTGGAAAGTCGAATCGGGTCATGGCCAGGGGTTGTCAGCTCGAAGGATACTCTGTCCAGTGAGAGGTTTCCGCAGGTCAGATTGGAGGGAGCGTATTCTTCTTTCCTTCTCAACATGGCACGGACCCTTGCAAGGAGTTCTCCCATGTCAAAGGGCTTGGGCAGATAGTCGTCGGCTCCAAGATCCAGCCCTTTTATCCTGTCGTCCACTTCTGTCTTGGCTGTGAGGAAGAGGACCGGCGTGGAGATACCTTTGGATCTCAGGTTCTTAAGGACTTCCATTCCATCCATACCGGGCATCATGATGTCCAGAATGATGCCGTCGTAGTCGCCGGTAAGGGCATAGTCCAATGCGTCGGTTCCGTTGTATACCGCATCCACGGTGTAATTGCTGTGTTTAAGTATCGCAACCAGTGCGTTTGATAATTCTTTTTCGTCATCTGCAAGTAGTAATTTCATGTATGTATTCCTTCATATTCATAAAAGATCAGCGGATTCTATTATAATTCTAACATGGTTAACCTTAAGCTAACCTAAAATTGTTCTAATATATGTATAAAATATGAACAATTTGCTTCGTTTTGGACATTTTGAGGACATAATTTCGAGGTAAAATATATTCATATCTGGGGCACTGGGGGTTACGGACATGAAAACGAAGAAGGCATTTTCATTTCCTGTTGTTATAGCACTTATTTTTTCTGTAATATTCAATCTGGTCGCATGGAAGAGTGCGACTTTTTCTGACTTCTACACCGACAACATTTTCCCGAAGATCACATCTGTATACAGCAGACTTACGAGCTTGTTACCATTTTCTTTTGGTGAGTGGCTTCTTGTTGCAGTGGTAATCTACGTTGTGGTTACAGTGGTCTTTATTCTGCTTCACACAGTTTTCCTTATAGTATTCAGGCTTATTTCAGATAAAAAAGACAATGAAGAGTCCAAGCTGACCAAGGTTAAAAAGGTACTGGATCGCATGTCGGACTTTTTTTACCATGTTACGCCAATCCTTCTTGCCATCACCTGCGTAGTCATGAGCCTTAACTGCTTTGTCCTCTATCACTGCACCAAGGTTCCAACCTATTCACCTTCTGAGGAGTACGATCTTCAGCAGCTGGCAGATCTTAGGGACTATATGGTAAAAAAGTGCAATGAACTAAGTAAGCAGATGCCCCGTGACGAGAAGGGAAATGTGGTCTACGAAGGGGATATGACAGAGACTGCCAGAGCGGCCATGAGAAACCTTTCCAAGGATTACAAGAGATTTGACGGGTACTTTGGAACTCCCAAGGAGCTGTACTTCAGCGAGTTCATGTGTCAGCAGTACATGCAGGGCTACTACTTCCCTTTTTCCATGGAAGCCAATATCAATTCCAAGATGTCGATCATGAACAAGCCCTTTACCATGTGCCATGAGCTGGCTCACACCCAAGGATATATCTACGAGGACGAGGCCAACTTCTTTGGATTCCTTGCCTGCATCAGATCCGATGACATCGTGTTCCAGTACAGTGGATATCTGGGAGTTCTTAATTATATCAACAACGATTTTTACCGTGCTGTGGACAAAAGCGTGTACAATTCCCACGTGAAGATCTCCGACAGGGTTAAGTATGACAACCAGTTCGTCACCGAGGAGGAGTGGAAGGAAGTTGAGAAAAAAGCGGTGATCAAGACCGAGACCGTCAAGAAGGCAGCAGACGTTTTTATCGACACCAACCTCAAGGTCAACGGCGTGCTGGAGGGCAAGGTCAACTACACTCAGGTCGTTGGACTTATCATGGACTATTATTATTACGGCCCGGATGGAGATTTATAAGTGCTGTGTCTGAGGGGCCTGCGAGCCTATAGATGTGATTTTCTCTCTTAAGTGTTATAATGTGCAGTGACGCATCAATACTTACAGAGATAGGATAAATATAATGAATAAGAAAAAAATCAGAACCCTTTTAGTCATGATCCTCACAGGCCTTATGCTGGTTGCCTGCAAGCCCTCCGACGAGAAGCTGGCCGAAGCCAATAACGCCAGAAATACACTGGTTGAATACAGAGGCCGCGCTGAGCAGAAGTACCTGGATCTCACCGAGGAGTCCAACAGAGGTAAGCTCGATGAGCTCTCAGCTCAGGTTGAAGAGACGCTGACCGTTGACTTTACCAAGATGAGCGACAAGAAGATCGATGAATATCTTCCGACTATAAGGACTCTTATTACCGAATATGAGGCAATTGTCGGAGTTATGGACAAGACCTACGACAGCGAGGAGGCAGAGAGGACAGAGGCCGCCAAGCATCTTGAGGTTGAGTGCTATGTTCTTAATAAGATGGGAGTTAATATCACAAGTCTTAAGCTCCATGATGTTACCACAGATACATTGTCAGATAACCTTCTTGGAGACGGCGTTGTTCTGACTGATGGATATACTCTTATGGGAGTCATGCTGCAGGTTCACGCAGATTCAAGTGCCTGGGAGCTGGTAGCTTCCGATGAGAATGGCAAAGAGTATGCTATGCCTCTTGAAGGCCTTGCCGGCATAGGCGCCGACGGAACCTCCTTAACTCTCAAGATGAACACTGAAACAGGAGAGGCAGAGGCGCAGCTTGGCTCTTATGTAAAGGAAGAGGAAACGAAAAATTCGGATGAAGGAGCAGAGGGAAGTTCAGCCTCTGAAGATGCCGCAGATTCAGCATCCAGTGGCGTTTCCGGCTGATTCTTGATGAATTTTAATTGTGCAATATGCACAACAAATTGCTGATTGGTTAATCTAAATTGCACAAGTTGATTCATGACAATTCAAAATCATAAGTATATAATCTAATTTTGTACTGAAGCAATTGACTACTTCAGACTGTGTGTCACCGGGTGGCACAGTATTCTGATCTGAGGTAGCAGTATACAAAGAGGAGATTATATATTATGAAAAAGAATATCGTAACATTACTTTCAGTTCTTACACTTTCTGCAGCAGTTCTTGCTGGTTGCGGAGAGGCAGCTGTAGAGGAGACAACTGTTGAGGAGACAGCTGTTGAGGCTACTGTAGAAGAGGCAGTTGAGGCTGCTACTGTAGAGGCAGTTGTTGAGGAGGCTGTTGAGGCAGCATCTGAGGCTACTGTTGAGGAGGCAACTGAGGATGCTTCTGCTGAGGACGCTTCTGTAGAGGAAGCTACTGAGGACGCTTCTGCTGAGGAAGCTACAACTGAGGAGGCTGTTGAGGCAGCATCTGAGGCTACATCAGAGTCAGCAAACAACTAATTCAATTAGATTCTAACATCAGGTAACTACTAACCAGTGAAAATCAATTGCTTTAGTCAGTACATATTTACGACCCCTGTCACATATGTGGCGGGGGTTTTTTGATGCTTTCAATGCCGGGAGCAATTTCCTGGCGGAGTTTTTGGCTGTGAGGACGGGAGCAATTTCCCGGCAGGTTTCTTCCTTGGCAAAAGCACTGTAAAAAAGCTTGTTTTCGTGCGCCTCCTGATTTTCATAGACTTGCTGACAAAGGAATGACTCGTACTCATGCCTATTCGTGGACAGTCGTCATTCCTTCGCCCTCTCGTCTTGAAAATCATGTCGTCGTACAAGAACTGCGCATTTTTCCAGCACTTTCACCAAGGAAGAAACCCGCCGGGAAATTGCTCCCTGTGCATCATAGGAATAAAAATCTTCGATTCATTAAATTTGCTCCCTGTGCATCGTAATAGTCAAAAGATTCCCTTCCAAAATGATTTGACAGGGTAAAATATGTCATTCATTCAATTTCAGGTGTCATTCGTCAGAAAATCATCTTTTTAAAATTCCTTGTGATATAATGGCGGAAAAAAAGGAGTAGGTTTCTAAAATATATGAGTTTTAGGAGATGCGCAGTGGTTGCTGCGGTAGCCTGCATGCTTTTGGTGGCGTGCAATGGGGCGGACAAAAAAGATGATGCGAAGATCGATTATGTTGAATTTGATGTAACCTGTGCCGGTGAGCTTATTAATGAAGCGGTATCCTTTAACTATCCGTATGTGATCCTTAATGTGGACAGAGGTGAGAAGAACGTTCTGGACAGCGAAGATAACTATCAGGTGCTGGAATGCTGCAGGAATTATAATGCAGTTTTCATAGAAACTCTTAAGAAATCACCTGCAGGTGATAGTGCTGCAATGGTAGCTAAATACAATGATACAGCTAAGGTATATACCTCAAATGTTCTCAGGGACTTTGAAGAGATATCCCAATAAAGAATTGGGAATTTTTAGAATTGGGGATTTTTATATCCCCAATTCTTTTTTCAATACTATCTTTTCTTCGGTTCTATAGTCTTCATAGAAGCCGTGTTTTAGGAAGAGGCTGATGGCGGTGTTGTCGATGGCGATGTCGTCGTACAGCACGGTAATTCCGTTTTCTTTTGCTGCGGAGCAAAGGAGTTCCAGGCCCTGTGTGCCATAGCCTTTTCCTCTGTATTTTGAGAAGATGATTACGTCCGCAACGTAGCCATCATACTCGGAATCGTAGTGATAGGCAATTTCGCCAACGAATCCGTTTTCATCTTTCAGATATCTATAGAATCTTTTGTTTTCGTGATTAACGATCCAGCAGTCATACCATCCGGCCCATCTTTCCTTGGGAAAAGGGATAGTCCCGCCCCAGGCGTGATTGTATGACATGGTCTCTTCATCAGCCATAAGGCTTTCTCTGAACCACATATCTTTCAGTGTCGGTGTAACTAATTCTAGCATTGTATATGTGCCTCCATATATTTTTTTCGTACGAGGATAATCTTAACAGAATGTAGTATCAGATAGCAATTCGAGATGATATAGTTAGTGAAGGGCCATTTTTCAAAGGCTTCAATGGTATTGGATATAGAGGCCGCAGCGTATAAGAATTTTTTATGAAAAAGATTTTTCATGATTGACCTTACACTTTACTGCAATGATATAACGGATTCAGAAAGGAGAAATGCGGTATGACAATTAAGGAATTTGCCTGTCTGTGTGGCTGTAACCCTCAGACGCTGCGATATTATGACCGTATGAATCTGCTGAAACCGGTTAAGGTAGATGAGTGGACAGGGTATCGGTATTATGAGGAAAAACAGGCTCTTGATTTTGTAAAGATCAAGAACTTGCAGACTGCAGGCTTCACCATTGAAGAAATCAGAGAGTATCTTGATGCGGACGATGAAACTATCGCGGAGGCTTTTGGCACCAAGATACAGGAGCTTGAGGATAAGCTGCAGAAAATAAAAGAAATTCGCAGGTCATATCAGCATGAAATGACCCAGATGAAAGAACGAATAGAAGAATTACGCGCGGAGATCAAAAGCCGCATGGAGGAATATGATCCAAGGGACGAGTTTGGATTGTCAAAAGAGGACTATCAAAAGACGGTTGATAGTGTTGATTCTTTCTTTGATTACATGATTGAACGAGCCGGTAAAGATGAACATCTGGACTGGATGGATGAGGAAAGCAAGGCTCCGTCAGCGGTTCAGGATTATCCGGGATTTGAAGTTGTGTATGAAAAGCATGGTTGGAGCAATGTCAGAGATTTCTATGAGGAGTTCGCTGAACTGGAGAATGGAAGGGCATATGCCCTTTTATTCAAGCTTTCCTCTAAAAAATCCAATCACACAGCCTTTGCCAACATCATTCTTAGCATGCTAATGGCCCAAAATGAGGGAAAGAGCCGTCAGATCAGGTGTGCCATGGATTTTTCTGAGGATGGGCAAAACCACTTTTGGCTGCTTGGCAGAAAAATGGGGGAGGACTGCTGATATGGGGAAGATAGATTTAGAGAAGCTGTATTATAGCGTGGCGCAAGAGATTGCAAAGGTGGATTTTTCTACGCTGTGGGAAGGTTTTATTCCTCTTAAGTTTGCTATTTATGACGATGAGAAATGTTTTTTTGATGGAAGGTATGTTGAGAAGACCATAGAGTTTTGTGCCAATACTGCTATTGAATATCAGGGCGAGAATATCGCGATTTGGAATGTGCAAGAGGAATTGCCTCCATCCGTTTTTGCATCGTTTATCATACACGAGATGTTCCATGCCTTTCAGGAAAAAGAGGGCTGGGACTGCTGGGCGGATGAGAGAGAGGCTCCGTTCAAGTACAAATACAGCGCGGAAAACCTGAGCTTGAAGCTTCGTGAGAGCAGGCTCCTGCTGGGGTTATTAGACCATTTTGACAGAGAAAAGTATGAGGAGCTTCTTGCCTGCAGGAAATATCGTAGTGAAAAGTTTCCTTATGAGTTTGGCTATGAGTGCTCTATAGAAGCAATCGAGGGCTCTGCGAACTACGTTGAATGGCAGGTGCTTGAGCAGCTTGATGGCAAGGAAGCCAAGGTCCTTACGGATTATATGAGGGAAAAAATGGTGAAGCCGGAGTATTATTTCCCTATTAGAATATGCGGATATTATACCGGGGCACTTATGATAAATGCCATGATCCAGGCGGGAGATTTACGCTACGGTGCTAAGGATCAGCCTGTAATAAGGCATATCCTTGAAGATTTGAAGCCTGTAACATCAGTGGATATGGGCGGCGAAGAGGATGTACAAAGGATTACAGAGGCTGTAGATTCCTATTTTACTGAGACCAGGACTATCATTGAAAAGGCTGTTGCAGACAATGACGTGGTAGCTACCGGGCCCTTAGAGCTTGTCAGTGTAAACATCGCAGATGCCAGATTTTATGATGGATACCTGACATCACATTTCTTTGTTAGATTCCGTGAAAACGGCGAAGATAAGCTGCTCCGTGGCAACTTTGTCCTTAAGATGAAGGATGAAAAGACCATAGATACGGTATACAGATGGGTATAAGTGAAAACATCTTGACCTGGCACCTATAATAAT
The DNA here is from genome assembly GCF_000420845.1 of Butyrivibrio sp. AE3009. Classification (GTDB taxonomy): domain Bacteria; phylum Bacillota; class Clostridia; order Lachnospirales; family Lachnospiraceae; genus Butyrivibrio. The sequence goes on along the minus strand of NZ_ATVS01000004.1, from coordinate 40,226 downwards.
TACTGGCAGTCTCTGCAATAGCCGTAGACTTCCAACTGGTGGCCTGTGATGCGAAAATCAGGGAGGGTCTGGTTAACCTCCTCCGATATTATATGCATAGGGCAGGCCTGTATAGGGAACTTTTTATGGCAGGACAGGCATATTGCATAGTGCTTGTGGGTGCCAAGGGAAAGTTCGTAGATTGCATTGTCCTCAGTGGAGAGGACACTTTTGGTTACGATTCCTGCTTTTTCGAAGGCCAGGAGCGTTCTGTAAATGGTTGAAAAAGCATATTGCTCCTTCGATGTGTCAGCCAGAAGCTGATTGTATATCTCAGCCGCTGACAGCGGTGTCTCAGAGGCATGAAGGATCTTGAAGATGTCGATTCTCTGCTTGGTCTTCTTAAAGCCCTCAGGCCAGAACTTATCTATTATTTCATCATAGTGCTCGTGATGTATCTTGCAGTTCATATTTCCTCCGGTTTTTGGGCGGTTGTGAGTCAAAGGGGACGGTTCTTTGATGTATCCTTATAATTTAATTCCTATCAAGTCCAGCAAAAGTCCAACTACAGTACCAACAACAAATAACAATATAGTAATGTTGATATTCTGTTTCTTGTCGTCATTTACTCTGAACAGCACCAGCAGTCCGATTCCGGCTCCCACCAGCAGTCCGCTCATCATAGTACCGAAGGTGATCATCTGATCAAGATACAGAGTAGAGATGATAACTGAAGCTGCGCAGTTCGGGATAAGTCCGATGATTCCAGCCAGGATATGGCTGATCACAGGGCTTGTCTTGAGCATTGCTGAAAGGTTCTCTGAGCCGATCAGCTCGATAGCAGCATTAAGTATTAATGAAAGTACAAGCACGAACAGGAAAATGTGCATCGTATGAACAAATGCAGACTTAACGATTCCAAGAGGCCCCTCGTGGTCATCTTCCTCGCAGCGGCAGTGCTCTTTTTCACAGAGAGCTTCAATGTTGACGGGATCGTTAAGGGATCTGCCCTTGATCTTGTGGTAGTAGTGAACCACTGCATCGATAACAAAGCCTGCGATAATACCGATCACAGCCTTCACAGCCAGAATCTTGATCATGGTTCTCACAGGAAACTGCTCAGATATGAAAAGCGGGATCATCTCATCTGAAGTTGACAGATATATGGCGATCAGTGTTCCCAGAGTTATGACTCTTCCTGCATAGAGATTGGAAGCTGCTGCAGAGAAGCCGCACTGAGGGAAGATTCCGATAAGACCGCCCCAGAGAGGACCGAAGTGCTCGGTCTTCTGGACAATGTCCTGGGTGAAATCCTGGGTTTTGTGCTCCAGATATTCCATAATTAGATATGTAATAAAAAGGAAGGGTAGTATCTTAACGGAGTCGATGACGCCGTCTTTTACAATGTCGATAAGTAATTCCATAATTATCTCCTTGGTGTAGGTATAGTTATGCCACGGATTGCTCCGCGCAAGACTTTCTGACCCTGGCATAAATGCAAATGCGAACCATTCGCATTTAGAATTTTTGCAAAAAAACAGGATAGCTCATGACTATCCTTGTTGTAGAGCGGGTGATGGGAATCGAACCCACGTATCTAGCTTGGAAGGCTAGTGTTCTACCATTGAACTACACCCGCACGGTACTGACAAGAATATATATTACTTAACTTTAAGTGGTATGTCAAGCACTTTTATGTTAAACTAGGGATTGCTGTTGCAAACTTTTATTTTTCTGCATTTGACAACAGTCTTTGTGGGTGTTAAGATAATTCCTACCAATGTAGTAGGATATGTGAAAAATTTAGACAGCAACTACACTTCAATATATATTATGTATTTTTCGGAAAGGAAACAGATCATGTCAGAACAGTCTCTTTTGCAGGTAAAGGATTTATCGGTTTCAATCGACAACGAACTTCCTATACTTCATAACATCAATCTGGACATCAAGCCCGGCGAGACCCACGTACTTATGGGACCCAACGGTGCCGGCAAGTCCACTCTTGGCTTCACACTTATGGGCAACCCCCATTACAACGTGACCGGAGGTAATATCATTTTTGACGGTGAGGACATCACAGCCAGCGCTGCCGATAAGAGAGCCAAGGCCGGAATGTTCCTTTCCTTCCAGAATCCTTATGAGGTTCCCGGAATCTCACTTTCCAGCTTCATAAGAAATTCATATCATGCCCAGACAGGCGCTCCCGTCAAGCTCATGGCTTTCCAGAAGTCACTGAAGGCTGCTATGGAGCTTCTTTCCATGGACGAGTCCTATGCAGACAGAGACCTTAACGTAGGTTTCTCCGGCGGTGAGAAGAAAAAGGCGGAGATCCTTCAGCTTCTTATGCTGAATCCCAAGTTCGCAATTCTCGACGAGACAGACTCAGGTCTTGACGTAGACGCAGTCAGAACCGTATCCAAGGGCATCGAGGAATATCAGAAAAAGAAGGACGGAGCCCTTCTTATCATCACTCACAGCACCAAGATCCTTGAATCCCTTCACGTGGATTACACACACGTTTTGGTCAAGGGTAAGATCGTGCACACCGGCGACGGAACTCTTGTGGACGAGATCAATGCTAACGGATTCGAGAGATTTTTAACAGACGAGGATTGATATGAGCGATAACAAGCAGATAGTGGCCGATATCGACCACAGCTTATACGATTTTAAAGATATAGAGAACGAGCAGGACTTCTACCGCATGAAGGAAGGTCTCACAGAGGAGACCGTTCTCAAGGTTTCAGAGGAGAAGAATGACCCAGAGTGGATGAGGAACTTTAGACTTAAGTGCCTTGGTATCTACCACGACCTTAAGATTCCTGATTGGGGCCCCGATATCGACGGCCTTGATATGGACAAGATCTCTTCCTATGTTAGACACAAGTCCGACATGAAGGGCAGCTGGGAAGAAGTTCCCGAGGACATCAAGAACACCTTCGAGAAGCTGGGTATTCCCCAGGCAGAGCGTGAGTCTCTTGCAGGCGTAGGTGCTCAGTACGATTCCGAGCTCGTGTACCACAATGTAAAAGATGAAGTGGCAGCCCAGGGCGTCATCTACACAGACCTTGAGAGCGCCATGAGAGGACCTTATGCAGATATGATAAAGTCCCACTTCATGAAGCTGGTGCCTCCCACAGACCATAAATTTGCAGCGCTTCACGGCGCAGTATGGTCAGGCGGATCCTTCGTATATGTTCCCAAGGGAGTTAAGGTGGACATTCCGCTGCAGTCCTATTTCAGACTTAATGCGGCCGGAGCCGGTCAGTTCGAGCACACACTTATTATAGTAGACGAAGGTGCAGATCTTCACTTCATCGAAGGCTGTTCTGCTCCCAAGTACAACGTTGCCAACCTTCATGCAGGCTGTGTTGAGCTCTATGTAGGCAAGAATGCGAGACTTCGTTACTCAACCATTGAGAACTGGTCCAAGAATATGTACAACCTCAACACCAAGAGAGCCATCGTAGAGGAAGGCGGAAGAATGGAGTGGGTTTCTGGATCCTTTGGTTCCCACACTTCTTACCTGTATCCTATGACAATACTTAAGGGCGACGAGTCCCAGATGGAATTTACCGGAATCACCTTTGCCGGCAAGGGTCAGAACCTTGATACCGGAGCCAAGGTAGTTCACCAGGGACAGCGCACCTCATCCTTTATTTCCACCAAGTCCATCTCCAAGGACGGCGGAATCGGAACCTACCGCAGCAGTGTAGTTATTAACAGCACGGCCAAAAAAGCTAAGGCATCCGTATCCTGTGATTCCCTTATGCTTGACTCCATCTCCAGAGCGGACACAATCCCCGGAATGGACATTCGCACAGACGATGCTGACGTAGGACACGAGGCTAAGATCGGAAGGATCAGCGACGAAGCTATTTTCTATCTCATGAGCCGCGGTATCAGCGAAGAGGACGCCAAGGCAATGATCGTTAGCGGCTTTGCCAACCCTGTATCCAAGGAGCTTCCTCTTGAGTATGCGGTTGAGATGAATAACCTCATCAAATTAGAGATGAGCGGAAACATGTAAGGTACTGATATGAAAAAAGACTTGAATATGAAGGTTAACGTACTGCCGGTTCTTACCTACAATTTTTTACACGTAAACGACAGTGCCATCACCGGATCCGATATAAATATTGATAAGCTTGTCAGCCCCGAGGCAGCATCCATTCCACAGGGTGTCAGCGTAAAAAGGGTATCCTTTACCGAGGCAGGCGAGCTCTTTAGACAAAACAGTGAGAGAATCCTGGTATCCACAGGCGTTCCCGGAGTTCCCAACGGCGACACCTCCGCAAGAGATGCCTCCCAGGCTGTAAGAACCGGAATGGGTGCAGATGTGGATAATCTCATGGAGTCCGTAGGAGCCATGGTTGACGTCTATACAGTAGAAGAGGGCGTCAAGGCAAATGAACCCGTGATCCTTAACTTTAACATGGATAAGGGACAGGGCGTTCTCACAGGCCAGGTCATCCATGCCATGAGAGATTCCGAGATTACCGTAATCATGGATTACAACTCAGAAGCAGACGCTGAGGGCTTCCTTGGAGTCAGCACAAGACTTCTTGCAGAGGACGGAGCCAAGATCAACCTGGTTAAGGCACAGCTCCTTGGCAGAAACTTTACTCATTTTGATGATATCGGCGGAGCCTGCTTTACACAGGGCGCCATCAACATAACAACTCTCGAGCTTGGAGCTAGCAAGGTTTGGACAGGAAGTTATATCAACCTTGCGGAAAAAGAGGCAGAGCTTTTCTCAAATATGGGATACCTTTGCCGCGGAGATGAGAAGCTCGATATCAACTATGTCTCCGACCACAGAGGCAAGAAGACCAATGCTTCCATGCAGTTCAAGGGCGTTCTTCTTGATGAGGCCAAGAAGACCTTCAGAGGAACCATTGATTTCAAGAACGGCAGCTCAGGTTCAGCCGGTGATGAGCAGGAGGATGCACTCCTTCTTTCTCCCGACGTTGTGAACCGCTCAATGCCCGTTATCCTCTGTCAGGAAGAGGACGTAGACGGACGCCACGGCGCCACAATCGGACAGCTGGGTGAGGATCTTCTTTTCTACATGCAGTCAAGAGGCATTGATGAGGAAGAGGCCAAGAGGATCATGATCAGAGCAAGACTTGAGAGTGTTGCAAGGACCATTCCCGATCCCGCTCTTATGCAGAGAGTTCAGTATTACATTCAAAATATACTATGATATAGGTGCCAAAAGTCATAAATGCGTACATGCTGGCATGTTAAGCATCTTGACTTTATGGCCCAAACAAATATGAGGAATTAGCAATTTACGTAGTAAATTAGCGGTTTCCGAATATTTGTAGAATTGCGAGAATGACGATAGTCATGGAGCAATTCGTATATCATAGTTACATTTCATTAATATAAAAAGAAAAGGTGAAGCACCATGCGAGATTTCAGGCAGGATTTTGACATCCTTAATTCAGGTGATTATATATATTTCGACAACGCTGCCACATCACAGCGTCCCAGACAGGTTTTGGAGGCGGTTTCAGATTTTTACAAAACAGCCAACGCCAACCCCTTAAGAGGCCTGTATGACTGGAGCGTAGCTGCAACAGACGCCTACGAGAGCGCCAGAAGCAAAGTGGCTGATTTCCTTGGCGGAGTTAAGTCGGAAGAGATCATTTTCACCAGAAATACAACAGAATCCATTAACCTTGTGGCCTATTCCTACGGAATGGACAACGTAAATGAGGGTGATGAGATCGTTGTCACAGTAATGGAGCATCACAGCAACCTCCTTCCCTGGCAGATGGTTGCAAAGAAGAAGGGCGCTACCCTGGTTTTCCTTGAGCCTGACGAGGAGGGCGTTATTTCGGAGGAGGAGTACACCTCCAAGATCACAGACAAGACCAAGATCGTGGCTATAGGCCATGTTTCCAACGTAATGGGAATCACCAACCCCGTTGCCGAGATCGCAGAGTATGCCCACAGCAAGGGCGCAGTAGTCCTTTGCGACGGAGCACAGTCAACACCTCACATGGCAGTTAATGTCAAAGAGCTGGGCGTAGATTTCTTCGCTTTCTCCGGACACAAGATGATGGCTCCCATGGGAATCGGAGCTCTTTACGGCAAAAAAGCACTTCTCGAGAAGATGAATCCTTTTTTGACCGGTGGAGAGATGATTGAGTACGTAACAAGAACCGACGCTACCTACGCAGAGCTTCCTCACAAGTTTGAGGCAGGAACCGTTAACGCAGGAGATGCAGTGGGACTTGCAGCGGCAATCGACTATATCAGAGAAGTTGGATTTGATTATATCGAAGAAAAAGAGCGCAAACTGACAAAGCTCCTTATGGACGGCATGGCCAAGATGCCTTATATTAAAATATATGGATCAAAGGATTACACCAAGCATTGCGGAATCGTGACTTTTACCATGGACGGCGTTCATCCTCACGATATCTCTTCAGTGCTTAACGATGACCATGTATGTGTAAGAGCAGGACATCACTGTGCACAGCCTCTTATGCAGTTTATCGGAGCAGGCTCCACAGCAAGAGCCAGCTTGTATTTCTACAATACTGAGGAAGAAGTGGAGAGATTCCTGGAAAAGCTCTCCGGAGTAAGAGAGGTCATGGGATATGGAGCTTAAGCAGTTATACAGAGAAATAGTTAATGAGCACAATCTTCACCCTGTTCACAAGGGCAAGATGGAGGCACCGGACCTGGTGCTTAGGGGCGTCAATCCCAGCTGCGGCGATGATATTACCCTTTCACTCAAGATTGTTGACGGCAAGATAGCAGATGCCATGTATGAAGGCAGCGGTTGTGCTATTTCCCAGGCATCTGTTGATATGATGGCTGATCAGGTCATCGGTAGAACCAAGGAAGATGCGATCAAGCTTGCCGGCACCTTTATGGGCATGATCAAGGGCGAAGTTACAGACGAAGCTAGCCTTGAGGAACTTGATGAGGCAGCAGCCCTTCAGGATGTGGCCCACATGCCCGCCAGAGTTAAGTGTGCGGTGCTTGGATGGCACACAATGCAGGAGATGCTTGAGAATCCTGAGAAGGCGCAGGGATGAGATTTGGGCAACAGCGTTATATGTTGAAATAAAGGTTGCGATGAATAGGCAGTGTATCGGAAATGATCCGATACACTGTTTTTTTGATGCCTTAAAGGGACAATAGCCTTGATTTATAAGTGGAATAGGAGTATATTCTCTTTGTTTCTTATTATTCTAGATAATCACTTTGTGGTCATATTTGTCTGATCACACTGATTCCTAAGAAATTATTGGTGCGAGCGCGGGCAACAACATGCGTATGAACGAAGCTGGTGTTTCTGCGTGTTGCGTTGCGGGGGTGACTACACGCATATGAAAAGAGCGGACTTGTAATAGGAGAAACATTATTGTTTTCTATGGAATCAGAATTGGTGCCGTTAGATATAAAGCAAGTTGAAAAGAAGGTGATAGATCGTTTGAAATAGAATGGGATTCAAGAAGGTTGCAACTTTATTCTTGCAGTTTGATATAATTCAGGTATGGACAAAATAGAGTTAATAAGAAGTAATAGAAAATCATTAGCTATAGAGGTGACGAGGGATCTGCGGGTTATCGTAAGAGCTCCTATGAAAATGCCTGAGAAGGAGATAAATGGGTTTATAGGGGAGAAGGCGGATTGGATCGATAAGAGCCTTCGGAAGATGCAGGAGAGGCAGGAGAACCAGCCACAGGGCCAGTTGTTGACACCACAGGATATCAAGCTCCTTACAACCAGGGCAAAAAGAGTTATTCCTCCAAAGGTAGATAGATACGCCAAGGTCCTTGGCGTTGACTACAACCGCATTACCATAAGGATGCAAAAGAGCCGCTGGGGAAGTTGCTCAGGGCAGGGAAATCTTAATTTTAACTGTTTGCTTATGCGTGCGCCGGATGATGTGGTTGATTACGTGATAGTTCATGAGCTTTGCCATCGAAAGGAAATGAACCATTCAGACAGGTTCTGGGCTTTAGTGGAGAGCGTTCTTCCTGATTATAAGGAAAAGCGCAAATGGCTTAAGGACCACGGTTCTGAGCTGATGCAAAAATGATGAAACAATGAAATCAACATATAGAAAAAAGAATTGGGGGCAAAATTTATGGCAGACGTTATACAGCTTAATGAGAATACCTGGAGTTTTGAGGACGGCTTTGTAAGATTCTTTCTTCTGGTCGGTGAGGAAAAAGCAGTTCTTATCGACAGCGGAATGAATTGCCCGGATGCTGCGGAGCAGGCAGCTACTCTTACGGACAAACCTTTGATGCTTCTTAACACTCACGGAGATGGGGATCATACCTCAGGAACAAGCGCTTTTTCCGAGATCTATTTACACCCCGATGACTATGTCAAATGCGATGTGTGTAACAGATATCCGGGAACCAAACTGCATGCAATTGCAGATGGTGACGTGATAGACCTTGGCAGAAGACCTCTTAGGATAATACATATTCCGGGGCACACTGCAGGTAGCGTTGCAATTCTAGATGTGAATAATCACGTCCTCATCGCCGGAGATTCTGTGCAGAAGGGCCATATCTACATGTTTGGGGACAAAAGAGAGCCTGATCTATATGAAGCATCTCTCGATAAGCTCATTGCTTTGGAGGACGAATATGACACCATCTACGCATCCCATGATGAGTGCGTACTTCCGGGTGATTACGCCTCAAGGGTCAAGGCTTCCTGGCAGAAGGTACGGGCTGGAGAGGTATCCTATGAGATTGCTGATCTTTTTGGAAATAAAGTTAAGTCCTATACAACCGATGATTGCGGCTTCTATCTGATATGAGAATTGATATAAGTTACCACTTACTTAAGGTAGGTGGTAACTTTTTTTGAAAAGAGCGGAAAATACAGGTCTTTAATTCATCCTATGAATTATTGAGCGCTGCGCAGTCCAACTATATAATTTAGGCAAACTGTGTGAGGAAACACAATTACGGAAAAAGGTATTGCAAGGAGGATGACAGATGATAATCGATTTTTTTAAGCGCGGCTCAAATAATGGAGATCAGCCTCAGGCTATGAGCGATACAGCTCGTGAGATGGTGGAAAAGTGTAAATTTCCCTATGAGGTATTTCCTGAAGGAAGCAACCACTCAGACATAATGAAGAGGTACGAAGAGAAGCTTCGCGAGGGAAAAGAGAAAGGATTCACTCCGGTTATTGTTCCTGTTGACGAAACGCTGGAAGAGTACTGGGAAATTTTTGAGGACGAGGAATACTCTTTTGAGGATACGATTCGCGGAGCCTCTTCTGAAGAAGGCAAGAAATTTCTTCATGAGTGCTATGAGGAAATGCTGGATGACACCTCGATGTCAGAAGAAGAGTACGTCGGCGAATTTGATGATGAGCCGGATGCAATAAATCATGTGACCGCTTTTATGGAATTCGGAGCACCTGACACGTTAGAGACAATAATTTTTGAAGTGCCCACAACCAATCCCTGGGAGGTTGTTGCCTACCTTCCTTTTGGCGGATGGAATGAGTGCCCTAACCCGGATAAGATGGTATCCGTTTGCAAATACTGGTTTGAAAAGTATGGTGCGGTTCCTGTTACTATTACCCACGAAATCATGGAAATGTCAGTACTTGAGTGCGTAAGCGCCGGTGATGCATTGGAACTTGCTAAAGAGCATTATGCATTTTGCCCCGACAGAGTAGATCAGGGAACGAGAACCGGTACTATAAGTGAAGTGGCAGCAAGCCTTGAAGTATCTAAGATATGGTATTTCTGGTGGGATTAATAAGCGAAGTAATGTCTGCTACCGGTGTCCATGATATTATGTAAGTGCTAGAACAATTTTGTGGATAATGGAGGCAAAGATGAATACTGTTCTGAAGATAGTGAAGTTTGGATTGTTGATTACGGCAGTGATACTGATACTGACCGGAGTAATGTACCTTTATACAGGATCTCTGGAGGTGAATCCGACGGATGAGCAGCAGGGTAAGGCTGCGATAGAGGCTTTTGCCATGGTTGTGGGCGGAGCGATCGCCGGCGGAATCGGAATGTTCATTAAAACCAAATAATGCAATTCGTCCGATTTCAGATACCATTTGTCAGAAAAACAACATTTTCCTGCCATATCTGTTATAGTTTAGGCAACATGATCGTATTAAATGGAGGAAATATGTATGGGAACAAAGTTCAGTATTAAGCCGGATTCTGTTTTACAGGCAGCAGATCAGATGAGTCAGGCATCGGTGCATTTGGATGGATTGGCCAAGGAAGTAGACACAATTATTTCTGAACTGGATTCAAGCCTTTGGGATATAAAGCCCTCTCTGGAGATGGTATCTCAGAATATCAGATCACACAGCGTCAAATTGGAGAAGCTGAGTGATGGACAGAAGAGGATCGTTGCTGCGTATAAAGACGCAGAGAGTAATATAGCGGCATCAATTAGCCGCCCATTTACGGTTGTAATCAATGATGGCGGTGGTGGTACAGCTCCCGGTGGCACTGGCGGGAATAACAACGATCCTCAAAACGGAGGAAATGCAACACCTGAGCCGACCGAGCTTACCGATGAGCAGAAAAAAGTATATGAAAAATTAAGCGGCCAATATGGTAATGAGGATCCGTTGGATCTTGATGGTTCAAAGCGAGTTGTACATAAAGATGACTGGCTGGAGTGGGCTATTGCTCAGAATGGATTTACTGAGGGCAAGAATGATCAAGGCCAATGGGGAAATAAGACTCCCTTTGGATTATATACGGGTTCTGATAACCAGCCCTGGTGTGCATCCTTTGTTTCCTGGTGTCTGTTCATGTCAGGAGATACAACGCTTAAGCCCACAGCAGTAACTTATGACATGATGGTAGATGCAGATGAGAAGGGCCTTTATAGGGATTTCAGCAAAGCTGAAACCGCCAATTATGTTCCTAAACCGGGTGATATTTTTTATAAACGAAACTATCCGAACAATCCAAATGATAAATCAGGACATGTGGGATTTATCAGCAGTGTAGTGCAGAATCCGGATGGAACGGTAACCATTAAGACCATTGAGGGAAATAGGGGACAGCAGGTTAAGAGCCGCACCTTCAATTCTATGGATGAGTTCAGGAAGGAAGTCAGCGGAGTTATTGAGATGGATCGAGAGGGCAAGACCTCATATTCCAACAACCTGGAGGCATCTCCGGTACAAGGAACCGGAACTAATGGTGATAGATAAAGAGTAACAGAGGAGATATTATGAAAAAGAGATTTGTAACGGCCGTTGCCGGAGTGATGGCAATGTCTATGATCATGACAGGATGTAACGGCATAAATACTGCAGATAGAGCGCAGGATAATGCAGATAATGGTGATACCGGAAATGTCATTACAGACCTTATTGATGTGACAATGGATAATTCTGAAGAAGGCAGTTCCGAGCCGCTTCAGGAGCAGGAAACGGTTATAGCAGACGCATCGGAAGCAGAACCTGAGCATGAAGGCTTTAAGCTTATGGATGGAGAAAAGCTTACGGAAGATGAGCTCAGTTTTTTCCAGTCATATTTAAACCAGCGGGATAATAATGGTTTTGCCACTGTGTCATATGAATCGCCGGACAAGATAAACTGGGCATCTGTGCTTTATAACGGAGCCGGTATTGAGAACTGCGAGTATTCACAGGAAGATCTGGATGCTTATCTTGAGGCAGATGAGTTTTTTGACTCTGTTGAATATGATCTCGTAGCCCTTTCAGGACAGGATGTCAGAGACTTTGTGGAAGCCAAGACGGGGATTAAGAATTTTGATGTATCTTTGGTGAGATATACATATGTAGAAGATTCTGACATTCTTTTTCATCAGGTAAGTGATACAAATTATAGCCAGGTAACCTGTACAGAAGGCGTTAAAAATGGTGATACGGTGCAGGTTGTCGTAAATGATGGTATGCATGACAATGAAAGATGCTTAACGATGATCCAAAGAGCGGATTCACCTGATCAGTATCTGTTTGCCGCAAACCGCGAACTGTGGGAAAAAGGAGCAGATAAGATCATTGCGGCTCCTGTGACTGATAGCGGAGAGACCACCTTCTGCGGAGTAAAATATACAGGTCTTGGACCTAATATTGAGATTATCAAAGATAATGCAGTTGTTCAGACAGTATACCCCAGAAGAAATGTTGGGGATTCTGCTGAGTTTGACAGTGTGGATGATATTGCAATCTGTGATGTGGACAAAGATGGAGCAGAGGATATGATCGTTATCATGTCACGAGGCGGCGATGCGGTTGCTGTACTTCTTAGCGGCTATGTTGATGGATGGGGTAATTTCAGCTACGGAGACTATGGCATGGAAACTATTACTGATTGGATTGGTGAGAATGTCAGTGATGTTACTGCGGAGAATGTAATAGAGTTCCTTTCGGCGCATCCGGATGAGATTAAGAATTTTTATGGGTGATGAATCCCCGTAAACATTTTGAAGAGGCAAATGGATAATGAAAAAAAGCAGGAGCATCGTAGTATTTATAGTAATATGTATAGGCTTAATTGCGTTATTTGTAGTTAATATCTTTATCCCGCCATTAATGAACGATTTTGCTGCAAAGCAAGATATGAACAGGATTAAAAATTTACCGCTTCCGGAGCAGACGGAAATCTCTGAGACGTTTTATCTGGCGGGAAATCTGAACGGAAATGGCAATAAAATGCAGTATTACGGTGCGGTTTTGCTTCATTCTGATCTGTCGATTGAAGATATAGAAGAGCATTACAGTGCGTATAGAAAAGGGAAGTATGATCTTCTGGTACAGAAGCAGGAGAGCCAGAATCTGGAGGAAATTGAGAGAAACTTTGGATTTGATGACACGATAGATGCGGATGTGTCGGATGGAAAGTACTATCTGGTGTATACGTGGGGTGATGGAATTGCGCCGTTTTGCTGGGGGATTGATATTAGGGCGAATTGAGTGGGGTGATACCCACTATTCCGCCATGCCGACAGACTCGGAAGTCTAAAAAGCAGACTTCCTCGTTGTCGCGGCTTCGCCGTATAAAAAGAGATACATACATTCACCTTAGTGAGCAAGCTCCCACGGCGAATGCATGTATCTCTTTTTGCATGGCTCTATTTACGCGCAAAAAGAAAGTACCATCCCCATAGGATATACCTACGAAAACAGTACTCGGCGTGCGCTGCCAGGGTCTCGAACCCTGGACAACCTGATTAAGAGTCAGGTGCTCTACCAACTGAGCTAGCAGCGCATTTTTATTATTTAGTGGCGGTGCCATGTCTTAACGACAAGTGATACTATACTACGCTCAGAAGGAGATTGCAAGCACTTTTTTGAAAAAATTTTAATTTTTTTATTAGTTTTTTATAAAAGCCAGTAATTACAAGGCTTTGGAGATGAATAATTTTTTGATAGTTTCCATATTTTTGGACTGAGAATATCTGTAATAGTCATTTTTAATCTTCCAAAGGGCGAATTCATCCCACATAAATACTGTGATTTGTGCGGATTTTGTGGTATTTTATATATGGTAATTTGGAGGATAATATGATTTTTGATACACATGCCCATTATGATGATGAGGCTTTTGATGAAGACAGAGAGGCGCTTCTTGCGTCTATGAAGGATGCCGGAATAGGTTGTATAGTCAACGTTGGGGCTAACCTTGAGACTACAAGGAACTCCCTTGATCTGGCACATAGATATGATTTTGTATATGCAGCTGTGGGTGTACATCCCAGTGACAGCGCTGAGCTGAATGAAGATAATATAGAGCTCCTTCGGGAGTGGAGTGAGGATGGCAGATGCGTTGCCATCGGTGAGATCGGACTTGATTATCACTGGCCTGAGCCCTCAAGGGATATTCAGAAGAAGTGGTTCAGAAGACAGCTGGATCTTGCCAGAGAGCAGAGACTTCCCGTTATCATTCATTCCAGGGAGGCAGCAGAGGATACGATCAACATCATGAAGGAAGCCCATGCCGAGGAAATTGGCGGCGTGGTACACTGTTTTTCCTATTCTGCGGAGATTGCGAAGATATGCCTTAATATGGGCTTCTATATAGGCATCGGCGGCGTTGTTACATTTAAGAACGGCCGTAAGATGCGGGAAGTGGTTGAGGTCACTCCCATGGACAGGATCCTTCTTGAGACCGATTGTCCGTATCTTGCTCCTGAGCCTTATCGCGGCAAGCGCAACAATTCCACCTACATTCCCTACGTGGTGGAAGAGATTGCCCGGATCAAGGGCATTTCCAAGGAAGAGGTGGAACGCATCACCCTTGAGAACGCCAAGAACATGTATGGGATTTAACACATAAAAGAGGAATACTATGGCATATTTAGGTAATCCAGCCAGGACAAAAGAGGTTCTGGCCAAATTCAATATGAGCGCCAAAAAGAAGTTCGGTCAGAACTTTCTTATAGATAACGGTGTTCTTGAGGGAATTGTAGAGGCAGCAGGTGTCACAGACAAGGACTGCGTTCTTGAGATCGGCCCCGGCATCGGAACCCTGACCCAGTATCTTGGGGACAGCGCCAAAAAGGTTGTGGCAGTGGAGATCGACAAGACTCTCATCCCCGTTCTTGCGGATACCCTGTCTGAATACGACAACATAACAGTTATCAATGAGGATGTCCTCAAGGTTGATATAGAGGAGATCGTTAATAAATATAATGAGGGAAGACCCATCAAGGTCGTAGCCAATCTTCCTTACTACATAACAACTCCCATAATCATGAAGCTCTTTGAGAGCGGCGCTCCTATAGAGAGTGTGACGGTTATGGTTCAGAAGGAAGTTGCGGACCGCATGAGTATGGGACCCGGAAGTAAGGACTACGGATCACTTTCACTGGCAGTGGGATTTTATGCCAGGGCAACAGAAGTTATGGAGGTTCCTCCCAGCTCTTTTATCCCACAGCCCGGAGTTGGCTCTGCCGTAGTGCATCTTGAGCGCTATGAGCAGCCCAAGGTAACAGTTAAGGATGAGAAATTCCTTTTTGACATGATCAGAACCGCTTTTAACCAGAGAAGGAAAACACTTTCCAACTCTCTGTCTAGTAGCCCACAGCTTGGTGTTTCCAGGCAGCAGGTTACCGATGCCCTTGCAGAAATGGGGATTGACGAAAGGGCAAGAGGAGAAGTGCTGACATTAGAGCAGTTTGCACAGCTCTCAGATATTTTACAAAGGTAGTGCGCTATGTTAAACTAACACTATATATAGTATTATGATAGGGGACAAAGGTCATAATGTGGTCATGCTTGCATGATCCTCATTATGAATTTGGGACCCTCAAAACATGAGGAAGTAGCATTTTTGCAGATTCCGAATGTTTTTAGAATTGCGAGAGTTCTTTTCAACGGAGCAATTCGTATCATAATTTTTTTTACTAAAAAAGGGTGGATATTTTGGATAAAGTCGAATACAAAATTCGAGCCGATGAAATTAAGGCTTTGATTGGGGAAGGCAAGTATGCCGATGCAGTAAAGATCGCTGACACTATTGACTGGAAGCGCGTCAAGAGCGTCACCATGTTGTGCACCATCAGCGACTTATATAAGATCAACAGACGCTATGAGGAGAGCAGGGATATACTCCTTATGGCTTATGACAGGCACCCTACGGGGAGAGCCATCGTTTATTCTCTTTGCGAGCTGGCCATCAAAATGGGCGAGTTCGTTCAGGCGGTTGAGTATTACAAGGAATTTGTAAGGATAGCACCGCGAGACACCGGAAGATACATACTTCAGTACAAGCTCTACGAGGCCCAGGACGTAAGTCTTGAGGAGAGAATTGCCGTACTCGAAGAATATAAGAAGCATGATTACCGTGAAAGATGGGCATATGAACTTGCGTATCTCTATCACCGTGTGGGCCTTACCACCGAGTGTATCGAGGAATGCGACGAGATGTTCCTGTGGTTCGGAGAGGGCAGATATGTTATGAAGGCCTTGGAACTCAAGGCTTTACACGAGCCCCTTTCACCTGAGCAGCAGGACAGATATGCAAGACTCAAGGCAGCTCACGGCGGACAGGTAGATACAGCCATCGTAAGCGAGAAGGATGAAGTGGGCAAGGATGAGACCGGAACCATCGAGATCAAGCAGCCCACCAAGGAGATGCCTCCCGTAACCGACGAGGACATCAAGATATATAATGCAGGCCAGTACAAGCAGCTTGCCGGCGATTCTTCACAGGAGATCATGCCGGAGCCCGATACTGCTGAATTTGAATCTGTAAGTGAGGTTATCACTGAGGCCCAGGTGAGAGCGGAAGAAGCGCTTAAGCAGGAACAGGAACCTTCACAGGAGCCCGCCGCAGAGCCTGAGTACGATCCTTACCAGATCAGATACCCTCACATCAGTGAGATCAAGGAACCATCTGTAGACATCAGCGACTATAACACCATGAACCTTCAGGAGACGCTGGCGCAGGGGTTAAAAGAGGCCTTTGCCGAAGGTAAGCTCACTGACGAGACCAGAATCTATGAGCCTGTACAGGAACAGCTAAAACCTGATACGGCAGAGATATATGATGAACAGGAGACCCCGCAGGAACAGGTTCCGGGTGATGAGACCAGGAGCTTTTCACCTGCCTTTGCTGCTGTGTCGCAGTCAGCCACCGGAACCATGCAGGAGGTCTTTTTCGACACACAGACCCAGGACATTCCCACAGCTCCTGAGCTTGGAATAGATATCAAATACGGCGGAAACGGCCCTATTCTCGGAGAAGCCAAAAACGAGGGTTACCAGAATCCCGAGGACTTTGAAGGGGGCGTTTCGCAGCCGGATTTTGCCGAGCTTCGTTCAGATGATTCAGTCAAATTCAAGGAATTTGTAGAGCGCAATACAAAAGAAATACCGCCGATTCCAACAACATTTGGTCCTGCGACCTATGAGGAGAAACCCCTTGAGGATGAGGTACCCGGAGCCGTTATCCACCCTAACGCCAGCTACCAGATGCCTTCTCATTTCGAGAGGATCCTGTCACAGGAGTCAGACGGTCAGATAAGTATGGCTGTTGAGCCCGAGCCTATGGTTGAGAAACAGATCACAGGCCAGATCAGCATTGCCGAGTACATGGAGAACTGGGAGCAGTTCAAGAAGAGCCAGCAGCAGAAGCAGCTTGAGAGAGTCAAGAAGAGAGTTGCCGATGAGACCGGCGACATGTTTGCTGACTTTGATGAGAAAACCAAGGCAGGCCTTCAGGAGAAGATTGAGAAGGCTATTTCAGATGCCATCAAGAAGGAGCGCCACGACAAGGCTTCCGGAAGAGGCGACTGGAGCCGCGGCAGCGAGGATGTAATAAATGAAGCGGTTGCCGAGGTAATGGACAGCGAGAATATGGAAGATGCCGATAACGGCAACTATTCATATGAGGACGAGGACGCTGATGATGTCCTCACAGATGAGAATATAACTGAGACAGAGAACAGCGCTGCAGAGCAGCCTGAGGAGGCTGTAACACCTTCCGAAACTGCAGAAGAATCAGCTGAGCCGGAAGACGCTGACAGCGAAGCCCCTGCAGAGAACGATAATGAGACTCCTGCAGAGAATACCGATGAAACTTCAGCTGAGAGTAGCGAAACACCTGCAAAGGAGGCTAAGTCTGAAGAATCAGTTGAAGAAGCAGGCAGTGCCAAAGAGGCAGAGAACGCTTCCGATAACGAACCTGCAGATACTTCCGCAGATAGTTCAGAGGATGACTCTGACGACGAAGATGACGATGAGGACTCTTCTGAAGATAATAAGCAGCCAGAATCAGGCAAAGATACCTCATCAGATAAAAAGGATGTCAAGTCCGAACCGGGTCCCAAGAAGCACCACATCGGTAACCGTGAGATGGAGGAGCGCGTAAGGACCATGACTCCCGAGGAGAAGGAGCTTTTTGGCCCCTACATCCACCACAAGAAGTCCAGGAGGCAGATAATCAACGCGATTGATAATCTCAGCATGGACGCTTTTTCCGGCAATGCCATCGTAACCGGAGAAGAGGGAGCCGGCACCGTCAATCTTGCCAAGGGACTTATCAAGGCAATGCAGGCCTCCGATTCCAACTTCAGCGGCAAGGTTGCCAAGATCACAGCCAATACACTTAACAAGAAGAGCGTTGGAGCCATTTTTGACAAGCTGGCCAACGGCGCTCTCATCATACAGAGGGCAGCAGACCTTCTTCCGGAGACTGTCAGCGAGCTTCTGAAGGTTCTTCAGGAGGAGAACAAGGGCCTTGTAATAGTTATGGAAGACACCAAGGAAGACATGGACAGATTCCTTGACAAGAACCCTTCCCTTCAGCAGAGTTTCAACGCCAGGGTTGATATAGAGGCCCTTGACGACGATTCGCTGGTTGCCTACGCAAGACAGTATGCCCTTGAAAAAGAGTATGCCATCGACAATCTGGGAATTCTGGCTCTTCACACCAGAATCTCCGAGAGACAGACCCTTGACCACGAGGTAACTGTGGCAGAGGTCAAGGATATCGTGGACGACGCCATTTACTACGCAGAGAAGAAGTCCGTGGGTCATTTCATGGACATCATCGTTAACAAGCGTTATGACGAGAACGATATGGTTATTTTAAGAGAAAAAGACTTTATGCATTAATTACTATAATTACTTTTGACCGAGGGGGAAAAAATATGAGTCAGAAAGTTTTTATATCTGAGGCTGATGAATATCTTTTTGGACAGGGAACTCATTATGAGATCTATGAGAAGCTAGGAGCTCATCCTTCAGAAGAAGGCGGCAAAAAAGGATTCTTTTTTGCAGTATGGGCACCAAATGCGGCAGATGTTCATGTGGTAGGAGATTTCAACAACTGGGATGAGAACGCACATCAGATGCAGCGTTCCAAGACCGGCAACATTTGGACGCTCTTTATTCCCGGAGTAGGAATAGGAACGCTCTACAAATTCATGATCACTACACAGGACGGCAGGAAGCTCTACAAGGCAGATCCTTATGCCAACTACGCAGAGCTGCGTCCCGGGAATGCATCAAGAACAACGGATCTGTCAGGATTCAAGTGGTCTGATGACAAATGGTATGACAGCATCAAGGGCAAGGACGTTAACCGTCTTCCCATTGCAATCTACGAGTGCCACATCGGCTCCTGGATGAAACATCCCGACGGAACCGAGGATGGTTTCTATACTTACAGGCAGTTCGCAGACAGGATTGTTGAGTATCTCAAGGAGATGCAGTACACCCACATCGAGCTTATCGGTATTGCGGAGCACCCTTTTGACGGCTCCTGGGGATATCAGGTAACAGGCTACTATGCGCCCACATCCAGATACGGTGAGCCTACAGACTTCATGTACCTTGTGAACAAGCTTCATAAGGCAGGCATCGGCGTCATCCTTGACTGGGTTCCCGCACACTTCTGCCCTGATGAGTTTGGACTTGCCTGCTTTGACGGCTCCTGCATCTACGAACATCCCGACCCAAGAAAGGGCGAACATCCCGACTGGGGCACCAAGATATTCAATCTTGAGAAGAATGAGGTAAGGAACTTCCTCATCGCCAATGCACTCTACTGGATCAGAAAATTCCACATTGACGGACTTCGTGTAGACGCAGTGGCTTCCATGTTGTATCTGGACTACGGCAAGAAGGACGGACAGTGGGTACCCAATAAATACGGCGACAACAAGAACCTTGAGGCAATTGAGTTCTTCAAGCATTTCAACAGTGTTGTAAGGGGCACCTATCCCGAAGTTCTCACCATTGCTGAGGAATCAACAGCATGGCCCAAGGTTACCGCAAGGCCCGAAGATGGCGGCCTTGGCTTTGCCTTCAAGTGGAATATGGGATGGATGCATGACTTCTGTGAATACATGAAGCTTGACCCTTATTTCAGACAGGGCGCACATTACATGATGACCTTCGCAATGAGCTACAATGACGCGGAGAACTATATCCTGCCTCTTTCCCATGATGAGGTTGTACACCTCAAGTGCTCAATGCTTGAGAAGATGCCCGGATACAAGGTTGATAAATACGCCAACCTTCGCGCCGGCTATACCTACATGTTCGGACACTCCGGCAAAAAACTCCTCTTCATGGGCCAGGACTTCGGCCAGGAGCGTGAGTGGAGTGAGAAGAGAGAACTTGACTGGTTCCTTCTTGCCAACCCCCTCAACAGAGGAATGAAGGATTATGTATCCGAACTCCTTAAGATTTACAGAAAATATCCCGCCATGTACGAAGTCGACAACGACTGGGGCGGATTCGAATGGATCAATGCAGATGACAAGGAGCGCAGCACCTACAGCTTCTACAGAAGAGCAATTAACGGCAAGGACAATATACTCTTTGTTATCAATATGACACCTGTAG
This sequence comes from Butyrivibrio sp. AE3009, assembly GCF_000420845.1. Lineage (GTDB taxonomy): Bacteria > Bacillota > Clostridia > Lachnospirales > Lachnospiraceae > Butyrivibrio. The sequence continues at coordinate 19,931 of NZ_ATVS01000004.1, read as the reverse complement.
AGCGCAAGGGCTTCATGGTAGGTGTTCCATTTGCCGGAACCTACACACACCTCCTGGACAGCGCAGAGGAGCGCTTCGGCGGCATGGGCAGCGGTATACCTGCCAAGATCAAGGCTGTTCCCGGACTTTGCGACTACAAGGATTACAGCATTACCTTTGATCTTCCTCCTTACGGAGCCGAGGTATTTGTTTTCCAGAACGCAGACGCTAAGGAGCCTGCCAAGGAAGAGAAGAAGGAAGCTAAAAAAGAAGTAAAGAAAGAAGCAAAGAAAGAAGCGGAGCCTAAGGAGAAGAAGCCTGCAAAAAAGACTGCAGCCAAGAAAAAGGCATAAATGCTATTTAATTAAAACGGTTAAGAATTTTGCGGCACTAGCCGAAATAGAAGGTGATGAATGATAGGTTCATCACCTTCTATTGTTTTGCACGTAATTTATGAGGCGAATATGAACATTACTTTTAATACTGTATCCGATCAGAAGGTTTCCCAGAGTTTGAATACATCAGGGATGGATATGGGGAGACCAACTTATTCCAGGATCGGCAGCAATGCCATGGATGGCCTTACCGCTTTTTCTGTGGATCTTGATACCAGCTTATTCGGAAACGAAGCCTATTCAAGAAAAGCAAGATCCCTCGACGATATGAGCCAGATGGCACAGAACACGGATGTTCTGACGCAGCATAACTATATGGCGCTCCTTTCAAATACCATGTCCGCAGAAGACTATGCCAAGGCCTGTGAGGATGGATTTGATCTTAGGAATCTGGACCCTTCGGAAACAGTTACAATTATCGACAAAATAAAGAGTGTGCTCCTTGAATCCGGTGTGGAGATAACAGGTTATAATGATGACCTTAGCCTTGAGAAGCTATCCCGCATCACCGGAAGCGAGTCCTTTGCCGCAGCTATTCAGAAGAGCTTTCATGAGAATGATGTGCCTCTTACCGGAGAGAACGTGAAGGCAGCCAAGGTAGCCTACGATGAGATAAAGAACATGACGGCTCTTGATGACAGTGCTGTCAAATTCATGGTGCTCAACAAGATGCAGCCCACCATTGAGAATCTCTATTTCGCATCCCACAGTACCAATGGTATGGACAGAGTGCAGAGAGGTTTCTACTCCCAGGAGATGGGCGGCTACTACGCACAGAAGGCTGAGGACTTCGACTGGCAGCAGCTTGCGCCCCAGATAGATAAGATTATAGAAGAAGCCGACCTTGATACAGGTAATTTGGAAGTAAGAGACACAGCCAAGTGGATAGTTGAGCAGGGAATCCCCCTTACACCGGAGAACCTTACAGCAGCCACTGAGCTTAAAAGTATAGAATTCCCCATAACTGAGGATAAAGCCGCAGAGGCCATAGCATCAGCTCTTTATGATATGAAAAAGGTCACTGATGCAAACCTGTACAACAGTAAGAGCCTTTATTCCAGGGCTCAGAATCTTGAAAGAGTAACAAGGAATATTAGCGACGATGGCATCAAGAGAGTCATCGCTTACGGAAAAACACTGAACATCAAGAATCTTGATACTGAGACAAGGGTTTTGGCAAGCAAAGCGGCAAACGATATCACAGTGGATGGTCAGGATCCTCGTTTTATCAAGGCAAGACTCCAGCTTGAGGAAGTCCGCATGAAGATGACAGCCAACGCCAACCACCAGCTTCTTTCCAGCGGGTTCTCAATAGATACAGCTCCAATGCAGGATCTCATCGATAAGTTAAAAAGCATCCTTGGCAACGCTGCAGATGAGAGCGCCGGTATAGCGCTTGATGAGATAACAGGTGTAGATACTAAGACTCAGACCACCGTCCTTAACATGACTATCACAAGAGTAAATGTGATTAAGTCCGGTCCGGTTGATGTTGTCGGTGCCATGGCAGATGAGTTTGGCAACGCAAGTCTTTCAGAGATAAGTGCTACTTCACACAAGCTCACCCTTTCCTACAGCAAGGCGCAAAAGAGCTATGAAGCACTGGAGACAGAGGTAAGACCGGACCTTGGCGACAGCATCAAAAAGGCCTTTGGAAATATAGATGAGCTTCTAAAGGAAAAGGGAGAGGAGCTAAACGAAGATAACAGACGGGCTGTGAGAATCCTTGGATACAACCAAATGGAGATCACAGAGGAAAATATAGAGAAGGTAAGAAGCTGGGATCAGACGCTCAAGGCAACCCTGGACAGACTCAAACCCGGAGCAGTTCTTGACCTTATAAGAGACGGCAAGAATCCGCTGTCCATGACTTTGGAAGAGCTTGGACAGGCCCTTGATCAGAACCTTGCAGGTGATGAGAAGGGAAGAGATAACTCAGGTAAGGACGAGAAATACTCAAGATTTATCTACAAGCTTGAGAAGCAAAAGAATATAACTCGGGAGGAGAAAACCTCTTTTATCGGAATCTACAGACTTTTTGCCACCCTTAAGGCAGGCGATTATCAGGCCATAGGTTCGGTTCTAAGGACCGGAAGAGATATGACTCTGGGCAATCTTTTATCTGCCACAAGAACCCAGGCGGGGGCAAGGCGCGGCATAGATTTTACTGTAGATGATGACTTTGGCGGTCTGGAGGGCGTTTCAAGGGAAGGCGCAAAAAAAATTGATGAACAGATAAGTGAGGCCTTCAGATATTACAGTGCCAAAGCCGATATAGTATATGAGAATCTTGAACCTGAAAAACTATCAAAAGTAAAACCCGATGACAGGACTCTTTTAAACGAGCTTGCTGACAAGCTGGAAGAAGCAGGTGAGGATAAGGAGCTAAACAACGAGTTTTACAAGCAGCAGGTCAGAGAAATAAGAGACATAGCTTCATCTAAGGCAGCCGCCGGAGCGGTGGATGAGTTAAATGCGCTTGGGCTAGAGGTTACCTTAAACAACATTGAAGCCATGATCTCCAATAGACGGGACAGACGTGCCGGAAGCATTTGGGATAAGACGGAAGATCTGGGAAGAGACGAGATAGCAAGAGAGCAGGACCTTTTGACACAAGCTCTCGGCGAAGAAAACTATGGAAAGACCTATAGGGATACTCTTTCTTCGATCTCGGACAAACTCTCCGAAGTGCTTGAGGCGCCGGAGAACTCCTACATCGACGTCAAGAGCATAAGGCTCATGCAGAAGCAGCTCACCGTCATGAGTCAGAGCTCCGAAAGAGGCAGCTTTGAAGTACCTGCAATGATAGACGGGCAAAAGATTTCCATGCACATCACAATCAAAAGTGATGACACACAAAAATCACGGATGGAAGCTAGTATTCAGACTTACGAGTACGGACTTATCACCGCAACACTGTATGAAGAGGGCGGAATGATAGCCGGAATGCTGACAACGACTACAAGCCCGGGCAGCGAAGAGACTGAATATTTAGAAACCGTTAGACGTAAAATGTGCGACAAACTGGCAGAGAGTATAAGGGAATTTGGTGTGGGCCAAGATAAAATAGCGATCCTTTACCACGCACAGATACAGCCTTTGAACAAAGGCGCGGCTTCAGCTAATGCCACGGATGGCAACTCAAAGAATATTACAGAAACCGGAACCCTTCTGAAAATGGCAAAGGCTTTTCTTGAAGCTTTATAGAATCGAGGTAAGAATGAAGATTAATTACAACGTATCTGCAATGGTGGCTAATAACGCACTTCAGAGAAACGACACTCTCTTGTCCGAATCTTTGGAGAGATTATCAAGCGGACTTAAGATTGCCAACGCCAAGGACAACCCATCGGGACTTGCGATGTCGAGGCGAATGAACTCCCAGATCGAAGGACTTGGAGTTGCCGGCAATTCCGCCAACGATGCCATCTCCATCGTTCAGGTGGCAGACGGAACACTCTCCGAGATCCATGAGATACTTCAGAGGATGAATCAGCTGGCGATACAGGCCAGTAACGATACACTGACAACCGGAGACAGAGAGATGATCCAGACGGAAGTAACTCTTCTTAAGGACGAGATCGAGAGAATGGCCGAAACCACACAGTTCAATGGTCAGAGCATTCTGGACGGATCCTTTGACCTTAGAGCCTATGCAACAGTAGAGTCGGTTACAGATTCAAAGATAAAGGTGGTAGGCTATTCGGACGCTATGGATGCCGGCAAGTATACCATCAAAGGCATCGACGTATCCTATGCCCATCTGGTTGGATCCACAGATGTTGATAAAAACGGAATTTTCTTCGAGGACAACAGCGATAGCAGAATTCAGATAGTCGATGAAAACGGCAACAATTATATGCCGAACGGAATGAAGGCAACAATCGAAGAAGATGTACTCACATTAAGAGACAGCACAGGAAAAAAGATACAGGTTCAGATAGACGAAGCTTTCAGAGGAGATATAGAGATAGAGCTCACCGCAACAGGCTCAATGACAATGCAGATAGGAGCCAACGAGGGACAGACAATTGACATCAGGATCCCTGCGGTTAATCTCACAACCCTTGGCATCTACAACGTAGATATGGCCAATCCCATCGGAGCAAGAGGGGCAATACAGAGCATTAAGGAAGCTATATCCGATATAAGCTCGATACGAAGCAGGCTCGGTGCATACCAGAACAGACTTGAGCATACCACCAGCAGCCTTGATATCACAGTTGAGAATATGACAGCCGCCTATTCAAGAATCATGGATGTGGACATGGCCGAGGAAATGACGGTTTATTCCACACAGCAGGTTCTTTCCCAGGCGGGAACCTCAATGATGGCACAGGCCAACGAAAGACCTTCACAGGTATTGCAGCTACTTCAGTGATAAGGAGATAAGTGTATGACCTCTGAAAAGAAACAGGAATTTACATTGAGAATATCCAATGCCAATAAGACGCAGATGATCACAATCCTATATGAGATCCTGATGTGCTATGCAGACGAGGCCATTGACCTCCTTGGAGCTGGCAAAAAAGATGATGCAGTTGCCGCACTTGATAAGGCTCAGAACTGTCTCGATGAACTTATAAGATCCGTTGATCGAAGATTCGAGCTTGGCAAGAACCTCCACAGAATCTATCTTTTTTCCAAAAAAGAGCTGACAGTGGCAGCAGCAACAGGAAGCATGAACAAGATCTGGAGAGTTGAGAAGAATATCAGGGCTCTTCATGAAGCCTATAAAGAGCTGGAAACCTATGACAATTCAGCACCCATGATGGAAAATATCCAGACTGTATACGCAGGACTTACCTATGGAAGAAGTGCGTTAAACGAGAGTATTGCAGCGGTTTCCATGAACAGAGGCTATGTCTGCTGACAATTCTTAAGAAATCTTAAGATTATTAATTTTCTTTGGTGTTTTTGCAGTTATGCATTAACATATATACGCAATAAAAAAGAGCGAATCCCTATTAAGCGTTTGATGGTGGCGTGGGGATTCGCTTTTTTACTGGCTTTTTGAAGAATTAGACATGTCCCGAGAGGAATCGAACAAAAATCGAACAAATTATTAATTATGCAAAGCGTAGAATCGGCAAAACCCTATTTACAAAGCAAAAACCATCTGCTAAATTCTATCTCACGAGCTCGAAATATTCCGGAATAAAAATCATTTTGCGAAAGGAGCAGATTTTTATCAGAGCAATTCTATATGCGTTTCTGGCAGGAGCGGTGTTCCAGGATCTGACACGGGACAAAATCTACAACCTATGGATTCTGCCGGGGCTGGCCGCAGGACTCATCATGTCGGCAACCAAAGGAGCAGCGTCACTTGGAAATGCATTTCTTGCAGTTCTTATTGCCTTCCTGGTACTGCTTCCGGTATACCTGCTTAAGGGCATAGCTGCCGGAGACGTCAAGCTGATCATGGCAACAGCATCTTTTTTATCATTTCAGGAATTGTATTCCTGTATCTTGTATTCTTTCCTGGTTGCAGGAGCTATATCACTATTGATCATCATTTTTAAGAAGAATAAGCACAAGACAATACATTTCGCCGTGCCCGTAATGGCCGGAGCGATGATTGCTATAGGAGGATTTGTATGAGCAGGCCTAAACTTGCCATCTGCGACTTGGACCCTGTGTATCTGAGGCGCCTTGATGAGTATATCAGAACCCATATTAATTTGAGCATGGATATCCACTCTTTTACAGAGCCGGACATATTCACGGATTTTGCGGAAAAAGAGGATATCAATCTCCTCATAGTATCCGAGAAGAGCTACTACGAGCTGGAAGATAAGCATGCTCTCGGAAGATTTAAGAACATTTTGATCCTGGATGAGGAGAGAATATCCGGCGCAGTCTGCGAGGATAGCGGGACGGGCAAAAACGTGGAGCATGTCAGCAAGTATCAGTCTGCATCTGCAGTGTCACGTGCGGTGGTTGACATGTGCTCGAGAAGCCCTGAGGACTTTAAGGGATTGTGGGCAAGGGCCAAGAACTCAGAGAGCAGATTAATAGGTTTTTACACGCCCCTTTCAAGATGTGGGCAGACCTCTTTTGCAGTCAGAGCAGGTGAGCTTCTTGCCGGGAACCATAAGACGATACTTCTTAGCTTCGAGAGCTGTTCATCCCTGGGCGGACTTATTAACGAGGAGCCGGAGGAGGATATCACGGATCTCATGTACTATGCAGAGTGTGAGAAGGACAAGTTCTGCCTCTATCTGGAGAGGATCAGGCAGACAGTCAACGGCCTCGACTACATACCGCCTGCGAAGACCGCCTTGCAGCTGAGGGACATTTCCTGCGACAGGCTATCTGAGCTTGTGGAGCTTCTTACAAACTCCTGCGGCTACGAATGCATTCTTCTTGATATGAAGGAATACCCTGACGGATTTATGGATATGCTAAGGCTCTGCGATACCGTTTTTACCGTGACCAGACCTCAGAACGCAGATAAATACAGACTGAGGGTCTTTGAAGGAGTACTTGGCAAAAACGGTTATGAGGACGTATCCGCAAGGCTTGTAAAATGCAGGCTTCCGGATATCAGGGACAAAGGAGTCTATGCCTCAGCCATAGAGCAGCTTCTGATAGGTGAGGGACTATCTGATGGACACAAGGCTTGAAGATCTGAAAAAGAGCATTAAGGACAGGGTAATCGCATCCCTTGATTTCTCCAAGGATATCTCGGATGAAGAGATGTACGGGCTTATCGACAAGGAAATGTCGGGGAGCTTCAAGGACCTGATGGTTCCTATAAGTGATAGGAGAAGGGTGCGGGAACTGGTCTTTCACTCCATAAGAAAACTGGATGTCCTGCAGCAGCTGATCGATGATCCTAAGGTCACGGAGATTATGGTCAACGGAACAGACAACATCTTCATCGAAAAAGAAGGAAGACTGTATAGGTTTAACACCAGATTCGAATCCCGTGAAAAGCTAGAGGATGTGGTGCAGCAGATAGTTGCCTCCTGCAACAGAGTGGTCAACGAATCTTCGCCGATAGTTGATGCCAGGCTTTCAAACGGTGCCAGAGTTAACATTGTTCTGACGCCGGTGGCACTTGGAGGGCCGGTCATTACAATAAGACGATTTCCCGATGAACCTATAACCATGGGGAAGCTTCTTGAACTTGAATCACTTTCGGAGGAGCTTAGGGACTATCTGATGATTCTGGTAAAAGCGGGCTACAACATTTTTATCTCCGGTGGAACCGGCTCCGGTAAGACCACCTTTCTGAATGCGCTCTCGGACTATATTCCCAAGGATTTACGAGTAATAAGCATAGAGGACAACGCCGAGCTTCAGATAAGAGGCGTTCCGAACCTTGTCAGGCTTGAGGCCAGAAACGCCAACGTGGAAGGCTGCAAACCCATTACCATAAGAGACCTGATTAAGTCATCTCTTAGAATGCGCCCCGACTGGCTTATAGTGGGTGAGGTCAGAGGCGGGGAGTGTGTGGACATGCTGCAGGCCATGAATACAGGGCATATGGCGATGTCCACCGGTCATTCCAACAGCGCAGCAGATATGCTCTCAAGACTTGAGACTATGAGTCTCATGGGAATGGCGGAGCTTCCGCTCCCTGCGGTGAGAGGACAGATTGCGGCAGGAATAGACATAATCGTACATTTGGGAAGGCTGAGGGACAAAAGCAGGAAGGTTCTTGAGATAAGAGAGGTTGAGAGCGGCCTGGACCGGGAAGGGAAGATTGTGACCAATACCCTGTTCAGATTTGAAGAAACGGGTACTGACAGTAAAGGGAGGATTAAGGGTGAGTGGAAAAAAGAAGGGAATCTTAAAGCGAGGGAGAAGCTTATTGCGGCAGGTCTTAGACTGCCGTCTGAAGAGGGATGATATCCCGGATGTGATCCGCGGGATTATTATAGCGATACTGTTCGGAAGGCTCTTTTACGATTCCTGGACTGCAGTTATCTTTGTATCGCCGGTTATTCTGATATGGGTTTTTCTGCAGAGAAAAAGGCGAAGGGAAAGGGACATCAGGCTTGTGGGAATACAGTTCAAGGATGCTATGCAATCGGTGGCGACAGCCATGAAGGCAGGATATTCCGTCGAAAATGCCTTCTTGGAGGCAGGAAAAGACATGGAACTACTCTATGGCAAAAAGAGTCTTATCTGTATGTATTTGCAAAAAATCTATAAGGGAATTAAGAACAACATTCCTATAGAAAAACTTCTGTATTCCTTTGGAGAGGAGTCCGGAAATACTGACATTCAGGACTTTGCTCAGGTTTTTGCCGTAGCCAAAAGAAACGGCGGGGATATGACAAGGACTATAGAAAGGACAATTGGAATAATCGCCTCCAAGGTTGAAGTTGAGAAAGAAATCGAGGTTCTCATAAGTGCCAAGAGAATGGAGGCCAGGATCATGAATATAGTGCCCTTCTTCATAATCATCTATGTGAGCATTACCAGCAGGGACTTCTTTACTCCGCTGTATCACAATCTTTTCGGAATCATGGCAATGTCTGTGTGCATGGTCATTTACGTGGCCGCATATCTTATGTCGGAGAATATCGTGAACATCAAAGCCTAAAATATCTGGCGATTCAATGTAAAAAAGGAAAGCTAAAAATGATCATTTTTTTATATGGAGCGGTGCCTCTTATATTCCTTGTCCTCTATCTGATGGCGAGAAAGCTTCCTTTGCCTGAGGGCATGGAAGAAACGGGAATCAGCCGCGAACTTCTGAAAATAGCAATGCTGTTTTACGGGAGACTAAGAAAAAACAAGGGCTTATTGTTTCTCATGCCGGAGGCGGTAAGAACTAACTTAAAGCAGCTTAATAACCCCGGGGATTTTGAAAATCTCCAGACTCAGTACTACATCCGTAAGATCAGCCTTGTGATAGTTCTTCTGAATGTGGGGTGCATCCTGGCAATGCTGATGCATCTGAATATTCTTTTTTCCTCGCATATCAATGAGGATGGGCAGCTGATCAGAAGAAGCTACGGGGAAGGTGCTTATGATGCGGAGCTTATCGCAGAAAGCCCTGACGGAGAGGTGATCGGAGAATTTAATCTTCCTGTTGAGGAGCGAAGATATACAGAAGCGGAGACTAAGAGGCTATTTGAAGATGCCTGCGAAGCGCTTCCGGAGGCAATTCTCGGCAGTAATACATCCCTGGATGACGTCACGGAAGATCTTGATCTCATAGAGGAGCTTGAGGGTTATCCATTCGACATAGCCTGGACCGTAAGTGACTATGAAGTCATGCACTACGACGGAAGTCTTGTCAAAGAGGCAATCCCGCAGGAGGGCAGAGTTGTGATGCTGACCGCCGACTACAGCTATGGGGATGTCATCTACCGGCAGGTACTTTATGCAAATGTCAGACCAAGGATACTTACCCCCTACGAAATGCTGATCAAGTCCATTGATGAGAAACTTAGGGACGCAGAAGAGGAGTCCCCCTATGAAGAGAGCATAACTCTTCCGGGCAAATACCAGGATACCGAGATTGTGTGGAAGGAAAAAACTGAGGATAACAGCCTGATTCTTCTGGTTCTGATGCTTGTTTTATCAGTATTTTCATACATAGCAAAGGACAGGGAACTGGCGAAAAGTGTTCAGGACAGGTCTAAAGCTCTTTTATCCGAATATCCGCAGTTTGTCTCCAAGATAGTTCTGTATCTTGGCGCCGGAATGACAATGCGAGGCGTCTTTGAATTGCAGGCAAGAACTTATCAGAAAAAGCGAAGGGCCAGAGCGCCCAAGAGCTATCTCTATGAGGAAATACTAAGGTCCGTAAGAGAGCTTGCAGGAGGACTTCCCGAGGCAAAAGTTTACGAAAGACTGGGCCAAAGATGCGGAAGTCAGCAGTATTCAAGGCTATGCACACTTCTTTCGCAGAATCTTAAAAAAGGAAACAACGAGCTATTATCAATTCTTAGAAACGAGGCTGACAAAGCCTTCTCGGACAGATTGGATCTGGTCAGAAAAGAAGGCGAGGAAGCAGGAACCAAGTTACTGATGCCCATGGTGCTGATGCTTCTTATCGTGATGGTGATCATCATGATCCCGGCGTACATGGCATTTTAATAAATTAGCGCAGCAAGCGCACAAGGAGGAAAAATTATGAACGAACTTATTTTAAGAACAAGAGCATTTGGGGCGGGAGCCTTAAGGAGAATGAAGGATTTCTGGGAGGATGAGGACGGAATGGGAACCGTTGAGGTAATCCTTATCATCGTGGTACTCATCGGACTTGTAATCGTATTCAAAAAGGAGATCTCCGGAATTGTTGAAAGCGTCTTTAAAACAATCAAAGCAGACACCAAAGTCATCACCGGCTGATGGGTACCTGACTGTATTTTTGTCGCTGACCATAATGATAATCCTGTCACTTATTCTGGCTCTCTATCAGGGAGCCAGGGTAGGGGCTGTGAAGATGAAGACGGAATGCGTGGCGGACATTGCCATGAATTCCTGCCTGGCGGAATACAGTAGGGCTCTGTATGAGCAGTATGGCCTTTTGATGGTGGATATGGCCTACGGAACAGGCACCGGATCGGTTCAGAATCTTGAGGAACATCTAAGGTTCTATGCAGATAAAAACTTTGAGAGAACTACCTGGGGCAAGGTCACGGGAGCGGATACAATGCTTGGCATGAATTGTAAGGAAGCCAAAGTGACCGGTTTTTCCCTTGCCAGTGACAACAACGGAGCGGTGCTTAACAGGCAGATACTGGCCTATATGGAATCAGAGCCCGTGGAGGGGCTGCTCTCGGATGTACTAAAAAACATGGGAGAACTGACAGGACACGGACTTGATTCAACAGATGTCGAAGCAATGGCAGCAGCTAACCAGGCCGAGCTGGATAAAGTTATCCCACCGGTCATTATCAACGACAAAGGGAAGGAGGAAGAGATACCCATAGGTAACCCTGCGGATGCTGTCAATTCTCAGAAGAGTCTCGGCCCCTTAGCGCTTGCGATTCCGGATAAGAACAAGATCTCAACGGCAGCAGTTAATCTTTCTTCCTATGCATCCCACAGAGGGCTGGGCCATGGCACCGGCCTGGATGAAAGTGCTCCTAATGCTGCTAAGAAGCTTCTTCTTGAGCAGTATTACTACGAAAAATGCAGCCGCTACGGGGCAGAGCTCGAGAAGTCCCTTCTTAAATATCAGCTGGAGTACATGATCTACGGCAAAGAAAGCGACTATGAGAATCTTAAGAGCATGGCCTACACACTTCTTTTCTGGCGAGAGGCCTCCAATATGCTGTATCTTTTCACCAATCAGGCCAAGGTGGGACAGGCTGAGCTTCTTGCGGACACTCTTGCCATTCTTTTATACATGCCGGATCTTCGGGAAACCCTCAAATACTCAATACTTTTTGCCTGGACCTTCGCGGAGTCCATATCGGACCTTAACATTCTGTTCAGCGGGGGGAGAGTACCTCTTTTAAAAAGCGACAAGACCTGGAGGCTTAGTATCGTGGATATGCTTCTGTTCAGAAACTTTCTAAACGGGGGCGATCTGGGAGAGGGGCTGTATTACCGGGATTATTTAAGAATCAAATTGTTTATGACAGATTCCGGAGAGAAAACAAAAAGGCTCATGGATATAATTGAGATGGATGTCAGGAAAACCGCCGGCAATTCAGCATTCAGAATAGATCACTGCGTAGACATATTCAGAGCGGAGATCACTGTGGGAACGAAATACGGCTATGAGGCAAAGGTGGACAAAATATACGGATATGAAGAATAAGAGAAATATATGTAAGGCTTTGGCAGTGACGGAGGCAGCTAAGGGCACTTCCGACAAAGACAAAAAAATAATGAATGAAAGAGCGCATTTCCGGACGATCGAGCATATAAAGGGAGTGTTCTTATCTGCATCCATCACCGTGGAAGCCTCGATAGTACTGCCTTTATTCATATTCTTTTTTGTGAATATAATGACTGCCTTTAACATAATCAAGGTGCAGTCGGACCTGGAGGCCGCTCTTCATCAGACAGGGAGCGATATTGCGGCAATAGCCTATGACCTTAATGCAGGCAAAAATCTGCTTAACATCGACGGTGAAACCGGTGCTTCTGATGTGATCGCCTCAGGGGGATACACGCTTTATGCCGCCCACAGAGTCAGACAGTATCTGGGAGACAGTGTGAATAAGAGCTGTGTGACAGACAAAGCTGCGGGACTTAGTTTTTTATCCTCAAGAATTATGTCGGGCAATGATTATGTGGATATAGTCGTTGATTACAAGGTCCATCCCCTGATTCCGGTAATTGGATTCAAGGAATTCAAGGTGCAGTCGAGATACTTTGGACATGCCTGGACCGGTTACGATATCTCCGGAGGAACTCTTTCCGCCAAGGTGGGAGAGGAGATGGTGTTTGTAACCGAACATGGCACTGTGTATCACAGAGATGCCGGCTGCAGTCACCTTAAGATAGATGTAAAGAGCATTCCCTATAACAGCCTGTCCTCAGCAAGAAATAAAGACGGCTCCATTTATTACCCCTGCGAATACTGTGGTAGCAATGTGGGTGGTGGCAATGTGTTCGTTACGGATTACGGAAACAGATATCACAGCAGCGTTAGCTGCCAGGGATTAAAAAGAAAAATATACACGATTCCCATCTCGGAAGTAGGCGGCAGAAGCCCCTGCAGCACCTGTGGGTGACAGGAGGAAAATATGATCTTTGTTGATGCTTTTTTAAAAACTGCGCTGATTGCAACACTGGTTCTTGCTGCACTTGGCGACATAAGGAAAAAAGAAGTCACTGCTATGATGATAATAATGTGCGGCATCATAGCGGCTGCCGATGCCGGATTAATGCTGCTTATGCACTCTGCTACGCTTCCATACATCGCTCTGTCGCTGATTCCGGGAATTGTGATGCTGCTGATTTCCAGGGTGACCGGGCAGGGACTTGGCTATGGGGATGGACTGATCGCCCTTTGTGCAGCACCTGCCCTGGGAATTCAGAAGACTGCCTTCGGACTTATACTGGCGGTCTTCCTGGCAGGAATATTATCTCTGTTTCTTTTGGTGTTCGGAAAGGCCAAGGGTAAGACAAGGCTTCCTTTTATTCCCTTCATGGCAGTTGGAATGGGGGTGATGGTGCTTGCGAAGATATAAGGCATATATGACATTGGAAGCTTCTCTGATAATCCCCATGGTTATCTGCGTTATTGTGATGCTGATATGGGGAAGCTATTACATGTACAACAGAGCTATATTAAGTCAGGACTGCTATGTTCTCGCCTTCAGAGCCAGTGTCAGAGCAGATGCAAAGAAAAAGATGGCGCCCTCTGAGTATGTTTCCAAGAGCTCAGCCGAACAGGCGGGTGCCAAATATTTTGGTTCTACAAAGCCCACTTTTTCCGCAGCCCAATCCGGCAAAGAGGTGAAAGTAACCGGCGAAACCGGGATACGTACAAATGCCATGGGCAAGTATTTTCTCAAGATTGGAACCGGCTGGGAGCTTAAGGCTACCCTGAAGGCCAAAATAAGAAACGACCCCAAACATGTAAGGAGAGTCAAAAGACTTATGGATATAGGAGGCAAATTGCCATGAATTACAAGTATTACCGAGACCTTAAGCACAATTATCTGGTGGTAAAAAATGAAGAACAGAGCCTTAGGGAAAACGAATATCAGATGAAGATCCTTGAAAGCGGAAGGCTGTCGGGACTTCTTCCCTGTGATGTAAGGAACGTGAACGGAGAGCAGTACCTTTATTATGATATGGGTTCAATGCAGAGCCTCCGTGACAGATATACCTCAAGGGGAATGAATCGTGCCCAGCAGCTGCAGCTTTTTTCAGATATGAAGGAAATGCTGGAGGGGCTGTCGGAATATCTGCTGGGAGAAGAGGGAGTGGTCTTTGATATCGACAGTATGTTTGTGGATATGTCGACTTCAAGGCACAGCTTCATGTTTTGCCCGGTCGCAGCGAAAGAATCCGGCTTCGAGACTTTTGCTGAACAGCTTCTTGATCTGACAAGTTCCGAGGATGACGAAGCTGCAACAGCCATATATGAGCTGTGCGAATACGCATCAGGGCGAGGCGCAATGACGATGGAGGGAATCGAGAAACTATTGAAAAATAGTGAGAAAACTACTGCAGCGACTCCGACACCTGCATCTGTGAGCATCCAGGACCCCGAACCGTTTTTGTATGAGGGTGACAGAGAAGCCATGGAGGATGAGGAGGATGAAGATCAGGAGGAAGAAAGCAGAGGCTTTTTTGCAATAAGAAAGCATGACAACTTAGGGCTTAAGAGAGCCGATAAGAGGCTTGCAGCCAAAGTTCAGCTGCTGTTTGCAATTCTTTTTACAGCTATACTTGCCGCCATGGTGTATATCAGGATGAACTTCGTTCTTACACAGCAGGAAAACTACATGTCAATGGGCGTGATGGCAGTGTCTGTTATATGCGGCGCGATGTGTCTTGTAAGTGGCCTGCGTGGAATTAAAGGAAAAATAGAACCGACCTCGGCAATGGGCAGAGCCCAAGAAATGATTTCGGAAGAATTGGAAGAACCTGAAGAAGACGAGTACGACTACGATTATGAGGAGCCTGTCACACCGGGTTTTTATAAAACTCCGCTTAAAATAACGGCGGCAGGCAATAGCGAAGATGGCTCAGACAACAGGACAATCGTGCTTGATATGGACAATGAACCGAAAGGAGAGCTAAGTCTCTACAGCAGGAACCTGGATAAGACTGTAAGAATAGCGCTGAATAGACTGCCTCTGACCATAGGCAAGATGGAGGGCTGCGTCGACAAAGTAATCAAGGATATGAGCGTATCCAGGATACATTGCAGGATAGTTCGGGACGAGGACAGCGGGCGCCTTGCGCTCATCGATCTTAACTCCACCAACGGAACCTTCAAGAACGGTCTTCGCCTTCAACCCAGGGAAAAGAACTATATAGATGAGGGGGACGAGGTGAGAATAGGCAGAATTTGCTTCGACTGCAGGTAAATTATGATATAATAGCCTTAGTTAGTTGGAGGGAAGTTCATGAAGATCAATATCTATTATGGCGGCAGGGGAATTATAGATGATCCCACGCTTCAAGTAATCTCACAGATAACCACCGTTTTACAGGAACTGAATGTTAAGGTACAGCAGTACAATCTTTACGAGCAGAGGAACGGCATAACTGCGCTTCCCGGAACTCTCAAGGATGCAGACGGAATCATTCTTGCATCAACTGTTGAGTGGTTTGGTGTCGGAGGCTATATGATGCAGTTTCTTGATTCCTGCTGGCTATATGGCGACAAGAACAGAATCAGGGAAATATACATGGCTCCGGTTGTTATGAGTACTACGCACGGCGAGCGCGAAGGAATGATGAGCCTCACCGCAGCCTGGGAGATGCTTGGAGGACTTACCTGCGACGGTATCTGCGGCTACATAGCTGACACAACCAAGCTTGAGACCAGCAATGAATATATCAAGATCATTGAGAAGAAGACAGAGAACATCTATAGGACAATTAATCAGAAGATGGCTGTTTTCCCTACCAGCAATCAGGTTGTTATCAACAAGGTTGCCGTTGCAAAGGGCATTGATCTTACACCTCAGGAGTCGGAGCAGCTCTCAGAATATGCTTCCGACGATAAATATGTCAAAAAACAGAAGGAAGATCTTCAGGAACTGGCCAGCATCTTCAGAGACAAGATGGGTCAGGAGGATGCAAGCACCGGCAGCATTGATGAATATATCAAAAAGCTTGACAGAACCTTTACTCCGGTATCGGGAATCCGCTCCAGATACAAGGTTCTTTTCCAGGATAATCCTAAGCTTGGTCCACTTATCATCGATGTCGATAACGCCAAGTGCGATTGCAGACAAGGTGATGATGATGTCTGTGACGTTATAATCACAACAGATCAGAAGGTGTTTGAAGATATCCTGGAGGGACGACTTACCTTCCAGAGAGCCTTTATGGCCGGCAATATCAAGATGAAAGGCGACTTTAAGCTTTTGAGGAGCATGGATCAGCTCTTTGATCTCATGCAGACAGACTAAAGCCTGAAGGGATATTGACGTATGAATAACAGAGGTTCTGACATTTTCACCAACCTTATCGGAAATGCATTTGTTACACTTTTTCTGGTGGGGCTAAACGTCCTTGTATTTCTCTTTGGAATCATAATCGGAGAGGAAGTCATCTATAACAAAGGAGCTATGGTCACTTACAAGGTCCTTATGGACGGTGAGTTCTATCGTATCTTTACCGCAATATTTATCCACGCAGGTATTGAGCATCTGGTTAATAATATGCTGATGCTGATCTCCGTGGGAGCTATAGTTGAGCAGTACACAGGGCATGGATTCTACATTATTATGTATCTGATATCCGGTATTGCCGGCAATCTCTTGTCCATGGCATATGAGATCCGTCACAATCTGAACTGGGTTTCTGTGGGCGCCAGCGGTGCTATCATGGGCGTTGTGGGATTCCTGGTAATCTGGCTCGTTGTAAACAGGCGCATGTTTAAAAAGAACAAGAACCTTATCATCAGACTGGGACTGTTGGGACTGTTTATAGTCCAGGCCTGCTTTTTCCAGGCAGGGGCCAATACCCAGGCTCATCTTGGAGGTCTTTTGACAGGCGTTGTTCTTGGAATCATTAATATAGTGCTTTTCAAAAACAGAAAGAATATGGAGGGAATTGCATAATGGACGGCTGTATTTTTTGTAAGATAGCAAGCGGAGAGATTCCGTCAAACACAATATATGAGGATGACGATTTCAGGGTTATTCTAGATCTGGGACCTGCCACCAAGGGACATGCTCTTGTGCTTCCCAAGGCTCATTACGCAGATCTTTTTGAAATACCCGAGGAGACCCTTGCAGGAGCTGCTGCAGTTGGCAAGAAGGTTGCCGCAACTATGAAGAAGACCCTTGGCTGCGATGGGCTTAATCTTGTGCAGAACAATGGAGAGGCAGCAGGACAGACAGTTATGCACTTCCATCTTCATGTTATTCCCAGATACAAGAATGACGGGCAGCATATCCTTTGGAAGCCCACATCTCCTACACCCGAGGAGCTTGTTGCAATCAGGGATGAAATATTGAAAGGCTGATAACACAAAATGCGAGAAGTAGATGTTAAGGATATAACTCAGGCAGTCAGAGATATGTGCATAGATGCCAATTATGAGCTTTCTTCAGATATGAAGAAGGCTCTTTGTGATGCACAGGGCAAAGAAGAATCAGACCTTGGCAAAAAGATCTTTTCCCAGCTTCAGGAGAATCTGAAAATTGCTGAAGAAGACAAGATCCCGATTTGCCAGGATACAGGTATGGCGGTTTTCTTCATTAAGATAGGACAGGATGTTCATTTTGTCGGAGGCAATCTTACCGACGCTGTCAATGAAGGCGTAAGACAGGGATATACGCAAGGGTATCTTCGCAAATCCGTTGTTGGGGATCCGCTTATCAGGAAGAATACCGGAGACAATACCCCTGCGGTCGTGCACTATGACATCGTACCCGGGGACAAAGTGCAGATTACCTGTGCACCCAAGGGCTTTGGAAGCGAGAATATGAGTAGAGTGTTCATGCTCAAACCCGCCGACGGCGAAGAGGGTGTCAAGGATGCCATAGTACAGGCTGTAAAGGATGCCGGACCTAATGCCTGCCCGCCTATGGTTGTTGGCGTTGGAGTTGGCGGCACCTTTGAGAAGTGCGCCGAGATGGCCAAAGAGGCCCTGACCAGACCTGTAGGACACCACTCTGATATAGAATATGTTAAGAATATGGAAGAGGAAGTGTTATCTCGAATTAACAAGCTTGGAATAGGTCCTGCCGGACTTGGCGGACGTATCACCGCTCTTGCTGTTAATATCAATACCTATGCCACTCATATTGCAGGACTTCCTGTTGCGATTAATATCTGTTGTCATGTAAACAGGCATGTGACCAGAGTTATCTGATCTACTACATTACATATTATTAGATAGTAAGAGGTTTATAATGGAAAGAGAGATTCTTGCTCCTATAGATAAGAATACAGCATCGCAGCTAAGGGCCGGAGATATGGTATATATATCCGGAACCATATATACTGCCAGGGATGCTGCACACAAAAGAATGGATGAAGCACTGCAAAGGGGAGATGATCTTCCTATAGATATGGAGGGAAATCTCATATACTATATGGGACCTTCGCCTGCAAGAGAGGGGCGCCCCATAGGCTCAGCCGGACCCACAACTGCCAGCCGAATGGACAAGTATGCTCCAAGGCTCCTTGATCTTGGCCTTGGCGGAATGATAGGTAAGGGCAAGAGATCTCGGGCTGTCATAGATGCCATCATAAGGAACGGATCGGTATACATGGCTGCCATAGGCGGCGCAGGAGCGCTTCTATCCAAAGCAATAGTGGAATCGGAAGTAGTTGCTTATGATGATCTGGGGACAGAAGCAATCAGGAAGCTTAAGGTTGAGAGGTTCCCCGCTATAGTGGTAATCGACTGTCAGGGCAATAACCTTTATGAGTATGCAATCCGCGAATTCAACAATGAAGAAGTCTGATTCAATTACTTTGAATAAAACAATTGACAAAGCCGTCAGTGCTTTGTATAATTATTTTTGCGTCTGATGATTTGACCAAAGACGCATGAATTCACAACCGCATATTGGTAGAGGGATTCAGACATGGAGAAATACTCAAGTGGCTGAAGAGGCGCCCCTGCTAAGGGTGTAGACCGTTAACGCGGTGCGCGGGTTCAAATCCCGCTTTCTCCGTTTAGCACATAACTCCTGAGGACTTAGGTCCTCGGGAGTTTTTTGTTGCTGTGACTTATTGGAAAATGAAATTATTGGATGCTCGGAGAACTTGATCCATAGATATTAAGTATGGACTTTTCTTCTATAATAGTGCGTATGATTTAGAAACAATTTATAAATTAAGTGTAAAGCTTCCGGATAAAACCACTATAAATAGTAGGAATGATCGAGTCCTTCTCCAAGATTTTGTAGTGTTTTAATTTTATAAAAAATTTCCCAAAAAAGGTGTTGCATTTGATATTGTGCTTTGCTATAATAACTTTTGCCCGCTTGTGAGAGGGGCAAGAAACCGCAGAATAAAGCGATTTCTAAAATGGCTTCAAAAAACTTTTTAAAAAACTTCAAAAAAGTTGTTGACAAAGATTTGAAACCATGATATCCTAAATGAGTTGCGGCTGAGAGCTGCAGCGACAAGTACCTTGACAAATAAACAGTAATGCAACCCTGAAAAATTCCAAGAGAATTATTCAGAATTAACAAACCAAAAGTAATAACGGACAGAACATTAAAGCCAAGCTTTTAGTTCTGGCCGGATTGAACAAAACATTTAAACGTGAGAGTTCGATCCTGGCTCAGGATGAACGCTGGCGGCGTGCCTAACACATGCAAGTCGAACGGACTTAAGACGCTGATGAGGCTTCGGCGGATTCTTGTTTTAAGTTAGTGGCGGACGGGTGAGTAACGCGTGGGCAACCTGCCTCATACTGGGGGATAGCAGTTGGAAACGACTGATAATACCGCATAAGCGCACAGAGTCGCATGACTC
>NZ_ATVS01000003.1 GCF_000420845.1 Butyrivibrio sp. AE3009 | reverse complement strand
TGCCAAGTATGCGGAGAAGTCCAAGAAGGATTCCGAGAAACCGGAGCAGAAGCCTCAGTACGAAATGAAGAAGGACAATACTTCGGCTAAATATGCGACTAAGTCCAAAACAGATTCGGAAAAGGCTGAACAGAAACCTCAGTATGAGATGCAAAAGGACGGCACCAAGAATAAGTACGCCAAAGTTTCTCCAAAGGACAGCGAGAGAGCTCCTCAGGTCATCTGGCCACCCACGAGAAGAGCGCTGATGGCAGAAGCTCTTTCCAAAAAATAAAACAAAAACGATAAGGACATAACCTATGTTGACGATCAAGGCACCATTAGAGATTACAGCGAAAACTTCATACGTCAAATGTTCAGAGAATTTCTATCACAGGATCATGGGCAACTACTCTCTGATGGAGACCCGCGTCGACGAAGAGGACCTGCTTCATATCACTAACACTCCTCCTGAGATCTATGTAACTGAGGGGGAGGGAATATCAAGTGTCCTTAATCAGTCCGTAAGAAACGAGAACAACTACAACAAGGTTGAGATTCTAAACAATGTTTTGAACCGCATAGTTGCCTCTGCGTCAGTTAATCTTACTTACCAGGACAGAGTATTTATCACGGATTCCTTATACAGACTGGGCATAAGAGACGATCACAAATTCATGAACGCTTTTTATGAGATGTCACAGCAGACAAGGGATGTAAATGCTCTGATCAATCTATATCTGGAAAAAAGCGAGAATCTGCGCATTATGCTGGAGGCGGTGAACAACTACAACGAGAGCCGAAGGACCATGGAAAGACAGCTCCTTGACAGAGAAAATCAGAAATATGTCACTGATGTATCTGTTTCCAATAATGAATCAAGAGCTGAAAACATCAGCGTAACTAATGTAAGAAACGCAGAGATTCGCTACGAAGGCAGCGAAGGAGAAGGCGAGACAAAATCCGGTGAAACTGCTTTAAACGCCCTTGAGAGAGAAAGAATAAGCGAGAGGGAAAGACTTCAGAAGGAAAGGGAGAATTACCTCTTCAACACAATTTTTGACAGATTAAGCACGGGTGCTATTTATCAGATAGTTTCCAATTTCAACCGCTCCGAGAACTACAATGAGATGGAAAAGGCAGAGTACTCCATATCAGATCAGACCTACGCAGCCCAGAACCTTCTTCTTTCAGTGATGAGAGAAAGGGTTTTCCCCGGAGACAGCAATCTTGTCCTTCTTAATACCAATACCTATGAGGAGGAGCTTGAGAGCTTTATAACCTCTGCCGAGAATGTGAGAAATGAGATCAGCAGCGCAGTTCTCATGAGACTTCTGCAAAATATATACAGAACCGGTTTTGACAAGTTCTACTTTGACAGGAATACATATTTTAAGTTTGAGGATACCTTCTATAAGGCCTCCGATGAGATTGTCACCAAGCTGATAACCAATATCGGAGCATCACAGATAAAGAACGAGATATCCAGGCAGGTTATCAATGTAAATGAAAGTCAGATCAGTAACGAGTTCCGTCTCTTTGACTATGCCACTATGAATGAGCTCTCCAGAATTGACATAGAGAGCATTCAGGAAATGATCGATCAGCTCACCGTTTACAGCAGCAGAACCGGCCAGCTTCTTGAAGAATATAACAGCGCTTCCTTCAGCTACAGAACCGGTGAAGTCACATCTGAGAAAAAGGAGCTTACAAGGCTTCAGCTGGAGGTCTTAAGGATACTGGGACAGGTATCTGACAGCGAGACCATAAGGACTATATCGGAAAAGATCATGGAGACCGCAGGACAATCCGGTGACATATATAAAGTCCTCTCCGAATATATTGAGTCCATGAATAGCACGGATATTATAAACGAGTTTATCCGAAAGCTGATAACGGAAAATAACATTCAGGGACTTATCAGCAGCGGCGAAGCCGGAGAGAGCAGCGAAGAGATCAGAAATGCAGTCACCTTCCTTCGAAATGAGATCCACGAAGATGAAGAGACCAGAGAGATTCTTAACCGGTATCTCAGTCTCTACGGCGGCAGCAAAGAGCAGTACAGTTTAACACAGAGCAATAGCTTTAGTAACAGCGTGATTCAGCTCATAAACCTCATTACGGGAAAAGAAGCTGTATCAGAGCAGATTGAAAATCCCGAGATCATCAAAAATTTCATCAGTGGTGACAGCAACGTAACCATAGAAGAAATAAGGGGAGCTGAGGAACTCAAAAAAGCAGCTCTCTTCCTCAGAGATGAGGTTGCGGCAGGCAATAATATACAGGAGATACTAAACAGATATTCCAATATCATCGAAGGTGCTGCACCTTCCGGGGACATATTTGAGAATACCGTGCTAATGAGTGAAAATCTTCAGCTGATCCAGCTTCTTGGAGGCGAAGAGAGCGCAGATTTTTCACTGGAGAATCTGGAACTTATAAAGAACTATATTCGAAGTTCCATGGAGATAACAAATAAAGATAAGAAATACTACCTTGATACCATAACCTTCCATGAGCTGGAAGCATTGGAAAAGCTCACTACTACAGTCAAGGCCGAAACCGACAGGAAGCAGGAGCTTATCAAGCTTTTAAAGGAAAGTAAGAAGGTTAAGGTTTCCGAGGAAAAAACGCAAAGAATAAAGGAGATTATCACAGAGCTGGGAATTACTCCCGAGATGGTCACTGTTTTCTTTGAAGAAGATCAACGGGAACTACCGGGAGCAGGTGAGTCCGAAGAGATTTCTTCTTCCGGTAAAAATACGAAGGCGCCCTTCGAAAGAGCAGAGCTTATTTTCGAAAGAGTCACTGAGGAAGAAGGACAGGCCGAAGGAAGTAACCTTTTTATAAACAGGAACGAGCTGATAGCTCTTATCAAAGAAAACACCAAAGAGATGCAGTCCCTGACTATGACCAGGGAAAACGTCAGAGACTATATCCGGCAGATAAGAAGTGAAGGTGAAAAGAGGACCTCCGGCTATGTGGAGAGCGGCTCAGGCTATGAGTTATATAAACCTGTAGCTGAGAGCGATACTATCCCTTCTTCGGAAATCTCGGTGGAGCCGTCAGAGACAGAGAACCCTCCGGTAAAGGAAGGCGATAATGTTACAGATGCCGATATCAGGAAGATAACCGAGAGTGTCAACAGGATTGAGGCCCTGAATGAGCAGAGAAGGACCAAATACATAGAGGAGATCAGCAAGATAAGGGAGAGCCTTGAAGAGAGCGGACCAAGAAAGCTGCCCTTCGAAAAGACAAGACAGGTAGCAGCTCTTACACTGGAGTCCCCCGAGAAGCTCATGGAGACCCTGAATCATGAGAAGGAGATCCGAAGCACCAGGGAAAAGGAAATCCTCTCCCGTATAAAGGATATTTTCCCGGAGCAGTCCTACGAGATCTACAGACTTCTTGAAAAGTATCAGAGAAATGAGGAGAACCCGGAGACTCCTGAGGGCCTTAGAACCGCAGAAGTGGGTGAGCTCATCTACGACATCAACCATGCGTCGGAACCTTCTCCGGAGCCTGAAAAAGAGGGTAAGATCGAAGCTTCTGAGGAGATTAAGGCTGAAAGAGCAAGAGTAAGACTTGACAGAGGCGAGGTTCTTACTGAGGAACACGCCAATATAAGGCCCGTTGAGACGATTCATAAATATCAGGAGAGCCTTACCAGCGATGAGATCAACGAACAGCTTCAGCTCATGCAGCATAATATCTCAAAGCAGATCAAGGAGGACGTTAAGTCCGACGTGATAACCTCCAATAATTACATAAACTCCAGAGAGGTTATTACTAACAGTAATGTCTCTGAACAGTTAAATGCAGTGAATATTCAGAGAATGATAGACAGCAAGATCCAGTCAGAAATGAATACCATCAGCAACCGGGTTATGAACAAGATAGAAAGACAGATGAGAAATGAGAAAGCAAGGCGCGGCTATTGATAAAAGGAGGTATGTGAATGGGATTACTTCAGGATGCTACGGGAATTCTTTCCGATAATGCGACACAGAAAGCAGTTCTATATATCCTAAAGCCCGATCTGTACAGCCAGGTGACCTTGACAGACATCGGCAATGAAGCGAATAAACTGGTGGAGAAGCTCAGTAAATCAGACAAGGTTGCGGCAAGTGCCGGCGAGATGCTCAAAAAAGCATCCGGCTGGGGCAGCAAAAAAACCACTGACAAAATATATGAAGAGTCTTCCGATACTAATAAATTCATAAAAATGTCAGTTCAGTACAATCCTGCTACAATAAGACTTTATTCTCTTACCGGTAAACAGCAGAATTTCAATAACGCAAGTGGTCTGAATCACATGGAGGTTGCAAATTTTACGGGAAAGAGCAAATTGTCATTTGACCTGGTCTTTGATGACATGGATCCGGCGGATGCCTTCATGCTGGAGAATCTTACTCCCAATGTGGGAAATGTCTACAACAAGGCCAAGGATCTGACCACCCATGGACTTGATGGGCATTCGGTGAGAAAGAGAATGGATGCTCTTTTATCACTCATTTCAAGCTGTCATGCGCAGCAGGTGATCTTTAGCTGGGCGAAGATGCATTTTCGCGGAACTCTTACGAACGTAAACAATCATTTCACCATGTTCAACACAAGAGGCAATCCTGTCAGAGGAACTGTGCATCTGGAGATAACTCAGGAAGCCAGCAAAAACGGTGAGCTGGTCTACAAACAGGATTACTGGGATAAGGCATTTTATGCAAAATTTGATAAGGGCGCGGTTGGCAAGAGAAGTACTTTTGATGCTCTGACCAACAACAACTTCCTCAATTTAAATCTTTAAAAAAGATAGGATGCAGAGTCTATGGATTTTTTAGGATACGCGGCAGACTCCGTTAAGGGAGCTATAGGAATAAATGAAAAGGCTGTTCTTGAAATATGCGATTTTTCCGGAATAATGCCCAAGGAAGCAAATGCTCCCAGACCAAGTAACGGCACGAAAACTGGCTTTTCCGGCGTCGGTAAGTTCAATATTGATACGGTCAAGGATGCCGTAAATAATGCCAAGGGCAAGCTTAAAGATGCCGTCGGAGAGGATAATGCTCAGGAAGGCGAATTCATCGACGTGGAAAAGGTTCAATGGTACAGATACCATGTTCAGTTTAATCCTGAGGACATCACCATAAACGGCTATGGCGGTGAAGAAGTGCCTATACAGGATTTCGGAAAAAAGAGAGAGGACAAAGCGCCGAAGGAGATTCCCAGAGATGCCAATAATATCCCCATACCTCCAAAGCTTGGTAAATACGGAAGGCCAAAGCCATCAAGCCGTATGGCGGCAGCCAACTCCCGTATTGATATGAACCTCAAGCTTGTATTGGATAAAGCTGATGTAAAGGAAGCTTTTTTTGCTGAAAAATACACTCTGGGGCAGACTTCACTTGTTAAACAGGGGCTTAAGATGGCCTTCAAAAATGATCCCGATGCGTACTCGGTGCAAAAGGACGTGGAGGCTCTGACAGCAATAGTAAGAGATAAGAGCAAACGTCTTTGCAGATTTGTCTGGGGAGACATGATCTATGAAGGGCTGGTCCATAGTGTAAATGCGGAGTATACCATGTTTAATGTGGACGGGACTCCCTGCAGGGCAGTGATCAGCATAGGAATAGTACTTTTGGATAAAGAAGAATTGCCATCCTCCGAAAAGCATTGGAGAAAAGTATATAAAAGCAGTTTCGGAGAATAGCATTTGTGATTGTGGGGGAATATGGCAGCACTTGATTTTGAAAGCTTATACAAAAGATATAAGAATTTTTACTATCCTTCCGTAAGGATTTATCTTGGTGATCAGGATCCGATACAGGATAAGAAGATGAATCTTTCCATAGTGGATGTGGATGTACAGATCACCAGCGATCTGAAGGCAAGCATTGCTTCCTTTTCAATTGCGGGCATGTACGATCCGGATACAGGAGCCTTTTCGGTGGGAAAGACCAAGAAATACCTTATTCTGGGGATCTCTGTGAAGATTCTCATGGGTTACTCCGCAGATATGACGGAGGTGTTCAGGGGCTATGTAGCAAGAATTGAGTTTTCCTACAACGATGAGTCGCCTATGGACATTAACGTCAAGGTAACGGCCATGGATGTCAAGGGAATCATGATGGCCAACAACAGTTCAAAGAGGCTCAAAGCAAGCTATTACAGCGATGCCGTCAAGGAGATACTGAATCAGTCTCCTTATCAGACTCTTCAGAACAATGAGGTCATTACCAGCATCGATGTCACCGATACTCCGGATAAGCCGCCGGGAGGTACACAGCAGGACAATTCAGTGGACCTTAGGATCGAGATGGTGGCTGAAAGCGACTATGATTTCGTCTGCAAGGCGGCCAAGAAGTTTAATTATGAGTTCTTCTCGGTGGGCGGAAATATTGTATTTCGAAAGGCCAAAGCCAACACGCAGGAGCTGGCGGAATTCTTTCCCTCAAATATTATTATTACCTACGAT
Organism: Butyrivibrio sp. AE3009; assembly: GCF_000420845.1. Taxonomy (GTDB): domain Bacteria; phylum Bacillota; class Clostridia; order Lachnospirales; family Lachnospiraceae; genus Butyrivibrio. Next base: position 218,218 of record NZ_ATVS01000003.1, on the reverse strand, counting down.
ATCAGCTATGACATAACGGGACTTCCCGGTGAAGTTAAGGTAAGAACCCTTGATATAGGTAAGGCCAGCAAGATTGAGGTCAAAAAGAAAAACAACGGAAAGTTTTCACTGGGAGGCAAGGCAAAGCCCATTGTTTCGGGACAGTCCTATGTGTATATAGATTCCACAATAAACACTCAGGCCGATGCTGAGACGAGAGCAAATTACCTTTTGGAGGAAATGTCCTACAGACTGGGAAGTATCAGAATGACCATCGTGGGAATTCCGGAGATAGTACCGGGAAGATTCATCACCCTCAAAGGTTTCGGAGATGCACTGTCCAACAAGTATTACATAACGGATGTGCACCACACCTACACCTTGGGCGGAAAGTTTTTGACAGAAATAGAAGGAAAGGCATCAACATTATAAGTAATCGGGGGAAGACAAAATGCCGTTTTTTGATGTGGTCGACGAAGTAGCCAGGCACCAGGTAGAAAAAAGTGCCATGGGCGATAACAGAATAATGGGAGCTCTGGTCTGTACCGTGACCAAGAACTATGAGAAAGAGAAACAGGGCTTTGTTCAGGTAAACATCACGACCAGGGACTATGAGGAAAACAAGCTGGTGTGGGCAAGGATGGCCCTTCCCTACGGCGGACAGAAGTGGGGAGAGTATTTTATTCCCGAGGTTGGGGATCAGGTGATCGTCATCTTCGAGCAGGGGAATATCGAGAGGGGCTTTGTGATAGGGGCGGTTCCAAAGACCAATTCCACCTTCATGAGCAAGGCTTTTGATGAGAATAATGATATAAAAAGGATACAGTCCAGAAACGGCAACAAAATAGATATTATCGACAATCACGAAGGAGAGGGAGATAACGACAGGATAACCATCACAACTGCCAAGGATAATCACAAGTTCCAGATGGACAATGAAAAGAAGTTGATCCTTCTCTCCGATAAAGATGGAAACAACAAGATAGAGATTAAGACGGAAGACGGCCAGATGACAGTACTTGCCGCACAGAAGCTGACCGTTAGGGTGGGAGACAACATTAAGCTCTTCATGAACGGAAGTAATGGAACCGTTACACTTGAAGCCACCAAGGTCAAGGTAGAAGCCACCAATACCGCAGAGCTCAAATCAAACAACAGAGTTACTATTGAAGGCGGTAACGTCTCGGCAAACGGTAATTCAATGCTTAAGCTTTCAAGCTCCGGTCCCGTATCAGTTGAGGGAACACCGGTTAAGCTTGGCTAGTGATATGGAGAAAATGTATGGAACAGACATTTTTGGGTACCGGAGTTACTTTTCCAATCCAGATAGACCCGGCAACGGGGCGCTTTAAGATGAGCGCAGGGAAGCAGTCGGTGAAGGAATCGGTGTATCTGATACTGATGACGCAGGTTACCGAGAGACTTACAAGACCCTCCTTCGGTACAAGGAGCGCCTCTTACGTATTCATGGACATGAATCTCACAGAGCTTACTATTATGAAAAGAGAGCTTGAAGAGAGCGTCCTGACACAGGAGCCGAGAATATCGGATGTTAATATCACAACCGAAATGCAGGCACAGCAGGGATATATTCTGATAAATATCGACTATACACTTGCAGAGACCAATCAGACTGACAATATGGTATTCCCCTTCTACATGAATGCGGAACCTGAACCCTCTGAGGAAGAAGAATACTACGAGCCTCTAATAATCGACATGGAAGAGTAACCTATGAACAATGCATTCAAACCACAATCTATCGAAGAGATTGAAAACAGAATAGAAAGACTGGCAAAAAGCTATACACCTGAGTGGAGATTTAACAGATACAATCCCGACGCAGGCTCCGTGATAGCACAGATATTCGCAAGGCAGCTGGAGGAGAACAATCGTCTCATGAGTCAGATGCCTGAGCGATATCACATGGAGTTCGTAAATATGCTGGACTCCAACTTAAGACCGGCACAGCCTGCAGCAAGCATGGTCATCTTTAACCTTGACGGCAATTCCATTATGGGAACCCAGGTGCCGAAGGGGACAAGGCTTACCGCGGATTCGCCCTATACCGATTCGGGTTTTGTGATATATGAGACAGAAAGAAATCTCTATGTCACCGAGTCCAGGATCAAATGCGCATTTATGACAGATGCGGAAAAAGGGTCTCTCACCCCTATCTACGGAGACATTGCGGTACCTCAGATAATCCCGACTCAGGACATAATAATGGAAAAGGATCTGACGGAGGAGCCACAGGAAGGAGAAAGCCAGAGCACCCATACATTGGAACCTCTGGATGAGAGCTTCAAGATCAAGCCTTTTACACTTTTTGGCGAAAAGCAAAATGTCGGAAAGAGCGTACTCATCATATACCACGACAGACTTCTGGAAGGTGTGAACGAACCGATATATGTAAGACTGGAAGGAGCAAAGGCTCTTATAGAAAGAATCGAGAAAAAAGAGTTTTTGTTTAAATATCCCGAGAAAAAGAGTTTTACGGAATTTGACAGTGTAAAGCTCCTTGAGGACGGAATAACCTATGAGCTTATAAAGAGCAAGCCCTCCAATAAAGTCAGGGTGGGAGGCACTGAGATGTCGGCGGTGATCCTGGAGTGTCAGGAGATAATGACCGATTATCTGGAGATTGAGAACATTCAGATTTCAGCGGCCGGTGACAGCAGAGCTCCGGAGTATGTGGGAGACGGAGCTGTTGAATTAAATTCCGAGAAATTTGAGCCCTTCTCGGACACACTATCTGTGTATAACGAGTGCTACATAGGCCACAATCCCTGCTTTTCCAAGAGAGAAGCTAGAGTATTTCTGGATTTCAGGGTGTCCTTTAAGGAAAATCATATAAGACTTACACCGGAGCAGGAGGACGCAGAGCTTGCCATCATCAAGTTAAAGCCAAAGAAGACTCCTCTTGATGCCCAGGCAGCGGCGGTTGTGGATGAGATTTCCATCGAATACTTCAACGGAATCGGCTGGAAGAAGCTTAAATGCGACTCCGAATACGAAGGACTGTTCGTAAACTGTGAGGATGGAAATTACAAGCTCTCCTTTATCTGCCCCTCGGACTGGGAGGAATCAGAGAGTGGCCCCTACAGCGGAAGATGTCTTCGAATGAGGATAACCAAATCCGACAACTGCTACCTTCGCCCGGCGCTTCATACTTATCCGACAATAGAAAAGCTAAAGATAACATATTCCTATGAGGGTAAGTTTGTATCACCCAGTAAACTTGAGAAAATAGCAGGAACCACCAAGGAAGACATTACCTACGCACTTACATCAAATAAGCCCTTCACGGCTTTTTCGGGGATAGATTACCATGAGGATGCACTTTTTATCGGACTTGATAAAAAGCTCACCGACGGCCCCATAAGCATCTATTTCCAGCTGGCAGATTCCAGCAATCAGAATGCGGTGAGATGCAACCTTGAATACTATAGTCCCACAGGCTTTGCCCAGATGAGGTTTACGGATCTCACAGAGGACTTCACAAGGTCCGGAACATTGATGTTTCTTCCGCCATCCGATATGCAGGAGTGCAGCCTTGAGGGCAACAATCTCTACTGGATCAAGCTAAAGAGGAGCAGGGCCCAGAAGAGTGATTTTAACGATATTTTCCTTCCGCATATCGTAAGACTCTGTCTTAATGCAGTGATAGTCACCAATGTGCAGACCAGCGATGAGAACGATTACTACATCGAAGAGGTCATGCCCAATATGACGGTGGCTCTGGGGGCTCAGAATATCCTTGACGCTTATGTATGGGTCAATGAAAGAGGTTATACAAGAAAAGAGGAAATGGACAGACTAATGGCCCAGGAGCCGGAAAGAGTAAGGGCCGAGTATGATTTCCTGGGAAGAATATCCGCTTTTTACGTACTGTGGAACGAGGTTGAAAGCTTCGACGACGCCGTGGACAGAAGAAGCTATCGCATAGACAGAATGCGGGGCAATATAGTCTTTTCCGACGGAGCCAAGTGCGATATTCCAAGAGTTACCGACGATATAGCCTTTAAGGCAAGAATCAGAAGTACCGACGGCGAATACGGCAATCTCGCTGAAGGAATGATAACGGATCTGGTGGGTGCAGCGCCCTTTATAGATTCCGTGTCCAATCCCATAAGAGCCCACGGCGGCAGCAATCTGGAGACTATGGACCACGCTCTTATGAGGTGCGCAGGCATCATGAATTCCAGATGGCGCCTGGTATCTGAGAATGATTACATCAGATTTGTAATGGAGTACTCGGACAGCATAGACAAGGTTAAGGTAGTGGTGGGAGAGACCATAGACGGTGTGGTTAATCCTTCGGATATCTCTGTAGTTCTTTTGATGAAGGATTTCGCAGACGGAGCCTTTTCCTATCACAGGATCGCAGGGGGGCTTAAGAAGGAAATACTTAAGAACTGCGAGCTTACGGTCACTGAAGAAAACCTCCATATCGTGGAGCCTATATTTGTGGATATTTCAGTAAATGTCTGGGCTATGGTCATGGATATGGATGACAGCTTTGAGGTTCAGAATGAAGCCAAGAATGTGTTGGCTGAATATCTGAATCCCGTATCAAGTCCGGAGCATGAGGGCTGGGCCATTGGAACGCTCCCCAAGCAGTCACAGATACTTATGAGACTGGGAGTACTGAGGAGCAGAGCGGTTATCCAGAGAATCACCATCACGGCCAGGTACGTGGACTGCGAAGGGGAACATGAAGTGGATGCCAAGGATATCAAGCTGACACCCTTTATGGTTACAAGAAGCGGCAATCACAAGGTTATTGTTACCAATAAATAAAAGATGGGCAGGACGAAAGAATGCTGAATGTTGAGGATTTAAAGGGCAGAACCTATGAAGAGAGGATGGAAGATGTGATGAGGGAGCTCCCCATCAGGTCTTCCGAATGGACCAATTATAATGCCTCCGATCCCGGTATTACCATAATTGAGAATCTCACGGCTTTTTCCGCATTGCAGGGAGCTGAGATCGTCAACTTAAGCTACAGAGCAAAAATGGCACTGCTTAAGATGGCAGGTTTCGTTCCCGCCAGAGGAAAGTGTGCAAGAGTGCTTCTCTCGGATGAAGAGATCACACGGCCCGGGATCCTCAGAGCCGGACAGAGGTTCCATATAGGCGACCTTTGCTTCGAAACAAATAAGGATATTTCCGTTGGCTGCGGCAGGATCACAGATGTATTCGCATGTAGCGGCGGAGAGTTCAGGGATATAAGCTATGTGTTGGACAAAGAGATCAGCGTTCCCGCCAAGCTCTTCGGGGATTCGCCAAAAGCCGGAAACAGTGTGTATTTCATTATTGACGGCGATATAGCAGCTCTTAAAGAGATAATCCTATATATAAAAATGGTGGAGAAGTCCTATCGAAACAAGACAGTGGACAGACTTGAGCACATCTTCGCCGACCTTGAATGGGAGTGCTACACCGCAGAGGGGTTTGTAAAGATAAGTGCAAGGGATTTTACCAATGCCTTTGTAAACAGCGGTGAGATCAGAGTTGCCCTTCCTGACAGGAAACCGGAGATCTGTGATGAAGCGCCGCAAAAGGGCTATTGCATAAGGGCCACCTTAAAAAGAGCCGACTATGATATTGTCCCCAAGATAACAAATGTGTTCGGATTTTTGTTTGAGGTCTGGCAGAAGGATACCAGGTCCTTCAGCACCACCTCCAACAAAAACGATCTTATAAAGGTTACATCGCCCATTGGTGAGGATGTACATTACCTCATCTTCGGAAAGGAGAACAAGGGCTCTTCCTACAGAAGATACGAGCTCACAACCGAAGATTACAGAAATGGACGATTTGTTAACTACGAAAAAAACGATGACGGAAGCGTAAGTTTTACTTTTTCGGAAGAAAAGCACGGCTACGCTCCCATAAAGGTAAAGGACGCAGTCAGAGTAATCCTCTACAGCGAAGAGGTAATGCGGCGCTATAACGTAGGTAAGGTAATAGGTTACGATGATCAGGAGATACAGCTTCCGATAAAGAAGATTGTTCACGAGACCTTTTTCCTGATAGCACGAAGAAAGGATGAGAACGGCTATCTCTACGATTTTGTAAGACCTGAGAAAAAAGCTGACGGAGCCCTCTATTATCACCTTCTTGAGGGAGATGGGAGAATAATCATCGAGGATGCCGGAGATTTCATAGATGCGGATCTCTTCATGGGTGGTGTTTCGGTTACCGCCGGCAATCTGGGAAACATAGCCGCCGGAAACAGACTGTCCATCGAGGGTGACAGCGGTATTCATTTCTATAATCCCGGTGCTGCCACAGGCGGGTGCTTCAGAGAGAATCTGGATCAGGTGAGGGAGAGGTTCCTTATGGATATGAGAACTCCCTACAGGGCAGTCACCGCAGCGGATTACGAGAAGCTGGCCATAACAACCCCGGGCCTGTGCATCAAAAAGGCCAAGGCAATCATGTCAGAGAACGAGAATCTGGTAAGACTGGTGATCCTTCCGGAGTCCGATGAGACTTTTCCGAAGCTGTCCAATATCTACATTGACAGGGTAAAGGCAAGACTTGAGGACAGGAGGCTTATCACCTCCAAGTTCATGATAATCAAGCCCTCCTTTGTTCCGGTGGGAGTCAAGTGCACAGTCTATGTTAAAAGACATTATTCGGACTGCCGGAAGCAGATAATCGAGAGAATACGCACTATTCTGGATTATATAAACTCCGATCACAACTTTGGCGATAAGCTGCAGTTTGAGGATGTATTTCACGGTATCGAGGATCTTGAATGCGTGGAATACGTGTATGAATTATCTCTGTTTTCGGAGAACAATAACCTGGCACAGCTAAAGGAATTTGATATTTATCCGCGTCAGGATGTGCTATGTTATCCGGGAGAGATAAACCTTGAGATAGTATCATCTGACAGATAAGACGGGGAGAATTAATGGCTAACGACATTTGGTATTCAATCAGGAATAACAGAATAAAAAAGAGTCTGGTGAAGGGCTTCACCCAGGGAGCAGACGGGGAGCTGATCCTTGATGAAAATGAGCTGGAACACAGTGTTTTCCTGCATCCTCTGGATGGAGTGGAGCCCGGCTCAGAGTGGGGGCGGTTGTCCTGCGAACTACTTTTGGCAGAGCAGATAGTATGTTATATTTATGTTATAGCATTTGATAATTTGGATTATTACGTAGATAAAGACCATGGATCACTGTGGGATTATCTCAAGGATCCTTCCGAAAACAGCTATTCCAAGTTTAAGCTCCTTCAACAGCTAGGCGCCAAGAGGTTTGTCAACACAAAGGACGGACTTCTGTATGAACTCTCCGGCAGGTATTTGTTCATAGCGCTGGAGATGATAGGAAGCGGCAGCGCCTGTGTTGGAAAAATGAGAGTCGGAGTCAGGGGAGATGTGTTTATGGACACCTTCCCGGCGGTATATCACGACAGGAACAGTTTTTTCCACAGATATATATCCATTTTTTCAAGTGTTTACAATGACTACAGCGATCAGAACGAGAAGCTCTACGAGATTCTGGACCTGGACAAGTGCGATGCCTCGCTTCTTGAGATGTACGGCTCCTGGTTCGGAATAGATCTGAAGGGAGGATTTCTTCCGGAGAAGACCCTGCGTCAGATTGTAAAGGAAGCCTATCAGCTGAATCGCATGAAGGGCACCAAATGGGCTCTTCAAAGAATCGTGGACATACTGGTGGGCGAGGATTCGGTAATTGTGGAGAACAGGCTTCAGGACGGCGGCATTTTTGATGTTACAGTGATGATAAATCAAAAGCTGTCTGAGAATCTGAGGCACCAGCTGATGTTTTTGCTTGATCAGTTCAGGCCTCTGCGAACGAGAATAAGGCTTCTTCAGATGGAGAAAGAGGCTGTTGTGGATGGCAACAGCTATCTTGATATGAATGCGGCAATTCCGAAGCAGAAGCATGTTGTACTGGACGAAGAGGCTATCTATGACGGAGCAATCACTCTCATGTAAGGCTTAAAAGAAGCCGGATAATAAACTATCGCTTATAGAGGAGAAAAATATGACAGTTGAGGAAGTAAAGTTTGAGGATAAGCTTCAGCTTAATGTCAAGGGCAAGGTTGATGCCGTATCTGCGCCGGAGTTTCAAAACGCTGTTTTGAAGGCGTTTGTAAAAAGCTCCAATATCATCATCAATTTCAGCGAGACCACCTATGTATCCAGCGCGGGGCTTCGTGCACTGATCATCGGGCAAAAGACCGCTCAGTCCAAGGGTGGCAGCATGTCCATAATCAATGCCAATGAAGGTATCGTTGATGTGCTTCGGGTCACAGGACTTGAGAAAATTCTGAGTGTAAGATGATAAATATTTCTAAGGTTTCTAAAAACTATATAACCGATCATGGCAGGATCGATGTATACAACGATTTTTCCGAGGTGATAAACGACGGGGAATTCATTGTGCTTACGGGAGAAAGCGGTTCCGGAAAGACCACGCTTCTCAAGATGCTTCTCAAGGAGGAAGAACCGGACCTTGGCAGCATCTATGTGGACGGTGAGAACCTCAAGGGAATTAAGCGGAGAAACATTCCCTTTTACCGGAGAAAAATCGGTGTGGTCTTCCAGGATTACAGGCTTATTCAGGAGCTGTCGGTATACGACAATCTTCTGACTGCGATTCTTGCCACCGGCGGTGCGGTCACCGGGGCGGAGAAGAAGATTGTGGATGTGCTCACGATGCTGGGAATCGACAGCCTTCATAAAAGACTTCCCAAGGAGATGTCGGGTGGGCAACAGCAGAAGGTATGTCTTGCAAGGGCCATGATAAACAATCCAAGGTATCTTCTGGTGGATGAGCCAACAGGAAATCTTGATCCGGCATCCTCCGCAGAGATACTGCGGCTCTTAAGTGTGATACACGACCATGGAGTGACGGTTATAATGGCAACTCATGATATGAGTGCACTTTCAATAAAAAACAAGAGACAGATAAGTCTTGATAAAAATATTACTGGTGGGGGTAAGTTATATGTCTCGTGAACAAAAGATCGCTTTGATTTTGGCATGTGTGTTTTACGCAGCAACAGTATTCGGATTCTTTTATTTTTCACTTACGCTGATAGTGCTGATGTTTATGGCAGCGACCATCAGCATGACCTACTTCGCATACCTGTGCTACAAGGCCCACAACGATTACACGGGTGCGGAGCATCTGCAGCAGGAGATAGGTCTTCTGAAGGCGGAAATCGAGCAGAAAAACAAAGAATTTGAGGCAGTGATCAATGACAAAAATGAGGAGATTGAGAGAGCAAAACAGAGCATAGAAGAGCTTACGGAGAAGGCGGAAAGCGCTGAGAAATCATCAAGAGAAGCACAGGAGGAGCTTTCCAGAAATGTAAAGGCACAAAAGACAATGGATAATCTCTATGAGAGTCTTCTTCCGCCGGATGACGAGGACGCAGCGGATGTGGACATCATTGCAGTGGCAAGAAGGGCCATTGCAGAGCTGGACGAAGACGCCAAGGCAGTGGGACTTAAAGTCACCATTTCCAGTGCTGTGGAGAAACTGATAGTTCACGCCAGTGCCAAGAGACTTCTTATCATGTTCAGGAATATCATCGATAATTCAATCAAGTACATGAAGAAGGCAGGAACACTGGTGGTTACTATATCCACCATCGAGGATGACATATTTATAGTTCTCAAGGATACCGGCAACGGACTTCCCGAAAACGAGACCAAGCACATATTTGAGCTTAATTTCCAGGGCTCCAACCGAATCAGCGGAAACGGCCTCGGACTTACTCAGGCCAAGGCAATTGTGGAACACTACGGGGGCACAATCTACGCCAGAAGCCCGCAGGGCAACGGAATGGGAATCTATATTCAGCTTCCTACTACCTGATAATTGGTTTCGGACTAAACATTGAGGGGATAGATATGAAACATACTTCCAGATTATTTATGGCCTTATTTGCTTTCTTTGTTGTGGTGGCATTTGGGGCACTGTACATGCTAAGCGATACCGGTTCTGTTTTTAACAAAGACAACAGAACTCCGGGGGCTTCGCCTGCCGTAATGAGTAAGACAATTGTCGGAGATGAATCAGCAACCTCTTTATCAATTAAGGATGATTTCAGTGATGAAGAGACTGTGGAAGCATCGGAGCTGTTATCGGATGCGGATGCCGCGGCAGATGAAGGAACAGTTCCTGAGGCAGCTGAGTCAGATGCCGGAGCTTCAGTGGAAGATACTTTGGCAGAAGCGGAGAATACAAGAGAAAAGAGATATTTTACCTTCACCACGGGAACGAGATATACGATCTTAAGGCTTCGCTCTGCACCGTCATTAGATGCGGATATTTTGGCCAAGTTGAATAAACGTACTCCCGGCTATGTAATCCTTCCGGGAAATGAGTGGTGTAAGGTTGTTATGTCCACAGGCACTGTTGGATATTGTGCCACAGAGTATCTGAATATGGTGGAAGTAAGCGAGGAGGAATTTCCTGCGGAATTTATCCAAATGGTTGAGCCTCCACAGGAAGACCTTGATTATTAAATCCCATGGAGGTTAGTTATATGAACCTGGATGATATGATCAACAAGCAGAACAGACGACAGGATGAGATAAGAAAACAGCCTTCGCCCGATGAAGAAGAGGAGACCTACACCTACGCCGTCAGGAAAAAAACTGGCTTTATTAACGATTCGGAAGGCGGAATTTTTGACATAAAAAAACAGACGGGAATCAACACGGCAAAAAGCGTTTTTGATAAAGGAACATTCAGAACAGGCAATTAGCGATTTTGAGGGGAAGAGCTATGGCTAGTTTTAACAATGATCTTAACGTGCAGCCCTTTGAGAGCTACAACGAATACATGCAGTATATCTTTGACTGTGTAAACGGCTCTCTGGACGGCTACATTGGAAAGTTAAAAGTTTTATATGCCAATGGCGAAGGCGGATACAAAAACATTTTGTATCCCGATATTGAGATGGCTTCGGATGCCTGTAAAAACAGACTGATCGAATCTTATAAACACAGAATGGGAGTCAATGATTCCGAAGATGACGAAGAATCGGAATCAGAAGGCTTTAACGATGAGGAAGATCAGGATTCTTCATCGGAGGAAGACGAAGAAGAGGAGGAACTGGACAGCGATCTTCTTAATCTTCTGGGAAATTTTGCTTCGGATTATTCCTCGGAAGGAGAGGATAAGGAAAAAGAAGAAGTTGAATCCAATGTATGGACCGAGATAAACAAAGATATCAAGATCCCTATTTTGGAGAGGCTCAGAGTAATAGACGAAAGAGCAGAGCTTACGCTTAAAAAGGGTATTGAACTTCCCTTTTACGAGCTGTGCAAGAGACTGTCCTATGAGCCTTTTACCAAGTTTTGTTTCGCCTGCGGAATCCTGGCTTCCACCCAGACTGATTACGCCGGTGTATTTCATATTGTAAATGAAAACGGCAATCTCTCGGCACCTACGATTGAGTCTGCAGCCAAGGTGTTTTATGGTGATGCCTTCTCAATCACCAATGCCTATGGTGATATGAGTGCCGCTCTTGAGCAGCTTTTACCCATCCTGCCGCTGCAGGTTGCGGGAAGCATGCCTTTTTCCACAATTATTTCCCCAGACAAGAGAATAATAGACTTTCTGTTCGGCCGAAATCCTCTGCTTTTGGATGAGAATTACAGCCGTTTTATGTATATGCTAACAGACGACAAGGAGCTGGATCCCATAATGGCCAACGTAGGAAGGCTTGAGGCTATGAAGACCTCCTATGAGGACGGAGTAAGGATCTTTTATTACTACGGAGATGATGGCAGCGGAAGGCGCTTCTTCGTAAAGCATTTCTGCAGAGAAAAGGGACTGAGGGCCATAGCCATGAACTGTAATAAGCTCTTTAACTATGATTTCCAGTTCGTGGACAGGGCGCTGTGGTCGGTGACAAGAGAATGCATATTGACCAAGAGCTGCTGCTGCCTCACGGAGCTTAATTACAGAGATGAGGAAAAAGAGAAGTTCTTCGGATACATGGATCTTGCCTTTTCCAAGCTTACGGAGAAGGACGTACTTGTTTTTGCCATGAGTAAGCTCTATATCGATTTCAGAGAAGTTACCAAGAGTCAGTTCACAGATTTAGAGCTCCCGACACCCAATACCGGTGAGAGGCAGGCCTGCTGGGAGTATTTTGCAAAAGCTTATGATCTGGCGGAGGATGTGGATCTTTTGGAGATGTCAACGAAGTTTCTGTTTACTTCCGGCAAGATTCACGACGCCCTTGTAAAAGCCAAATCCCTTTCAAATATGGACAGGGAGGACAAGATATCAAGGTCCAACCTCTTTAAGGGGTGCTACGCCCAGATGAGCTCCGAGCTGTCTCAGAAGGCAACGAGAGTAGAGGCCAAGTTTGGCTTTGACGATATCGTTATGAACGAAAGCCAGCGAGAGACCATATCCCATGCCATTGAGCAGATGACTTACAGAAAACAGGTCTATGAGAACTGGGATTATACCAAGAAGTATCCCTACGGCCGAGGACTTACAGTTCTTTTGTTCGGTGCTCCCGGTACCGGTAAGTCAATGATGGCACAGGTTATCGCCCATGAGCTTAACCTTGAGCTGTACAGAGTAGATATTTCAAAGGTTGTGGACAAGTATGTCGGTGAGACCGAGAAATCACTGTCTATGATATTCAGAGAAGCCAAGAAGTGTAATGTCGTCCTTTTCTTCGATGAGTGCGATACCATTTTTGCAAAGCGTTCCGATGACGGTGGCTCCAACCAGGCCTCCGCCAACAACAAGACGGCCCTGCTGCTTCAGGAAATGGAAGCTTATGACGGTGTCTGTGTACTGGCAACTAACTACAAGCACAATATCGATCCGGCGTTCTTCAGACGTATGAAGTATATCGTCGAGTTCCAGTTCCCGGATGTGGATACCAGAGAAATGCTCTGGAGAACAACAATACCGAAGAATACGCCGCTTGCTGAGGATGTTGATATCAGATTCCTGGCGGAGAAGTTTGAGTTTGTAGGTGGTAATATCAAGAACTGCATTTTGAATGCGGCTTTCCTTGCGGCAGCGGATCCCAATGCCGGAGGTCAGGTACATATGAAGCATTATCTGAACGCCATTAAGTACGAATTTGTTAAGGTTGGCAAGGTATTTACCAAGTCCGACTTTGAACCCTATTCGGAGGACGTGGGGCTTTGATCATAGGATGAATGCCTTCGAGGAGTGAGCTTATGAAACTTGTGAAAAAATTCAAGAACTTAAAAGCAGCGGCAAAGAGAGTATTCATAGGGCTTATGGCACTATGTCTCATTTGCACTGCGACGGGTATTGGAAGCATATTTGCTTATGCGGATGATGAGGGAAGTTTTTTGACAGAACCAGAGCCGGAGCCCGAGCCGGAACCTGAGCCTGAACCAGAGCCTGAGCCGGAACCTGAACCTGAACCAGAGCCTGAGCCCGAGCCTGAGCCGGAACCGGAACCCGAGCCCGAACCGGAGCCTGAGAATCCTGATACTCCGGAGAACCCTGAGAATCCTGAAAATCCTGAGAATCCGGAGAATCCTGAGAATCCGGAGAATCCTGAAAATCCCGAGGACCCTGAGAATCCTGAAAATCCTGAAAATCCCGAAGAACCTGAAAATCCTGAGAATCCAGAGAATCCCGAAGACCCTGAGAATCCTGAGGATGACCCGGAGCTGGATGATCACAATCATGAGTATGTATACACCTCCAATGAGGACGGGACCCATATAAAGGAGTGTAAGGTAGAAGGCTGCACCGAGGAGAAGGTAACCGAGGACTGTACCTATGAAGATGGCTATTGTATCTATTGCCATTTCAAGGAACCCAAGAAGCAGGAAGAGCCGGAGAAACCCAAAAAAGGAGAGCTGGATGATTCGGTAGTCATCCGTTACAACGGCGAGGATCTAAGGGACTGGTATAACGTCTCAGTATCAATAACCGCCGATGGATATTCAATTTCCGAAAAGGACAAGGATGATTACGAGGATAGCTATGATGTCCACAATCCGGGAAGGAATGTACTGGAGCTGGATTTCAGGAACAACGAGACGGGAGATGAAAAGACAGGGACTCTCTATGTAAATATCGACTATGATTCTCCCAAGGGCTCAATAATCTCCGACAATTATAAGTCAAGCAGCTTCCAGAAAAAGAACAATGTGGCTTTCTATGCCAATGAAAATGGCAGGATCACTATATCAGCCAAGGATGAACTCTCCGGCGTTGATACCATAAACTACTATGTTTCCGAGGAGCTTTTTACTTCGATAGCCGATCTCAATAATGTTATGAGCGTGGAGCAAAGGGCCTGGAGAATCTATTCCAAGGGCGATTCCATAATCGTCAAGGTTGACAGGAACAACTATATCTATGCAAGAATAACGGACAATGCTGGAAATGAGACCTATATTTCCACGGGTAAGATAATTTGCGATACAGTAGCCCCTGAGGTTAAGAGCATTGTACTATCTTCGCCCAGAAGCGGTTCGGGGACTCTTGTGCTCCTGGTGGGAAAGGACGAAGAGAGCGGTGTGGACAGATTCAAGCTTATCTGCCGAGAGACCTCCAAGGATCCGGAGCCGAGTAAGAAATTTATACAGGACAACGGTGTGCTTATAACAGTTTCGGAAGAGGATGGAAGTAATTACGGAGGTATGTACACCTTCGATAATCTTGCAGCAGATAAGGAATATGACTTCTTTGCCATTGCCATAGACAAGGCAGGGAATGTCAGCAGTGTAAGAAGCCTTACAGGAAACGGCAAGTCCGGCGCCGCCGGTGATGTATCAGGCAACGACGCCAAGGACTCAGGCGCAGGCTCCGGAGGAGCGGGACTTACTCCCGCACCTAACGGCATAGCAGGCTCGGGACCTGCCTCCGGTCAGGGAGGCGGAAGCGGCGCTGCCGGTACCGTATACGGAAACAGTGCCGGAAGCATCACCTTCGAAGAACCTTTAACCGGAAGCACTGCCGCAACGGAACCGCTTTCCAGGGAGATAAGCAGAATTCCCTATATCAGCGACGCAACAGGAAGCACCAAGATAGGAATTGCCGCAACAGGCGGATGGGACAGGATCACCGGCGAGATCAGTAAAGCCGATTATGATTCCACCATAGAAATCGAGATGAGCGGCCTTTCGAATATTCCCTACAAGGTTTTTGAGACCATGAGGGATAAAAAATTATTGGTAAAGTTCAAGATGCCGGAAAATGTCATTTGGAGTGTAGACAGTCAGACCCTCTTTGAGGAAGATTTTACTGACAGGGATCTTGGGGTAAAGGTTGGAAGTAAGGCCATACCTGACAAAGTATTAAATGATGTTACAGATACCAATCCCCATTTTGAATTTGATGTTAACTACGACGGTGACTTCGGCTTCAAGGCCGGTCTGTCATTTCCTGTGGGAAGCGCATACGCAGGACTTTTCGCCAATCTTTATCATTATGACAAGGATGACGGCGAGCTTAAGCTGTTGGCATCGGATACCGTCAGCTCAGAGGGAGTGGCCACCTTTGAACTTGACCATGCATCAAGCTATACGATTGTTCTGACCTCCATTCCTCTTATGCAGGCGCAGGAAGAAATCCAGATATCCAAAAAGCAGAGCATTACCGATGATGATGCTTTGGAAACTGAGGATATTTCGCTTAGAATGCCAGATCTGTTCGGCCTTAAGGGAAGAGTCAGAGTATATCTTTTCATTATTGCTGCCATAAGCGCTGCACTGTGTGTTGCAATACTTTTCCTTCCGGAGCTTCAGGAGAAGCTTACTCAGGAGGATGATGACAGTGCATTCAAGGGACTACTGTAGGGGGATTTTTGTAACTTATGTTCAAAATCGATAAGGATCGGATTTTCAGAAAGTTTAAAAGAAAGCTTCGTTTTACTTTGGGAAAAAAGGCAAGTCTTGCAGTGATCCTTATGACTATAGCATTTACAGTTTTTTCAATCATGGCCATAAGAGTACTTTTTCTTGTCGTTACTGTAAATGAACAGATAGTTGATCTTTACGCTGTCGGTGATACCGCCTTCGGAGTGGTGGGAAGTGCCAATTCCGAGAAGGCCTGCGATTATGTCAGAAGAGTATACGAAGGTATACCGGAGGAGGACAGGAAAAATCCAGCAGATCCCGATTACCTTAATAATTTCAGTAAAAAGGATTTTGAAAAAAACGAGATTGATGAGTTAAAGATAAGTCATGTATTTAAAGTAATTAAAGAAAAAAATCCCAATGTGACAGATGTGGGACTATGTCTTTTTGATGATAATAAAAGCCGGATAATCCAGGTTCAGGACCTGTGGGATAAAAGGATCGGATTCTGGGAGGACTTTGATGAGTCGCCTCCGGTTTCCTTTAGCGCGCGAGGCGCTTCCATGATATATAGTTCCAGGATAGGCAAAAGCGATGATGGCTTCACAGATCTGACTCTCAAGGTCCTGATCCCGGTAAGCAGTAATTACAAAGGTGAACTGCAGGGATGTATGTACATTGACTGCTACAACGAAGAAATTGGCAGATATCAGTACATTTTCACTATTATTTACATGCTGTTCTTTGCCTTTATCGCACTGCTTGTCATGTTTGTCATTAACTCTTACATAAACAGGAAAATCATAAGACCTATCAAAAAGCTGTCGGATGCTGCAGATGACTGGAGCGCTGCGGGAGATATCATTGAGGATAAGTATTATTTCCGACATCTGCGGATAAAGAGCAATGATGAGGTAAAAGACCTTAAGGATGCCATGGAAGGCATGGAGTCCAAGCTTCATGAGTACATCAAAGATTTTGAAGCTGTGACAAAGGAAAAAATGAGGATGTCCACGGAGCTGGAGATCACCGCCAAACTACAGGCAAATATGCTTCCGGATAAGCTTGAAAACCCGGAAAATGATTTTGGGCTGTTTCCTTTTATGAGGCCTGCCAGATTAGTGGGTGGCGATTTCTACGACTTTTTCATGATTGATGCACATAAGGTGGGGCTGGTGATTGCCGATGTCTCCGACAAGGGAGTACCGGCTTCTTTGTTTATGGTGGTTTCAAGGACAATCCTGAAAAATGAGATGAAGGAGAATCCCGCCAATCTGGAGCAATCTGTCAAAAAAGCGAACCGAAGACTCTGCGAAAACAATAAGGATATGATGTTTGTCACGGCGTTTGTGGGTATATATGACTCGGAGAGCAGAACCTTGTCTTATATAAATGCAGGACACGAAGATCTTATCGTTTACGAGAGGGAAGCGGACAGATACAGAATACAGGATGAAGAGCACGACGTCATGCTGGGAGTGTTTGAAGACGCACAGTTTAACCATAAGGAACTTATGCTCAAAGCCGGAGACAGGCTTTTTATGTATACCGACGGCATTACAGAGGCCATGGACAATCATGAGAATCTCTTTGGTATGGACAGACTCCTGAATTCTCTTAACGAGGATACGTCCCTTGAGGGAGATGGGATCATCGGCAAGCTCTGGGACGATATATCACAGTTCCAAAACGGCTGCAATCAGGCAGATGATGTGACAATGCTTTTATTGGAAGTCTGATGCAGATGAAGCTTTGAATATTCAGATATAACAATTTTTCGATAAAGAGGGGTTATACAATGGGCGGCGATCAGAACCTGATGCAACAAAAAAAGGAACAAAAGCAGAGTGCGATAAGGACTCAGACTTCGGAAATACCGGTAAACGCAGGTGCTGCTGCGGTTATAAATGAAGAACTTGAGAGGCATTCGGATAAATCCGCTAAGAAAAAAGTGCCTCTTTTTCCCCTTGAGATTCTCACCTTTAATGAAATAGTGGGAGGAGCGATTGGAAAATATGAGAAGATCCTTAAGGAGGATCAGGACGAAAAGAAGGCTGTTGATGTCAAATATGACAAATTTGAGAACATGACCATGAAGGAAGTGCTGAAGGCCATGGAGGATGATACCCACCTTAAGCACAAGGAATTTATGGAAATGGAATCCGCTTTCAGATCCCTGGTAAACTATGGCGAGAATTATTCCAAGGCCAAAAAAAGCGGCAATATCCCCCTGGATATTAACGATGTATTCAGAATTGCCGAGACCACTGCCAGATATTATCAGGTGAGCCACAAAAAGATACTGTATGGTCATGACTACGGCAAAGAGAGATACAAGCTCAGCTGCAGGATCCTTGATATCATCAAAGGTCTTAAGAGTTATACCCAGCAGAATGTAACGAATGTGATAAACACAGCTCAGAAAAAAGTTGATGATGCCCAGGTTAATCTTGTCATAGATGAGCAGAGCTTTTCCGACAAGGAAAAGGGTATCGTTATCGGTGATTGGTTAAAGAGCGGAAAGGAATACAAATCTGTCCTTAAGAAAATTCTCAAGGATCAGAAGCTCCTTGAGAAGGACAAGCTGACTCTTGCAAGAATCGTCGCTGATAAAAACAGAAGACTTATCGCCAACAAGGTTACCCTTAAGCTGGTCTGCGATGAGCATCCTGATCTTACATTACAGCTTTCATCCATGAAGGATAAGCTCAATGACTATCTCTCCAAAAAGATCAATACCGATGATGAGAGCAAAAAGATAATTTTTGAGGAAATCGATGATTTCAGAGCCCATATAGATAAGCTCCTTAAAGACTATAAGAATGACAACAAGGATCTTATTGAGAAAGTTACGACCAGAAAAAAGAAGTTCACGCAGGAGCTGGGAATTGACGAAAATGACCAGAGATACTGGAGCAAAAGTGATATCAACGATCTTCTTGTAAGATCAGAGGACGACGGCTTTGCCGACAAGCTGCAGGCCCTTAATGCCCAGAGCGCAGATAATCTTGTTATTATCGATCAGTTCGTGCAGGAGCTTGGCTACTCCTCGATATCAGCGGAGAGCATCAAAGAGAAGATTAAGAGCTTTATTGGTCCTGTTCTGGTCTACGGAGGAGAAGTTCAGGTCGCAGCCATGGTCAAGGACAGCATCAGGAGGATCAAATATATTGCTGCTGATGAATATGAAGCAGAAACCAGGATTGGCCATCTTATGAACACTTTGCAGATCCCCAAGACCGACAGAGACGTATTTGCCAAATTCCTGTCTGAAGATGGCACCGTAGGCGGTGTTCTTAAGCAGAAATCCTCTGAGCTAAGGAAGAGGGCCGATACCTACTATGCAAATCTCAAGGGAGTCCGTGAGGCAGAAAAGGTCAGCAGGAACAAGAAGCTCAGGCTCACTGCCGAAAACTGGGGCAAGCTCGAAGAGCTCAAGAACAACATGGGAACCTATGAAAAAAAGAGCTTTAAAAAAGAGCTCGATAAAATCCTTAAGTCCGACAAGAACGGCAGGATAGATGTCAGCAAGCCCAATATTTCCTATGCTGAATACTACAAGAGTCTTGGCAAAGAAAGAGTGAGACATGACGTGGGCTTTACTGCCAGGATCATGGGAGAGTTCTTTCTTGACAGTAAGGATATAAAAGCAGTCCTTAACAAAGATGAGATTGAATACTTCAGGCAGAATCTTATAAGTAAGTTATCAAACGGCGGAAAGGATATCGGTGATCTTGAGTTCCTGCCCACAGGTGCCATCAGATCAATCTCTGTGATGCTCAAGAAAAACCTTGTAAATAACAAGGAATTTGTCAAGGACCTCAGGGAACAGCATAAGGACAACAAGGCCATAGTCAACGAAGTGCTTATGGAGATGACCATGTCTCCTGAGCTTTTGGATGTTTCTGACCTTAATGACATTGTCACTCAGGTCCTTGAAAAACATGCCTTTGACGGTCATGTGACCGAGGAAAAGGATAAAATGATGGAAGCCCTGAAGGCGGGCGGTTCCAATGATGCAACCCTTTCCAAGGAAAGATATACGCACTTTATCAAGCAGCTTGATTTTCTGAAGAAATGGGGGCTTGGTAAGTATGAGCTTTTTGCTGATAAGCTCATTTCAAAAAATGAAGTGTTCAAGGTAATGATGGACGGCGATCAGAAGACTCTTGAGAAGTATCTTAAGAGTGAAGTGGACAAAAAGCTCGGCCGTTACATCGATGCGATTAATGCCTCGAAGATGCAGAAGGCTTTTAAGCAGATCTACGTAGACCGGAGATTCGATCTTATCTATGACGGCAAGCTTGAAGGCGAAATATCCCATATCAAAGAGGATATGCTGCGAGAGCAGAAGAATTTTTTTGGTCAGAGCGGCTACAATGAAGGTTCCATAAACAAAACCATATCCGAGGCAACAGACTCTGTGGTGAAGGATGTAGTCGGAAAGGATAAGAGCAAGGCAAAGAAGATAGGAGCTGTCTATAGCTGCGCCGAGGCGGTGATTTCCGACTGTTACAATGACAAGTCCAAACTCAGTGTTCTTTCGTCCAAAATGGCGCTAAAGGATGAGATAAAGAAGACCTACGAGAGATTTGACAGCAACAAAGATATTGTTGACAGGAAGATCAAGGAGCTTGGAAATGAAGCGGGAAGCATCTTCTTCGGCTATGGAAAAGTAGGAAGAAATGTACCCACCTCCGGCTATCTCAATGCCGCAAGCTTCATGAAGACTCTTTCCAAAAAGATGATGTTCACAGCCAGGGAAGATTTTTTAAACGAACTTCCTGCTCTTATCGAGAACTATGAGAAGACCTACAAAAAGACCGCTGGCAGCACACCCGTTATCTCCGATGAGATGAAGGAAAAAGGCAAGGAGATTATTGATAAGAAGGCTGACAGGAAGACCATCAGAGAGGGCAGGGATAAGTTCATCGGACTTGATAATGTATCGGATGAGCTGGAGGATATCTTCAAGAGAAAAGCCCTGGTCACCATCGGAACAGATAAGGGCACATCCCTCTCCCACACCAACTGGCAAAAGAGCAGGGACTATATCAAAAAAGAAATATCAAAGTACTATGACCTTGATCCCTTCCTGACGGATCTTATTGTGGAAAAAAATGTAAATGGCTTTTTTTCAGCAGAGATCAAGAAGCACGCGAAATGGCTCTATGACATGGCGGGGGTTCTTGGAACCGCGGATGAAAAGGAAGAAAAGATCAGTCAGGACGAGCAGAGGCTCCTTCTTGTTAATGCCTACAGGAACATGAAGAACTTTGAAAATAAGGATATAAAGGGCGTTTACAGGGCAGAAAGAAGCTTCGTCAAAGGAGCGTGGTACAAGACCTTCAGAAAGAACTACAAGGAGCTTAAAAAGATTGAAGATCTGAAAATCGGCTATGCTCCCCTTGAGCAGGAGAGAATCAATATCACCAGGGATCTCAGAGCTCTTTTGTCAACGGGAATAGGAATAAAGGATCAGGATGAAAAGGCTAAGGAGACCTTCGAGGAGAAGGCCAAAAAGGCCTATGCCTATATAGATTATGTTAACAGATTCATGAAGTGCGCAGATGAGGCCCTTGATACCGATGCGGATTACAAGAAGGAAAACAGGGTTATCAAGAATAATTATCTGCTGGCACTAAGGCAGTATTTCCATGAGAAGATCATAAGTGAAGTGAGTGTGGGAAAAAGCTCCGGCTTTGATGAGAATGCATGGAAAGAGGAGCTGTCAAAGTTTGCAGCAGACAAGACGGCTCTCAGATACATCTGCAGGGATGCCATCAATGATTCCGTCAGCAGCAAGGTCTATAACAAGAGTAACAGGAATTTCTCCGAGCTTATGGGAAGAGACAGCATAGAGAAGCTCATCAGGGAGAAAGGAAGTCACGGCTGCGAGAAGAAGTATAACAAGCTTACCGAGGAGGAAAAGGAACTCTTTGCCCTTGGTCTTATGCTTATGGAAAAAGGAGCCATCGGCTTTGATGCCGGTTCTGTTTCCGTGCTTACAAGCAGCACACTTCGCGACAGGGAAGTGGAGCCAAGACTTAAGGAGCTGACCAGGTACATGGCAGGTCAGGACTATGACTTTAAGATTGATTATGCCCTTGGTTATTACAAGCTTACCAATACAGGTCTTGATTTCTTCGGCGACGAGAAGGAGGCCTTCAGCAGCTCTGCCTTTGAAAAAGCATGGGTATTTGCAAAGTCCATAACAGGCAAGATGAAGTCACAAAAGGATCCTATCACCAAGGAAGACAAGACCCGAATGGGAGACGGTATCTCTTCCATCTATGAGGCTGCCCTTTTGGGCAAGGGAAAACAGATGGATGAGGTGGACAAGCTCAGAAAGGACAGATTTGATACCGTTGCCGTCAAGGACAAGCTCCTTGAGTATGCGAAGCTTGATAAGGAGGCGCTGTCAAAATACGAGAAAGCCATTGATTATTCCAAGACCGCAGCCAAAGTGCCCCTTACCATGGGAGCACCTCTGCTGGCAAAAGTTGCCCTAAAGAAAGCAAACAGTGAGATCGAGGACAGGAAAAAGGTAGCCAAGAGGCTTGAGAAGATGGACGCCATTGATATGTACCGACTTATCGCCATTCTTCAGAACAGAGCTGTTCTGGATGACAGTTCCAAGGAGTCGGGCAAGCATATCGATGAGGATAAGAGGGAAGAGCTTAAGCTTTTGTTCTCCGAAGACAATCAGGAGAAGGCTTTGGAGAAGTTTGGAAGCGGAGGAGCCTGTATGCAGGCTCTCATCACGGCTCTCAGCTTCAAGGTAAAGGACAACAGGTCCCTCAAGGACAGCAGACTTGGCAAGAAGGATTTTGACACACAGAGCTATGAGAGAAAGAGCCTGGTGGACTGGCACATACTCAGCAAGGCCATCGACCTTCTGGATGAGCTTGATAAAGACAGGCTTACAAGGTATGCACTTCAGAATGCACCTAAATATATTGAGGCCACCGGTAACAAGAAAGCCATTGAAGCCTACAGAGAGCATGTAAAGGACAAGGATCCGGCCTCCATAACGAGAGATTCACTGGAGGAGTTTCTCAAAAAGGAATCGGAAAAAGACAGAGTCTCCGAGGATTATGAGGATGCCAAGCTGGCTCTTTCCGGTTATGTCAGACTTAATGAGAACCAGAAAAAGCTCTTCATCAAGGTCCTGGCAAGAAGAGATTTCCTTGATATATCAAAGAAAAATCTTTACTTCAATATTTTCCGTTCCTCCAAGGAGAGATGCTTTGCCAATGAGACCGGAAGATTCAGACTTATGGATGAGTACATAGATCAGACCATGAGCGGCAACAAGGGTGTGACCCTCTCCGAGACGGCGTATGCCGATGCCTTTAAATCTCTGCTGTCAACGCAGGTTGATGACACTGCGGACTTTAAGAGTGCCAAAACTGTTGAGGATGTGCTTGCCAAGGAGAAATACTACATATTCAAGAGAGATACGGCTGTGGACTGGAAGCTGTTCATTCGTGCACTTCAGTTTGTCAACAGAGCTACCTACGAGCTGGATCTTCGCGAAGGTAACGAAGAGCTGTATCGAAGCGCCGGTGATATCACAAGGCACGGACAGTTATCCATGGATTACAGCATTCTTCGCCAGAACATTCATAATACCGGCAATCAGTTCTTCAGAGCCGGTGTTCAGCAGGGCAAGAAGCTTATCACCAAGGATGCCCTGGGAGATCTGGCCACTGTCGGCGGAGTAAATATTTTTGATATTAAGAATGGAATAAAGGATGTCACCAAGCTTATCTGCCCCAGCCTCTACAGAAGGATGGATAAGCTGGATGAGATGTTAAAGCTCGATGAGGAGAAGAAAGAGAAGAGGATCAAGGATCTTCCGAAGATACTCACCACCGATCCAAGGAGCTACGACATCGAGGGAATGGTCACGGAGCAGCTTGTGGGAAAGCTGTACACCAGCGGTTCCTCCCTAGGCAACGAGATAAACGAGCTTATTGTGGGAGCCTTCTCCGAGGGCATCAAGGTTGACAAGATAGGTGACCTTATCAGGAAAAAGATGGAGGAAAAGCCTGAGCTTGCCAAGGATAAGAGACTTGATGCGATAATCGGCGATTATAAAGTGGAGCAGCAGTACGGCGATATCAGGGATGAGATTCATGCCATCACCGGCAAGTACAACGAGCTTCGGGCAATGCCTGAGGAGATGAAGAAAAAGATCTATGCCAAGATACACATGGATGACATCGATTCGGTGGTCAAAATAGCCCTTTCCACTTCGATCAAGGAGACCATTGAGAATAAATATTCCGAAGCCATCGCCTATGTCCTGTCCAAGGTGGATCCGGACACGGGAGAAGTTGAGGAAGATAACGACACCAATCCTTTTGTTAAACAGACTTTGGATGTGGTGAAATCTGCCATCAGCAAGTACAGAGAAGCCAACGGGAAAGTTGATGAGCTGCTTAAAAAGCCTCAGGAATTCGTGGATCTTATACAGGATAAGGCCAAAGAAGTCACTTCCGGCATTATAGAAGGCGCCATAGGCAAGGAGGGCGTGGAATTTATCAAGAGTTCCACAGAGCTCTTTACAGGCTTCGCAGAAAGTATGCTGGATAAGGTATCCTGGGTTGTGGGAAAGGTAAATAAATACAAGGTATATATCGACGGCTTCAGGGATATTGCCCTTAGTATCCAAAATAAGAGGCTTCTTAACAAGGCTGAGAACATGTCAAACAGCCAGGAGACAAGAGATAAGGATAAGAAGACCCTTAAGGATGCGGAGGCCTTCGAGAACGAGAGACAAAAGAAGATAAAAGAAAATGTTGTGGAGGAGCACAGAGACCTTCAGCACATGTCCAAAGAAACCGCCAATACCATCCAGAACATGGCTATTGCCAAAGATGTCATTGATATGAGCATGGCCCTTGGCGAAGAAATTTTTGGAAAGCTTGATGCAGGTGTGGCCACCAGCCTTGTTAAGAGCGCTGTGGACGCTGGAGTTCAGTTTGCTTTTTACTGCATAAGATGTATCAAAGACAGAAAAATGCTCAGGAGCTATTATACCGAGACAGATAAGGGACAAAAGCTCGTGTCCGATATCAAAGGCAGCTATGAGCAGCTGTCGGGCTCTAAGGAGGTTATGCAGGCAGAGCTTATGGACCGGGATGTTCTTGATATCGTTTGCAAGGGCAGTGGATATGAAAACGAGGATGAGCTTGTCCGGGATACGGGTATGAAGATGGCAACTTCCATTGCATACTGCGCCAGCAAGTTCAATCCCGTAAGGGAGACCAAGGTAATGGCAACGACAGTTATGCTGGTACTGGGACTTAAGGATCAGATTGGTAAGACCGATGCATCTGCCATCACCGGAATTTTTGACAAGATGAAGGCAGCATGATTACTGCTTAAACAGCTTAAAACCTCATTCACTGCCCAAGGTTGAGCGAGTATGATTGCTATGTTACACTATTAATAATCGATATATCAACTATTCTGCGAAGAATGATCTATTCGACACGGAGGTTATATTATGCCACCTGAAGTAAAAGAAGCAGCTCCGAAAAAAATGTCTTTTGAAAAGGGTCTTGTCAGTGATGTTGGCACCCTGAACGGTAATGCTCTTGTTAACAAACACAATTTTATGGATTCAGGGGAAAATGCACTTGCCGGCGGCGCTGCTGATAGAGAAGATGTAGCTGTTGGCGTAAGAAATACTCTGCGGGCCCGTATGGCACAGGAAAACCGACTGTCAGCTGAAGAGGCTGCGGAAATGGCAAGGCAGCACCAGGATCACAAAAATAATCAGATGCTTCCTGCGGCAGCTTTAGCCAAGAGAAAAATTCGTGAGTCAAAGATCAGGTACGGAGAATATCTTCTTGCCCGCAGTCGCATGAGTGTAGCAGATGCTAATGCTATGGTGGCAACAATTGATAATCTGATAGCCAGTGCCCAGAATGAGGATGCGGATGAGCTGAGGCGTCTGAAAGTCCGGATTCAGGCCCATCAGGCAGAGGACCCGGGTTTTCTTAAACGAGTATTCGGAAGGTATGAAGGTAAAACAAACAGTGCTCTCGCAACTTATCAAAAGTCTCGTGTTGAAGCAAATAATGCCGTTTCCCAGATTGCTTCTTTGAATGAAAGCTGGAATAATTATCTGGCAGATTATAAGAGGAACACTTTTAAGCCCAGATACAGAGCTTATGACAAGCTTATGGCAAATTATTACATGATGTCCAGGGAGAAGACCGAGGATCAGTTAAAGACCGGTTTTGAACGACCTGATGCTGCTAATCCGGCACCGCAGGAAGTTGTTGCCAAGAATATATCTGAGTATATAGGTGTATATAACATTGAAAACATCAACAACTTTGCCAATGATGCCCGCAATAATCCATATAATGACAGCAATTTTGAATTCAGTGTTTCCAGAGCTTTGAATGAAAATTCAAATAACGTCCTGGAGGGCATGGTCAAGCGTCACACAATGGCCAAATTCGAGGCCTTCGCTGCAGGAATCAATAACCTTGGAGATGAGCAGGAAGGGAATGCTCCCAGAAGAATCGTTAAGATCGACAACAATTTCAAGGGATATCTGGCAAGACATCAGGTGGGCCCCGGCGGAGCTATGGTTGAAAACGAGGTGAACAAGGACGAGCGACAGGCAATGAATGCCTTCAATCTTGTGGCGGATGAGCGTGCCTCCAACGGAAGTCTCCTCTTTTCTCAGAAATCTTCCAAGATCTATACTGCCAAATCCAAAAGAACCGGCAACAGGGTAAGGGGATTTTTTATCAATGATGAATTTTTCTCCGAGAATAAAGACGATATTCTGGATCAGTCCCAGACGACGTATTTCGGAACCCCTAACTGGAAAAAGACCAATGAACAGGAGAGACTGAGAAGAGCCATCAGAAGGTCTGACTTTTTTAAGCATGTCAACAGCGCCAGCATCCAGTACTATCTCAATTATAACGAGAATCCCGGTGTGGTTCAGGACCAGCATGTTAAGAGGAGCTTTATGTCCAGAAGAGAAGGCGTTTTTTCCTTTACCAATCTGGGACAGAGCCTTCTTGACGGATCACTTATCGACACGCTGGGTGGAATTACAAGCGCTGCTTTGGGTGATTCAAAGAATTTGCCCGGAGTTAACAAGGAACTCATGGATAAACAATATATTAAATATATTGGTACCACCAGCAGTCTCATGGAATTTGACAAAAAGTACGGCTTTGGAATTGCGGGAGGTATTTCCGCTGCGGCTTTACCTGTCATGGCAATGCTGGGGGATGCTACCCTTGGCGTTAGCATCAGCAATGTGATCAACACTGTAATTTTGATGATAAAGAATATTTATAACGCCATTGAGTCACTGGGAAAGCTCAGAAAGATCAAGCCCGGGGATGACAAATGGCCTCATATATCCAAGATTATTGACAATGTCCTGGGATTTATTTCCGGGGGAGCGGACATACTCGATTCTCTCAAATGGATTCCGGATCCCGTCAAGGGTATTGTTTCAATTGTAAAAGATCTGTTTGGAGTTCTGAAAGATGCAATTTCGGTAATCGCATCCTGGGGTTCCTTAAACAGACTTGGCAGTAGTTCCGAACGAATTAATACAGCTATGCAGACAGCAAAGCGGGTAATTGTCAATCCCAGTAATGAAGAGCGTGATGCCCAGCAATTGGGAAATGCTGCCAATCAGAATTCCCAGGCGGCATTTTACTTAAGACTTGCAAAGCAGAAATCAGGAAGGGAAATTCCGAATTCTGTTATTGATGGTATTGCCAAGGGACTGAATATCACAGGAACAACTATGGGACTTGGAGAAAAAATGTCCTGGTTTAACCCGATATCGTTTCCTTTTAAGCTTGCCGGCAAGGTAACAAGTTTTCTTGGGAAAATTGTTAACGCCGCCATCGGAAAAGGGCTTAGAAAGAGTAATGTGGGTTATGTCCTTGGAGACAGCGGACTGGACAGCGTTTCCGGATTTAATGATATCTTAAAGGAAGAGACCGGTATAAATAATAAGCATTACCTGGCTCCACTGATGCGCGTTTTCATGGCTGTGGATACTCATGCTCTTTTGATGAATTCTAAGGCCTCACCAAATGAAGGTGACAGGAGGCTTGCAGAAGAAGTGGTCAGCACATTCTTTAAGAGAAACGAGGGTGAAACCTACAATCAGTTTGTTCAAAGAGTAAGCTTTAAAAAGCTTCTTGATTCCGTAGGCGCACCATCTGATTGGAGAAATGTACTTCTTGAATCTATTTCATAATTGAAGGGGGAGAAAATGGGAACAAACAATGAGGATGTATCAGGATTTAACGAGATAAGAAAAAATCTTAAGGAAGATTTTGAGCTGCTATTTGGGGAATGCGAGGATAGTGAAGGCGTACTGAGGGCAGTTGCGGAGCACATAGGAGTCAATGACGCCGAGGCAATAATTGAAGCTGCCATTGAGGCAATCCCAAACGGGGAGGACTATCCCTACCCGGCGGTGCATTTTAATATTACTCTGGCTAAGGAAGTTGAACCTGAAAACTTCGGAATCGTGGCATCTGCCATCAACGATATCAATGTGATACTGTCGACAGGCGAGTTTCCTTCCTTCGGAAATTTCTGTCTCTACAAGCCCCTGAGACAGATCTTTTACGGCTACAGAAAGCCCATAAACATCGGAGCAGCAGAGTATGAAAGAGAGAATATCAGATTTTTCCTGGCCACTGTATTGGACCAGCTGGACGTTTTTATCGATCTGATATTGTATGTGGCAGGGGGAAATCAGATCACGACTCTGGATTCCTACCTGAATTATTTAAGGGATATTTCTGAACTGGGTGAACTGGAAGAGAAAATAAGACAGCTGGATCAATTTTTCGGAAAAGAGTAAAAGACATGACTTACCTGGAGACCAACGTAAGCTTCATCCTGATGCGCTGTGATGAAGTACTCAGACAAAAGGGCTATGAGGATTCCGTCGCGGAATATCCTCAGCTTCTGGATGCGGTTTCAAGAGGGGACAAGGACGCCATTGACAACTGGGCGCAGCAGGAAAGACAATTGTCAGACCATCAGGCCGTAAGATATTTTGCTCTTCTTGATATGCTGGGAAAAAGTAATGTGATGAGATCACTTCTTGATCTGTCACTGGCAGCTTTTTTCTATTCCGATCTCAATGATTATATTCAAAAATACTTTAAATGCGGAGTATGCCTGGGACTGGCTTATGCAATCGAGGGTGTTCCTTTTCCCTCCGAGAAGGAGGTGCTGGAATATGCCCTCCCTTTGCGTGTGTTCTTTAACCTTGATTCCACCGCCTCTCCCATAATGTATCAGCAGCTTAAGCTTGATGACAGGCTGGTCTCTTTCCTTGAAGGAAGTGATGAAATGACCGGTCTTTTATCCATGTATTGTGAGCTGTTTGATAAAGACACAGATCTCCATGAGCCCTTTATTAACCTGGATATTCTCAAGGAGGGCTCGGAATTTTTTGATAAGGGCGGCAAGGTAGTTCAGCTCTCAAGGCAGGGAGGCAGAAGGTTTCTGGCAAAGCATATTGCCAAAAGCATAGCCAGGGATTTTCTGTTTATCAGTCTTAAAGACCTTACGGGCTCCGGGCGTGAGCTTTTTTTAAGACTACGAAGTGAGCTTGTGAGAGAAGCAATGCTGCAGAATGCGGGCATCTGCATATACGGCATTACGGATGAGCTTACAAATGATAATGATGAGAATATACTTGAGGCCTTTGAGAGGGATGTGGCGGATGTCATTGTTGACTATGAGGTGCCGCTTATCATCTGCTGCGACACGTCAGCTGCTCTGATCAAGAAAAGACGAAGGAAAGATGCGCTCATTCTGGAGCTTCCCGAGAGGCTGTCTTATGATGAGAGAAAGCTTTTATGGACAGGCTTTTCAAAGCTCTATGATATTGATGTTGATCCAAATGAAGCAGCCATGCGCTATCACCTTAATGCCAGCGAGACCATGAGCGTTATAAGAGGTCTGGAAAGCATAAAGAAAAGAGACGGTGAAGACAGGAACATGTTCCTGTCAAGGCTTGCACTGTCTGCGGGTGGTATGGAGAAAAACCTTAAGCTGGGAAGGATAATCTATCCCAGGATCAGGCTTAAGGATGTGAAGCTCAATGTGGATATAAAGGAAGTTATTGAAAATGTCATCAAGAGCGTGAGGATAGGCAACAAGGTATTCGATGAATGGGGCCAGAAGGAGAATTACATCTACGGAAGCGCCATGAGTCTTCTTCTAAGCGGCCCTCCGGGAACCGGTAAGACCATGACCGCCAATGCCATAGCAGGAGAGCTTGCCATTCCTTTATATCAGATCAATCTGTCAAATGTAGTGGACAAGTACATAGGCGAAACCGAGAAGAACCTGGAAAAAGTGTTCTCTTTTGCGGAAAAAGCCAATGTGGTTCTGTTCTTCGATGAGGCGGATTCCATATTTGGAAAAAGAAGCGAAGTGAAGGATTCCAAGGATAAGTATGCCAACAATGAGATCTCTTATCTTTTGCAGCGCATAGAATCCTACAGCGGGATCGTCATAATGGCGACGAATATAAAGGGAAACATTGATCCTGCCTTTATGCGAAGGATCAGATATGTGGCTCATTTCGACAATCCTGATACAGAGATGAGGAAGGAAATCTGGGAGAGCCTTATTAATGACAGGATTCCCCACGATGAAATCGATATCGATTTTCTGGCGGAGCAGTTCAAGGATTTCACCGGCAGCGTTATCAAGACTGTGTTCCTGAATGCCTGCTCAATGGCTGCTGCGGAGGGTGACAGGCTGACCATGAGACACCTGATGAAGGCCCTTAAAATGGAGCTTTCCAAGGGGAGCAGTGTCGCCTTTACCTTTGATCTTCTGGGGAAATATGCTTATCTGATCTAGTGTACTTTCCGATGCACTTTGGTGATAAGATAGAATAATAAAACATTTTATGAGGAGGACCAATGGCATCATTAGCTAAAGATATCGACATCAGAAAGTTCTACGATGCGATTGTGAGTTTTGAAGAAAGTGAGGAGTCCCAGGACTATTACTACGAAGTAATGGACACTCCTACGGGGAGAAAAAATAAAAATGGCAGCGATGAAACTGTAAGGGACAGGATCCTTAAGGCCTACGGTGTTCTTTTTTGTGAGGACGCCGGATTGGAGCCCGGGGAAAAGGCCGGGGTTCAAGAGGTTGCTGATACCGCTGACAGGCTCTACATCGGTGACGCCGGCTACGATCCGGAGCACTGGTATCGAATGAAATATCATTTTCCCGTTATAGACGATGATAATTATGACAGGTTTGCTGCACTGGTACTGGCAGACATGAACTCGGGGCCACTTCATGAGGCGGCTCTTAACGACGGAGAAACCCTGGTGGTGGGAGAGGCAGATCCTCTTCACATGACACCGGAGCAGAGGAAGAATCAGCAGGTCAAAAGCGTATCCCTGCCGAAAGAAGGTGCGCAGTGAGAGTACTTGCAGTAGACAGTGACAGCGCATCCCTGAAAAAGATTAAGGAATTATTATCCAAGACCATTCCCGATGCAACCTGCTATTATTATGACAGTTCTCTGGCAGCTCTTGCCAAGGCAAGAGAAGAAGAGATAGATGTGGCATTTCTGGATGTGGAGATGCCCGAGCTGACGGGACTTGATCTCGGCAAGTATCTGAAGGACCTGAATCCCTTTGTAAATCTGATTTATCTCACGGATAATACCGACTATGCCTTCGAAGCCATGAAGCTTCATGCCAGTGGATATCTAAAAAAGCCCGGTTCCGGGAATGAGGTAAAAAAGGAACTGGAGCAGCTTCGTTATCCCGAGACCAAAAAGAGATACAAAAGAGTTTTTGCCCAGACCTTCGGCAATTTTGAACTATTTGTTGACGGGGAGCCTGTGGCCTTTAAGTATACAAGGACCAAGGAAATAGTGGCACTTCTTGTAAATAACAGAGGTGCCCAGACCAGCAACGGTGAGATCATCGCATCCCTCTGGGAGGATGACGGAGATCCGGAAAAGAAGCTGTCATATCTTTGTAACCTAAGGCAGGACCTTCAGAATACTTTCACCAGGCTTAAGCTTGACGGTATCATTCTCAAGCAGCGTGGCAGCATGGCAATTGCCAAGGACAAGATTGAATGTGATCTCTACGACTGGCTTGACTACGGTAATGATTCCAAGTACAAATATGTGGGAGATTATATGAACCAGTACAGCTGGTCCGAATTCTACCACGCGGAGCTGGATGAGATCAGCTATGATTTGGAGGAGGAATGATCCATCTTCCAAATTGATACCATTTCAAACTTTATAACATTCTAATCATAAAAATGTGATGTTATTCTTAGACAATGAGATATGACATCACATTTTTTTAGGAGAATCATGTATGAAAAACAATTGGATTGACATAGGATTTTTTAATTCAAAGATTACCGACAGATACTTTGAAGAAGCCTTTGAAAAAGAAGTAAGTAACCTGCTTCTTCTTGATCCCGACCGCCTTCTTGCGGGCTTTCGTGAGACGGCAGGCATCATCGCCGGAATGGAAGGCGAAGAACTCAATGCTTTTATGAAGCACAAGGAGCGCTACGGCGGAATGTGGGAAGACGGGCTCATAGGAGGCCATACCATGGGACATTACATCACAGCGCTGTCTCAGGCCTTTGCGTACCCCGGAATAAGTGCTTCCGACAAAAAGAAGGTGAGTGAAAGACTTGACTATATAATCGATTCCCTCGCTAAGTGTCAGGAGAAGACAAGCGGAACCGTCTATGAGGGATATCTGTTTGCGGCTACATTGCCGTCAAAGGAATTCAGAGACAATCCGGCCCTTCAGTTTGACAATGTGGAGAAGGGACTTGGGGAGATTTTTACAGAGGCTTGGGTTCCGTGGTACACAATGCACAAGATCATGTCCGGCCTTAACGCTGCCTATAAATTCGCAGGCAATGAGAAGGCGCTTAAGATCGACAACGCTCTGGGGCTTTGGATCGCAGCCCGCTGTGAGAGCTGGTCTGAGGAAACAAGAAAGACTGTTCTTTCCATTGAATATGGCGGAATGAACGACTGTCTTTACGAGCTTTATCTCATAAATAAAGAGTTGGGCGAAAAAGGAAGCCCCCTTGCCATTGAGTTCCCGGGAAGGATAATGGATGCTGCTCATGCCTTTGATGAGGAGCCTTTGTTTGAGAAGATCCTTGCGGATGGAACGGATCTTTTTGACAACGTTCATGCCAATACCACAATTCCAAAATTCATCGGTGCTCTGGCAAGATATGAAGCAGACAATAATGAAACAAGATATCTTGAATATGCCAAAGCCTTTTTTGATATGGTGATCCAGAGGCACACCTATGTAACAGGCGGAAACAGCGAGGATGAGCACTTCGGAAAAGACAATATCCTTGACGCCGAGAGGACCAATGTCAATAATGAGACCTGCAATACCTACAATATGCTGAAATTTGCCAGAAGACTCTTTGCGGTGACGGGAGATAAGAAGTATCTGGATTATTCCGCCAATACTTTTCTGAATGCCATTGCAGCGTCCTTTAATCATGACACCGGTTTTACCACCTATTTCCAGCCTATGGCCACTGGATTCCATAAGGTCTTCAATACACTGGATGGCAACTTCTGGTGCTGCACCGGCACGGGCTATGAGAATTTCACCAAGCTTCAGAGAGGCATCTACTTCAGGTTCCGCAGAAAGCTTGTGGTGGCAATGTACATTTCATCGGAGCTTGACATGGATGATTACAGACTGGTTCAGAGCTGTGATTTTGGTAAGAGCGATGTTGTCAGTTTTGAGATCATTCCTCATGAGGGAAGAAATGCGGAAGATGATATTTACTTCAGAAAACCTCAGTGGCTTAAAGGTGCTGCTCAGCTTACAATAAACGGCAAGGAGGCTGAGATCAAAGAGGCGGACGGTTTCTTTATCGTGCCCGGAAGCGCTGTCAGGGAAGGCGCAAGTATCACTTTGAAGCTTCCAATGGGAATATGTGCTCACAATCTTCAGGACGGGAAGAACACCTACGCATTCTGCTATGGACCTTACCTTCTGTCTGCGAGACTTGGAACAGCTAAGATAAGCGAGACAAGCCACGGCGTGGCTGTTCGTGTTGCAGCAGGAAAGAGCTGTGAATCCGATGAACTTAAGATCACCACTGGTGAGACGGTAGATGATTTTATCGGCAATATCGGTCAGCATCTCATAAAAAGAGAGGAAGGTACAGAGTTTGATCTTACCGGAGTGGAGACACCTCTTGTGTTCACAACCCATTTTAACCAGTATAAAGAAAGCTACGGAATCTACTGGAAATTCAGCTGAAACATGCGGACGCAATACCGTCAACTGTATGCTATAATATAGTTGGAAAGTTCCATTATTTTAAGCTGACAGGGTGGCGTTTATGAGACTGGTATCAGTAGATAAGTTAGAGCCGGGGATGGTTGCCTCGGAAAATATTTATACTATCGATGACAGACTTGTTCTGCCTAAGGGTACGATTCTGGATGAAAAGGACATAGCCAGGATCAAGGCCTATTCCCTTTATAATGTCTTTGTGGAGGATGTGAAGAAGGAAGCGCCGGCAAGGCCCAAGAGCGCTTCCGGATCATCTCCATCCTATGCCGAGCGTGTCAAGAGCTCGGAGGAATTCATCAGATTTAAACAGAACCTGGAGGAATATGCCGAGGAACTTGAGGAGGCCTTCAGGATGATCGTGAACGAGTCCATGGAGCTTGATGTGGATAAGCTCACTGAGCCGGTTTATCATCTTTTCGTGGAAGCGGGAGGAACAGCCGGCATTTTTGACATGCTCCATAACCTAAGGGACAACAGCGATGCTGTATATGTTCATTCCTTGAATGTCTCACTTATCTGTAACACGCTCGCTACCTGGATGAGACTTCCGGAGGAAAAGATACAGGTGGCCACAGCGGCAGGGCTTTTGCATGATATAGGTAAGCTCTATGTTCCGGAGGATATTCTTAATAAGAAGCAGGAACTTACCGAATATGAGCAGCGCGCAATGAGAGAGCACGTTACCAAAGGCTATGAACTTGTTAAAGGCCTGGACATTGACGAGCATATCAGAAAGAGCATTCTGATGCACCACGAGATGAGAGACGGCTCAGGTTACCCTCTTCATCTTAAAGGTGAGCAGATAGATGAGATAGCATCTATAGTTGCTGTTGCTAATACTTACGACAACCTGACCTCCAAGAGAACCTACAGGGAGGGAGTCTGCCCCTTTGACGTTATTGCCAGATTTGAGGCTGAGGGCCTCTACAAATATGATCCAAATGCAATAATGACGTTCCTTAGTAATATCGTTAACACCTTTATAGCCAACAGAGTTATGCTCAACAACGGCAAGACCGGAGAGATCATCTTCATCAATCCGGTGCATCTGTCACGACCTGTTGTAAAGAGCGGAAATCAATTTATTGATCTTGCGGCCAATAAGAATCTGGCCATCGTTGCAGTCATATAAAACATTCCATAAAAGTAAAAATGCACAAAAGCAGGAAACGAAAATTGTAAAAAGCGTTTCTTGTTTTTTCGTGCATATTAAGATAATATTTCAATGTGGAAACTTGAAAAACAAAACATGGTTTCCTTGATAGAGATGTTATGAAAAGCCGATAGGGTTAGTCGGCGGAAAAGGGAGTGCGATGACTGAAAAATCAAAAGTGATATTTGGCAACAGGGTTAAGGACAGCGATTATAAAGCCGCTTTGAAGTCGAAAAAAAGTTATATCAAAAAGTTTGGGGATGATTCTACTGTAGATTACAAGATAAATGTTACCGAAAACCAAGTGATTGGACCTATTATGGGTGTCCGGAATATTGTCGTGTCTGCCAATTCTTCAGGGGGGGAGATTGATAAGGACAAGGGTATTATCGTAGGTAACATCCGCATGGGCTTTGGCCATTACCGTATCTCAATGGCGATTGCATCCTATGCTCACCATCTTGGCTACACTCCTTACTGGATGGATCTCAATTCCTATCCGGAGACCACCTGTACCAAGGTAATAGGACATCAGAATGATCTCTATTCATTAGGTTCAAGGCTCTCCAAAAATCCTATTTTCAATAAGCTTGTTTGGGAGCCTACGAACTATGAAGGCTTCAGAGCTCTTTCATATAACGCCAAGGATCAGAAGAATGCCGAACTTATGGCACCTGTTTATAAAAATGTTCCCAAGGAAGTGCCTGTTGTAGCAACACATGTATGGCCCGCCCAGGCAGCCATTCACGCAGGAATGAAGAATGTTGTCAATGCAATTCCCGACAACTGGCCTATGGCCCTTCACCTCTCCGAGGGCTCACTTCATACAATACAGTGCAGAAATGCATATATGGGATATCGTATTCTCAATGGAATGAACAAGAAGAATGTCTGCAAACCCATGCCTCAGAAGGACCTTGTTTATACAGGCCACTACATTGATTATGAGCTGGTAAGCAACATCGAAGCTGATTGTCAGGCAAGACTTAATCGCAGGAAAAACGGCAAGCCCATGAGATTCCTTCTCACCATCGGTGGAGCAGGAGCTCAGAAAGAGATCTTTGCCGAGATAATTAAGCACCTCATTCCTTACATCAAAGAGAAGAAAGCAGCTCTTTATGTAAACGTAGGTGATTACCGCAATGTCTGGGATGAGCTCGTAAGAGAGATTCCCGAGATGGCAGCTCTTAAGAAGGAGCATATGGATGATTGGGAGGATACACTTAACTTCACCACCAATGCTCTTGACGAGAATAAGGAAATAACCGGAATTCACGGTTTTTATCACAAGGACATTTTCCAGGCTGTATATGCCACCAACCTTCTTATGAGAAGCGCAGATGTACTTGTAACCAAGCCAAGTGAATTGGCATTTTATCCTGTACCCAAGCTCTTTATCAAAAGAGTAGGAAAGCATGAGATGTGGGGGGCTATCCACTCTGCTGAAATTGGTGACGGAACACTTGAGTGCAGGGATATACCGCATACAATTCAGATGCTTGATCAGTTCCTTGAGACAAGCCTTCTGGATGAGATGTGCGAAGCAATTGTCGCAAATAAGCAGGCGGGAATTTATGATGGGGCGAAGAAAGTGATTGAGCTTGCAATGAAGCTTAAGGAGGAAAACAAGAAATGAAACAGCTAAAACCTATTACAAACGCATTATTATGGATCTTCGCACTGGGACAGTTCGGATGGAGTCTTCTTTCCGGAATCGTAAGTAACTGGATGGTTTACTATTATACAGGTGAACCAAGTGATCTTAATCCCAACACGGGTATTTTTGCAGCAGGGATCACACAGAATCCTATTGTATTCAAGCTTACTCTGTTTGGTCTTGTTCTTGCCTGCGGACGTATATTTGACGCTATAACAGATCCTCTTATTGCAGGATGGTCTGACAGAAGTAACTATAAGGGTGGAAGAAGAATTCCTTTTATGCGCGTAATGGCTATTCCTTTTTCACTTTGCACTATCGCACTTTTTGTTCTTCCCCAGACAGGAAGCATAGTATTTAACGATACACTTTTATTCATCCTTCTGATGGTGTTCTATCTCTTCATGACAATGTTCTGCACACCTTATAACGCACTTATTGCAGAGCTTGGAGATACACAGCAGCACAGGATCAACGTATCAACCTTTATTTCATTCACCTTCATCGTTGGACAGAGTATTTCATTCCTTCTTCCTAACGTTGCAGGTGCTCTTGAGGGCAGCTTTGGACAGGCAGGCGGGATCAGAATGGCTGTTGCTATTATGGCAACTATTGCATGTCTTGCAATGATTTTCCCTGCGTTCTACATCAACGAGCGGGATTATATTGACAGCAAACCCAGTCAGACACAGCCCTTCAAGTCACTTATCAGCACCTTCTCAAACGGACAGTTCAGACGCTTTGTATACAGTGATGTTATTTACTTTTTTGCCCTCACACTTTTCCAGACAGGTCTTGCCTTCTATGAGACACAGCTCATGGAGATCGAGGATTCATGGACATTCCTGCTTACAGCAACAATGACTTTTATCAGTGTTTGCCTGTATCCTTTTGTTAACGTTTTTGCCAAGAAGATAGGCAAGAAGCCACTTATCATTATCGGTTTCTTTTCATACTGCGTTGTATTCCTTATCACATCCATCTGCGGCAAGGGACTTCACTGGGGCTTTATAGTTGCTGTAGTGGCAGCTGTTCCTATGGCTATCCTTGGAATTCTTCCTCAGGCCTGTGTTGCAGACGTAGCTGAGTGCACAAGACTTGAGACCGGTGAGGACAGATCCGGTATGTTCTTTGCAGCTCGTACCTTTGCATTCAAGATGGGTCAGGCTCTTGCACTTGTAGTATTTACTTCAATCACAGTGGACAAGACACCTGCAAGCTACAGAACAACAGCTGTAGTAGCTCTTATTACCTGCTTTATCGGAGCAGTATTATTCTTTGCTTACAACGAGAAAAAGCTCCTTGGCAGAATCAAAGAGCTCAAGGGAAGCGAAGAGATCTGATATATACAGATTATTGACTAACATTTCGGATTGGGGTGTTATATTAAATAACAGAGAAAAGACTCGGCATTGTCCGGGTCTTTTCTCTGCTCCAATATTTTCAATCTGCTATAATTAGAGTGATTTTTGAGAACGGAGACTTAATTCATGAGGATATACGGACTTCAGAAAATGACATTACTGGACTTTCCTGAGCATGTGGCCTGCACAGTCTTTTTGGGCGGCTGTGATTTCAGATGCCCCTTTTGCCACAACTTTGAGCTCGTTGAGAATCTGACTGATGACTACATGGAAGAGGAGGAGTTCTTTACTTTTTTGGACAAGAGAAAGGGCATTTTGGACGGAGTTGCCATATCCGGCGGAGAGCCTTGTATTCAGAAGGAACTTAAGGATTTTATCATTAAGATCAGGGATAGAGGGTTCCTTATCAAACTGGATACAAACGGCTATCATCCTGGGCTTTTGGCTGAACTTACAGATGAAGGCCTTGTGGATTATGTCGCCATGGATATTAAGAACAGCCTTGATAAATACGGCATGACCGTTGGCGTTAAGGATCTGGACACCAGGCCTGTTGAGGAGAGCATAAAGATTCTTCTTCAAGGCAAAACGGAATATGAATTTCGTACCACGCTTGTGAAGGAGTATCATGACGTTTCCGACATTGCAAAAATTGGTGAATTGATAAAAGGCGCGAATAAATATTTCCTTCAACAGTACGTTTGTCGGGAAAACGTGCCGGATAAAACGCTAAATCCGCCATCCGAAGAGGACATCAAACAATATCTTGTGGTTCTTTCCCAAAATGTACCAAATGCCCAAGCCAGGGGCATTTGAGAATGAATTCTCATTTATTTTAGCGGCTTTGTGAACCAATTTTCTGAATATAAACCACAATATATAGTATTTTATATTTAAATGTTTACTATATATTGACGATGATACGTATTAATGTTACCCTATTATTAACACAAAATATGAGAGAGAAAATGTGTTGTTTTTGAAATAGAAGGGGGTTCATATGTATCAGGTGGTTAAGCGTGATGGCAAGGTCGCTGACTTTGACATCAGTAAGATTTCTGCGGCTATTACCAAGGCATTCGTTGCTTTGGATAAGGACTATCATTCAAGTGTTATAGATCTTGTAGCACTTCGCGTTGCTTCCGATTTCGAGAGCAAGATTTCCAATGGAAAAATTACAGTTGAGCAGATTCAGGATAGCGTTGAGAAGGTTCTTTCAGAATCCGGCTATGCTGATGTTGCCAAGGCATATATTCTGTATCGTAAGCAGAGAGAAAAGGTTCGTAACGTCAACTCTGCGCTTCTTAACTACAAGGATCTGGTGGACGATTACCTCAAGA
The DNA here is from genome assembly GCF_000420845.1 of Butyrivibrio sp. AE3009. Classification (GTDB taxonomy): domain Bacteria; phylum Bacillota; class Clostridia; order Lachnospirales; family Lachnospiraceae; genus Butyrivibrio. The sequence goes on along the minus strand of NZ_ATVS01000003.1, from coordinate 178,516 downwards.
TCAATGACTGGAGAGTTAAGGAGAATTCTACAGTTACATATTCTGTAGGCGGCCTTATTCTTTCCAACTCCGGCGCTATCACAGCCAATTACTGGCTTTCCGAGGTCTATGATGAGGAGATAGCCGGAGCTCACAGAAGCGCTGCTATTCATATTCATGATCTTTCCATGCTCACAGGTTACTGCGCAGGCTGGTCACTTAAACAGCTTATTCAGGAAGGACTTGGCGGAATTCCGGGCAAGATAACTTCATCACCTGCATGCCATCTTTCAACTCTTTGCAATCAGATGGTCAATTTCCTTGGAATCATGCAGAATGAGTGGGCAGGAGCACAGGCTTTTTCATCCTTTGATACCTATCTTGCACCCTTCGTTAAGATAGACAATCTGTCTCAGCATGAGGTTAAGCAGTGCATTCAATCCTTTGTCTATGGAGTGAATACACCGAGCCGTTGGGGCACACAGGCTCCTTTCTCCAATATCACTCTGGACTGGACTGTGCCTAACGATCTTAAGAACCTTAATGCCATTGTCGGAGGCAAGGAAGTAGACTTCACCTATGGCGATTGTCAGAAGGAAATGGATATGGTCAACAAGGCCTTCATCGAGATCATGATTGAGGGCGATGCCAACGGAAGAGGCTTCCAGTATCCTATTCCCACTTATTCCATCACAAGGGACTTTGACTGGAGTGAGACAGAGAACAACAAGCTTTTATTCGAGATGACTGCTAAATACGGAACACCGTATTTTTCAAACTATATCAATTCAGACATGGAGCCCTCCGATGTGCGTTCCATGTGCTGCAGACTCCGTCTTGACCTTAGAGAGCTCAGAAAGAAATCCGGTGGATTCTTCGGCTCAGGTGAGTCTACAGGTTCTATCGGTGTTGTTACCATCAACATGCCGAGAATTGCTTATCAGGCTGCTGATGAGAAGGACTTCTATGCAAGACTTGATCATCTTATGGACATTGCGGCAAGAAGTCTTCATACCAAGAGACAGGTTATTACCAAGCTCCTTGACCAGGGACTGTACCCTTATACCAAGAGGTATCTCGGAACCTTTGCTAATCACTTCTCAACCATCGGCCTTATCGGCATGAACGAAGTGGGACTTAATGCAAAGTGGATCGGTGCTGATATGACAGATGCAAGAACCCAGGAGTTCTCCAAGGATGTTCTTAACCACATGAGAGAGCGTCTTTCCGATTATCAGGAGAAGTACGGAGATCTCTACAATCTGGAGGCAACTCCCGCAGAGTCCACAACCTACAGATTTGCCAAGCATGACAAGGAACTTTATCCCGATATCATCACAGCCAATATGGACGGTACACCTTATTACACCAATTCATCACACCTTCCCGTTGGCTACACAGAGGATATTTTCTCTGCTCTCGATATCCAGGATGAGCTTCAGACACTTTATACATCAGGAACAGTATTCCATGCGTTCCTGGGTGAGAAGCTCCCTGATTGGAAGGCAGCTGCCAGCCTTGTAAGAAAGATTGCCGAGAACTACAAGCTTCCTTACTACACTATGTCTCCTACATACTCAGTATGTAAGGAACACGGTTATCTCTCCGGAGAGCAGGCTGTATGCCCTCACTGCGGACAGAAGACCGAAGTCTACAGCAGAATTACAGGATATTATCGTCCCGTTGCCAACTGGAACGACGGCAAGGCTCAGGAATACAAGGACAGGAAGGTCTACAATATCGGAACCTCAGTCCTTACACATGAAGGTCCCAAGGCATCAAGCTTTGTAGAGGCTGCAGTTAAGAAGGCCAACAAGGAAGCCGGAAACAGTCTTGATAACATCACTGCTGAGTCCGTAATGCTGTTTAAGACCCAGACCTGTCCCAACTGCAAGATAGCAGGGGCAATGCTGGATAAGGCCGGAGTAGTATACAAGACTCTCGATGCTAACGAGAATCCCGAACTTGTAGAGAGATTCGGAATCATGCAGGCACCTACACTGGTAATTACTTCTGAGGAAGGTTATACCAAGCTTCATGGTGTATCTGACATCAAGGCATGGATTAAGGACAGCTTCGCTTCATAAAATGAACTTTCAGAGACGGAGGTAGCAGGTCATTTTTCTAAATGATCTAGCACTTCCGTCTCTTTTGAACAGTGCCAAACCATTGTAAAACAGCGTGTTTTGTTGTATTCTATATATTGTAGAAATAGATACTTTGAACGCTTTATAATATACAAGATGTTGGGATTTCATTATGAACTGTAAAGATGCGGAAAAAATGATATCGCCGTTTCTTGAGGACGACCTGGACAACAAGGATCTGGCTCAGTTCCTGGAACATATGGAGAGCTGCGATGAATGCAGGGAGGAGCTAACCATACAATTCCTGGTGCTGGTAGGAATGAAGAGACTTGAGGACGGTAATACTTTTAATCTTAAATATGAACTGGATAATATGCTAAAGGATGCCAGGAAGAAGCTCAAGGCCAGAAGATATCTTGTGGCCACCAGCATTGTACTTGAGCTTTTGGTGGCAGCGATGACGGTGGTTACCGTTATACTTGCAATGACCCTTAGCTGACACGGATGACAAAAGAGGATTTATGACTAAGCAGAAACTGATTATCAATGGTAACGAACTTATAAAAGATGCTTATTATTCTCTTCCCGTTTTTTATGATGGAGAGGGTAACCCGATTAACGGAATATACGGAGCATTGTACAAACTTTCCGGGATGGTTAGATCCGGCGACTACGAAGCTGTATATGTGAGCATCACCGGAGCTGAGAATACGCCGGTGGCTGTGGCATCTCAGGTGGAGAATTTGAAGGCTTCTCTTTCACAGCTTGATGCTTCCCTTACAGGTAGTGAAGAGGAAGGCAGCGGAGTTGCAATTACGGAGGATTTTTCGCAGGGACTTCTGGACAAGCTCTTCGAGATATCACCTCTTAACGATGCAAAAAGCTCTGTTTCCTTAAGCCTTAAGATACAGACAACCTCAGATCTGAATGAGGTTGAAGATATATTCGCAAGGGCACTTGAATACGGCAAAAAGTCCATCGACAATTTTGTCGCCTATTTCCCATTAACAGAATATAAGAGTAAGGATACCAAGCAGAAGGACCTGTTGGGACTTGGGCTTTGCTTTGACAAAGAATGCGCGTATTTTATACAGCCTCAGGGCTTTATTACAGAGAATTATCTGGGGCAGAAGCTTGCAGAGCTCAGTAAGAGCGTATCACTTGCCACCTTCGATATCAAGGACAGCTTTGGATTTTTTACTCCTTCTGAGATCAGTGAGAGAGTAAGTGGCTATTCCGAAGAGGATGAGAGCTACAAGACTTCTCCGAGAGCCTTCGATACTCTGATCGGCGCTTATGTGAACAATCCCATCAAGAACGACTACAGGATTGAAGATATCTCCGGTGAATATCTAAAGCTCCCTTTGAAGAAAAAAGAGGACTACTTCGGCAAGGAATCGCTACGAAATGCAGATGACAAGCTCCTTTCCGAATATGCTGCCAAGGCTGCCTACACCTGCTTTGCAGCGGCACCTGCGATTAAGAAAAAGCTTGAGAAGACCGGAATGGACAAGCTCTTCTATGAGATTGAGATGCCTCTTTCCTATATCCTTTTTGCCATGGAAAAAGAAGGAATCATAGCCAGAAGGGACGAACTCAAGTCCTACGGAGACAAGCTCCAGGTAAGAATCACAGAGCTGGAGAAGAAGATCTATGAAGCGGCCGGTACTGAGTTCAATATCAATTCCCCTAAGCAGCTGGGCGAGATATTGTTCGAGAGACTGGGGCTTCCAGCTGAGAAGAAGACCAAATCGGGATATTCCACAGCTGCAGATGTACTGGAAAAGCTGGCTCCCGATTATCCCATTGTTGCTGACGTTCTGGAGTACAGAGGACTTGCCAAACTTAAGTCAACCTATGCGGATGGCCTTTCTGCCTTCATAGAGGAGGACGGAAGGATCCACACCAGCTTTAATCAGACCATAACAGCTACAGGAAGAATCAGCTCCACAGAGCCCAACCTTCAGAATATTCCCATGAGAACAGAGCTTGGAAGGCTTATCAGAAAAGTATTTGTTCCAAAGGAAGGGTACGTTTTTGCAGATGCGGATTACTCCCAGATTGAGCTTCGTATTCTGGCTCATATGTCTCAGGATCAGGGACTTATCAGTGCTTATCACGAAGGTGAGGATATTCATAGCATTACAGCTTCCAAGGTGTTCCATGTGCCCTTGAATGAGGTTACACCACTTCAGAGACGAAATGCCAAGGCTGTAAACTTCGGTATCGTCTATGGAATCAGTTCCTTCGGCCTTTCCCAGGATCTGTCAATTTCAAGGGGCGAAGCCAAGGAATATATGGATAAGTACTTTGAGACCTACCCCGGAGTCAGGGAGTATCAGGACAAGGTCATCAGCGATGCCAAGAATACAGGCTACAGCGTGACATTGTATGGCAGAAGAAGACCTATCCCGGAGCTTAAGATGAGCAACTTTAACCTCAGACAGTTCGGAGAACGTGTTGCAATGAATGCACCTATTCAGGGAACCGCCGCCGACATCATGAAGATAGCAATGATCAATGTCTACTTCAGAATTAAGAAAGAGGAGCTTAAATCCAGACTCATACTTCAGATTCACGACGAACTGGTAATAGAGACTGCGCCCGATGAGAAGGACAAAGTAACAGCTCTTTTACAGGAAGAGATGGAGAATGCAGCGATTCTTGCAGTACCGCTTGAGGTTGAATGCCATACCGGCACTGACTGGTATGAGGCTAAGTGATAGGGGATGAAAAAAGTGCTTTCTAAGGACAGAACCAATATTATCGGGATAACAGGGGGAATCGGAGCTGGCAAGAGCACAGTCCTGGATTACATAGATAAGCATTATAACTGCCTGATAATCTATTCCGACGACGTGGCCAATGACATCAAGAAGAAGGGATATCCCGCTTATGACGAGTTGGTGGCCTTTTTGGGAGAAGAGATTTTGGGATCTGATGGCGAAATAGATAAGGCAAAAATGGCTTCTGCTATTTTTAATGATAAAAATAAACTAAAAACAGTAAATAATATTTTGCATCCTGCAGTAAATACCTTTATTATTAATAATATAGACAGGGAAAAAGAGACGAAGGAGCATGACTTTGTTTTTGTGGAAGCAGCCCTTCTTATCGAAAACGGCTACGACAGAATAGCCGATGAACTCTGGTATGTTTATGCCGACGAAGATGTGAGAAGGCAGAGACTTAAAAGTTCCAGGGGCTACAGCGATGAAAAGATTACGGATATCTTCAGCAAGCAACTGGACGATGAAACCTTCAGAAAACACTGCGAATTTGTAATAGACAACAGCGGCGATCTTTCTTACTCGGCTAAACAGATAGATGACAAAATCGGGGATTGGAGAGAATGATGGCTAGTTTGGAACAGGCAGATCAGAAAATTGTATTCGGACTGGATATCGGAACAAGAAGTGTTGTCGGGACTGTGGGATTTATGAGTGACAACCGGTTCAATGTCATTGCTCAGACTGTAGAGAAGCATCAGACAAGAGCTATGCTGGACGGTCAGATCCATGATATCGGTAAGGTTGCCATGACGGTCAGGATCGTTAAGGAACGCCTTGAACAGCAGACGGATGTACATCTTACCGATGTATGTATCGCTGCAGCCGGACGTGTCCTTCGCACGGTCAGAATTAACTATGACTATGAATTCCCTGATGGACATACCATAACCGATGAAGATATCTACAACCTGGATTCCTCGGCGGTTGAGAAGGCCTATGCCGAGTTCCTTGAGAAGAATACTTCTGAGCTGAAGTTCTATCTGGTTGGTTATTCTGTAATGCATTATTATCTGGATGGATATCAGATAGCCAATCTGGAAGGCCATAAGGCCGGTAAGGTAAGCGTTGAACTGATTGCAACCTTCCTTCCCGATGACTGCGTAGACGGTCTGTACAAAACCTGTGAGAGAGCAGGCCTTAACGTTGCCAATCTTACACTCGAGCCTATTGCGGCAATGATGGTTGCCATTCCCGACAGATTCAGAATGCTGAATCTTGCTCTTGTGGACGTGGGCGCAGGAACATCCGATATCTGTGTCACAGATGATGGTTCTATTACAGCCTACGGAATGCTTCCAATTGCAGGCGACGATATAACAGAGATAATCGCCCAGCATTGTCTGGTTGATTTTAATACAGCGGATGAGATCAAGATAGCCGCAAGCCATAATGACAAGGTTGAATATGTTGACATTATGGGACTTAACAAAACTATTTCCGCCAAGGAAATAGCCAAGGTCATCAAGCCTAAGGTTGACGAGATGGCCAAACGCGCCACAGAGGAGATTAAGAAGCTTAACGGCGATAAGCCTGTCAGCGCTGTCTTTGTTGTCGGCGGAGGCGGTTGTGTTCCCGGTTATACCAAGGCTATAGCCAAGGATATGGATATTCCGGAGGAACGTGTTGCTCTTAGAGGTGAGGAAGTAATGAAGAATATTGTTTTCCTCACCAATGACGAGATTGAGAAAGATTCTCTTCTTGTTACACCGCTTGGTATCTGTATCAGCTACTACGAAGAGGCCAACAACTTTATCTTCGTATCCTTTAACGGAACACAGACCAAGCTCTATGACAACGGAAAGCTCCAGATTGTGGATGCTGCCATGCAGGTGGCATTCCCCAACGAAGATCTTTTCCCGAAGAGAGGAGAAGAGCTAAAATTCACTGTTAACGGCAAAGAGAGAACAACCAGGGGAGAACCCGGTGAGGCAGCTGTTATTTCCCTCAACGGTCAGCCTGCGGATATTCACTCCAAGATTCATGCCAACGACATAATAAATGTAACGCCATCTACCGCAGGAGCACCCGGTAAGGCTACCATAGAGAGTATCCCTGAGTTTAAGACCAAGTTTAACGTCAATGTTAACGGCAAAAACGTAGAAGCTTCAAGATATGCCACAGTTAACGGCGAAACTCAGACCGGTTTTTACAATATCAAACCCGGAGATGACGTCAAAGTACTTGATTATAATACCGCTGCTCAGATTGCCGAGCTAATGGATATTGAGCTTACGGAAGATACTGTTATAATAGTAAACAATGAGCGCGGCGATGCAGGGACACCTGTATATGAGAACTTCAAGGTAGAGTTCAAGGATCCCGAGGAAGCCATTATGGATTACTACGAGGACTTCCCCAGCGCAGATGAGGTGGCAATCAGTCAGGAGAATGAGGAATCCTTTGAAGACCTTGACGAGAGCCTCAAGCTTACCACCGATGAAGAAGGCCAGATGACTCTGAAGGAAGAGCCTGAGGAGAATGTATACGAGAAAGCAGAGCAGGAGCCCGTCAGAAATATTTTGGCCCATGATCTTCACCTGATGGTCAACAATGATCCGATAACCCTTCATGGCAAGGCAGATTATATTTTCGTTGATATCTTCGACGCCATTGATTTTGATCTGTCCAAGCCAAACGGCAGGAGCATTGTTACAAGCCTTAACGGCGGAACACCGGATTATATGGAGCCTATACATGAAGGCGATAAGATAGAAGTTTATTGGAAATAATTAAAAGGTAATTGGAATTTAAGACTTATTTGTGCTTGTTTTCCGGTGCAAATAAGTCTTTTTATGAATAAGTTTTTTTGGGAGAGTTTTGTTTTATGCGTTTTACAAGTATTGCCAGCGGTAGCAGCGGGAACTGCACCTATGTGGGATCAGACAACACCCACATCTTAATTGACGCGGGAGTCAGCAAGAAGAGAATCGAAGAAGGTCTTAAGGGTCTGGATCTTGGGCTTTCCGATATCAGCGCCATTTTTGTGACCCATGAGCATGTGGATCACATATCGGCACTTCATACCATTTTGAAAAAATATGATATTCCGATCTATGCCACTGTAGGAACCATACAGGGCATCAGAAACAGCGACAAAAAGAGCGAGATGATACAATCCCGCTTTATTCCGGTTGTGGCCGACAAGCAAGTCAGCGTAGGAGATATGATCATAGATCCCATGACAATTTCTCACGACGCTCTGGATCCCTGCGGCTACCGCGTATATTGTCAGGGAAAAAAAGTCGGAGTTGCCACCGACCTTGGTTGTTATACAGAATACACCGTTGATTGTCTTACAGACTGTGACGCGCTTCTTTTGGAGGCTAACCACGACGTTCGCATGCTTCAGACAGGACCTTACCCATATCAGCTCAAGAGACGCATTCTCGGCGATAAGGGACATCTTTCCAATGAGAAGAGCGGTGAGCTTCTCTGCAGGCTTCTCAATGATAAGATGAAGGGTATTTTCCTTGGCCACTTGTCACAGGAAAACAATCTACCTGAGCTTGCCTATGAAACTGTCCGCGTGGAAATAGAAATGGGCGACACCCCCTACAGAGGAAATGATTTCCCTCTTATTGTAGCCAGTAGGTCGGAATTATCACCGATTTTGGAATTTTGAGACAAAAGCATTTGACTTTTCCCGGATATCTTGCTAACTTTGATTGAAATAGGTTTTTTCTGGAGGGAATTATGAATAAGACAATAATTACTGTAGTAGGAAAAGACACAGTCGGCATTATCGCTAAGGTATGCACATATTTAGCAGATTCCGGGATCAATATTCTTGATATTTCCCAGACTATCGTAAGTGGATACTTTAATATGATGATGATTGTTGATATGTCAGGCTCAGCCAAGGAGTTCAACGCGGTAGCGGATGATCTTGATGCTCTTGGACAGGAAATCGGCGTAGTCATTAAGTGTCAGAGAGAAGAGATTTTTGATTCAATGCACAGAATCTGAATGATAGCGGCACATAAAATGACAGTTTTGAGGAGAGAGCCATGATAAATGTATCTGAGGTCGTTGAGACCAATGAAATGATAGAAAAAGAGAATCTTGATGTCAGAACCATCACCCTTGGTATCAGCCTTTTGGACTGTATAAGTTCTGACCTTGATCAGCTTAACAAAAACATCTACGATAAAATCTACAACGCAGCTAAAGATCTAGTAAAAACCGGAGATCAGATTTCCAGAGAATTCGGTATTCCAATAGTTAACAAAAGAATATCAGTTACACCCATAGCTCTTATCGGAGGCGCAGCCTGCAAGAGCCCTGAGGATTTTGCAAGTATTGCAAAGACTCTTGATAAAATAGCCAAGGAAGTGGGAGTTAACTTCATCGGTGGTTATTCAGCTCTTGTTAGCAAGGGTATGACAGAGGCTGACAGGCACCTTATTGAGTCTATTCCTTTGGCTCTTTCAACAACCGATGTGGTATGTTCTTCAATAAATGTAGGTTCCACCAAGACCGGTATCAATATGGACGCCGTAAGACTTATGGGAACCATTGTCAAAAAGACTGCTGAAGCAACCAAGGAGAATGATTCTCTGGGCTGTGCCAAGCTGGTAATATTCTGCAATGCACCTGATGACAATCCGTTCATGGCAGGAGCATTCCACGGAGTGACTGAGGCTGATAAGATCATCAATGTTGGTGTTTCAGGTCCCGGAGTCGTTAAGACAGCCCTTGAGAAGGTCAGAGGCGAGAACTTTGAGGTTCTCTGCGAGACTATCAAGAAGACCGCCTTCAAGGTAACAAGAGTTGGACAGCTTGTTGCACAGGAAGCTTCCAAGAGACTGGGAGTTCCTTTTGGGATTATCGATCTGTCCCTTGCACCTACACCTGCGATCGGAGACAGTGTTGCTGATATTCTTCATGAGATTGGCGTAGAGCACGCAGGTGCTCCCGGAACAACAGCTGCTCTTGCACTTTTGAATGACCAGGTCAAGAAGGGCGGTGTAATGGCTTCTTCCTATGTAGGTGGACTTTCCGGAGCATTTATCCCCGTCAGTGAGGATCAGGGTATGATCAATGCAGTAGAGGCAGGTGCTCTTACAATAGAGAAGCTTGAGGCCATGACCTGCGTATGCTCAGTTGGTCTTGATATGATTGCTATTCCGGGAGATACCAAGGATACCACAATTGCTGGTATTATCGCTGATGAGATGGCAATCGGTATGATCAACCAGAAGACTACAGCAGTTCGTCTTATCCCTGTTATCGGTAAGGGTGTAGGTGAGACAGTTGAATTTGGTGGCCTTCTCGGATATGCACCTATAATGCCTGTTAACCAGTTCTCCTGCGATAACTTCGTTAACAGAACGGGAAGAATTCCCGCACCTGTTCACAGCTTCAAGAACTGATTTTATTCGTATTATTCCAATATGAATGTATAGGACTTTGATCTCGTAGGAGAGCAAAGTCCTATTTTTATGTAAAAGCAAAAAAAATCGTGACATAGTATTGCATTATGATATACGGGGTGATATAACTGTATTAGTTGTGATAGTACACTTAATGTATGGGTGGGAAAATATGAAACTAATAGACTATCAGGATAGCAGACCTATCTACGAACAAATTGTTGAAAATTTCAAACTGCAGATGTACAAGGGGATTTTGCAGCCGGATGATCAGATGCCTTCCGTCAGAAGCCTTGCCATCGAACTGTCCACCAATCCCAACACGGTTCAAAAAGCCTATGCGGAACTTGAGCGCCAGGGCTTTATTTACACTGTTAAGGGAAAGGGCAACTTCGTAAAAGGTAATGATGCGCTTAAGGACAGCAAGAAGGAGGAACTTATTTCCGCCGTTCTTGAGCTGTTTAAGGAGGCTGATGATATTGGCATACCTCTGGAGGAGCTTTTTGCGGAGATTAAGCTTCGGCTTGCAAACTACTACAAAATGGGAGGCAACGCATGATTGAATTAATTGACCTTGAAAAATCATTCGACAACATAAAAGCTGTCAATCGTGTTTCGCTTAATGTGTCCGATGGGGAAGTATTTGGACTTCTTGGCACCAATGGCGCCGGTAAGAGTACCATACTCAGGATCCTTGCGGGAGTTATCAAGCCGGATGAAGGAATAGTTCTGGTGGATAACAGACCTGTTTATGACAACCCTGAGGTTAAGAAGGATATCTTCTATATTTCCGACGACCAGTATTTTCTTCCTAATTCCACGCCTGAAGAAATGGCTGATTATTACGAAGGAATCTATGAGAACTTTGACAAGCAGAGATTCTTTAAGTTCTGTGACGGCTTTGGCCTTGAGAAGGGCCGCAGGATCAATACTTTTTCCAAGGGTATGAAAAAGCAGGTATCGATTCTTCTTGGCCTGTGCGCAGGAACCAAGTATTTATTCTGTGACGAGACCTTTGACGGCCTGGATCCTGTGGTAAGACAGGGCGTTAAGAGCCTTTTCGCAGCAGATATGGCAGACAGGGGACTTACACCGGTTATCGCTTCACATAACCTGAGAGAGCTTGAAGATATCTGTGATCACGTGGGACTTCTTCACCAGGGCGGAGTCATCCTTTCCGAGGATATTGCTGATATGAAGCTTCAGATGCAGAAGGTTCAGTGCGTCTTCAGAGATGAAGAGGATGAGAAGAAGGCTCTGGAAGGCCTTAAGGTCCTTATTCATGAGAAGCGCGGAAGACTTCATACAATAACAATGAGAGGAGAGAGAGAAGAGATAGAGACAGCCTTCAAGAGAGGTAATCCTGTGTTCTTCGAGGTTCTTGCACTTTCACTTGAAGAGATATTTATAAGTGAGACGGAGGTAGTGGGATATGACATCAAAAAATTTGTCCTTGACTGAGAAGCTTAAAAACCACAGAAAATACGTATCCAGAACACTATGGACATCGTTTATAGCTTTGCCCCTTATGGCTGCTTACAACATTCTGATGCTGATCATTTTCCTTTCAAGATCGGTTAATTATGCCAGGGTCTACAAGCAGAGTGCAGAACTTTTGTACCATGAAAAATTAAGGGCTGTATCAAGTATTATGGGTATGGAAAATTTGGGCTGGATCCTTACAACTATTATCGCAGTTATGTTTGCTTTCCAGGGCTTTTCCTATCTGTTTAATCAGAGCCAGCTTGATTTTTATCTGAGTCAGCCCACCACCAGAAGAAAGAGGGTAACAAGAAACCTTCTCATATCCATATCAACATATTTGATAATGGATATTTTTACCAAAATTCTTGGGCTTATAGTGGCTGCTGCCTATGGAGCGGTTAACGGACCTTTGCTTTTAATGGTTTCTATTGAGCTTGTCAGAAATCTTGTCTTCTTTATCGCAGTATATAGCGTTACTGTTCTTGCCATGATGCTCAGCGGAACAATGCCTATGGCTGTGCTTTTGACCATGTTCTTTTTCTTCATTACTACAGTCATTGGTGGCGAGATACTGGGACTTAAGAGAATCTTCTTTGATACAGTAAGCTACAGAGAGAGCATTAAGGTCATTGCGTCTCCTTTCTATGACAGGGCTGCTGTTTTAGGCGGTTTTGCAGATCTCGTGAAAATGGACGACTATCTTCTTAACTGTGAATCGATTTTTAGATTCTTTGACGTATCTCACAGACGAGATCTTGATACATTCCTGGTGGCGCTTATAAGCCTCATTCTTGTTGGAGTTGCCAGCAGAGGAAGAAAGTCTGAATGGGCAGGTAAGACCATAGTTTACAGACCCTTTAGATGGGTGGTTAAGATAGTAGCTTGTGTTGTTGTTGGCCTTGGTACCGGAATCATTGTAAAAGAGATCTACGCAATGGTCTGGAATACAAGAATCTATGTTATGATGTTTGTACTGATGCTTCTTGCGACTCTGGCAAGCTGCATTTTTGCCGAGATAATTCTCCAGGGAGATATCAAGGCCTTTGCCAAGGGAAAAGGACAGACAGTTATAGCACTGTCATTGGTAGCACTTGTATTTGTAATATTCAGGGGAGATCTTCTTGGATATGACAGCTATCTTCCGGCTGCTTCAAGGCTTGAAAGCTGCGCACTTCTTGAGGGTTATAATTCGGAAATGCAGCTCTTTATCGGCAATCGGGATTATTATGAGGATTATTCCGAAGAAAATATGTATCTTACGAATATAGATGATGTTCTTAAGCTGGCCAAGCTTGGCATGAAGGCCCAGAATGAAGCGGGAAATATCCAGAAGAACAATGAGGATACATATATTACCGGCTATGATTTTACCGTACTTTACAGGTTTAAGGATGGAAGAGAAGTATACAGAAATATCCTTATACCAAGGGATGTTGATCCGGCTCTGATGGACAGCGTGTTCTCAGGAAAAGAGTATCTTGAGGGGTATTTTGCGGTGTTTAATGATGAAGCCTTCAGGCAGGAGGATAAATTAAACACAAGGCGCGAACTTACCTACAGGGTTAACATTGAGGAATATACCGAAAAGATCGAAAGCTATGATGAACTGAGCGATGCTTTGAGGAAAGATATCTCAGCTAATTATGGTTTCGCTAAGACCAGAGATAAGCTTCCTATAGGTCAGATCAGCTATCAGATCAATACAGACAGCTATGGCAGCCTTGATATAAATATTTACGATACCTACACCAATACCATTGAACTACTTAAGAAATACGGACTGTATCATGAGAATAATATTACTCCTGATATGATAAAGAGGATAGAAGTTACCGACTATTATCCCGGATATGATGTTGAGAGTTTCCAAACAGGGGATGCTGTTCCTGATACGGAATCCTATACAGTGACCTATGAAGACAGTAAGGATATTAAGAGAATCCTTGAAGCATCGATTATGACAGAGTATTATGGTACTTGGTATGACTATGATGAGCTTACTTCAGATAAGTATTACATATCCGCTTATCTGACAGACAAAGGCAATAATGACAGCTATATTTCTTATACATTCAAGAAGGGGCAGGTTCCGGATTTCGTGATCGCGGACACTAATAAGTAATTGAAAAAGTTTTGTTTCTTCCAAAAAGTACAATTTCATAAGAGAAAGAGCCTGGTATCATGGCTCTTTCTACTCCCTTCGCTTTTGGGCGTTCTGGTTTTCTTTGTGGCGCCGTTTTTTGTGGTTATCTATTATTCGCTTATAGACAACCCGATACAGAACAACTTTGTAGGTTTTCAGAATTACGTAAATGTTTGGAATAATGCCGCTTTCAGACTGGCAGGACTAAATACACTTAAGTTTTCCTTTGTGGCTGTTCCGCTGGCGGTGCTGCTTTCATTGTTTCTTGCGGCGGTTATGGAATCAAGGATACCTTTTAAGAGCTATTTCAGATCGTTTTTCTTAAGTCCTTTGATGGTACCGACTGCATCCATTGTGCTGATATGGCAGGTTATGTTCCACCAGAACGGTCTTGTGAATAACGCACTTGCGATATTCGGTGGCGGCAGAGTCGACTGGCTCAAATCGGATCAGGCACAGATTGTTATCGTTGCACTGTTTCTGTGGAAGAACCTGGGGTATAACATGATACTCTTTATGTCAGCCCTGGCAAGTATTCCCAAGGATCTTCTGGAAGTTGCAGCCCTTGAGAATGCTAACAAATTTCAGATATTCTGGATGATCAAGTTAAGATATCTCTCGTCAACGATATTGTTTGTGGCGATAATGTCTCTGATCAATTCCTTCAAGGTTTTCAGAGAGATATATCTGATGACGGGAGATTATCCCTATAATCCGCTGTATATGCTGCAGCACTTTATGAACAATACATTTACTTCTCTTGATTATCAAAAGCTCTCATCGGCTGCAATAATTATGTTTATTGTAGTTACAGCCCTGGTTTTTGTCATGTTCAGGGTGGAGAACAGATATGGCAAGGATGTGGAAGGGTAATAGCCTTATGGCTTAAGCTTATGAGAGTTATGAATAAATACACTGCGAGAATACGCAGGAAGAAAAAGAGAATAGACAACCTTAAGACCTTTTTGGTCACGGCCGCGGCACTGTTTTTCGCAATACTGTTTATCATGCCGATATTTTTGACAATAACCAATTCCTTTATGTCGGCATCTGAGATAAGTGCCAATTACGGAAGCGTTTTTGCCACAACCAAGCAGGGCGGCAAGGTTTTTATATCAAAGACTGTTAATCTTAAGTTTATTCCCGATATTGTCAGCTTTTATCAGTACTATACGGTACTATTCAAGAGTCCGGAGTACTTGTTCAAGTTCTGGAATTCGATCATATATACCGTTCCTATAGTGGTGCTTCAGCTGGCTGTTGCCACGCTGGCATCCTATGGATTTGCAAGATATGACGGTAAGCTTAAAAGAGTGATCTTTTTCTCTTACATAATCATGATGCTGATGCCTTATCAGGTTACTTTGGTTCCCAATTTCCTGGTTTCTAAGGCGATTGGGATATATGGGACCAGGTGGTCCATATGGCTTCCGGGTATATTTTCACCCTTTGCCGTGTATCTTCTTACCAAGTTTATGAAGAGGATACCGACTGAAGTTATTGAGGCGGCGCAGATTGATGGGGCGGATGAATGGTACATCTTTTCCAGAGTAAACATGCCGCTTTGTAAGGGCGGTATAGCTGCCATATCAATCCTTGTTTTCTTTGATTATTGGAATATGGTTGAACAGCCGCTTATATTATTGCCTGATTCGGATCTGCATCCGTTATCGGTATTTTTGTCCAAGATTAATACTGGGGAAATTAGTCTTGCTTTTGCAGTTGCAGTAATATATCTGGTTCCGCCGATGCTGATCTTTTTGTACGGCGAGGACTATCTGGTTGAGGGAATCTCATACCAGGGAGGAATAAAGGGATAAGAGGGAGAAATAACATGTCAGATTTTTTTGATGAAAAGAATGAACTCAGCGGAGAGTTCACCAAGGAACAACTGGAGGAGAAAAAGCCGCAGAAAGGGCCTTCTAACAGAAAGGATACGATCAAAAACGTAGCTATTGCCTTTTTGTCAGTTATGCTGGTTCTTACCTTTTTTTCCAACACCATAATGAATTTCTCACTTCCGCAGGTGGCAACCCAGATGATAGAGAGTGGTTCCATAAGCCCACAGGTAAGAGGTTCAGGAACGGTATCTGCTGAGGATCCTTATAATATCACAGTTAAGGAGACCAGGAAGATCTCAGGCGTTGCTGTTAAAGAAGGTGCTCACGTCGAGATCGGAGATATCATCTACTACCTTGAGGATAAGGAATCACAGGAGCTCAAGGAAGCAAAAGAGAATCTTCAGACCCTGGAACTTTCTTACGAGCAGACTCTTTTCTCGGGAGATGTTCCGGACAAAGTTATCAGCAATGTAAGAAGTGGCCGCAATACTACTTATGATACCTATCAGGCAGAACTTAAGGCTGCTGACGATAAGTATGATGCCGCCAAGGCTGCGGATGAAGCTGCCCAGGCTGAGATAGATTATCTCACTCAGCTTGCAGCATATGATGCGGCAGGAACCTCCTACAATGCTGCTACACCTGCATATACAACTGCGCAGGCAGAGCATGATCTTCTGATCGCACAGCAAAACGGAGATACGGAGAAAGTTGAGGAGCTTGAGAGATTCATTTCCGAGAACAACAAGGATACTGCTCAGCTTACTAACTACGGAACCCAGCAGGGACTTAGCTATTCCCAGAAGCTTGCCACCGCAACTCAGAAAAAGAACAAGACAGCACAGGATCTGGTTGTCGCTGAAAGAGAAAAGACAGAGCTGTTAAAGAGTATAAATACCGAGATAGGCCTGTGCCAGAGCCGTGACAAGATCAAGGAACAGAAGGAGAAGATCGCCAAGCTGGAGGAAGAATCCGTTGGTGCTTCTGTTAAGTCTCCCGTTGCAGGTATCGTATCCGAAGTATCCAAGGTGTCAGGAGAATCAACCTCTGCGGACGAGACAATTGCTGTTATTCAGGTGGATGGCAAGGATATGACCACCAGCTTTTCCGTTACCAATGCCCAGGCTCAGAAGCTTAAGATAGGCGATGCCGCTCAGCCTCAGAATGCATGGCAGTTCGGCTCTGATTTTAAGGCAACTCTCACAGGAATAAGAAATGATAAGTCCGATCCTTCAAACAGAAAGCTTCTTACATTCAAAATCGAAAGTAAGGATGTAACTCCCGGACAGAGCATTTCACTTACTATAGGAGAGAGGGCTGTAGACTACGACATGATCGTACCCAACAGCGCCATTAAGACTGACAGCAACGGCAAATTCATACTGGCTGTTGTAAGTAAGTCAACCCCTCTTGGAAACAGATATATTGCCAGCAAAGTTGAAGTGCAGGTTGTGGCTTCCGATGACAAGAACAGCGCCATAAGCGGAGCGCTTGACGGAGATGAGTATGTTATAACAACTTCAACACAGCCTATTAAATCGGGTGATCAGGTGAGGCTTGCTAACGGATAATGAAGCTATTTAACTTTGAGATAAATATAGACAAACAGAATATTACGGCATTCTTTTCCAACAGGAAACGCAACATCATACTGATTGTTCTTGCGGCACTCTTTGTTATAAATCTGATTCTTGGTGCGGTTTCAGAGCATATAGTAGCGCTGATGCCTGAAATGAACGGCGCCGAGAGATGGTCCGAGAATCACAGAATGGCTCAGATAAGTCTTTATTTCACTGAGGATCAGATGGTGGAAGAAGACGGTATCAAAAGGCTTGAGTACAATCTGGAAAAGAAAATGACAGAAGTGGGTATTACCGTTGAGACCTATTATGACCTTGATGAATTACCGGCTAATGAAAACAATCAGCAGGTAATTGAGACCATCAGAATCGAGGACATGGGGGAGGAACCTAAGGGAGAAGAAAAGGGTCCCAAACTGTCAGATCTCTACTCAAGTTGCTATAGCGCTCAGGGCCTTGTAACAATCAGCTTTGAGAACAGAACGGCTGAAAATGTTAATGCCATCGGCGTGGGAGGTGACTTTTTTATAATCCATCCCCTTACACTGGTTGCCGGATCCTTTTTTGACAAGGACAGTCTGATGAAGGACGCAGTCATTATTGACGAGGAGCTTGCCTGGCAGCTTTTTGGATCCAGCGATGTCATTGATCAGATGGTTAGCATTGGTGGAATTCCACATTATATCAGAGGTGTTGTCAAGAAGGACACCGGAAGGATGAGAAAAGCGGCAGGTCTTGATGAGAGCTATGTGTATCTGTCCTATGATTCCCTTAGCAGATACGGCGAGATACTAAGCGGAAGAACTCAGTCCAAAGAAGCATCTGAGGATGGGGATACAGCTCTTACAGGAGGCATTAATTGCTATGAGGTAATAATGCCCAATCCCGTTGACGGAATAGCCCTTAAGAGTGTCAAGGAGAGTACCGGTGTAGATGATAAATATATCTATGCAATTGATAACACAGACAGATTCTCATTCTTTTCAATCCTTAAGGTAATAAAGGAGTTTGGAACAAGAAGCATGTGGGGGAAACCCATCTTTTATCCTTATTGGGAAAACACGGCAAGAGGCTGGGAGGATGTTCTTGGTGTACTGCTGTTTTTCAGAATACTGTGCGTGATGATACTTGTAATCAGTTTGGTGATCTGGATCGTTCATCTGTACAGGCATAAGACATGGGGGGCAAGGGATATTATTGAATATCTGGCTGATAAGAAATATGAGTTTGAATCGAGGAGGAGACATTATGAGAAAGAAAAGGACCTTCTATAAGAAACCTTTGTGCGCTATACTGGCAATTTCACTTATGGCAGCTTCTTTATCAGGCTGCGGCAAAAAGAATAAAGATAATGAAAGCAACGTGATCGAGGAAGCTTCCAAGCCTTCCAAGGATTATGTGTTCAGGGCCGAGGAATTGGATATTGGCATTAAGACCGATAATTTCAGGAGCTTAGGTCTATATAACGGCAGAATACATGCCGTTTCAGGCGATACTAATATCCTTCGTTTTATAAGCTTTAATCCCGACGGAAGTGATGTGAAGGATTTCACTGTTCCTGAGACTGAAAATGAGGGCCATAACGAATTTGCATATGATTCTGAGGGTAATGTTTACTGCATATACTATCAGTATTCCTATGATGAGGGAGATGTCCAGACCTACGAGGATGGCGAAGAAGCTGAAGGTAATGAAACTGCTGAAGGTGATGAAACTACAGAGGAGTCAGCAGAGGATAACGCTGTAAATGAGGAATCATCAGAAGCAGCTGAGGAGAATTCGGTTCAGAATGAAGACGGAGATTCGGATATCATTTCTGACGATTCAGATAATATGGAAGATAGTTCCTCAGACGAATTTCAGTATCTGGTTGAGTATGATGCAAACGGAAATCTTGTAGACAAGGTTTCTCTTGCAGAGTATTCTACCGACGGATATTTTTCCTGCGGAGGAATGGTGTATCTTGAGGGTAAGGGACTGTACATCTTTTATGATGGCGGCGTCCTGTCCTACAGCAAGGATGAAGGCTTCAAGTCGGTACTTAAGACTGAGACCAAAGAAGATGTTTACATGTCCTATTACACACCGCATCTTGGCTCAGACGGCAAGATCTATGTTACCAACTACGGTGATAAGGGGCTGGAACTGCATGAATTTGATCTGGAGAACGGCAAGGTCGGCGATGCTATAGAGATACCGGTGGCATCACGTAATTCAGATTATTATATTCTTCAGGGAAATGGGTATCCTCTGTATGTATCCGATGAAAGTGCTGTTTACGGATATGATATTGCTAACAACAACATGGTCAAGCTTCTGGATTATATTGACTCAGACCTTCAGGTGGGATATGCGTTAACCGAGCTGGTAGCAATGAGCGATACAGAGTTTATTACTCTTATTCAGGATGAGGATTATTGCTATCACTTGAACAGACTCACCAAGGTTCCGGCTGACCAGGTCAAGGATAAGAAGATCATCACACTGGGCGGTTATTATGTTGATTATGACATCAGAATGAATGCCATCAATTTCAATAAGAACAGCGATGAGTACAAGATCAAGATTGTAGATTATTCATCTCTGGACACTGATGAAGACTATGAAGCGGGGATGAATCAGTTTAACCTTGATATAGCCTCCGGAAATGTACCTGATATTATGGTATTCAGATCTTCATCGCCGGTGGACAGTTATATTAACAAAGGCCTGTTTGAAGATCTTACGGGATATATGGAAAAAGAACCCGATATGTCCCAGGGGGATTTCCTTCCCAGCGTAATTGATGCGCTTAAGACAAATGGTAAACTGTACCAGATCGTACCTGCTTTCTATGTAGCCACCGTTACAACCAAGACCAAATATCTTGAAGGCAAAAATGTTCTTACTTTTGATGACTGTAACAAATTGATCAAGGCTACAGGTGCAAGTTATGAGTTTGCCTTTGGCATAGCTGACAGAAATGAGCTTTTAAGCAATGGACTTGCGTTATCCGGTGATAAATACATCGATTGGGAAAGTAAGAGCTGCAGCTTTAACAGTGAGTCCTTTATCAATTTCCTTGAGTTTACAGAGAAGTTTCCTCAGGAATACAAGGACGATGCCTGGGAGACCTACAAGGAGACCTTCTACAGAGATGGACAGTCCCTTTTTAATATGACATATCTATCTGATTTCAGAGGATACAAGAGGTACAAGCAGGGTATTTTCGGAGAGGACATTTCATTTATTGGCTTCCCGAATGATATGGGAGCAAACTGCTCTGTAATCTACCCCGAGTGCAGGATTGCCATCAGTTCCAAGAGTAGCTCTAAAGACGGAGCATGGGATTTTGTTAAGACCTTCCTTACTGAGGAATACCAGGATAAGCTTGGAGAATACAATTTCCCTATAAGACAGTCCTCCTTTGACAAGATGGGCGAAGCTTCAATGCACAAAGAGTTCTATATGGAAGGTGACGAGAAGGTAGAATATGATGACAGCTACTATGTAGATGATATGGAGATCATCATAGAGCCTCTTACTGCTGAGGAAGTTCAGGAAGTAAAAGATTTTATAGCTTCAATTACTCTGGTATACAGCGTTAATGAAAGTGTTAACGCCATCATCCAGGAAGAAGCATCGGCCTTCTACAGTGGACAGAAAACAGCCAAGGAAGTAGCTGATATCATCCAGAGCAGAGTAAGCATCTATGTAAATGAGAACAGCTGATAATACCTGATTTACATCATTTTGAATAAAAAAATAATCGTAGAAAAAGTAATAGGACCGAAGGGATATAACCTTCGGTCCTATTGCTATAAAAAGAAGCAGATGACGGGAGTCGAACCCGCCTTTCAAGCTTGGGAAGCTTGCATTCTACCGATGAACTACATCTGCGTAAAAAACGTGTTTTTTAACCGGCGACATGTATCATTTTACAGAATCTGTGGTATAATTTCAAGTGTATTGTTGGAGTTTTTTGAATAATAAATACTATTCAGAATGGGAGAAAATGTATGACGGAGAAAATGAAAAAAGCAGCAGGTAAGGGCAAGAGCTTTGCCGGGGAATTCCGTGAGTTTATCATGCGCGGAAATGTAATGGACATGGCAGTCGGCGTTATCATCGGCGGCGCATTCCAGAAGATCATCTCATCACTTGTTGATGACATCATTATGCCTGTTATCAGTCTTCTTACAGGCGGAATCGACTTTAACAACAAATTTGTGGTTCTTGATGGTGGCTCCTATGCTACAATTGATGCAGCCAAAGAGGCAGGAGCAGCAACTCTTAACTACGGAACCTTTATAACTGTAGTTATCAACTTCATTCTTATGGCACTGGTTATTTTCCTTCTTGTTAAGTTCATGAACAGTGTCAGCAACAAGTTTGCCAAGGAAGAGGCTGAGGCACCTGCAACCACCAAGATCTGCCCTCGTTGTAAGAGCGAGATCAACATTGAGGCAACAAGATGTCCTCATTGCACATCCGAGCTTGGGGACTGAGCCTTTGGTATGTGAACCTATTTTTATAATATGATTTGTGTGTCGGATGGGATATAATTATTATATCTCATCCGTTTTTTATAAGCGGAATCTGAAAGGAAATATAAGTTATATGGCAAAAGAAGTTTGGCGGCCAGGCAATATGCTTTATCCCATCCCAGCTGTAATGGTTAGCTGTCAGAGAGAAGGGGAGAAGCCCAATATTATTACGGTTGCCTGGGCCGGGAATGTATGCAGCAGTCCTGCGATGCTGTCAATCTCTGTAAGAAAAGAGAGATATTCCTATGACATAATCAAAGAAACGGGAGAATTTGTCGTCAACCTCACAACCAAGAAACTGGCCAAGGCTACCGACTGGTGCGGAGTAAGGTCCGGTAGGGATTATGACAAATTCAAGGAGATGAAGCTTACACCGCTTCCTTCACAGAAGATCTCAGCTCCCGGAATCGCGGAATGTCCAGTCAATATTGAATGTAAGGTTCACAGCATTGTAGAACTTGGAAGTCATGACATGTTCATCGGAGAAGTTGTCTGTGTAACGGTGGACGATGCTTACATGGATTCCAAGGGAAAATTCGATCTTACCAAATCGAATCCTATCACTTATTCTCACGGTGAGTATTTCACACTTGGCGAGAGGATTGGCAAATTCGGATATAGCGTAGTTAAGAAGAATAAGAAGGACAAGAAGGGCAAATCCAAAAAGAAATGATTGAAGCACTTAAACAGATACAACTTAGCGTCATGCTGTATTTAAGCGGCAGCTGCGGCGTACTCATAGTGTTATCTCTTTTCACCGGAACTCTTTCTCCAAGAAGGAAACAGGCTCTCGTATCTATGGAAACGGAGGCTATGTTTCTGCTCTTGGCGGATTATTTCGCATATATTTACAGGGGAGATATGTCTGCAACAGGATACTATGTTGTAAGGATATCCAATTTCCTTGTTTATTTGCTGTCTCTTTTTATCACCCATGCATTTAATCTGTATCTGATGGACCTGTGCAGGAACGAGGGCAAACTGGACAGGCTTCCCAAGAGACTTATTGTTTGTGAAGTGCTGTTTCTGAGCGGGATTATCATGCTGATAATATCACAGTTTACGGGGCTGTATTATTACTTTGATGAGTTTAACAAGTATCACAGGGCTCCCGGAATATTGCTCAACTACTTTTTCCCTCTTACCATGACACTTCTTCTGATAACAGTTATTTTTGATTGCCGCAAAGTGCTTGAGAAGAGAGTTATTATTCCGCTGGTTCTGTTTTCCATACTCCCTTATATGGCCACGATCCTGCAGATGTTTCTTTACGGATTGTCACTTACCAACATAACAATCGTGGGTGTGATAGTGCTTCTGTATCTTTTTGAGATCAGAAATATGAACATGATCCAGAAGGCAAAACTGGCTGCTGAACAGGCAAGTAATGCCAAGTCAAGGTTTCTTGCCAACATGTCCCATGAGATCAGAACACCTATCAATACAATTATGGGCTCTGCAGAGCTCCTGCTTCGGGAAGACCCTGCAGGTGTACCTAAGGGGTATTTCCTTTCAATCATGAATCATTCCTTTGATATCATGGGAGCATCCGAGAATCTTCTTGAGCTTATCAATGATATTCTTGATATATCCAAGATTGAATCCGGTAAGATGCATCTGGTTCAGCAGGAGTACGAGCCTTTTGACAAACTTCACAGCACTGTTTCGCTTATAAGAGGTAGAAGTAACCAGAAGGGACTTTCTTTCGATATTGAGGTTGATGAGGATATTCCTTCCAAGCTGTATGGAGATTCCGGTAAGATCAAGCAGGTGATTTTAAACCTGCTTACAAATGCGGTAAAATATACTGAAAAGGGCGGCTTTTCCCTTAAGATTAAAGTTTTGGAGACTAATGGTGATAAATGTCGCCTGCAGTTTCAGGTAAAAGATACCGGCATAGGCATTAAACAGGAAAATATAGGGAATCTGTTCAATGCCTTTGAAAGATTTGATGAAAGCAGAAACAGCAGCATTCAGGGAACAGGCCTTGGACTTGATATATCAATGCAGTTTGCACTTCTTATGGGCGGCAAACTCTGGTGCGAGAGTGTTTATGGTGAGGGTTCTGTTTTTTACTTTGAAGTAGAACAGAAGATTATTGATGGAGCACCTTCCGGTGAGTTTGTAGAAAAGACTGAATTTGAATTCAGAGGCCCATATATTCCGCAGTTTACGGCGCCTGAGGCAAATATTCTGATCGTAGATGACAATCCTGTTAACCTCAGCGTCGAAAAGAACCTCCTTAAGGATACCAAGATGCAGATAGTAACCTGCAGCTCCGGTGAAGAGTGCCTTAACCTGCTGGATAAAATGAAGTTTGACCTGGTTCTTCTGGATCACATGATGCCGGGAATGGACGGAATTGAAACTGTGGGAGTCATCCGTGAAAAGAATAAGGAACTTCCGGTTATAGCGCTTACAGCCAATTACTTCGACGGCGCTGAGCAGTTTTATAAGAGCAAAGGCTTCGATGGATTTTTGACCAAACCAATAGATATTAAGGAAATGGAAAAGCTACTTCTTGAAAAACTAGATAAAGAGCTGGTCACTATAAATACATTCATGGAAAATGCACCTATGGATACCGAGCTTGCGCCTGATCTTAAGTGGCTATATGAGATTGATGATTTATCTGTTACTGCCGGCATCAAGGCCTGCGGAGGAGCTAAGATATACATTTTTTCATTGCTTCTTTTCCTTGATACCATTGATGAGAATGCCAAAGCAATAGGCAGTGCTTATGAGGCGAAAGATCTTCATCTCATGGCTGTAAAGGTACATGCCCTTAAGACTTCAAGCAGAATCATAGGAGCGGAAAGGCTTGCTGCAATCGCAGGCAAAATGGAAGCAGCTGGCAAAAATAATGATCTGAATTATATTACTGCCCATTATGATGAGCTTATTGAGAAATATCTTTCTTTCAAGAACAAGTTGGCACCTTTGTCAGCACTTTCCGGAGAAATCGGTGAGGATATCAAAGAACCGATGCCTGAAGAGGAACTTAAGGATGCCTATGTAGCCCTTTCCGAGTATGCCGGCAGCATGGATTATGACTCTGCACAGATGGCTTTGGATGAGATCGGTAAATACAGACTGCCTCCCAAAGAACAGGACAAGGTAAGCAGTATTGCCAAGGCACTTAAAAATCTTGATTGGGATAAAGTAAAAGAGATACTAAATGAGAAATAAACAGGAGGAACAATTATTGGAGAAGGACACATTTGTAAGAAAATATAAAACAGGTGAACCTGTCGTGGCTATCTGCTATGACTTTGACAAGACGCTTTCTCCTGATGATATGCAGGCGCAAGGGTATATTCAGTCGGTAGGCTATGATGTTCCCAAATTCTGGGAGGAATGTACTCGGCTTGCGAGAGAAAATGACATGGATCAGAACCTGGCCTACATGTACAAGATGCTTCAGGAATCTGAAGGGAAGCTCATTCTCAATCGCAAGACCCTGGAGGAATACGGCAGCAAGGTTAAGCTCTTTCCGGGAGTTGAGGACTGGTTTGAGAGAATCAGAGCTTATGGCAAGCAAAAAGGAGTAATCGTAGAGCATTACATTATTTCCTCCGGTCTTAAGGAGATGATAGAAGGCACAATCCCGGCAAGAAACGGGGCCTTCGAGAAGGTATATGCAAGCTGTTTCTACTATGATGACAAGGGTGTTGCCAGATGGCCTGCCCAGGCTGTCAACTATACGAATAAGACTCAGTTCCTTTTCAGAATAGAAAAGGGAGTTCTTGATATCAACGATCCCGGAGTTAACGATTATTGTGCACCGGAGGACAGAAGGGTTCCTTTCAGGAACTTTGTATACATAGGCGACAGCGACACCGATGTGCCTTGCATGCGACTTGTTAATGCCTACGGAGGTCATTCAATCGGCGTTTATAATGATGAGACCGGAGATAAGACCAAGGTTTACAAAATGATGTATGCGAACAGGATCAAGTATTTCGCAGCCGCCAACTATGAGGAAGGGAGCGAACTCGATTTCCTGGTGAAATGCATTATCGACAGAACAGCAAGCAATGAGAAACTTGAAAATTTCCATTACAAGGATAAAAAAGAATTCACTGCCAAAATGAATAATAAATGATCATAAGGAGGAGAAAAAAGATGCAGAGAGTAGAGAAGTTTTTGAAGGAAGCAAACACATATTATCTGGCAACTGTTGATGGAGACCAGCCCAGAGTAAGACCCTTTGGAACTGTAAATATTTTCGAGGGTAAGCTCTATATCCAGACCGGAAGAATGAAGGACGTATCCAAGCAGATTCATAAGAATCCCAAGGTTGAGATATGCGCATTTAACGGCAAAGAGTGGCTGAGAGTCGCCTGCACACTTGTTGCGGATGACAGAAGAGAAGCCAAGGCCAGCATGCTTGATGCCTATCCGGAGCTTCAGAATATGTACAGTGCTGATGACAGAAACACTGAAGTTTTCTACATGAAGGATGCAACAGCTACCTTCAGCTCCTTTGTTCATGAGCCCGAGGTAGTTAAGTTCTGATTTTGTTTATGATGATCTGTCAGAGGTAAATCATGGCAAATATCGATGATTATGTTAAGTGGCGAGGGGATCTTTCTTTTAAGGAAAGGTCCTTCAAAATAGAGGACAATCTGGTTCTATCGGAACTTGCATATGTTGATTTCAAAGAAGTGATCTCTTCAGATGAAAAGGTCACTCTTTGTGATGCAGTTGAAAGGGCAAAGCGAAAAGGTCCCATACATGTTACAAGAGCCGGATCTACCAAAGAGGATGAGGACTTTATTATTACCTGCGGAGAAGCCATTAGATTTGGCAAAGCGATACTTGAGGATTATCAGGATATAATCGATCATTCCGACAAACAGTTTGCTGCTGTGACCTATAACCTGGATGACGGAACAACGGTGATAGCTTTTAGGGGAACAGACAGTACCATCATAGGCTGGAAGGAAGATTTCATGATAAGCTATACGAATGTTCCTTCCCAGGAACTTGCTCTTGAATATGCCAAGAAGCATGTGGCGAAGGCACAGGGCAAGGTTATTATCTGCGGCCATTCCAAAGGTGCCCATCTGGCTCTTTATGCTGCGGCCCATCTTCCTGATGAAAGTAAGAACAAACTTACAAGAGTTTATATGAATGATGGCCCGGGCTTTTGCGATGATGTTCTGGATAAGAGTCTTATTGATACCATAAGGGATAAACTCACCACCACAACACCGGAATACTCCATCATCGGAAGGCTCTATGAGACCAAAGGCAAAGAAAATTACATCGTCAGAAGCTCTGCCATGGCTCTTATGCAGCACAGCATGAAGAACTGGGAAATATCCGAATCCGGGCTGGTTACCTGCGGCGACCATTCTCCGGAGAGTTATCTTTTGAATGACCTTATAAAGAGATTTGTTGAAGGAATGGATCTTGGGGCCAGAGAGAACTTTGTTGATACGCTCTTTGATTCCATGGCCGAAGGCGGCGTTACAACTATCAAAGAATTTGCTGTTCAGGGACCTGCTGCCTTTGAGAAAATTCTTGTAAAAATGGCAGGCAATGATGCTCTGAATATTAAGAATAAAGCTGCCAATATCAAAAAAGAGGACGATAAGTCCAAAAATATATTCACCAGGATATGGGGACTTGTTAACAGAAAAAAGGTTGTAAGAATTGCAGTATCACTGGTACTGTCCACTCTGTGCTTTTTGTTTCCGGATTTCGCAATGGAGTCGGTTATATCATTCCTTTTGGTGGCCTTGTGCATATATGAGGTTGTTCTGACCATAAGACATCTCAAGGAATCGGAATGGAATTTTAAAAAGGAAAGGCCCAGGGTATCCATATGTATTGTTTTGTGGGTTGGCGCCTGTGCTGTACTTGTCAAACATGACGCTCTGTTCGTTATTTCAAGTATGGTTGTCGGAATAGTGCTTTTGACTCTGGCATACCAGAATGTTATTAATTTCAGAATCTATAACGATAAATATTTTGAACGTTTCAGATATTCATTTGAAGGAATAGTAACACTTATTCTTGGGGGATATATACTTGTTGTTCCGGAGATCGGAAACAGCTGGTATATGTATTCCTGCGGCTTTTTACTTCTCATTGATTCCATCTTTGAGATATTAAAGGTCTTCAGGGATCGGGGAAAACAAAGTAGATAATATGTTTTACTTTGGAGGTTACTTCTATGATTTCAATGATAATCAAGATGTCCCTTATCGTTCTGGCACATGTGATACTTACCCTTTGTCTGTGGAAATACAGGGGAGATAAGAAGGTCACAGCTTTTTGGCGCATATTTATAGGCATCATTTACGGATGCTGCGCTGTATTATCTACCCATTTCGGCGTGGCATACAGCCATATGGTTCTTAATGTCAGGGATCTTGGTCCTCTTATCGCAGGCCTGTATTTTGATTCCGTATCCGGTATAATTGCCGGCCTCATAGGAGGTATCGAGCGTTACATCGCAGGTACCTATTTCGGAGTGGGCTCCTATACCAGGATTGCCTGCAGTTTATCCACTTGTCTTTCCGGCTTTGTTGCTGCTGTTTTGCACATATTCATATTTAAGAAAAAGAAACCTTCCGCTACCTATTCCTTCTTTATGGGCGCGGTAATGGAAGTTTTCCATATGTACGTGGTATTCATTACCCATAGAAATGACATGGAAATGGCTTTCTATGTGGTAAAGATATGCTCAGTTCCAATGATAATTTTCTGTGGCCTTGGCCTTGCTATTGTTTCATTGGCCATAAGGCTCCTTTCTGAAAAGGATTACAAGCCCTTTATAAGGCTTAAGGACGAGGAGACCAAGGTATCACAGCAGTTTCAGTTCTGGCTTTTTATTGTCACAGGGACCATCATTGTTCTCAGTTTTCTATTTGCCTTCGCGATTCAGACAGAGACAGCTCTGCAGCAGACAAGAAGTCAGCTCAGGACCCAGGCAGACGACATCAAGGCAACCTATACCAAAGTAAAAAAATACGGCGACGATACCAGCATCATACACTTCCATGTGGGACAGGAGGGTTCCTTTGACATTATTCAGAAAAACGGAAGTATTCTTGCCGGAGATCACAAGGGAAATCTGATAAAACAAAAGGACCTGGAGAAGGTATGGAGTTACAAAAAGAATGAGTTTGTCACAGAGACCTTTTTTGAGACCGTGAGCTTTTGCTATATCGAACAACTTTCCGATGATGAGATACTTCTTGTAAGACTTCCTGCCTCGGAGGTATATGAAGACAGAGATGCGGCCTCCTATGAGAATGCTTTTGCTGATATTTTGCTTTTTGCAGTAATATATGTTCTGATCTCTATGCTGGTAAAAGCGATCGTGGTTGACAATCTTGATCTGGTGAATCAATCACTGTCCAAGATAACTAACGGCAATCTCAATGAGACGGTTTCTGTATACAACTCCTCGGAGTTTGCATCCCTGTCCAATGATATCAATCAGACTGTTGCCGTACTAAAGAGCTATATTGAGGCTGCAGAGAAAAGAATTGCCCAGGAGCTTGAATTTGCCAAGACCATTCAGGAATCGGCTCTTCCCAAGAATTTTGATTTTCAGGGGGGAAGATTTGAGATTTATGCAACAATGAATCCTGCCAAGGAAATAGGTGGTGATTTCTATGATTTCTTTTTTACCGGTCTGGATAAATTCTGTATCGTGATCGCAGATGTATCGGGTAAGGGAATACCTGCGGCGCTCTTTATGATGCGAAGTAAGACTGCCATAAGGACAATGGCCGAATCGGGGCTTGCGCCTTCCGAGGTTCTTGAAAGAGCCAACAATACGCTCTGTGAAGGAAATGATGCGGATATGTTTGTGACGGTGTGGATAGGAATTCTTGACCTTAAGACCGGCATAATGAAGTGCACAAATGCAGGACATGAATATCCAATGATCAGGAAAGCTGCCGGTGACTTCGAACTGTTAAAGGATAAGCACAGCGCCGCCGTTGCCATAATGGAGGACATGAAATTCAAGGAATACGAACTCCGGCTGGAAAAGGGAGATACCATATTTGTATACACTGATGGTCTTCCGGAGGGTATCGATAAAGAAAAGGAACAGTTTGGTACAGACAGAATACTTGATGCACTGAACAAAAATAAGGATGTTTCCATGGAAAGACTGCTACCACGAATCTCCAGAGAACTGCATGAGTTTGTCGGTGAAGAGGAGCAGTTTGATGATGAGACTATGGTGGGCTTTAAGTTCATCGGATATGAGAATTGATCAAAAATCATACAAGAAAGAGCCACCACGTATGTGATGGCCCTTTTCTTATGAGATGCAGGGCATATGAACGCCCCACATGAAGGTAAGTTTATGTTAACATTACTTGATTGAAATTACTATTAAATCGATATAAAATATAATGCTTAAACTTGCGTTTTACGTTATACTATTCTATGGGTATGCGGGGCCTTTCGGTTCTGCATTTTTGTAATTATATGAGTATAAAGGATTAAACTATGCCGGATAATAAATCTGCTCTTATTGCTATGAGCGGCGGAGTGGACAGCTCGGTTGCAGCAAGGATCATGGCTGACAGAGGCTATGACAGCATGGGCTGTACCATGAGACTATATGAAAACGATATGATAGGGGAGGACCTATTCGGGACCTGCTGCAGCCTCAAGGATACTGAGGATGCAAGGGCAGTCTGTGACCGCATCGGTATTCCCTATAACATTTACCATTATGAAGCTGAGTTTCGTGACAAGGTTATAGAGCCCTTTGTCTGCAGCTATGAGAAGGGTGAGACCCCCAATCCCTGTATAAGATGTAACAGGTATCTTAAGTTTGACAGTCTCTATAACAAGGCAAGGGAACTGGGATATAACTATATTGTTACAGGGCACTACGCAAGGATTCAGGAGAAGGATGGAGTGTACTATCTGCTGAAGGCGGCAGACCTTAATAAGGATCAGAGCTATGTATTGTATGACCTTACTCAGGAGCAGCTTGCCCACACAGTTTTTCCTCTCGGAGAACTTACCAAGACTCAGGTAAGGGAGATTGCTGATTCAAATGGATTCGTAACCTCCCATAAGAAGGAAAGCCAGGATATATGCTTTGTTCCTGATGGTGATTATGCCGGTATGATCGAAAGATACCGCGGAAAGAAGTATCCTAAGGGCAATTTTGTTGACCTTGAGGGCAATGTTCTGGGAACTCATGACGGAATAATCAATTACACCATCGGTCAGAGAAGAGGCCTGGGTATTCCTGCTGACAGAAGGCTCTATGTAACAAGGCTCAAGGTGGAGGACAATGAGGTTGTTCTTGCCGATAATGCCGATCTTTTCAAAAAAGAGCTTATTGTCAGGGATTTCCATTATATTTCCGGAGATGTTCCCTCAGAGCCTTTTAAGTGCTCAGCCAAGATACGATACAGACACAAGGAGCAGCCCTGTACTGTAACTGCCCTTGAAAATGGATGTGCGAAAATTGTGTTTGATGAACCACAGCGTGCTATAACCGCAGGACAGTCAGCTGTTTTATACGACGGAGAAATTGTTCTTGGCGGTGGTATCATCGACAGAGTTATAGACTAAAAAATATTACATAATAAGGAGTTTTTATGGCTAAACAGATTAGCAAAGGAATGTTCGGACTGTTTTTTGAAGATATAAATTATGGCCTGGACGGCGGACTTAATGCCGAAATGCTTGAGAACAGGGCATTTGAGTTTGTTGAGGGGCATGGCTACAAGGATCATTATTATCAGAAGGGCGCTTATCTCTACGGATGGAATGCTTACCCTAACGAGGGTGGAGCCAAGTTAACTGTTCTTGATATTGAGCCACTTAATGAGATTAATCCTCATTATATGTGCCTTAGAACTGTCTCTGAGAATGCAGGCTTTACCAACAAGGCCTACGATGGCATCTATATGAAGGCGGGGGTTCCTGCTCATATCAGTTTCTATGCCAAGACAGTAGGACAGAGTTCTGTTTGCATCAAGCTGTTTGACACTGATGGTAAAGAAATCTGCTCCTCTAAGAACCTTACTGTAACAGGAGCTGACTGGACTAAGTATGAGTGTGATATCGTATCTGAGACTCCTGTAGAGAAGGCTGTTTTCACAGTTGTTGCCTCAGAGCCTTCCGTAATATGTTTTGACCAGTTCAGAATGATTCCTGATGACGCTGTACTTGGTCTTTTCAGAAAAGATCTGGCAGAGCTCCTTAAGGATATTCACCCCGGCTTCATGAGATTTCCCGGAGGATGCATTATCGAAGGAAATGAACTTACCAACAGATATCAGTGGAAGAAGTCTGTAGGCCCCTCTGAGGAGAGGAAGTCAAATTGGAACAGATGGGCAGTTCACGGCAATGACGATGGCAAGAAGGATATTGGAAATTACCCCTATTACAACCAGACTCTCGGAATCGGATATTTTGAGTATTTTCTTCTATGCGAATATCTTGGTTGTGAGCCCCTTCCTGTAATGAATGTTGGCCTTGCGTGCCAGTATCAGTCAAGCGAGCTTGTTTACAGCGACAGCCCTGAATTTAACGTATTTGTTCAGGACGCTATTGATCTTATTGAGTTCGCCAACGGCGATGTGAGCACAAAATGGGGCGCTGTAAGAGCTAAGATGGGACATCCCGCACCTTTTAATATAAAATTTATCGGAATCGGCAATGAGCAGTGGGAGACAGACAAGGTTGATTTCTTCCACCGTTATGAGGCATTTGAAAAGGCAATTCATGAGAAATATCCTGAGATCAAGTGCTGTGGAAGTGCCGGCCCCGATGTTACTTCGGAGCATTACAGGGATGCCTGGGATCATTTTGCCCCCAGAATGAAGGCAGACCCCAATTACAGTGTTGCTGTGGATGAGCACTATTATGTTTCTGATAAGTGGATGTATGAAAACGTCCACATGTATGACAACTATGAGAAGCACAGAAAGGTATTCGCAGGAGAATATGCCTGCCATATAAATGGAGACAGGAAGCCCGAGGAGCGCAACAGCTTTGGTGCTGCTCTTGCAGAAGCAGCCTTCATGACAGGCCTTGAGAGGAATGCCGATGTTGTACTGATGGCTTCCTATGCACCTTTGTTCGCAAGACTTGGCTATGCTCAGTGGCATCCTGATCTTATCTGGTTTGATGGTAAAACAGCTTACGGTTCACCCAGTTACTATGTTCAGAAGATGTATTCTGTTTTCACAGGAACAGAGGTTATAGAAGCAGATTTCTCTGCTTATGAAAATGATAAAGTATATATTGCAGCATCTAAGGATAATGAAAAGATCTATATCAAGGTCATCAATGCCGGAGATAAGGATGTAACTGTAGATATTTTAGCTGTTACAGACAAAAAGTCTGACGAAGTCTATCTGATGGAAGGCGATGTGGATGACTGCAATAGCATCAAGGAGCCTCAGAAGGTATCTTTGAAAAAGACTGACGCTGTTGTTTCAGGGTCTTTTGATTCCGGAAAGAAGACAATAGCTGTTCTGGTGTTTAAGATTTAACGGAGTAGATTTATGGAAATGTTCAAACTGATACCTGCCTGCAAGGATTATCTGTGGGGAGGAAACAGACTTGCCGCTGAATACGGCATTAAATATGACGGTGACATCCTGGCAGAAGCCTGGCTACTGTCCTGCCATAAGGATGGCTGTTCGGTAATAGAAGGCGGTGAGTACAATGGAAAGACATTGCCTGAGCTTATAGAGCTTATTGGCAGTGATTTTCTTGGAGCAAATTGCAAAGGCCTTCAGGATTTTCCAATCCTGATCAAGTTTATTGATGCAAAAAAGCCTCTGTCAATTCAGGTTCATCCTGATGATGAATATGCCCTTGAGCATGAGAATCAGCTTGGCAAAACCGAGATGTGGTATGTGCTTGATGCCAAAGAAGGAGCTTTTTTGTATCAGGGCTTTTCCCATGAGATAGGAAGGGAGGAGTTCAAAGAAAGAATTGAGAACAACACGCTGGAAGAGGTTCTTAACAAAGTATATGTTAAAAAAGGTGATGTTCTCTTTATTCCGCCAAGAACTCTGCATGCCATAGGTGAAGGTATACTGATCGCCGAGATACAGCAAAATTCCAATGTTACCTACAGGATTTATGACTACGGAAGAGTTGGCGCTGATGGCAAGCCAAGGCAGCTCCATA
Source organism: Butyrivibrio sp. AE3009 (assembly GCF_000420845.1). Taxonomy (GTDB): domain Bacteria; phylum Bacillota; class Clostridia; order Lachnospirales; family Lachnospiraceae; genus Butyrivibrio. The sequence continues at coordinate 144,564 of NZ_ATVS01000003.1, read as the reverse complement.
TCAAGGAGTCACTTGATGTTACAGAGCTTACAAGACCGGAGGCTTTTAGTAGCGGTGCTGAGCATCTTGTCAGCTGCAATTTCTTTGATGTTGATTATGTTGATGTATCAGATGGAAATACTTATGAATCTGTAGCTGATGAGAGATCTTTTGTAAGTATCATCGCGATTGAAGGAAATTCAGTAATTACCTGCAGGGGCAAGAGTATCGAACTTAAGAAAGGGGAATCTCTTTTTGTACCTGCTGCATCAGGGGATTTTGAGATTAGCGGTAATGCACAATTTTTGATAACAAGGATTCCGGATAAGATAAAGTAAGGGGGGATAATATGTTATTTGGAGCGCTTGAAGCCGGCGGAACCAAGATGGTGGTCGCAATTGGTGATGGAAACGGCAAGATTTTGGATAGGAAGTCTATTCCTACAACAACTCCGGAAGAGACAATGCCTCTTATCGAGGAGTATTTCAGGGAATGGAATCAGAATAAGGATCATGAGATTAAGGCTCTTGGAGTTGCCTGCTTTGGCCCGATCGATCTTGACAGAAATTCAGATACCTACGGCTACATTACTTCCACACCCAAAACAGCATGGAAGAACTATAATATAGTCGGCGAACTTAAGGACAAGCTTGGCATTCCGGTTGGATTTGATACGGATGTCAACGGATCGCTTCTGGGAGAGGCTACCTGGGGATGCGCACGGGGGCTTACAGATGCGATATATCTTACAATAGGCACCGGAATCGGCGGAGGAGTTATGTCTAACGGTAAGCTCCTTCACGGCATGCTGCATCCTGAGCTGGGACACATCAGAATCGGTAAGCTCTCTTCAGATCCCGGCGAATGTGTATGTCCTTACCACAAGGACTGCTTTGAAGGTCTTGCGGCCGGTCCTTCCATCGAAAAGAGGTGGGGGAAAAAGGGTGTTGAGCTTAAAGATGAAGCAAAAGTATGGGAGCTTGAAGCTGAATATATAGGCATTGCTCTTACTGATTTTGTTATGACGCTGAGTCCTCAGAAGATCATTCTCGGCGGAGGCGTTATGCATCAGGAACAGCTTTTTCCTATGATAAGACAAGCTTTTGAGAAGTATAATGCAGGATACATCAATGCTGACAGACTTAAGTATCTTGATGAGTATATAGTACCTGCCAGTCTCAATGATGATCAGGGCATAATGGGAGCAATCAAGCTTGCGATAGATGAGCTGGACTATCAAAGTCATATTGGTTTGTGAAAATTATGAGTGAAATTATACAGGAGTATTCTTCCTGCACTCTGTGCCCGAGAATGTGCAGGGTAGACAGGAATAAAACGATAGGATATTGCAGAGAAGGCAGCACGCTTCACGTAAGCAGGGCTGCCCTTCATTTATGGGAAGAACCATGTATTTCAGGTTACTCCGGCTCCGGCACGGTATTCTTTTCCGGCTGTAATATGGGCTGTGTTTTCTGCCAGAACAAGAAGATCAGCAGAGGAGAAGTGGGGAAACACATAGATATTCCAAGGCTTACGGAGATTTTCTTTGAACTCAAAGAAAAAGGAGCCAATAATATAAATCTTGTAACCGCGGATATGTTTATTCCTTCGGTCAGAGAAGCTATTGTTTCTGCCATGGATCAGGGCTTTGATCTTCCTTTTCTTCTGAATACTTCATCATATCTTAATGTAGATGTGGTAAAGAGTCTGGATGGACTTATAGACATTTATTTGCCCGATATGAAGTATATCAGAGAACGGGATGCAGTGAGATACAGTAATGCTCCCGGGTATGTTGAGACGGCCAAAGCAGCCATTGATGAGATGGTGCGTCAACAGCCTGAGTGTCTGTTCCGCGATGCTATAAATAATCGCAGGTACTATGAAAATGCTTCTAATGATAAAGATGATTCTGACGATGAGCATATATTATCAAGAGGAGTAGTGATAAGACATTTATTGATGCCCGGAATGCTGATCCAGGCCAAAATGATAGTTAAATATTTATATGAAAAGTATGGAGATAAGGTTTACATCAGCCTTATGAATCAGTTTACTCCCAACGGAGAACTGGATAATTACCCTGAAATAGACAGGAAGGTTACTGATCGTGATTATAACAGTCTTATAGATTATGCTTCAGAACTGGGTGTATCAAATGGCTTTATGCAGGTAGGGGAAACGGCAGAAGAGAGCTTTATCCCGGATTTTGACTGTCAGGGTGTGTGAATACTTAAGATTTATTAGCATAGTAAAAGAAGCCGGTTGGGTACCGGCTTCTTTTGTTGGGGGGTTATACAAATGATATATAAAAAGGTAAATGAATATGGGGTAGCAAATTAAATGTTTTTTATTACTTCCTGCTCACATATTGTACTTTACCATCTGGCACTGTATAATACACGTCATAAAAGATAAAAAAGTAGCCAAATCTTGCGCGGACTATTTTAAAGGAGAAAACATACATGCTACCTATATATAAAGATATCGGTTTGGGCCTTACAATATATCAGCGAAAGAGCACTCACAGTGCGCCTCATCTCCACAGAGCAATCGAATTTGTTTATGTAACCCAGGGTAGTCTTGCGATTGGAGTTGGGCAGAACCTGTATCCCATGGAGAAAGGGGACTTTGCGGTGGTGTTCCCGGAGATGGTTCATCATTATCAGGTTTTCTCTGAGGAAGAGAGCAGAGCAATTTATATTTTGACATCGCCAAATCTTGCACAGGGATATATGAATGAGATATCGAATCTAAGTCCAAAGGAGCCGGTCATAACCAAAAAGAAGGTGCATAAAGACATCATTTACGCAGTTAAGGCCATCTGCAGCGAATTTGCCGACGGACAGGAGAACCAGGATATAGCGCAGCTGTCCAAGGATGAGAATGCCTTGGCCCTTTCCTATATCCACATATTACTGGCAAGGTCCCTTCCGCTCTTGGAACTGGTTCCCAAGGCGGAGATTGGTAGCACGGATCTGATCTACAAATCTGTATCTTATATATCCGGACATTTTGCTGAGGATGTATCACTTGGATCCATGGCCCATGATTTTGGTATCAGTCAGTTTACTTTATCAAGGCTGTTCGCCAAGACCTTTCATAGAAATTTTAACCAGTACCTTAATGAAGTCCGACTTGACTATGCACAGACGCTGCTGCGGCATACGGATAAGTCAATTACCGATATTTGTTATGATTCCGGATTTGAGAGTCAGAGGACTTTTAACAGATGTTTTTCTGCCAAATATCATGTTTCTCCAAGGGAATATCGAAGGAATATGGATGTTATCAAGGAAGAGTAGGGAACTGAACAGACATATAAAAAGAGGATTATGTAAAGCAATAATTGCATTACATAATCCTCTATATTTTACTTCAAACTGTTATCAGAAACGGGTTGAACCTCTCTTTACCAGCTCTCCGGAGAAGATAGTCTTCTGAGGCATTTCGCTCTGGCTTAAGGTTCCGATAAGAGTCTTAACAAGCTGTATACACATATCCTCCAGACGGTTGTCAACGGAAGAAATATCAGGCTCTGAACACAGTGTAAGGATAGAATTGTTATATCCGATGATCTGAAGATCATTTGGAACACTGATGTTGTTAGCTCTTGCGAAATTCATGGCACCAATGGCAAGGAAGTCATCACTTGTTACGATACCGTCGAACTTGATTCCTTTTTTATAAAGGTTCTCAACAAAGTTCTTAACTCCATCGATGTCTTCGTGACTTCCCTTGAAGCACTGCTGCATCTGTTTCTTCAGTGGAATGTCATGTGTAAGAAGAGCGTTCTGGAAACCTGCCAGCTTCTTAAGTCCACTGTAAGAATTACTGTTATACAGATAAAGGATATCCTTAACTCCAGATGCAATCATCTTCTCTGTGGCGTCCTGAGTTGCCTTGTAGTCATCGCACAGTGTGCAATATACATTGGGGCAATCAAAATCAGCATTGAGGAGCATGATGGGCACTGTTGCAGCTGCATCTCTTACATACTGGTTGTCCTCGGAGTTGTTCATGATGAAGTTGGAACCAACCATTACAACTGAGTCAACATGCTGAGAGAGCAGGAGATTAAGGGACTCTTTTCTTGGGTGCATCTCGTAACCTGTGCAGCAAAGAACTGAATGATAGCCGTTCTCGCGAAGGTTCTGCTCGATGTAATAAATAGCTTTTGCAAGATAAAGGTCAGAGGCATCGGCACAGAGGATACCGATAGTCTTCATTGAATTAAGACCAAGGCCCCTGGCAAAAGCGTTGGGTTTGTATCCGTATTGCTCAATGATGTCCATAACTTTTTTTCTGGTTCTGGGCTTAACATTGGTGCTGCCGTTAAGCACCCTGGAAACAGTGGCTATAGACACACCGGCTTTTTTGGATATGTCGTAAATAGTCATCTGGCCGCTCATGGGCTTATACCGTCTCTAAAGGAAAACCGAAATATCTTACAGCGTTGTTGTAGGATATATCCTTGGCAATCTCTCCGAGAATATCCATATCCTCAGCAGGATATTCACCGTTCTCCACCAGTGATCCGAGGTAATTGCAAAGGATACGGCGGAAGTAATCATGTCTTGTATAAGAAGTAAAGCTTCTTGAATCTGTAAGCATTCCTACAAATCCTGAAAGGTTGCCGGACTCTGCAACAGAAGCCAGCTGCTCCTCCATACCAAGCTTGGTATCATTGAACCACCATGCGCTTCCTTGCTGAATCTTGGCAACAACGGGAGCCTCGTTAAATGCATTGAGGGTGGTGTTGATGATCTTGTTGTCGTTAGGATTCAGGCTGTAAAGAATAGTCTTTGGAAGAGTATTCTTGCAGTGCAGAGCATTAAGGAAGTCTGCAAGTTCAGCCATAGGGTAGTAAGCTGCGATAGTGTCATAACCTGTATCAGGTCCGAGCTTCTCATACATAGGTGTATTGTTGTCGCGCTTGCAACCAAAGTGAAGCTGGAGTACCCAGTCTCTCTTCTTGATCTCTTCGCCCTCAAAGAGCATGAAGGCTGTTTCATATTTAAGTGAATCCTCATAGCTGATCTCTTCGCCGGCCATACGTCTTGCGAAGATCTTCTCAATCTCTTCATCAGAAGCAGGTTTGTACATTACATACTCAAGAGCGTGATCTGTAACATTGCAGCCCTTGGATGCGAAGTAGTCGAGACGAACTCTGAGAGCTTCTTTTAATGAAGCAAAGGAGTCAATCTTAACTCCGCTTACCTCTGAAAGAGTAGCGATGTAGGATGTGAATTCGGGTTTAGTGATATTTTTGGCCTTGTCAGGTCTCCATGCGGGAAGAACCTTAACATCGAAGGATGCGTCTTCTCTGATCTTGTCGTGCCACTCAAGAGTGTCGATAGGATCATCTGTAGTGCAGATAAGAGTTACTCCTGACATCTTGATGAGTTTACGTACACTCATATCAGGTGACTGAAGAACCTTATTGCAGATATCGTATACTTCCTCTGCGGTCTTCTCGTTAAGAACACCGTTGTAACCAAAATATTTGCGAAGTTCTAAGTGAGCCCAGTGATAAAGTGGATTGCCTACGGCCTTGCCAAGGCATTTTGCGAACATTAAGAATTTCTCCTTGTCAGGAGCATCCCCTGTCATAAACTTTTCATCGACACCAAAGGCACGCATCAAACGCCATTTATAATGGTCCCCACCAAGCCATACCTGTGTGATTGTGTCGAAATGACGATCTTCGGCGATCTCCTTGGGGCTGATGTGACAGTGATAGTCAAGAATAGGCATATTTTCAGCGTAATCATGATATAAAGTCTTGGCAGCATCAGACTGAAGAAGGAAATCTTTATCCATAAAAGTCTTCATTTACATACCCTCCCAATTATTCTTATTTTTATTTTGTAAAATGTTAAAAATACATGTAAGCATTTTCATATTTTTTACAAAGGTATTATACAGGACGTGAATACTAAATACAATAGCAAAAATTTATTGACGTTACCGGACTTTAAATATATGATTTAAGTGTAAACGCTTACATGGCACTTTTTAGTATGTTTGATAATTTGATTTTTCAGCATGTAAAAAATGTAAGCAGATGTAAATAAAAATGTAAGAAAACTTCTGTTTTCGTAAAAAGGGGTAGGTTAAATGAGTAAATTTTTACAGATTCATCCAACAGACAATGTAATTGTATGCCTCGAACCCATGGCAAAGGGCGAGACTGTAAGTCTTTCAGATGGAAGAACAATAACTGCTGCAGAGGAAATCCCTGCAGGCCACAAGATGGCAATCAAGTCTATTTCTTCTAATGATAATGTTGTTAAATATGGATATGCCATCGGACATGCAACTGAAGATATTTCCGAGGGAAGATGGGTACACACCCACGACATCAAGACCAATCTTGAAGGAATCCTTGAGTATAAATATGAGCCTGACACTGCAGACATCGAGAAAAAGAAGACTCTTATGGGATCTAAAAAAGCATCCTTCAAGGGCTTCGTAAGAGCTGACGGACGCGTAGGAATAAGAAATGAAGTATGGATCATTCCTACTGTAGGTTGTGTCAACAATATCGCGACAGCACTGGCTAATAAGGCAAATAAGCTTGTAAAGGGCAGCGTTGATGAAGTTGTGGCATTTACACATAACTATGGCTGTTCTCAGACAGGAGATGATCAGGAGCACACAAGAACCATACTTTCTGATCTTATCAAACATCCAAATGCCGGCGGCGTGCTGGTTCTTGGTCTTGGTTGCGAGAATAGCAATATAGATGTTCTTATGCCATATATTGGAGAATATGACAAGGATAGAGTGAAGTTCCTTGTATGTCAGCAGTCTGATGACGAGATGGCAGATGGTCTTGAGCTTCTTTCAGAGCTTATTGAGACTGCTTCTAAGGATGAGAGAGAAGAAGCCTATGCTTCCAAGCTTATCATTGGCCTTAAATGCGGTGGATCCGATGGATTCTCCGGAATTACTGCCAATCCGCTTGTTGGAAGAATTTCCGACAGGATTGTTGAATGCGGCGGTACATCTATTCTTACCGAGGTTCCCGAAATGTTCGGAGCAGAGACTATTCTTATGAATAGATGTAAGGATGAGAAGACCTTCAATGATACCGTAAATATGATCAACGGTTTCAAGGATTATTTCACAAAGCAGGGCGAGCCCATTTATGAGAATCCTTCACCCGGAAACAAGGCAGGCGGAATCACAACACTTGAGGATAAGTCTCTTGGCTGCACCCAGAAATCCGGTGATTATCCGGTTATGAATGTATTGGAGTATGGCGAGAGAACCGATGTTACAGGACTTAATCTGTTATGTGCACCCGGTAATGACCTTTGCGCTGCAACCGCACTTGCCAGTGCAGGAGCGCAGATCGTGCTCTTTACAACAGGAAGAGGAACACCTTTTGCATGCCCTGTTCCTACTATGAAAATAGCTAGTAACAATACAATTGCCGAGAAGAAGAGCAACTGGATTGATTTCAGAGCCGGTCAGATTCTTGAAGGAAGAAGCTTTGATGAACTTACTGATGAATTATTCGATAAGATACTTCGTACCGCTTCAGGAGAGAAGCTTAAGAGCGAGGAAGCCGGCTTCCACGACATGGCCATCTGGAAGAGAGGCGTAACACTGTAAATAACAGATAGACAAATTGCACATTGGAATGTATTAAATTCCGATGACAATTTGTCTATTTTTTTAGTTCGAGGAAATGTAAGTGTTATTTTTGCAAGATTTTTTTGTAAATTTTTGATATGTAAGCACTTACGGAAATACAGTAAAAACGGCACTTCACGGAAAAAATCACCAATACTGGCAGAAATTTAACAAAATTCATGCTTGCAATGGTTTTCAATACATGTTAAAGTACGTACATAAGCAATTGAAAACGCTTACATTTAATTTAAATAATTAACTGGGAGGAACAAATTAAATGAAAAAGAAAGCTTTATCATTACTTCTGTCAACAGCAATGGTAGCTTCTCTTGCTGCTTGCGGCAACGAGACAACACCTGCTACAACTGACACACAGACTGCTGACAACACAACAGCAACAGAAGCTCCTGCAACAGAAGCTCCTGCAACAACAGATGCTGAGACACCTGCTGCAGCTGAGGACTTCACACTTGAGACTCTTAACATCGTAGTAGACGGTACACTTACTGCTACAGTTGAGAACGGCCAGGATGCATTCAAGGAGCAGTGGGAAGCTGCTGTATCTGAGAAGCTTGGTCACCAGATAACACTTAACATCAACCAGCTTGATCACTCTGACTATTCAGGAACAGTTTCACGTCTCCTTACAACTGGTCAGCCCGGTGATCCTGATTATCCTGATGCTCTTATCATGAGCGCTACAATGCTCAGACAGTATCAGACAACAGGTCTCCTTTGGGATATGGCTGATGCTTATGCAAACGCTGAGTTCCAGTCAAGAGTAACTCTTCCTTCAGTAAACGAGAACATGAAGGACAACCAGGGACACCTTTACGGCTTCGCTCCTACATACGGAAACGGATGCGTAACTTATGTTAAGAAGTCATGGCTCGATGCAGCCGGAATGTCAATCGATGACATCAAGACTTTCGATGATTACTATGCAATGCTTAAGGCATTCCATGAGAAGGAGTCAGGCACATACGGTGTAATCGCTGCTGGTTACGGTAAGCTTGACGAGGCTCCTTACATCAACTACATGCCTGAGTTCTGGCAGGGTGCATATCCTTCATTCTATCAGAAGGATGGTGTATGGGTAGACGGATTCCAGGAGCAGGCTACAATCGATGCTCTTGCAAGACTTGCTCAGGGTTATGCTGATGGCGTAATCGATCCTGATACAGAGGAAGCCGGAACAAAGCAGGCTCGTGAGAAGTTCTTCTCAAACGACCAGTCAACATCAGAAGGTGTATTCACATACTGGGCTGGTACATGGCTTAGAACACTTACAACAAACATGGAAAAGCAGGAAGTTGACAACGATCTTGGCGATGACAGACTTGTACAGCTTGCTCCTATTCAGGAGATCAAGGATACATGGGGCGGCTACATCAACAGAGAAGCTCCTGTATGGGTAATCACAGACGATCAGGATGGCTCAAACGCTCGTGAGCAGGCTATCTTCGATGCACTTCTTGAGACAATGCTTGACGGTGACAAGGTTCAGACACTTTGGACATATGGTGCTGAGGATGTTCACTGGTCAACAAAGGCTGAGTCCTTCACAACAAACGCTGATGATCCTGAGAAGAAGAAGGATTATGAGTACGCTGATGGTGAGTTCCACCTTAAGCAGGCTCCTAACGATCCTAACTCTGTATGGAAGAAGAATCACCTTGATCCAGTACTTGTAATCGCTCCTCTTACAAACGGTTTCGTAGATAACGACGAGCTTGTACAGGCTGGTAACAAGTTCTTCACAGAGAACTGTGTAGATGCTCCTGCAGCTGCTTCTTGCGATACTCTTACAGAGAACGAGGCAACACTTGTAGAGCTTAAGACAACTCTTATGAACCAGGCTGTAACAGGTGAGATCACACCTGAAGAGGCTATTGCTCAGTATCAGGCAGAAGTTGGCGATCTTGCTCAGCAGATCGTTGATGAGCTCAACGCTCAGTAATTTCTGAAATAAAATAATTTTTGATTAAGTTCCCACCCCTGAGGGGTATACGATATCTTCATTGGGGGTGGGATTTTTATGAAAATTTCACGATTTATCTGCTATAATATAGCTGTAATATGAACGTTATTTAGATAATAAAGGGAGAGGGTTGCTATGAGTAAGAAACAAAATGCTGTTACGACATCCACCGGCGCTCCTATAAACAAAAAACCTCTTAGCACACGAATCAAGAATAATCTGGGTTATTACCTCATGTTCTTACCTGTATTGGTTTTCGTAATTATTATTTATTACTGGCCAATGCTTGGTGTACGTTATGCGTTCTATGAGTACAAGCTCAGAAACATTAACTGGGTTGGTCTTAAGAACTTCCAGACAATGTTTGCTAAGAAGGAGTTCTGGACTGCCTTTAGTAACACTTTACAGATTTCCATTACTAAGCTTTTAATTACAACTTTTGCATCGGTACTGGTTTCAGTTTTCCTTAATGAGATGCACAACATGTTTGCAAAGAAAACACTGCAGACAATCATCTATTTGCCACACTTTATGTCTTGGGCAGTAGTTGCCGCTATTTTCCAGTTATTCCTTTCTAAGTCTTCAACAGGTTTCGTTAATGAGACATTGAAGTCCTGGGGAGTTCTGTCAACAAGTATCGACTTCCTGCACACCAAAGCAATGTGGAGACCGATCTTCTATATGATCAATATCTGGAAGGAAACAGGTTGGGGAACAGTTATTTTCCTGGCTACACTTTCCGGAATCAACCCTGAGCTCTATGAGGCTGCCGACATTGACGGAGCATCAAGACTTCAGAAAATCTGGTATGTAACAGTACCTGCACTTATGAATACGGTAATTATCGTACTGATCCTTAATCTTGCTAAGGTTCTTAACCTGTTTGAATCAGTATTCGTTTTATATAACAACCGTGTATTCGACGTATCCGATGTAATTTCAACTTATATCTATCGTCAGACATTCCTTACTGCTATACCGGACTATGGATATACAACTGCGGTTGGTTTGTTTAAGTCCCTGGTTGGTTGCGTACTTGTTCTTGTATGTAACTGGGCAAGTAAGAAGATCCGCGGACGCGGAATTATTTAAGGAGGAGATATTATGGCACAGGCTAAACAGGCTACAATGCATGTCCAGGCTAAAAAGCCCAAAATACATGTATTTGATGTGGTTAACTACATAGTATTCGTTATAGTTGCTTTAATAGTTCTCATTCCTATTTGGAAGGTTCTTGTAGATTCCTTCAACTCTGTAGGTGTATATCAGTTCAGATTCTGGCCTGAGGACTTTACATTTAACGGATACCTTACAATTTTTACAACGGTTAGACTTTACAGACCATTCCTTAATTCAGTTATTACAACTGTTTTGGGTACACTTCTTGGTCTTGTACTTTCAACACTCGGTGGTTATGTACTTACACAGCAGGATATGCCCGGAAGAAACTTCTTATCCTTCTTCCTGCTCTTCACCATGATCTTCAGCGGTGGTATGATTCCTGAGTACCTTGTTATGAAGCAGCTCCATCTTGTAGATACAATCTGGATCCTGGTTATCAAGCACGGTATGAACGTATATAACCTGGTTCTTATGAAGAACTTCTTCGAGGGAATTCCCGGATCACTTTTCGAGGCTGCCAAGATCGATGGCTGCACTCCTATGGGAATCTTCTTCAAGATCGTGCTTCCGCTTTCCAAGGCAGCTCTTGCATCAATTGGTCTTATGTATGCGGTAACTGTATGGAACGATTACAGCACAGTACAGATCTATATCACTAACCCTGACAGAGTTAACTTCCAGTACAAGCTGAGAGTTATGATCATGGACGGTGATACGCCCACAACAGCTTATAAGGTTTCACAGAACACACTGTATTACGCAGCTATCGTATGTGCGATCCTTCCTTTCATGATCGCATATCCTTTCCTGCAGCAGTACTTCGTTCAGGGTGTTAACGTTGGAGCTGTTAAGGAGTAATTACTCCTAAGGTTATTTTAGAAATGATAAAAGACAATCTGCTTTATTTTTCATGAAAAACTATTAGCAGGTTGTCTTTTTTTATCCATATTTGGAATTATAAGAGGAGGCTTTATGAGACATATTTTCTGGGCGGGGGATTCTACCGCAGCAAGCAATAAATATATAACTTACCCTCAGACGGGAATCGCACAGGCTTTTGACAGATATACAAGAGAGGATGTAGTGGTATTTAATCATTCCGTGAACGGAAGAAGTACCAAGAGTTTCATTGATGAGAGCAGACTTGCGTATATCTATAATGATATTTCAAAGGGAGATTATCTTTTTATTCAGTTTGGACATAATGATGAAAAGATCAATGATCCTGCCCGATACACTGACCCTCACGGTGAGTTTATAACTAACCTGGGGAAATTTGTGAATGTAGCCAGAAATAAGGGAGCTTATCCTGTTTTCATTACTTCGGTGGAGAGAAGGCTTTTTGATGAAAACGGAAAGCTTAAGCCTTCAGAGCATACTGAGTATGTGAAGGGGATGAAGGAGGCTTCTGAGAAATTTGAGGTGCCGGTGGTGGATCTTTTTACCATGAGCAGAGAATTCCTTGAAAAAACAGGAGATGAAGCTTCTAAGAAATATTATATGAATCTGGCTCCCGGCGAGGTCCTCTGGGCTCCTGAGGGAAAGAACGACAACTCACATCTAAGATATGAAGGTGCCATGCTCTATGCGGGAATGGTGGCTCGAGGACTGATAGGACTGGGAGAGCCTTATTCCAGCCTGATCATTGAAGATGAAGCTCTAAATGAAAGCAGCAGAATTGAGATAAACGGATAAGGGGGATGCTATGCATTATTCGGATCAGGGAAACGGAAGATTCAGGAATCCGATACTGTTTGCGGATTACAGTGATCCTGATGTTATAAGAGTCGGTGATACTTATTATATGACTGCCTCCAGCTTTAACTATACGCCGGGGCTACCGATACTGGTGTCAAAGGACCTGGTGAACTGGAAGCTGGTTAATTATGCGCTTAAGAATATCCCGGGAGAGAGATTCAACATTCCCAGGCATTCGGAGGGAGTTTGGGCGCCTTCAATCCGCTATCATGAGGGGATGTTCTATATATACTACGGAATGCCGGACGAGGGCTATTTTGTGGTTAGAACTAAGGACCCTTACGGAGAATGGGAGGAGCCTGTATGTGTTTTGGAAGGAAAAGGGCTTATTGATCCCTGTCCGATATGGGATGATGACGGACGGGCATATGTGATCCACGGCTATGCCAAGAGCAGGATTGGCTTTAAGAGTATTCTTGGTGTTTTTGAGATGAGTCCGGATGGCCTTAAGGCTATATCTGAGGATCATTTTATTTTTGACGGCAATGATCCGAAGCACCCTGCGGTAACCATTGAAGGACCCAAGGTTTATAAAAGAGATGGTTATTACTATATCTGGGCACCGGCAGGCGGAGTTAAGGACGGCTGGCAGGTTGTGCTCAGATCAAGAGATATTCATGGACCCTATGAGATAAAAGAAGTAATGCATACCGGTAATACTGTTATAAACGGTCCTCATCAGGGCGGCCTTGTAGATACTGTAAATGGTGATGAATGGTTTATTCATTTCCAGGACAGGGGGCTGTATGGCAGAATCTGTCATCTGCAGCCGGTCAGTTGGGATAATGGCTGGCCAATCGTGGGCGTTAATCCCGATGAGAATAAGGTTGGAGAGCCTGTGTTTGAGCGTGATAAGCCTGATACGGGAGCAGGGGATGAGGAAAAGATGTATCTTGAGTCCTCAGATGATTTCGTAGGAGGCAATTATGGACTTTGCTGGCAGTGGCTCGGTAATCATACAGAAGCTTTCTGTCAGCAGAAAAACTTCCGAAGAAATGGATTAAGGCTAAATGCACTTAATGTTTCCGGTGAGGAAAATCCCATTATATGGCGAAGTGCCAACGTACTTACTCAGAAACTTGTTTTTCCTGTGTTTGAAACCGAGATTCAGGTTGATATTTCGGGGCTCAAGGCCGGAGAGAGAGCCGGCATATGTATGACGGGAGGACAGTATGTCGCCGCATATTTTGAAAAGGGCGATAATGACGAGTTTGTTTTGAAAATTGCAGAGTCCGAAGGCGGAGATGCTGATAAAATTGAGGTAGTTAAAAAGGTGATAAGAGCTGAGAAAATCGGAAGAGGATCCCTTTTTACGTTCCTTCTTACTTTCTCTCTTAATGAGGAGGCAGAATCTGAGAAGTTGTATTATCAGAATGTGCATAGTCCTCTTACGGGAGAGAATCCTGCCCTTAAGATCAAGGTAAAGGGTGATGGCTTAGACTACACCGATCTTGGAGTTAACTACACTCCTTCGGATCATACCTGGGTTGGAGCAAAAATCGGACTTTTTGCGATTTCAAAAAGTACTGATATGACAGGGAATTCAAATGGCTATGCTGACTTTCTTTTTGTTAAAACAAGGGAGCTGTGAGAGATGGATGTAGGACCGATCAGTTTGTATGAAGCAGCAAGAATGGGCGATTATAAGCTTGTTAGATGGATCGTGGAGTATTCAAGAGCAAGTCTTAATGAGTTTGATGATGACCATAGAACAGCTCTTCATTATGCCGCCGAGAGCGGGAACCTTCAGGTGTTTGAATATCTGACGGACAGGTGCGGCCTGGACCCGCTTCAGGGTGATGCGGGGCTGGTAACACCATGGGATATTGTTCATGAGAATGCTACAAGGGCTGAGTTGAATGGGACCGCCGAAGGCTATAAACAGATTGAGAGCTATCTTGAAGGAAAATATGGGCATTGCTACAACGATTTTTACCGAAATCCCATAAGAAGCGGATTCTTCCCGGATCCTTCAATCTGCAGAGTGGGAGAAGACTATTATATGGTCAATTCTTCCTTTATATTTTTTCCGTGTATTCCAATTTCCCATTCAAGGGACCTTGTTCACTGGGAGATAATTGGGCATGCCATCACTGAGCCGAAATGGGCTTATCTTGAGGGGCTGGAAGGCGGAAGAGGATACTGGGCGCCGGATATTTCCTATTATGAAGGGCGATTTTACATCGCTGCAACATATAGACTTAACGATACGGGGCCGGTGTACAGAAGGCAGATGGTGGTTTCTTCGGACAGGCCTGAGGGACCTTATTCTGAGCCGGTCTTTATCGATGAAGACGGTATAGATCCTGGCTTTTTTAATGATGAGGACGGCCGCAGATACATGCTGCTTAACAGAGGAGCCAGGATATTTGAGCTTGATAGATCCGCATCGAAGAAGATATCAGAACCGGTGCTTTTGTATTACGGAAGTAACAAAAGAGCACCTGAAGGCCCACATATATACAAAAAAGACGGATATTATTATCTTTTGCAGGCTGAAGGCGGAACCGGGCCGGGACACAGAGCTACGGTTTCAAGAAGCAGGGAGCTGATGGGGATATATGAGCCCTGTCCCTATAATCCCATAATGAGGCAGACGGATGAAGGAGCCGTGATTCAAAGATGCGGTCACGGTTGTCTTGTAGATACGTCTGATGGACGATGGTATATGGTATATCTCTGCGGAAGGAAACTGGGAGATGGCTACAGCATTCTGGGAAGAGAAACTGCCCTTGATCCTGTGACCTGGACTGCAGATGGCTGGCCAATAGTTAACGGACTCAAAGGGCCCTCATGTATGCAGGTTAAGCCTTTTGCTGATGAGAGGGATGATTGCAGTGATGAAATTGGTGTTTCTCCTTGCGGACTTCCTTTTGATTACATGACGCCGCGGCCCTTTGAAAAAGGAACTCTGGTATATGAAGCTACTGAAGATGGACGGATCTTTACGATAAAAGGCTGTTCTGCTCCTATGTCATCAATTGATGCCCGGAATATTGTGCTCAGAAGGCAGACGAGTTTTTCTTTTGAATATGACGTGAACATGGAGATTCCGGAACTAAAGGATGGGCAGAGCGCAGGAATAACCGGGTATTATGATGAGAATACATATTTTACTTTTGGTTTAAAGAGCGCTGAGGGAAAAATGCATGTTTTTTCCCATGAACATATTGGAGATGAGGACAGATGGACGATTTCCGAGGAAGCCTTGGAAAATGCATCCGGAAGCATTAAATTATCCATGAATACAGTGGATTTTGTCAGAACCCTCAGCTATAGTATTAATGGCGAGGAATGTATTTGGCATACTTTGACAGATGTGTGTTATCTGTGTGATGAGGGACTTTCCAAGGGAAAGCGATTTACAGGCGCAACTGTAGGAATGTTCGCATACGCCGGTACAGAGAATGATCTTACGGTCAGATTTACAGACCCGATTTATACAGAGATATAACAGAGATATTTAGGAGGATGATATGCAGATAGGAATCAGATTTCATGATACAGTGGAGCTTCCTTTTGAGGAGAGGCTTCAGGAGATTAAGAGACAGGGATTTAGCTGTACTCATATTGCTCTTTCAAAGGTGCCGGGATTTACGGCTGATACAACGGCGCTTACACCGGGATATGCTATGTACATGAGGGATGCTTTCAGAAGAGCAGACCTGGATGTGGCAGTTCTTGGGTGCTACCTTAATCTGGCTAATCCCAATGAGGCTTCGCTTCATGCTATCCAGGAGAAGTATAAGGCTCATATTCGTTTTGCTTCCCTTATGGGTGCAGGAATGGTGGGAACTGAGACCGGCGCACCCAACGAGACCTATTCATATGATAAGGAGGCATGCCATTCGAAGGAGGCCCTTGAGACCTTTATCACCAATCTTCGTCCTGTGGTTGATTACGCTGAAAAAATGGGTGTGATTGTTGCCATTGAGCCTGTTTACAGACATATTGTATGGAATCCCAAGAGAGCAAGGGAGGTTCTTGACAGGATAGAGTCTCCGAACCTTCAGATCATTTTTGATCCGGTCAATCTTCTCTGGACTGATAATTATGCTCAGAGATATGAAGTATTTGAGGAGGCAATGGATCTTCTTAAGGATGATATCTGCATGATACATCTTAAGGACTGCGTGTGCGAAAAAGACAGGATCGTCAGCATGGGGTGCGGTCTTGGAGAGATGGATTATACAAGCATTGTGGAGTTTGCACATAAGTACAAGCCCTATATTCATGCGACTCTCGAGGATACCAAGCCCGATAATGCAGTAGCAGCAAGAGAATGCATTGAGGGCTACGAAGCAAAACTTATATAATTTGTATTTATAATTTAATAAGGTACTATATATAGCGGTTGCATTTCAGAACATACATTCGTATAATAAGAATTAATCCAAGAACAAATGTTTGCAACATATGTTTGCGTGGTAAGGTGGGTGTATGGAAGACAGGATTATTCTTCATTCTGACTGCAACTGTTTTTATGCGGCAGTTGAGATGCTGCATAATCCTAAACTTAGAGACGTTCCAATGGCGGTAGGGGGAGACCCCGAGGCCCGCCATGGAATTGTTCTTACAGCCAATTACATAGCCAAGAGGCGGGGCGTCAAGACGGGAATGGCACTGTGGCAGGCCAGACAGGTATGCAGGGACGTGGTATTTGTCGCTCCCAGCTATGATGAGTACATCAGATTTTCCGGGAAGGCCAGGAAGATATATGGCGACTATACCGATCTGATCGAACCCTATGGCCTTGACGAATCCTGGGTTGATATCACGGATTCCGCAAGGATGCTGGGAACTTCTGATGGCATGCGTATAGCCGGGGAGATTTCCGACAGGGTTAAGAAGGAACTTGGGATTACTGTTTCCATAGGTGTTTCCTGGAACAAGATCTTTTCCAAATTTGGCTCTGATTACAAGAAGCCTGATGCCATTACTCAGATATCCAGGGAGAATTACAGGGATATAGTCTGGAATAGCCCTGTATCGGACCTTCTCTATGTTGGCAGACGCACAGATAATAAGCTCAGGAAATACGGGATCCTTACTATAGGAGATCTTGCCTGTGCAGATCCGGAGTGGCTTCATCAGATATTCGGCAAGGTGGGATATATTCTGTCTGCTTTTGCCAGGGGCGAGGATCAGACTCCGGTTGCTGCAGAAGCGGATGCGGCGCCCATCAAGAGTGTCGGTAACAGTACCACAACTCCAAGGGACCTTGAGAATGATGAAGACGTCAGAATGGTTATCTATCTTCTTTCGGAGAGCGTGGCTTCAAGACTTAGAGATAATCACTTCAAGGGAGATGTCATAGGACTAAGTATCAGAGATAATGGCCTCTATAGTTTTACAAGACAGCACAGGGTCAAGATTCCCACCAATATCTCGGAGGAGATAGCGGGATATGCCTGGCAGCTTTTTAAGGCCAATTATGATTGGGAACATCCGATAAGAAGCGTGGGAGTAAGGGTGTCA
Source organism: Butyrivibrio sp. AE3009 (assembly GCF_000420845.1). Lineage (GTDB taxonomy): Bacteria > Bacillota > Clostridia > Lachnospirales > Lachnospiraceae > Butyrivibrio. The sequence continues at coordinate 126,602 of NZ_ATVS01000003.1, read as the reverse complement.
GGTCTTATCCCCGATACTTCGCCTTATCAGACCGACCTGTTCATGAGTGAGGCGGTCAGGGACAAGCACCTCAAGGCTGATATTGCGGTCGATGATATCAGGAGGCGTTTTGGATATAATTCCATTCTTCGTGGCCTGATGTATTTTGATAAGGAGCTGTCCGGCCTTGATGCCAAGGCTGACGATCACATGATCCATCCTGTGGCTTATTTTCAGAATGGCAACAATGTTCTTGGGGATAACGATTTATAGAACAGGAGCATGCTATGGCGATTAGGATAGGTCATAAGGTCTACGTGGATACGGTTGTGGAATATTCGGATGAGGGCGCTGTAAGGCCTCTGTCCATAGAATGGGAAGACGGCAGGAAATACATGATCACCAGAGTCAAGGATTGTGTTCCCGGAGCCAGCAGGAGAGCAGGCGGAGCAGGACTTGTGTATACCTGCATTGTCGATGGCAAGGAGATTCATCTGTATTTTGAGGATTCTCCCTCCGGAGCCAAATGGTTTCTTGAATCCAAGTCGTGATATGTTATTCCTTTTTGTAATTGAAAGTGAGGCCGGGTTATGGTTTATGCAGTTGATTTTGACGGTACACTTAGTATGGGCGAATGGCCGGAGGTTGGCCCCGCCAATACGGAGCTTATAGATTATCTGATAAAGAGACAGCGAATGGGAGATAAGCTTATTCTCTGGACCTGCAGGGCAGGAGAACCCCTTGACAGAGCGGTGGAGTTCTGTAGGGATAACGGCCTTATTTTTGATGCAGTCAATGATAATCTTCCTGAAACTATCATAAAATATGGCTCTAACTCAAGGAAGATCACCTGTGATGTGTACCTTGACGATAGAGCCATGCATGTTGATGAATATGCATGCAGCACGGAAGTTGATATCAATAGGATAGAGAATGCTCTTTTGCGCTATGCTGAAAAGATAGCTATGGCTGGCTGATAGCTGCAGTATTTGGCTGTTATTTCTTCAGATGCTCGATCTGCCCCAGGATAACCTCCGGTACTTCGATCTCTTCCTTCTGAAGTCTGTGAACAATGTTTACAAGAGGCTTGATCTGGCCTCCGATATGAGCGTTATAGTGGTTGATCAGTTCTCCGTATTGAGGGTTATCTGCAATCTTTTCCCTGAGCTCCTTGGCGAAGGGGCAGAAGGTGAAGAGAATCTCACGGGCTACCTTGTTGAGTCTTGGAGAGCTGGCTGACTCAAACTTTATATATGCAAGATAGTCGGCAATAAATACGTTTTTGTAGTTATTGCTGTATTTCTTAAGGTCAGTTCTTAGTTTATCCTTCTGTTCCGTTGACAGTGCAGAGTTCTTCTTGAAGAACTGCAGGTAGTCGCAGTACATGGAAGTAAGAGAAGGATCTGTTACGTCGTTCCAATGAACGCCCTGCTCGGTCTTGCACATTTCCCATCTGAACTCTCCGAACAGCTTGATCATACAATCTTCGGTGTTCTCTGTGTTGAAGATGGAGACCAGCATACGGGCCTTGGAACTTCTCTTTTTTCCTTCAATTTCCTGCCAGAGGCAGGCTCTGCTTCCGGCATTGGGCATCAGGATCATATATGGTGTGATGTCGTCCTGGTAGTGAACCTGAGGGACACCTATCTCAACATTTGAGAACAGTGCATTTCTGCAGAATACACCGAAATCAACGCTTCTGATATATCTGAAATATTCATTGACCTTGGCGGTATTCTGATACGCCATGTCAAGAGGCCTTAATACGTTCTGAGAATCAAATACCGGAACGAAAGAGGAGATCCTTCCGAAGGTCATTCTGTTTCCCAATGCAAAGAGGTTGTGGATCTCAAATTTCAGCCTGGCTTCCGGATCGTTTATCATGGCTTCCATCTGCTCTTCCCTGATATCACCGCTGAGCTTCTGATCACGCAGGTATGTGAGCCAGTCCTGATCAAACTCGTTTCGTGAAGGCTCAACCTCAAGATTATATATCTTAACAAGCCACTCATAGAGAAGGACTACGTTATCGTCGGGGTCAGGCATGTAGGATCTGGCGATATTGGCAAGGGCCATAGTGTATTTATCACCGGCCAGCTCTTCGTCAACGAAACCGAACATGAAGAACATCTGAACCTCAAGGGGAAGATCCTCATCATCCAGGCTCTTTAAGAAGGCTGCGGTGTAGATGTCATAGAAGGTTGAGGCAATGCTTCTTCTGAGGGCTCTTGCCTCATCGGAGGAGTCGTTTCTATTCTCGTTTGATTTGAATTCGTTTACCTGCTCCTCGAATTTCTCTGCAAGCTCAGGAGATACTTCAGCATAGTTAATGATGGTGTTCAGGGCATTTACTATTGCAATTCCGCCAATAATGCCGCTGTCCAGATTGCTGAGCTTGGCGTTTATCATCTGCATAGTCGCCTGGAATTCCTTGGTTTTTTGCTTGAGCGCTTTTCTGTATACGGTAAGAGCCTGAGACTCTTTTGATACATTCTGATATATTTCGTAGGTTGTCATTACCATGCCTGTGGCAATATCAAGGCCCAACGGATAGAAGGTCTTTTTGAGGCTTGCACTGTGGGTTCTTAAGGATCTTGCAAAGGAGATGGCCCACTCAGGCAGATTGACGCTTCGCTCCGGAGGAGTGAGGTCATCCAGTTCAGGGAACTGTTTGGGCACTTCACCAACCTTGATACACAGATTTGGATAATCGGCATAGTCTGCCTTGATTTTCTCATATTCGGTAAGAGCCTCATTATATTCCTGTTCAAAAGCATCGCAGCACAAAGCGGCTGCTTCAGCGGACTGAGCGGCCAAAATCGGTGCAATCTTTGGATTGGACATTACTACTTTGGGAATATCATCTTTGGAACTGAAGGGGTATGAATATACGGCTCCTTCTTCAAGGGCCTCTATGTTGTACACATAGGGCTCACCGGGGGTTTCAACTATTCCCACGAAGCCGCCTACACCCAGGGTTATGGAGGAGAAGGCATTGGATATTTTGATACTGCCCTTTACAATAACCTCTACGGTTTCGACAATATCTTTACCAGCTTTATGCAGAACCTGACCTTTTTCGAGTTTAACAAGTCCCATAGTATTCCTCCATGAGAATCCTAATACCGTATACATAATAATGGTATCACGTTCATAAGGCTACTTCAATGAAATGGGGCTGTCAAAATATTAAAAGATAATTAACGCAAAATGGATATCATATCACGATGTTTCTAAGGCTGTATTCTGAGGTTACGCCGTTTTGGGCAAGGAGATTATATACTGCTCCTGCTGACAGAGTTTCGCTTAGGAGTCTCATCTGTAGGGGATTCAGTAAATGCTCTGCATCCTTCAATCTGTCCAGAACAGGAAGAGAGGAGTTGTCATGGATCAATGACAGAACCGCGGAGGAATCCTTTTTTAGGCCGAGGATCCTGACATAGCCGGTATAGTCATCGGCCTTATATTGAGCCATATTTTCATCGGTGATCCCAAGGAGAATATGGAAAAGGCTCCTGCTGATACGGGAGTAGGACAGATCTTTTGTCTTTAATTTTTCGCACAGACAGGTAATGGTATCTCCCGGAGTGAACGAATTAATCAGTTTGTTTGACAGATCCCCGGAGACATCAAGGTATTTGTCATAGCCATTTTCTTTATCACAGATAAGTCTATAGTTTAGAAGTGTCGAGAAATCGTTGGAATCAAGCAGATGACCACTGTATTCAACAAATTCTTTCATGGCGCTTGCCGGGATGGAAGCAGATACAGCCTCTTTTTCAGTGTTTCCTGCAAGAACCTTGCGGATAGCTGTAGCGCTGGCATAATCCGATAGGGCAGTGGAATGAAAGGATTCACCTATGCGAGGGATGGTAAATGGACGGATGCTGCTGTTTCTTTTGATAAGTGCCTTGATATATTCAATTGCAAGGATATTGTTGGGACTTTGAAGTATCGGTCTTATGCTTTCGCCGTCAAGCTCTGAGGCAAGTGCATCTTCTCTGGCTGCAGCGAAGCTTTTGCCTGCTTTGAGGCCGGCTGCGAGAACTGATCTGAAATTCTCAGGTTCATTGGCAAGTACTGTGGCAATCTTCTCAAGAGAGGAGATATCTCCTGACTCACTGCCAAAGCACAGATAATCCAAGGCTCCGATACGGTCAAGTATGGAAACAGCTCCGGATGCGAAATATTCAGCACTTCCAAGGCTGTAGTATACAGGAAGTTCCAGCACCAGATCTGCTCCTGACTGCAGGGCCATTCTGGTTCTGATAAATTTGTCTGCTATGGCAGGGGCACCTCTTTGGACAAAATCTCCGCTCATAATAACAATGCAGAAATCCGCGCCGGTTTCCTGCATGCTTTTTTCAATTAAGTATTTATGCCCGTTGTGGAAGGGGTTGAATTCTGCGATGATTCCTATAGTTTTCATAAATTGTAAGCGCTTTCAAAAAATGCTGACTTTTGTACAATTTTTTCCTTGCGAATAAAAAGAACGTTGTTAAAATATTAATGTAACTTTGTATATTATCTTTACATACAGATTCTGCAAAGTCAAAGTACTTTATTTCAGAGAATTCCAAAGAGAGGTATATCATGAAAATTCTTGTTATTAATTGTGGTAGTTCATCACTTAAATTTCAGCTTATTGATTCTGACTCAGAGCAGGTAATCTGCAAGGGCCTTTGTGAGAGAATCGGCATTGACGGAAGTCAGATAGTTTATACACCCGAAGGGAAGGACAAGATCACCAAGGTTGAGCCCATGCCTGATCATAACAGAGCTATCGAGCTTGTTATCGAGGCACTTACAAACAGTGAGAACGGCGTAGTTTCTCTTGATGAGATCGGAGCTGTAGGTCATAGAATCGTACATGGCGGTGAGAAGTTCACCAAGTCTGTTGTTATCGATGAGGAAGTAATCAAGGCTATCGAGGATGTTTCAGATCTTGCACCTTTACACAATCCTGCCAACCTTATCGGAATCAGAGCTTGCCAGAAGGCTATGCCTGGTGTTCCCATGGTTGCTGTTTTTGATACTGCTTTCCATCAGACAATGCCTCAGGATGCTTATCTGTATGGACTTCCTTATTCATATTATGAGAAATACGGTATCAGAAGATACGGTTTCCACGGCACCAGCCATTCTTATGTAAGTAAGCGCGCAGCAGAGATCCTCGGCAAGGATTATTCTTCACTTAAGACTATCGTATGTCACCTTGGTAACGGTGCATCTGTTTCAGCTGTTGATTGCGGCAAGTGTGTAGATACTTCTATGGGACTTACTCCTCTTGAGGGACTTATCATGGGTACCAGAACCGGTGATATCGATCCTTCAGTTGTTGAATTTATTATGAAGAAAGAGAACTCTACTGTAGCTGAGGTTACCAATCTTCTTAACAAGAAGTCAGGTGTATTCGGCCTTTCAAATGATCTTTCATCCGATTTCAGAGATCTCGAGGATGCATATGTTAAGGGAGATGAGGCTGCCAAGAGAGCAGTTGATACCTTCTGTTACAGAGTTGTTAAGTATATCGGTTCTTATGTTGCTGCCATGGGCGGCGTTGACGATATCTGCTTTACTGCAGGTGTTGGTGAGAACAGCGGATTTGTTCGTAAGCTTATCTGTGAGAGACTTGGCTTTATCGGAGCAACTCTCAATGAGGAAGCTAACAAGGTTCGTGGCAAAGAGCAGAGAATTTCAGGTGATGACAGCAAGGTAACACTTCTTGTAGTTCCTACAAACGAAGAGCTTGCAATTGCCCGTGATACATATGCACTTTGCAAATAATCAGGAATACGATCATTCTAATAATGTAAATACAAAGAATAAGGACTCGAGAGGGTCCTTATTTTTTTGACCTTTAGTCTTTTGTTAAAGTAATATCAAAATTTTCTTTATTTGAACGGCGCTTAATAAAAATATTGCAAATTTTGAAGGCACGGGTTAAGATATAACATGTTGTTTGTGTTTTTGGGGAAATATGTATTGGGAAAGAGGTTAGGTTATGAAAGAATTAAATTCATGTAAGGATGCCATGGCTGCAAGCATTGAGAACAAGTATTTTGCCGTGGCTCATCTTTATAAGGATGAGAAGGCTATGGAGATGCACATTCATGACTGCTATGAGGTGTATTTTTCCATTTCGGGTGGTAAACAGTTCCTTATAGACAATAAAGTTTATGATATAGAACCGGGCGATCTGTTTCTTATTAATCAGTATGATTCACATTATCTTACACAGATTGATAAAGAGCTTCATGAGAGGATCGTCATTATGATCGATCCGGATTATATGCGCAGTATTTCCAGTAATGAGACTGATCTTGATGCTTGTTTTCAGGACAGAGGAGAGAAATTTTCACACAAACTCAGTTTGAATCAGGAACAGCAGGGAAGATTTCTTTATTTTATAAACAAGATACTTACCAGCAACGGCTACGGACATGATCTTCTTGAGAGGGCTACTTTTACAGAGCTTTTTGTCATGATCAATCAGATCATTTCCGACAAGAAGAACAACAAGACTTCAGAGAAACCAGCAACTTATAATGAGCAGGTGGATGCGATCCTGTCATATCTGAACAACAATATTCAGTATCCTATCAGCATAGGGGATCTTGCCAAGCATTTCTATATAAGTGAGTCATATATTTGCAGAATATTTAAGTCTGCCACCGGCACAACCATCAACAAATACATGACGGCCAGGCGTATTTCCATAGCCAAGTCGCTCCTTGCTGAAGGAACAGGTGTCAGTGAAGTCTGTGACAGATGCGGCTTTACTGACTACAGTAATTTCCTTAAGGCTTTCACTAAGTCCGTTGGTATATCGCCTAAGAAGTATTCGCAATATTGCAACAGATAACCTGTTCAATCGGGAAAGAAAAGTATTGTTAAAAAATATGTTGACAAATACTGCGGCTATTAGTAAAATATCAAGGTATGCTAATGAATAAACGTAAACAATTGCCTGTATACGGCAGTTTCTTATACGGATACGGTAAGGAGGTGTTACTGAAATGTCAATCTGCCCAAAGAATAAGTCATCAAAAGGCCACAGAGATCAGAGAAGAGCTAACTGGAAAATGACAGCTCCAACACTGGTTAAGTGCAGTCATTGCGGAGCTCTTATGCAGCCTCACATGGCTTGCAAGAAGTGCGGCTACTACAATAAGAAGAGCATCGTTGAAGTTGATGCTTAATATGATGAATAGTCATTGATTTTAAGGCTTTCCGAGATTTCGGAAAGCCTTGATTTTTGCCTTTTACTCTTGTATATTAATTTTTAGCGGCTGCGAAAGCAGACAATAAAATGATCATATATGGGGGAAGTTTATGGCTGAATTAGTCAGAGTTGCGGTTGATGCAATGGGCGGCGACAATGCACCTTTTGTTACAGTAAAGGGAGCAGTCGACGCAGTTAATGAGAGCAGTAACCTCAAGGTGTTCCTGGTAGGTAAGGAAGATAAGGTTAACGAAGAGCTCTCCAAATATACCTACGACAAATCACGAATTGAAGTTGTTAACGCAACTGAAGAAATTGAAATGGCCGAACCACCTGTTATGGCCATCAGAACCAAGAAGGATTCGTCTATTGTCAAGGCTATGTACATGGTTAACCATGGTGAGGCTGATGCATACGTTTCAGCCGGAAGTACAGGAGCTACACTTGTAGGCGGCCAGGTAATAGTAGGAAGGCTTAAGGGCGTGGACAGAGCACCTCTTGCTCCGCTCATTCCCACAGAGAAGGGACAGTCACTTCTTATCGACTGCGGTGCCAACGTGGATGCCAGATCCAATCACCTGGTTCAGTTTGCCAAGATGGGAACCGTTTATATGGAGAATATCATGGGCAAGAAGAATCCTACGGTTGCCATTGTCAATATCGGCGCCGAGGAAGAGAAGGGTAATGCACTTGTTAAGGAGACATTCCCACTTCTTAAGAATTGCCCGGATATTAACTTTATCGGAAGTATTGAGGCCAGGGATATACCTGCAGGATATGCTGATATCATCGTATGTGAAGCTTTTACCGGAAATGTTATTCTTAAAATGTACGAAGGTGTAGCCAAGTCTTTGATGCATGTCATCAAGGCCAGCCTTATGAGCAGCTTGAAGACCAAGATCGGAGCTCTTTTGATCAAGAAGGATCTGAAGGTGACTCTTTCCAATTACAGTATGGATAAGTACGGCGGAGCTCCTATGCTGGGACTTAAGGGACTTGTAGTTAAGACTCACGGAAGCGCTAATGATGTTGAGGTCAAGAACTCAATAATTCAGTGCGTAGATTTTACTGAGCAAAAAATTAGCGAAAAAATCAGTGAAAAGCTTGCATAAAGATAATTTTACTGATACAAATATATAAGCAAAACGCTTAAAAGGAACGGAGATTATTATGGAATTTGAGAAGATGAAAGAAGTTATAGCTAATGTACTGAATGTGGATCCTGAGGAGATCACCCTTGATACTACATTTACAGAGGATCTTGGGGCAGATTCTCTCGATCTTTTCCAGATCATCATGGGACTTGAGGATGAGTTTGACGTTCAGATCGATCCTGAGAAGACAGAAAACATCACAACAGTTGGCGAAGCCGTTGAGCTTTTGAAGACTGCAATCTCAGGCAAATAATAAACTATAATAATTGACTTTGGGATGAGGCAGGGGTGACTTGCCTCATTTTCTTTATTATGGATAGCGCAAGGCTGTATATAATAAAGAAACATGCAAAGCGGAAAGGATAATTATGCTTAGCGAACAGGAAATCAGAAGCTTTGAGGAGAAAATCGGCTACACCTTCAAGGACAAGGCTCTTTTGATACAGGCCTTTACCCATAGCTCTTTGGTTAATGAGCAGAAGATCAACAAGAAACCGGATTATGAGAGGCTTGAGTTTCTTGGGGATGCGGTACTTGAGATGCTCTCCAGCGAGTTTCTTTTCAAGAACTATCCGGACAAAAAAGAGGGACAGATGAGCAAAATCAGAGCTTCTCTTGTGTGTGAACCGGCCCTTGCTTACGACGCGGAGGCCCTTGACCTTAAGAGCTACATTCAGCTTGGAAAGGGAGAGGAGGCCACAGGTGGAAGAAATAAGGAGTCTATAATCGCCGATGTTATGGAAGCGGTCATAGGTGCGCTTTTCCTTGATGGCGGAATCGAGCAGTCCAAGAGATTTGTGGACAGCTATGTCCTTACAAACGTAGAGAGCATGCAGATGTTCAGCGACAGCAAGTCTATATTGCAGGAACTTGTACAGGGGGGAGACCTGGGACAAATCCGTTATGAAATTTGTGGCGAAAGTGGTCCTGAACATGATAAAATATTTAAGACGTGCGTTTATATCGGAGAAAAGAATTTTGGAGAGGGGACAGGAAAAACCAAGAAGGCAGCTGAGCAGAAGGCTGCTTATCAGGCGATTCTTGCATTGAAGAAGTAAAGATTAATGTATTTAAAGAGTATTGAAGTGCATGGGTTCAAATCCTTTGCAAATAAGATAAAATTTGATTTTCACAATGGTATCACCGGAATCGTTGGTCCTAACGGCTCCGGTAAGAGTAATGTAGCGGATGCTGTTCGTTGGGTATTGGGCGAACAGCGTATCAAGCAGCTTCGAGGCGGCTCTATGCAGGATGTAATCTTTTCGGGCACAGAGCTGAGGAAGCCCCTTGGCTATGCTTACGTTGCCATCACTTTGGACAATTCAGATCATTCCCTGGCAATTGATTATGATGAGGTGACCGTATCAAGGCGCCTGTACAGATCCGGCGAGAGCGAGTACATGATTAATGGTGCTTCCTGTCGTCTTAAAGACGTTAATGAGCTTTTTATGGATACAGGTATCGGTAAAGAGGGTTATTCCATCATCGGACAGGGCCAGATCGATCAGATCCTTTCCAGTAAGCCTGAGGACAGACGTAACCTTTTTGACGAGGCTGCCGGAATTGTTAAGTTTAAGTCCAGAAAAGAGACAGCTATCAAGAAGCTTGAGGAAGAGAAGATCAACCTCACACGTCTTAGCGATATTTTATCCGAGCTTGAAAAGCAGATAGGTCCTTTGGAGAAACAGTCCGAGGTGGCTAAGGAGTTCCTCAAATACAGAGATCGTCTTAAAACCCTCGATGTTAACATGTTTCTTTTGGAGAATAAGAATCAGAATAAGCTCCTTGAAGAGACTTCCGCCAATCTTGAGAATGCAACTGTAGAACTGGAAGAAGCCAAGGCGGGCTATGAGAAGGCAAGGGAAGAATATGACAGTATTCAGACCAAGCTGACAGAAGTAGATAAGGGTATTGATGAAGCGAGGGCCAAGATTACGGATTCCTCTGTTCAGAAAGAAAAGCTTGAAGGCCAGATAGGTATCCTTAATGAGAAAATCAAGGCTGCATCAACCAATGATGAACATTTCAGAACCAGACAGAAGGATGAAGAAGCCAAGATCGAGGCAAGAAACCTTGAGCTTGATAAATATCTCGAGGAAAAGGAGGAGATTGACAAGGAAGCAGCATCTCTTTCCGCAGATCGTAATGAAGCAAGAAAAGAGCTGGACAGAGTAATTGGTCAGATCAGTTCCATAAACGACGAGATTGAAGAATGCAAGAGCACAATTATCGAAACCCTGGGGTCAAGGGCTACAATCAAGTCTAAGCTCAGTTCCCTTGATACCATGACCGAACAGGTCAAGATCAGAAAGGCAGAGCTTACGGGCAAGCTCGTAAGAGCCCGTTCAGACGAAAGCAAGCAGGAAGAAACCATCAAGAAACTCAGAGATGAATTCGACAAGATAACTGCCGAGATTTCTGAGATGAACAAGAAGCAGAAGTCTACCGATGCTGAGATTGTTTCAATCAGAGAGGAAATGACCAGGAAGGATACCGAGCTTCGTAAGACCCAGGAGCTCTATCAGATGGAGAAGGCCAAGCTTGCATCCATTTCCAACATTACAGAGCGCTACGAAGGTTATGGCGGCAGCGTCAAGAAGGTCATGGAGAGGAAGGATGACACCAAGGGAATCATAGGTGTTGTTGCCGATATCATCAAGACTGAGAAAAAGTATGAGACAGCTATTGAGGTGGCTCTTGGCGGAAACATCCAGAACATCGTTACCGATGATGAGGATACAGCCAAGAAAATGATCGCCTATCTTAAAGAGACCAAGGCAGGAAGAGCAACATTCCTTCCTCTTACAGCCCTGGATAATCCTCCGGAGCTTAAAGCCAAGGAGGCTCTTGAGGAACCCGGAGTTCTGGGTATGGCTGATGAGCTTGTTACCACGGATCCCAAGTACAAGGCTGTTGCCAAGGCTATGCTGGGACGAATCGTAGCAGTAGATAACATTGACAATGCGGTTAAGATCGCAAGGAAATACAAATATACCGTCAGAATGGTAACTCTTGAAGGTGAACTTCTTGTTCCCGGCGGTGCCATCAGCGGCGGTGCCTTCAAGAACACCAGCAATCTTCTCAGCAGAAGACGTGAACTGGAAGAGCTTGAGAAGCAGGTTAAAGAGGCCAGAGACAAAATAGAATCTCTTCAGAAGGAAATAGCTGACCTCAAGGAGAAGAGAAATTCGCTCAGAACTCTTTCGGAAGAATTAAGATCTGAGCTTCAGGGCAAATTCATCGCTCAGAACACAGCCCGTTTAAATGTTGCTAACGAAGAGGCAAGACAGGAAGAACAGAAGGGTAACTACACTGATCTTAAGGCTGAGAGTGATGAGATTGAAGGCAAGATTCAGGAGATAAACAAGGACAGAGAAGAGGCGCTTGCTTCATTATCAGAGTCCGAAGAGCTTGAGAAGAGCTGTGCCGAGAAGGTAGAAAAATTCCAGAAGGAACTTGAGGGACTTCATGTTATTGAAGAACAGGAGAACGCCAAGGTTTCCAAATGGGATATCCAATATGAGAAGGTTGCTCAGAATCAGGGCTTCCAGCAGCAGAATATTGATCGTGTTAAGGAAGAGATTGCCAATGAGACCAAGGCACTTCAGGAAATCATAGATTCCTTAAAGAGCAATGAAGAAAGCCTTAATCAGAGCAAGAAGGATATCGAGCAGATAAGACTTACCATAGAGGCTTCCGTAGATGCTTCATCCGCTGCCAACAAGGAACTGGATACATTGAAGGAGGAGAAGCAGAAACTCTCCGAGGCCCAGAAAGAATTTTTTGACAAGACCCAGAAACTTAACGAGCAGATGTCATCACTGGACAGAGAGGTTACAAGACTTACCTCCAAGAAAGAAAAATGCCAGGAAAACATCGATGGTCAGATCAATTACATGTGGAGTCAGTATGAGATCACACTGTCCGACGCTGCTGAGATGAGGGATGAAGAGATGGATGATGTTCCCGCTATGAAGAGGGAGATCGGATCTCTTAAGGAATCCATCAAAAAGCTGGGAGACGTCAATGTCAATGCGATTGAGGACTACAAGAACCTTATGGAGAGATATACCTTCATGAAGACTCAGCATGACGATCTCATTGCGGCTGAGGAGCAGCTTAAAGGTATTATTCAGGATCTTGATGAATCCATGAGGAAACAGTTCAGGGAACAGTTTGACAGGATAAATGTGGAATTCGACAAGGTATTCAAGGAGATGTTCGGAGGCGGTAAGGGTACTCTTGAACTCAACGAAGAGGAGGATATTCTTGAAGCGGGCATCAGAATCAATGCTCAGCCGCCGGGAAAGAAGCTTGTTAACATGATGCAGATGTCCGGTGGAGAGAAGGCTCTTACGGCAATAGCGCTTCTTTTTGCGATTCAGAACCTTAAGCCTTCGCCCTTCTGTCTTTTGGATGAGATCGAGGCGGCCCTTGACGAAAACAACGTCGTTCGTTTCGCTAAGTATCTTCACAAACTTTCCAGTACGCAGTTCATTGTAATTACACATCGTCGTGGTACAATGGAGAGTGCTGACAGACTGTATGGTATTACCATGCAGGAAAAGGGCGTATCAACTCTGGTTAGTGTTAATCTTATAGACAAGGAGCTGACAAACTAATGGCAGGTAATTTTTTTGCAAAACTCCAGCAGGGACTTTCCAAGACCCGTGACAATATAGCTAAGGGAATTGACAATGTATTCAGCGGATTTTCCTCTATTGATGATGATTTTTATGAGGAGCTGGAAGAGACTCTCATAATGGGAGATATCGGAATCAATGCCACCAGCAAGATCATGGACAGGCTTCGCGAGCAGGTCAAGGAGGAGCATGTTAAGGATCCCGCTTCCTGCAAGGAACTGCTTATTAAAAATATCCGTGAGCAGATGAAAACCGCTGAGGATGCTTACGATTTCGAAGATAAAAAGAGCATTATATTTGTAATTGGTGTAAACGGAGTAGGCAAGACCACTTCTGTAGGCAAGCTTGCAGCTATTTTTAAGAACAAAGGTAAAAAGGTTCTTATAGCTGCCGCTGATACTTACAGAGCGGCAGCAACAGAGCAGCTTCGTGAGTGGGCTGACAGAGCCGGAGCGCCAATCATCACCGGCAAAGAGGGCGGAGATCCTGCCAGTGTTATTTATGATGCTGTTGGTGCCTTCAAGGCAAGAGATTGTGACATTTTGATCGTTGATACGGCAGGAAGACTCCATAACAAGAAGAATCTTATGGAAGAACTTGCCAAGATGAACAGGATTATTGATAAAGAACTTCCGGGTATCTGCAGAGAGAACTTCATAGTTCTTGACGGCACCACCGGTCAGAACGCCATTATGCAGGCAAGAGAATTTGGTGAGGCTGCGAGCCTTACGGGAATTATTCTTACCAAGCTGGATGGAACGGCCAAGGGCGGAATTGCTGTTGCAATAGTGTCAGAGCTTAATATACCCGTTAAGTACATTGGAGTCGGAGAGGCTATAGACGATCTGGAGCGCTTTGATTCCGAGCAGTTTGTAGACGCACTTTTTTCCTGAAAAATGGAATTGATATAGTGGAACAAATTACAAATAGGAAATGGGGAGTAGAAGATGTCGCAGGATAAAATGACTTTGGAAAAATTTGAAGAAGCATACGAAGATGTGAAAAAAGTAACTCTTGAGACCAAGCTGATTTTCAGTGATTACTGGTCAAATATGACCGGTAATAAGGTATATCTTAAGCCTGAAAATCTCCAGAGAACAGGTGCTTACAAGGTTAGAGGCGCTTATTACAAGATAACGACTCTTTCCGATGAAGAGAGGAGCAAAGGCCTTATTACCGCTTCTGCCGGGAATCACGCCCAGGGCGTTGCGTATGCTGCTAAGTGCTACGGCGTTAAGGCTACTATTGTTATGCCTACTTCAACACCTCTTATCAAGGTTAACAGGACCAAGGCTCTTGGAGCAGAGGTGGTTCTTCACGGCAATGTTTACGACGAGGCTTATGAGAAGGCTCTTGAACTGGCCAAAGAGCATGGCTATACTCTGGTTCATCCTTTTGATGATCTTGATGTTGCCACTGGTCAGGGAACCATCGCAATGGAGATAATCAAGGAACTTCCCACCGTTGATTATATTCTTGTTCCCATCGGAGGAGGCGGACTTGCTACAGGCGTTTCCACACTGGCCAAGCTCCTTAATCCCAAGATCAAGGTTATCGGTGTTGAGCCTGCCGGTGCTAACTGCATGCAGGAGTCGTTAAAGGCAGGTCATGTTGTGACACTTCCCGGAGTTAATACAATTGCAGACGGTACAGCTGTTAAGACACCGGGTGAGAAGATATTCCCCTATATATCCAAGTATATTGATGATATAATTACAGTACCCGATGAAGATCTCGTGGTTTCTTTCCTGGATATGGTTGAGAATCACAAGATGGTAGTTGAGAATTCAGGACTTCTGTCTGTTGCAGCTCTCAAACAGCTTAATTGCAAGGATAAGAAGATCGCCTGCGTCCTTTCCGGCGGCAACATGGATATTATCACCATGTCTTCCGTAGTTCAGCAGGGACTTATCATGAGAGACAGAATCTTTACTGTTTCCGTACTTCTTCCCGACAAGCCGGGAGAACTCTCAAGAGTTTCCGGTATTATCGCCAAGGTGAACGGAAATGTCATCAAGCTTGAGCACAACCAGTTCGTTTCAATTAACAGAAGCGCAGCAGTTGAGCTCAGGATTACACTGGAAGCCTTTGGTACAGAGCACAAGAATCAGATTCTTGAGACTCTCGAGGTCAACGGCTTTAAACCAAAAATTGTAAGGACAAATATTTAATTTTTTTATGAATAACAATAGAATAAGCGCACGGAAAAGAGTACGAGAGTACGTTATCATAACCTTTGCAGCAATCCTCTACGGCTTTGGGACCAGTTTGCTGATTGATCCCAACAATCTGGCGCCGGGAGGCATGACAGGTCTTGCTATCTGTCTGAACAGGCTTTTTAACATTGGAACAGGTATGTGGTTTCTGATTATGAATATACCACTTCTTATCATTGCAATCTGGAAGTTTGGCATTAGATTTACTCTTTCCACTATTTATGCTACTTCAATGATCTCAGTGGCCACGGATTTTTGCACGAAGTTCTTTTCGGATTATGTAATTTACGACAAGATTCTTGCAGTGATCTTTGGGAGCGCTGCTACCGCAGTGGCCATTGGCCTTATTTTTAAGTGTCATGCCACCAGCGGCGGTACAGATATCATTATTAAGCTCCTGAGGCTCAGATATCCGCATATCAAGACCGGAGCGCTGTATGTGCTTACTGATATGGTGGTTCTTATCATAGCGGCCATTGTATTTGATGATATTGCAGCTGCGCTTTATTCATTTATGTCTGTGCTGGTAACGTCTGTTGTGGTTGATTTTGTATTATACGGCAGAGACGGAGCCAAGCTCATCTACATCATTTCAGACAAACCCGATATTATCACCGCAAGACTGCTGGAGGAACTTGATGCCGGCGTCACCCATGTAATCGGCAAGGGCGCTTACAGCGGTGAAGACAAAAAAGTAATCATGTGTGCAATCAAAAAGAGACTTTCACCCATGGCTGAGGATATCGTCAGAGATGAGGATCCAAACGCATTTATGATAGTCTCCAGTGCAAGCGAAATATTTGGTGAAGGCTACAAGAGTTATTTTGACGAGAGAATGTAAACTATGAGTAATGTTTCACTGGAATCAAGAGAACGCAGAGGCGTTAGAAATACACACAATATTATTTCCATAATCTTTCTTAGCCTGGTGGCGCTTTTGGCGCTGTCCTTCAGTGTTGTCCTTCTTATCAGGAATGCTACGATCCAAAGAGAAGAGGACGCTGTAAAAAGTGAACTTGAAGCCATCACTGCGGAGGGCCATTATACCACCGCTGAGACTGAGAAAATGGTTGAAGAGGCTAAGAATCTGGGCGCTGAAGAGGAAGCCAGGACCATAAGAAAGAGTATTCAGGAGAAACTTGAAAACGGGGATGGCACCACATCTGCCATAAGATCTCTTTTCCCTGATCAGATGGTTGTGGCAAGCTCCGGAAGATACTACTTTTTCCCAATTCTTGATTCTATTGAAAAACACGGCTTTTCTGCTGATGATTTCGAGATCAATGATAGAGGCCTTCTGGAATACAAGGGGAGTGATACTTCTTTTTCTTTCAAAAGTGGCATTGACGTATCCAGGTTCCAGGGCGAGATTGACTGGGAAAAGGTTAAAAACGCCGGAGTTGACTTTGCTATTATCAGGGCTGGACTTCGCGGAACAACTGAAGGTAAGCTCCTTGTAGATGATTATTTCGAATATAATATCAAGAATGCTACCGAGAATGGCATAGAAGTAGGAGTTTACTTCTACTCACAGGCAGTCAATGCGGAAGAAGCAAAAGAAGAGGTTCAGATGGTTCTTGATCTTATTGAGCCCTATAAGGTTACATTCCCTGTAGTTATCGATATAGAATCGGCTGATTCTGATTCTGCAAGGACTGTTGATATGACCAGCGATCAGTACGAACTGGTTGCAAAGACATTTTGCGACACCGTAAGACAGGCAGGATATGAGCCAATGATATACGGCAATGTCAAATCGTTTACCTTGTTGATGGACGCTGCCGATGTGGATGAATACGGAATATGGATAGCATATTACGGAACACCGCTGTATTATCCCTATCACTTTGATATCTGGCAATACTCATCAACCGGACAGATTGATGGAATTGACGGAAATGTTGACCTTAATATTTGTGTGACTGACTATTGATAACAATACTACTTAGAATATTATGAGCAAAAACAGGGAATTTGATTCATCCTTAAGCTTTGAGGACTATGAGCAGAAGGGATATCTGAATCAGGACTTTAGGTTCTTTCATATAAAGAATCGTGAAAAACTGGATATACCGTACCACTATCATGATTTTGACAAACTTATTCTGGTACTGGGCGGCAAAGTTAAGTATCTTATCGAAGGGCGAGAGTATGAGCTCTTGCCCTTCGATTTTGTGCTGGTTAACAGAAATCTGATCCATAAACCTGTGGTAGAGAGCTCCGATGACGAATATGACAGGATAATTCTTTATCTGAATCATGATTTCCTTAGTAAGTATGAGCTTACCGATGCTTTCAAGAAAACCAGGGAGCTTGGCAGCTATGTGGTAAGATTTCCCGCAGCTATCAGTACGGAAGTGCTTGAACTCTTTTCCAAGATTGAGGAAGATATAGCGGTTGAGGATAGTTCTTATGCAGGCAGGTTAATGACAAGACTTGATGTTCTCAAGGCACTTATATGTTTTAACCGTGCATGTATCCAGGAGGATTTTGGGTTCAAACCGGAGGCAAGATATAACAGGAAGGTTATAGAGATTATCGAATTTATTATGGATAACCTCGGAAATGACCTTTCGATAGATTTTCTTGCAGATCATTTTTATATGAGCAAGTATCACATGATGCGAATATTCAAGAATGAAACGGGATATTCCATTCATCAATATATTTCGGAAAAGAGGATTCTGAAGGCCAGAAACCTTATAATGTCCGGAACTCCGGCAACAAATGCTTGTGTGGACTGTGGCTTTAGGGATTATTCCACCTTCAGCAGGGCTTTCAAGAACCAACTCGGAGTTCTTCCTTCTGAAGTGAAAATATAAGAAAATCCAGTAAATACTGCAATTTGCAAGTGTCAAGAAAAAATACTTGACACTTGTTTTTGTTTTATGTAATATATCATTTGTGTTATTTGCGGAATGAATGATTTTTAGTTTGAGGCATGCAACTATATGAAACAGATCGTAGAGCAGGGCCTGCTGTATGATTTTTATGGCGAGCTGCTGACAGAACATCAGAAAAAGATATATGAAGCCGCCGTATATGAGGATATGTCTCTTACTGAGATTGCTGATGAGAACGGTATCAGCAAGCAGGGAGTACATGATCTTATCAAGAGATGTACAAATACCTTGCAGGGCTATGAGGACAGACTTCACATGATCAGACGCTTTGAGGCAATCAGGCTAAAGGCACAGGAGTTATCCGCACTTGCCGATGACCGGAATATTTCCGACACGGAATTCAGGAACAGACTTAAGAACATTTCGGGCGTTATTATAGAGGAGCTTACATAACAGATGGCTTTTGAAAGTCTTACAGATAAATTACAAAATGCGTTTAAGAACCTTAAGAGCAAGGGAAGGCTTACTGAAGATGATGTTAAGCTTGCCCTCAAGGAAGTCAAGATGGCTCTTTTGGAAGCTGACGTAAGTTTCAAGGTTGTTAAACAGTTTATTTCAGCCGTTCAGGAGAGAGCAATAGGCGAAGATGTGCTTAACGGACTCAATCCTGCACAGATGGTTATCAAGATAGTTAATGAAGAGATGGTCAAGCTCATGGGATCCGAGACCACAGAGATCACTCTTCAGGACAGTAAATATATCACTGTTATCATGATGTGCGGTCTTCAGGGTGCCGGTAAAACTACCACAGCAGCCAAGCTTGCCGGCAAGTTTAAACAGAAGGGCAGAAAACCTCTTCTTGTTGCCTGTGATATATACAGACCTGCCGCTATCGATCAGCTCGAAATTAACGCCAAGAAACAGGAAGTAGAGTTCTTCTCAATGGGCACGGATGTGAACCCTGTTAAGATTGCAACTTCCGCTATGGATTATGCCAAGGAAAAAGGCTTAAATATTGTGATTTTAGATACCGCCGGCCGTCTGCAGATTGACGAAGCCATGATGAAGGAGCTTCGCGATATCAAGGATGCCATTGCGGTTCATCATACAATACTTGTTGTGGATGCTATGACCGGTCAGGACGCAGTCAACGTCGCTGAGGAGTTTAATGAGAAGGTCGGCATCAATGAGATCATCCTTTCCAAGATGGATGGTGATACCAGAGGCGGTGCTGCTCTTTCAACCAAGGCAGTTACCGGCAAGCCCATTGTATTTGTGGGTATGGGAGAGAAACTTTCAGATCTTGAGCAGTTCTATCCCGACAGAATGGCCAGTCGTATCCTGGGAATGGGAGATGTGCTGAGCCTAATTGACAAGGCTGTTGAAGCCAATGCAGAACGCGACATCGAAAAAGACCGCGAGATGGCCCAGAAGATGAAAAAGGGCAAGATCGACTTTGAGATGTACCTTGAGAGTATGAAGGCTATGCGCAATATGGGCGGCCTTTCATCAATAATGGGAATGCTCCCCGGAATGGGCAAGATAAGTGATGACCAGCTTCCTGATGAGAAGCAGCTTGCAAGAATGGAAGCAATCGTTCTTTCCATGACACCACAGGAGAGACAGAATCCCAAGCTAATGTCACCTCAGCGCAAACATCGTATTGCTAAAGGCTCAGGTAATGATATCGCTGATGTTAACCGTTTTATCAAGCAGTTTGAGCAGATGCAGAAGATGATGAAGCAGATGCCCGGACTTATGGGCAAAAAGGGTGGCCTTGGAAGACTTGGCGGTCTTGGTAAGTTCCCGGGAGGCGGAAGATTTTTCTAAATCCCATATATATTCATAACGATATGTTCGCAGCTTAATCGCTGTTTCATACATATAAAAACTATTATCTATCTTATATTTATTTAATGGAGGAAATTTAAAATGGCAGTAAAGATCAGATTAAAGAGAATTGGTAAGAAGAAGGTTCCTTTCTACAGAATCATCGTTTCTGATTCAAAGTTCCCTGTACAGGGTAAGTTCATCGAGGAGATCGGAACTTATGATCCTAACACAGATCCCAGCACTGTAAAGGTTGACGAGGAGCTCGCTAAGAAGTGGCTTTCAAACGGTGCTCAGCCTACAGAGTCTGTTGCTAAGCTTTTCAAGCAGGCCGGCATTCAGAAGTGATAAATACTTATTCTGAATAAGTATTATTCTTTTTTCACTAATAATTTGTCGGAGGATGAGCAATGAAAGAATTAGTCGAAGTAATCGCTAAGGCGCTTGTTGACAATCCTTCAGAAGTAATAGTTACTGAGAAGACTGATGGGCGCAATATTTTGATCGAGCTTCATGTTGCACCTTCAGACATGGGCAAGGTAATTGGCAAACAGGGCCGTATCGCAAAAGCTATACGTGCAGTTGTAAAGGCAGCTTCAACAAGAGAAAACTTAAAGGTTGACGTTGAGATTGTCTAAATAAGATTTTCAGAGTCGAATAGGGCAACAGCTTTATTCGGCTCTTATCACATAAGAGATTATTTATGAATTTTCATGTTATGACACTTTTTCCCGAGATGATAGAACAGGGGCTTTCCAACAGTATTACCGGAAGAGCCAAGGATAAAGGATATATATCCTTTAATGCGATCAATATAAGGGATTATTCAGCAGACTATAAACACCATAAGGTGGATGATTATACATATGGAGGCGGTGCCGGTATGCTTATGCAGGCACAGCCTATTTATGATTGTTTTCAGGCAATAAATGAAGAAATTAAAAAAAACTCCGATACAGCGCCCAGGGTTATATATGTAACTCCCCAGGGCAGTGTTTTTAACCAGAGCATGGCTCAGGAGCTTGCCCGGGAAGAGAATCTTATCTTTCTCTGCGGACATTATGAAGGCGTTGATGAGAGAGTACTGGAGGAAATTGTAACGGACTACATTTCCATTGGTGATTATGTACTGACGGGAGGGGAACTTCCTGCAATGGTAATGATAGATGCTATTTCCAGACTTGTTCCCGGAGTTCTTAATAATGACGAATCCGCCATGACAGAGAGCTTTAATAACAACCTTCTGGAATATCCACAGTATTCAAGACCGGAGGAATGGATGGGCAAAAAAGTGCCTGCAATTCTTCTGTCCGGCGATCACAAGAAGGTAGATGAATGGCGACTTGAGCAGTCGATTATTAGAACAAAAGAAAGACGTCCTGATCTATATGAAAAATGGCTTGCGGAGAACCCGCCAAAGCCCGAGAAACCTAAGAGGAAAAGGCGCAAGAAGTCAGCTGCGGCTGAGACTACAGATAATGCAGATATAAATTCGCAGACAGAAGCCGGCGGTATTGCGGCAGAAGCTTGTGAGTCAGAGAATAATGAGGAAAAGAAATGACAGAGAGATTTCAGGTTGGAGTAATTGCATCAACGCACGGACTTAAGGGAGAAGTTAATGTATTTCCCACAACAGAGGATTCCGAAAGATTTAAGAAGCTCAAAAAGGTGACTCTTACTACACAAAGAGGTGAAAACATAGAGCTTGATGTGGAGAGTGCCAGGTTTTTTAAAAAGTTTGTTATTGTAAAGTTCAAACAGTTCAACGATATCAATGAAGTTGAAAAGTTCAAGAGCTGCGAACTTACAATCGATCGCAAGGACGCTCTTAAACTTGAACCCGGTGAATATTACTGCGCTGATCTTATCGGCCTTGATGTTGTGGATGAAGAGGGGAAGGTACTTGGTAATATCACAGATATTCTTCAGACAGGCGCCAATGATGTGTATGAGATGACAAGGGATGATAACTCTGAGAAGGTATATATTCCTGCCATTAAGGATTGCATCAGGGAGGTATCTCCCGATGAGGGCAAGATTGTGATTCATGTGATGGAAGGCTTGATGTAATTTAATATTATTTCGTAGTAATAATAATACTTTAAGAATTAATGACATTTATTGTTAAATGAATTATAATTATTGTTGCGAGTTATTTGAAAATATCGGCAAATAATTATAATTATTACGGAGTTTAGATATGGTTGATTACACAGAAGGGGCTGGATATCAGTACCATACTCATGTCAAGAAGGGGGATATTGGACGTTATGTCATTCTAACCGGCGATCCCGGAAGATGTGAGTCTATTTCACATCTGTTTGATAATCCCAGATTTGTAGCATATAACAGAGAGTACAATACATATACAGGAACTCTTGACGGAGAGCTTGTTACCGTTATGTCTCATGGTATTGGCGGTGCTTCAACTGCAATTGCTGTTGAAGAGCTGCATAAATGCGGTGCGGACACTTTTATCAGGATGGGAACTTCCGGAGGAATGCAGGATGATATTGTAGGTGGTGATATTGTTATCGCCTCAGGTGCTATCCGTGCGGAAGGAACCTCCAAGGAGTATGCACCTATCGAGTATCCTGCAGTAGCATCCTTTGAGGTTGTTAATGCGCTGGTTCAGGGAGCTCAGACAGCCGGTGCCAACTATCATGTAGGCGTTGTACAGTGTAAGGACTCATTCTTTGGACAGCACGAGCCTGAGACCAAGCCTGTGGGACACGAGCTTTTGTGGAAATGGGATGCATGGATCAAGTGTGGAGCTCTTTGCTCTGAGATGGAATCATCTACACTTTTTATTGTCGGTAATTATCTCAGATGCAGAACCGGAGCGGTAATGCTTGTTGTTGCCAATCAGGAGAGGGCCAAGAAAGGACTTCCCAATCCTCAGGTCCATGAGATGGATATGGTCTACAAGACCACAATAGACGCAGTAAGACGTCTGATAGCCATGGATAAAGCCTGAAAAGGTTTTATTATACAAGTCAATCTGACAAACCAAACAAATGGAGGGAAATTATGAAAAAGAAAATTTTAGCAGTTCTTATGGCTGCAACAATGGTTTCTTCTCTCGTAGCATGCGGATCATCTGACAATACCGCACCTGCTACTGAGGAAACTGCAACTGAGGCACCTGCCGCAGAAGAGGCTCCCGCAGCCGAGACACCTGCAGATTCTGCAGACGCAACAGCAGCTCCTGCTGATACAGCAGCTGCTTCAGACATGAAGGTAGCAATGGTTACAGACTACGGCGATATCACAGACCAGTCTTTCAACCAGTCTACTTACGAAGCTTGTAAGGCATTTGGTGAGGCTAACGGCGTTGACTTCACATACTACAAGCCAGAAGGCGATTCTGATGCAGAGCGTGTTGCCATGATCGACAAGGCAGTTGCTGACGGATACAATGTAATCGTTATGCCCGGTTATGCATTTGCAGGCGCTATCAAAGAGACAGCAGAGATTTATCCTGATGTTAAGTTCGTTGCTCTTGATGTTTCTGAGTATGACCTTGAGGGTGATGATTCAGACTTCAACAACCAGACATACGCTAACGTATTCTCAGCTGTATACCAGGAAGAGCTTCCCGGATACATGGCTGGTTACGCAGCAGTAAAGATGGGTTACACTAAGCTTGGTTTCCTTGGCGGTATGGCAGTTCCTGCTGTTATCCGTTATGGATATGGTTTCGTACAGGGTGCTGACGCTGCAGCTGCAGAGCTTGGTGCTGATGTAGAAATCAACTATGCTTACGGTAACCAGTTCTATGGTGATGCTGATATCACAGCTGCTATGGATACATGGTATCAGGGTGGCACAGAAGTAGTATTTGCTTGCGGTGGCGGTATCTTCACATCTGCTGCTGAGGCTGCTGCTAAGGTTGATGGTAAGGTTATCGGTGTTGACGTTGACCAGGCTGCTACAATCGATGGTCAGTTCGGCGCAGGCATGACAATCACATCTGCTATGAAGGGCCTTCAGGCTACAGTTCAGACACTTCTTTCAGCCATCAGAGATGGTCAGTGGGATTCTTATGCAGGACAGATCCAGAACCTTGGCCTTGTATCAGCTGATGATATGAGCCTTAACTATGTTGGACTTCCTGAGGCTACTACAGTTTGGACAGATACATTCTCTGCTGATGATTATAAGGCACTTGTTGCTGATATGGTTAACGGCAAGGTTTCTGTATCAAATGATTCTTCAGCTGAGCAGCCTTCTGCTACAACAGCTAAGATCAACTTCCAGGGCAACATTAAGTAATTTAAGTTGTTAATACGCGCATATCTGCGCTTGCAAGGGCCGGCGGATTCATAGTCTACCGGCCTTTTTTCCAAATATATGGGCATGCGAAGTTGCAAGGCCATGTATTTATTTTGAGTTTAAGAAAAAAAAGTATGGAGGGTTAATCAATGGCAGATAACAGTACGTATGCTATTGAAATGCTGAATATTACCAAGCGCTTTCCCGGCATTATTGCCAACGATAACGTTACTATTCAGCTGAAAAAGGGTGAGATTCATGCTTTGCTTGGGGAGAACGGAGCAGGAAAATCCACTCTTATGAGTGTCCTCTTTGGCCTTTATCAGGCAGAGGAAGGTGTCATCAAGAAGGATGGCAGAGAGGTCAAGATCAACAACCCCAACGATGCCAATGATCTCGGTATCGGAATGGTTCATCAGCACTTCAAACTGGTTCAGTGCTTTACGGTACTGGACAATATTATCCTTGGTGTAGAGACAACTAAATATGGATTATTGCAGAAGGAAGAGGCAAGAAAGAAGGTTCTTGAACTCTCAGATAAGTATGGCCTTAAGGTAGATCCTGATGCCAAGATTGAGGATATCACTGTAGGTATGCAGCAGAGAACTGAGATTCTCAAGATGCTGTATAGGGATAATGAGATCCTTATTTTTGACGAGCCTACAGCTGTTCTTACTCCCTCTGAGATAGATGAGCTTATGGATATTATGAGAAATCTTGCCAAGGAAGGTAAGTCAATCCTGTTTATTTCCCATAAGCTTGCCGAGATTATGGCAGTTGCCGACAGATGCTCGGTTCTCAGAAGAGGAAAATATATAGGTACGGTTAATATCGCAGATACCAATCAGGACGAACTGAGCCGAATGATGGTAGGCCGTGATGTTCAGCTTGTTGCAACCAAAGAGGACAAGGTTCCCGGCGATGTTATTCTTCATGTTGAGAACATGACAGTACCCTCCAAGCTTCATCATAACAACGCTGTCAAGAACGTATCCTTTGATGTAAGATCCGGTGAGATCGTTTGTATTGCAGGTATTGACGGAAATGGTCAGACAGAACTTGTTTATGGCCTTTCAGGACTTGAGAACTGCACTACCGGTAAGATTACACTTTCCGGTAAGGATATCACTCATGCCTCCATTAGAGAGCGTTCAACCAGTGGAATGAGCCATATTCCCGAGGACAGACATAAACACGGACTTGTTATGGATTATTCACTTGCCTATAACCTGGTACTTCAGAGATATTTTGAGCCTGAGTTCAGCAATAAGGCAGGCTTTTTGAAAAAGTCAGAGATCAATAAATATGCCGACAAGCTGATTAAGCAGTACGATATCAGATCCGGTCAGGGTGCACCCACAATTGCCCGTTCAATGTCCGGTGGTAATCAGCAGAAGGCTATTATTGCCAGAGAGATTGACAAAAATCCCGATCTTCTTATCGCAGTTCAGCCAACAAGAGGTCTCGATGTCGGTGCAATAGAGTATATTCACAAGCAGCTTATAGCTCAGAGAGATGCAGGACATGCTGTACTTCTGGTATCTCTTGAGCTTGAAGAGGTTATGAGTATTTCCGACAGAATCCTTGTTATGTATGAAGGCGAACTGGTGGGAGAGTTTGATCCCAAAAAGACAACACCTGAAGAACTCGGCCTTTACATGGCAGGTGCGAAGAGAAAGGAGATTGGAGCATAATGACTGGTCAGGAAAAAAACAAAAAATCCGGAGGACTCCTTTCAAATCCTGCAGTGCAATCTATTCTTGCAGCACTTTTATGCATTGTGATCGGACTTCTCGTAGGTTATATCGCATTACTTATTATCAACCCCGGCGGCGCAACAAACGCTATCATCACTATTTTAAAGAATTACTTTACCTACCCTTCAAAGCAGGCTGCTATGAAATACCTTGGAAACACCCTTGTTAAGGCAGCACCACTTCTTATGTGTGCTCTTTCCATTCAGTTCTGCTACCAGGCAGGTCTTTTCAACATCGGTGCTGCGGGTCAGTATGTAGCAGGCGCAGGCGCAGCTCTTTTCTGTGCACTTCAGCTTAAGCTGGCATGGCCTGTATGTCTTCTGGCAGCGCTTATTGCAGGTGGCGTTTTCGGAATAATCGTTGGCATTCTCAAGTCATATCTCAATGTTAATGAGGTTATTTCCGGAATTATGCTTAACTGGATCGGACTTTACACTGTTAATATGCTTCTTTCAGGCGTAAAGGAAACCGCCAGCCCTTATACTGTGCAGATTGCCAGCGTTAATAAGAGCGCACTTCTTCCTTCACTTGGAATGGAGAAACTTTTTACCAACAATAAGTATGTGACAATAGCTATTCCATTGGCTGTTATCATTGCAATTGTTCTTAAGATTGTACTTAGCATGACCGTTTTTGGATATGAGATCAAAGCGACAGGTATTGCCAAGGATGCTGCCAAATACAGCGGAATGAAGGAGAAGAAGAATATTATTCTCACTCTTTTCATAGGCGGCGCTCTTGCAGGCCTCGGCGCTGCATTCCTTTTCCTGACAGGATATGAGCAGTGGTCTGTAACCCAGTCATCTGTTCCCGGTATGGGCTTTAACGGAATTGCCGCAACCTTCCTTGGAGGACTTGATCCTATCGGAACAATTTTTGCCTCCTACTTTATACAGCATATTACAAGTGGTGGTTCTTATCTCGATAAGAATATTTATCCATCACAGATTTCGGATTTCATCTCCGCAATCATTATCTACCTTTGTGGTTTTGTTCTTTTCTTCAAGCTTTATCTTAACAGTTATCTGAGTAGAAGGCAGGAGAGGGACAAAAACAAGACAGTGGCTTCAACAAATAAAGAGGAAGGAGGTAACAAGTAATGGTACTGCTTCTTCAATATACACTTTTATTTGCGTCTGTTCTTATCCTTGTAGCCCTCGGTGGATGCTTTTCTGAGCACTCAGGTGTTATTAACCTGGGACTTGAGGGAATTATGGTTATGGGAGCGCTGGGAGGTGCTTTGACACTTAAATATATTTCTCCCAATACTCCTGCTCTTGTGATCGTTCTGGCGGTTCTTTTTGCATCGATTATCTGCGGAGTTGTCTATTCGACGCTTCTTGCAGTTGCATGTATTAACCTTAAGGCAGACCAGACCCTGGTAGGTACAGCGCTCAATATGCTTGCTGCAGCTGCCGCAACTGTTATTGTTAAGTCAATCAATATCGCTGAGAACCCTGACAATGTATCCTCAACAGTGCAGTATGTTCAGACTAAAAAGGCTCTTGTAGTGTCTATCGGAAGCTTCCAGTTCAACTGGTTTATGCTGGTGGCACTTATTCTGCTCATCTGTGCATACGTTATACTTTATAAGACCAAATTTGGCTTAAGACTTATGGCCTGCGGTGAGCATCCTCAGGCTGCTGACTCCGTAGGTATCAATGTATACAAAATGCGCTGGGCCGGCGTTCTTATTTCCGGAATGCTTGCAGGTATCGGTGGTATTGTATATATTACCGCAGGTGTTAGTGAGTGGAAGTTCGAGGTTGGTGTTGCAGGATTTGGTTTCCTGTCACTGGCAGTTATGATCTTCGGACAGTGGAAGCCTTTAAACATCGGGCTTGCAGCTTTGTTATTCGGATTCTTCAGAGCTCTGTCCAACGTTTATTCAGGATTCGATTTCCTGGCAGCTCTGAATATTCCGGGATCAGTTTATAATATGATGCCTTATATTATTTCTCTTGTTGTGCTGGCATTTACTTCAGCTAATTCAAGAGCTCCTAAGGCAGAGGGAATTCCTTACGATAAAGGATCAAGGTAATTTTTATGGAAGAAAGTAAGATTAAAGAGTTAATTGGCAAAGCAATGGAGATGAGAAATTTCTCCTATACCCCTTATTCACATTTCAATGTAGGGGCAGCACTTCTTGCTGCCGACGGTAGGATCTACACCGGTTGCAATATTGAAAATGCATCATTTACGCCTACCAACTGTGCTGAAAGAACAGCTTTTTTCAAGGCTGTCAGTGAAGGGGTTAAAGAGTTCACAGCCATCGCTATTGTGGGCGGCCCGGACGGAGCAACAGAGCTTGATTACTGTGCTCCCTGCGGAGTGTGCAGACAGGTAATGAGCGAATTCTGTAAGGATGATTTTTTGATCATCACCGCCAAATCGGTGGACGAATACAGAACAGAGACTCTTGTGGAGAATCTGCCCTTCAGATTTGGGCCAAAAGACCTCTTAGACTGACAAATAATAGTATTCAATCTTCAAATATATTTGCCTTGACTTATTCCATGGGGTTATGGTATAGTATAGTACGTTGTGACAATCAGACGGTCCTCTGTTACAGAACCTATGTATTAAGAACGTCCATGGAATAGGAGAAAGAATTATGAGTACAATTATCGAAGAGCTCGAGAAAGAGCAGCTGAACGCTAATGCACCTGAGTTTCACACTGGCGATACTGTAAGAGTACACGCTAAGATCAAGGAAGGTAACCGCGAAAGAGTACAGGTTTTCGAGGGAACTGTTAAGAAGATCCAGGGCGGCAGCAACCGTACAACATTCACAGTAAGAAAAGAGTCTTACGGTGTTGGCGTTGAGAAGACATGGCCCCTTCACTCACCTATCGTTGAGAAGGTTGAGGTTGTTAGAAGAGGTAAGGTAAGAAGAGCTAAGCTGAACTACCTTAAGGGACTTACAGGTAAGAAGGCTAAGGTTAAGGAGCTTGTTACCAGATAATTTGTTATTTGAGAGGCAGTTACTTTATAGTAATTGCCTCTTTCTCGTTAATGGGGACTTTCGGGGATAATGTTTAGAAAAAAGAAGAACACATTCACATTTCATCAGAAGAAAAAAATAATAACACCTAAGTTTATTCAAGAGATTTTTTCCTGGATCATGGTCTCTGTTCTGGCTGTGTTCATGGCATTTGTAATTGTTACTGCTTTTGGAATGCAGGTTAAGGTCATCGGCGATTCCATGGAACCTACGATTGGTAATGGACAGGGAGTATTGGTCAATCGCCTTGTTTTTAAGCTGTTTGGGCCCAAAGAAGGGGATGTGGTAATCTTTTTACCTAACGGCAACACCAATTCTCATTACTATGTAAAGAGGGTTGTTGCGTGTCCCGGTGATAAGGTTCAGATTATTGATGGTAGTTTATATGTAAATGGCCAGCAAACTGAATCTGAGAAGGACGAATATGATAAAATGGAAGATGCAGGGATTGCTGCTTCTGAGCTTAAGCTTGGGAGCGGAGAATACTTCCTATTGGGGGACAACAGGAATAGCAGCGAGGATTCCCGCAGTGCCAACATTGGTGTTGTGACTACCAAAATGATGGTGGGAAAGGCCTGGTTCAAGCTGGGCGGACAACAAGGCAGCGGCGGTTTTATCCTTAACTGATGATCAGTTTTATGAAATATGAGGTGAACAGATGAATTATCAGTGGTATCCCGGGCATATGACCAAAGCGATCAGAATGATGCAGGAGAACATCAAACTGATAGATATTATTATTGAGCTTACAGATGCCAGAATTCCTGCCTCCGGCAGAAATCCGGATATTGATGAGCTTGGTAAGAACAAATATAGACTAATTGTATTAAATAAGGCGGATCTGGCTGATCCTGCCGTGACAAAGAAATGGCGTGAATTCTATCAGACACAGGGCAACTTTGTTATGGAGATGAACTCCAAGACTGGAAATGAAGCCGGCAAGGTTAAAGAGCTGATCACTTCAGCCTGTGCTGAGAAAATAGAAAGAGACAAAAAGCGGGGAATAGTCGGAAGACCCATAAGATGCATGGTTGCAGGAATCCCCAATGTAGGAAAATCCACCTTTATCAATAAACTTGCCGGTAAGGCTTCAGCCAAGACAGGTAATAAGCCCGGTGTCACCAAGGGCAAGCAGTGGATTACTCTTAGCAAGAACATGCAGCTTCTTGATACTCCCGGTATTCTATGGCCTAAATTTGAAGATCAGACGGTTGGACTTCACCTTGCTCTTATAGGTTCTATGAACGATGAAAACCTAGACAGTGTAGAGCTTGCCTGCGAGCTTATAAATATTCTCAAAGAAAGCTATCCAAACGCTGTTTATGAGAAGTATAATATAACTAAGGAGCAGGTTGATGAGCAGATGGAAAAAGAGTATTCAACACCCCTTAGCGCTGTCCTTTCAGCTATAGCCATAAACAGGAAATGCTATAAGCAGGGAGCAGAACCCGATATGGACAGAGCAGCAGCCCTTCTTCTTGACGATTTCAGAAACGGAAGGTTGGGCAGGATTTCTCTGGAACGACCATAAAAAAAGCGCTTAGGCGCGGAAATTAGGTGTGACTTTATGAGTAAGGCTATTAAGGAAATTCTGAATACGGTACTTTATCTTGCGATTGTATTTCTTCTTACATTTTTGTTTATTACCTTTGTTATGCAAAGGACAGATGTAAGTGGGCAGTCCATGGAGCCTACGCTTCATGACAAAGATTCACTGTTGGTTGATAAGATATCCTACAGATTCAAGGCACCGGAGCGTTTTGATGTTATCATTTTTCCATATAGATACGGAAATGATGAATTTTTCATCAAAAGGATAATAGGTCTTCCCGGTGAGACGGTCAGAATTGATTATGACGGAAATATTTACATCAATGACGTGATACTCAATGAGAACTATGGTGCAGAGGTTATTCTTGATCCCGGAAGAGCTGTTGAGGAGGTAACTCTTGGCAGCGATGAATTCTTTGTTATGGGAGATAACAGAAATCATAGTATGGACAGCAGAGATGTGTCTGTTGGGAGCATCAAAAAGGCTGATATATTAGGCAAGGCCTTTATTAGAATTTATCCTTTTGACAACTTCGGAGCGCTTAGAAAATGACATCAATATCAGAAATAAAGGCCTGTCTGCAGAACTCAGTCACTGGTAGTGATCTGCAGTGTTTTATCGATACTTTTTCAGGTGATGAGCGTGCGGGTGTTATTAAACTGGTTGAAACCGCCCGTAAAAAGCTTGATAATCTTTCCAAAGAAATAGAACGAATCTATAAGATGAGCGAATATGAGAGGCAATATGCTGATTATGGTCTTTTGTGCGGCATTGATGAAGTCGGAAGAGGACCTCTGGCAGGCCCTGTTTACGCCGCTGCAGTTATTCTGCCCAAGGACTGCGACATCTTATATCTAAATGATTCCAAGAAATTATCCGAAAAAAAGAGAGAAGAGTTATATGACGTTATCATGGAGAAGGCCGTTGCTGTCGGAATCGGCAGTAATGAAGCTGAGAGGATAGATGAGATCAATATCCTTCAGGCTACCTATG
This sequence comes from Butyrivibrio sp. AE3009, assembly GCF_000420845.1. Taxonomy (GTDB): domain Bacteria; phylum Bacillota; class Clostridia; order Lachnospirales; family Lachnospiraceae; genus Butyrivibrio. Next base: position 95,131 of record NZ_ATVS01000003.1, on the reverse strand, counting down.
AAGCCATGACCAAGGCTGTTAACAGTCTGAACCCTAAGCCGGATGCTCTTTTGATTGATGCTGTGCATATTCCTCAGCTTGAACAGTACAAGCAGGTCTCTATAATCAAAGGCGATGCCAAGAGCGTTTCAATAGCAGCTGCAAGTATAGTTGCTAAGGTTACAAGAGACAGGCTTATGAAGGAATATGCCCTTAAATACCCTCAGTACGGATTTGATTCCAACAAGGGGTATGGAAGTGCAGACCACATTGCGGCGCTGAAGAAATACGGACCATGTCCTATTCACAGAAGATCCTTTATAGGTAATTTTGTATGAGTAATATCTCCGGTGTAACACAATCAAATGCTCCCATATACGTGAATGGCAGTAATCAGCAGGAGCAGGTGACTAGTCAGCCCCTGCAGCTAAGAAACGGTTCTACCATTCAGGGAACAGTTGTGTCTGTTACAGACAGTGAAGAGGGTAAGCTTATAAATATTAACGTTGGCGACAACGTGCTCTCCGCCAAACTGTCGGAGGATATGAACCTTAGGGAGGGACAGACCCTTAATTTTACTGTTAAGAGTTCCGGAAACGGAATGGTATCAATAACACCTTTGTATGAAAATATGTCAGTGGATCAGAGCACTCTCAAGGCTCTAACCGCTGCCGGCATAGAAATCAATAACGACACTGTTCAGATGGTCAGGGATATGATGAGTGCATCCCTTCCCATTGATAAGAATTCTCTTCTGGAGATGAACAGAAATCTGTCGACTTTTCCAAATGCATCCGTAACGACTCTTGTTGAGATGAAGAGCCTTAATATACCTATTACGGAGAACAATATAGAGCAGTTTACCAATTACAAAAACTATGAGCACCAGGTTCTTAATGAAATGGAAAGCATCATGGATGAGCTTCCTACAGCCTTCAGTGAACTGCTGGACAGTGGCAATGTTAAAGGTGCCATGGATCTGTACGGATCCGTTCTTAAGCTTTTTTCTGATGTACAGGAACCTGCTTCTGCAGATACAGCCACCTTGGCGCAGGTAAGCGAGAACGCTGCAGAAACAGAAAATGCAGAAATCTCCGCTGAAGAAAAATCTGTTCCTATGCAGCAAGAAGTAGCAGACGTTAAAAATCAGGCCCTGCAATTCATCCCCGAAGAAGGAAATGAAGCTGCTAAGATCCCGGGACAGGTTAGTGATAAAGAAAACCCGTCACAGGTTACTCCGAAGGATATCCCGGATAATTCATCATACCTTAAAGGTGATTTAAAGGGCTTTGATGATGCATTAAGAAATATAGGAGTATCAGAGAAAACAATAAGTAATCTGATGACAGCAGCCCGCAAGGAAGGAATATCTCTTGATGAACAGAGTGCTGTCCTTAAGGAACTCAGTACTCTTTTTGACGAAGCCGATATGTCCAATCCGGCAGAGGCTGCATCCTGGAAAAATCTGTTTTCTAATGATAATTACAATAAGATCCTTAAGAATTCTATAGAATCTCAATGGCTTCTTAAGCCTGGAGATGTGCTTAAAAAGGAAAATATAGACAATTTGTACCAGCGGCTTGGAAACCAGGCCAAAGCCCTTGCTGAGACAATAAACAATACACTTGGAGATGGCTCAAAACTTGCTCAGTCTGCCAATAATTTAAGCAACAATCTCGACTTTATGAATCAGATCAATCAGATGTTTCAATATGTACAGCTGCCGCTTCAGATGACTCAACAAAATGCCCACGGCGATCTGTATGTATACAGAAATAAGAATAAGCGGATGAGCGAAGATGGCTCTGTCAGTGCGATTCTTCATCTTGACATGGAAAATCTGGGACCTGTAGATGTATATGTAAAAATGACAGACAATAAGGTGAATACCAATTTCTATGTGGCCGATGACAGTGTTATTGATCTGATCAACGATAACATCCATATCCTTAATGAAAGACTTGAGAAAAGAGGATATTCAGTGACAGTCAGGATGCATCTTCAGGATGAAATGGACGGAGAGGATTCTGCTGTGGATGAGATGTTTGAGGTAAACAAAATGCCTATTATTTCAACGGCTTCTTTTGACGCCAGGGCATAAATGAATGAGGTGAATTATGCCTGATAATCAGAAACAAAAGATCAAAACCGCCATTGCGCTGGGCTATGATCCCAATGAAGACGGAGCTCCCAAAGTAATTGCCTCCGGCAAAGGCGCGCTGGCAGAAAAAATCATAGAGCAGGCAAGAGATAACAACATCCCTGTCCATGAAGACGATAAGCTAGCAGATACTCTTTCCAGACTCGAAATCGGTGAGATGATACCTCCTGAGCTCTATGAAGTTGTGGCTGAAATCCTTGTTTTTGTAGATGCTATGGACAAAATTAAGGCAAAAGAGAAAAAATAGCAGATTTTACACAGAATGAACACAAAATTATGTTAGATTGGTTGATAATATTATGAATAAAAGAACTGAAGGCACCTGGTATGAGGACATAGCCGCTGATTATATCAAACAGATGGGTGCCCGTATTATTAAGCGGAATTACAGAATCAGAAGCGGTGAGATTGACATAATAGCAAGGGATGGCGACTACTATTGCTTTATAGAAGTTAAGTATCGCAAGGATGATAAATGCGGAGAACCGGAGACAGCCGTGGATTTTCGCAAACAAAGACAGATTTCCAGAGTTTCGAGATATTTTCTATATTCTTTTCTTAAATCCGAAGATATTCCCATTAGATACGATGTAATAGCTATTAGCGGAGAGCAGAGCGCAGTTACCTTAAGGTGGCTTAAGAATGCTTTTGATTATATGGAATAAATGTATGGGGGCAAATATGGATATTCAGGTAAAAAGGTGTGAAGGCAAGGGCAAAATGATCGTTCAGACGGTTAAAGGAGTGACTTATCTTACCTTCCCAAGACTTCAGGAAATTGATTTTATCGATCATCTTTTCAGCACCAGACTGGGCGGTGTCAGTAAGGGCTGCTACAGTGAGATGAATCTCAGCTATACAAGAGGCGATGAGAAGGATGCTGTTGATGAGAATTACAGAAGAATAGCGGATGTTCTCGGTCATGGTCGGACTCTTGATGACTTTGTACTGACTTTCCAGACTCATACAACCAATGTGATGGTTGTTACGGAGAAAGATAGAGGAAAAGGTCCTGCCATTGCCCGCGATTATACCGATATAGACGGCCTTGTGACCAATGTTCCCAGAATTATTCTCGGAACATTTCATGCGGACTGTCCACCGATCTATTTTGTGGATCCTGTTCACAGGGCAATAGGGCTGTCCCACTCCGGATGGAAGGGGACAAAAGGAAATATTGCAGCAGCAACTCTTGCAAAGATGAAGGAAAACTATGGGACTGAGCCTTCTGACTGTATTTGCGCCATTGGACCGTCAATCTGCGGACCTTGCTATGAAATTGGTGAGGACGTTGCTACAGAATTTTCCGAGGCATATACAGAGAAGGAACTTATGGATAATTCCATTCTTGTGCCATATCCAAATAATAAATACAGATTGTACCTATGGAATGCTATCAAGCTGTGTCTTAAGAAAGCAGGAGTTAAGGAAGAAAATATCAGTGTTACTGATGTCTGTACAAGATGTAATCCCGATTTTCTGTTTTCCCATAGGGTGCATCATGACGAAAGAGGCAATTTATGTGCCTTTTTATCTATAAGAGAGTAAATTGATCTATAAAGTTTAGGGAGTGTAGTAGTGTAATGGACAATATTCTGATTGTTGACGATGATAAGGAGATCGTCGATGCTATTGAGATTTATCTTGAGCAGGAAGGATACATGACTTTGCGAGCCTATGATGGGGTTGAGGCTCTGGAAGTACTTAAGGGTGTCAGAGTACAGCTTGCCATTGTTGATGTAATGATGCCCAGAATGGATGGAATACGGCTTGTTAAGGAGCTTAGACAGTTCAGCAAGATACCGATCATATTTTTGTCCGCCAAATCAGAGGATGCGGACAAAATTCTTGGTCTTAATGTAGGAGCTGATGATTATATATGCAAGCCTTTCAATCCTCTTGAGCTTGTGGCAAGGGTTAAGTCCAGCCTTCGAAGGTACAAAGATCTTGGCAGCTATGAGCAGAAGCAGAACGTGTACAGCGTAGGCGGTCTTATGGTGGATGACAATTCCAAGGAAGTAACGGTATTTGGTGAAATGATAAGACTGACTCCGATTGAATATAATATTCTTTCTTTCCTTATAAGGAACAAGGGAAAGGTTTATTCAATTGAACAGATATACGAGAATATCTGGGATGATATTAACGGTCGCGGAGACAATACAATTGCAGTGCATATCAGACATATAAGGGAAAAAATAGAAATAAATCCCAAGGAACCCAAGTATCTTAAGGTGGTGTGGGGCGTAGGATATAAAATTGAGGATGAAGTGCGATGATTGTTTTTTTGGGGAAGAATGTCAGAGCACTGAGAGTTTCGCAGCATGTGCTGGCAGCCGCTATAGCTTTTTTGATCACTATTATTGCTGCAGGTGATGGAATTATATTATCGAGAAGGCAGTTTTTTATACTTATTGCGATTGCTGCAGTATTATATCTCTTTGTATTATATTCAAATTTACGGACTATACAGCCTGAGCGGGATGGTGACACCGGTCATAGGATGTTTACTGAAGTTATTGTTTTTATGGGAAGCGTTGTGATGGCAGTTCCTGTGATCGCGCTTTTTACCTTTAGTTATGTTAGCGGAATCGGTATTGGAAGAATAATGCAAACTCCCATGTTCCCGTATGCTGTGGCTGTGATGTCAATGATTATGGATGCCGGATTGCTGTTTATCGAATGTTCTCTTATTGCCAAGCTTAAGGGTGGCAGATTGTGGAAGGATAGCATTCTAAGCTTGATCGGCAATGCTGCCGGAGATATTATTATGCGGACAACCGATAATGGCAATGTCATAGCTCGCACCTGGATACCATATCTTACTTTTGTAGTGCTGAATATACTGCTGGTGAACCTTGGGATAACCGGTATTATTTTGGCCTGTGTTATGGACGCTCTTGTGGGGATATATAATTACAGGCAGAATCTTCACAGAGCAGGGATAATTCAGGTTATAGAGAATATTCAGAACGGCGATATAGATGACAAGGTTAATTTAAATATGCTTCATGCTGATAATATACCTCTTGCAATAGCCGTTAATTCTATAGGCGATGGAATTAAAAAAGCAGTCAATACCAGTATGAAAGACGAAAAATTAAAGGCGGATCTTATAACCAATGTTTCTCATGACATCAAGACTCCGCTTACATCGATCATTAACTATGTAGATCTGATGAAAAGAGAAAACATTGATAATAGGCGTGTTAGAGAGTACATTGAGGTTCTTGACGTCAAGTCAAACAAGCTGAAACAACTTACGGAAGACCTGGTGGAAGTATCCAAGATTACATCAGGAAATATAAACATTTCCTTGACGAGAATAAATTTCGTGGAACTCATTAACCAGACCCTGGGAGAATTCCATGAGAAGCTTGAAAAAAGCGAACTTCATGCCGTATTTCGCTATCAGGAACCAAACATGGAGGTAATGGCTGATCCCAGGCACTTGTGGCGAGTAATAGAGAATCTGATCAACAATATTTGCAAATACTCGTTGGCAGGTACCAGAGTTCACATGGCTCTGACCTATCGAAACGATGAAAATACCGGCAAGAAACAGGTTGTTTATTCTGTAAAAAACATTTCAGCCTCAGAACTTAATGTTGACGAGCTTGAGCTTACAGAGAGATTCATAAGAGGTGATGTGTCAAGGACAACGGAAGGGAGCGGTCTTGGCCTGTCAATTGCCAAGAACCTTACCACAGCCCAGGGCGGAAAGTTTGAAATAAGGCTGGACGGGGATATGTTTACGGTTATGCTTTTCTTTGATGCGGCTGAGGCTCAGGAACAAAATTGATTTTATACAATATTAATTGACCGGCCGCTTTTGTTTGCTTTATAATCAAACTAAGTATATGCTTACATCTGGCACAGAAAAGGATTTCGCCGCCAAATCTATTTATACGGAGGAAAAATGATGAATGGATTCATCTACAGAAGAGCCGGGGTTCTTCTTTCAACCATATTAGCTTTTAATGCTTTCGGAATATTTGCCAATGCTTCTGAGACAGAGCTGGAGACAGCATCCTTTGAAGAGGAATTGGAGATTTCCGATGAGCTTTCATATGACGATTACGGTGCTGCGGATGAGGAAATGATAGATATTATCGAGGAATCTGAACCTGAATCCGAAGATTATTCCGGGGATACCTATCCTGATGAACAGGAGGATGTGACCCCTGACGATGAGTATGAGGAACCGGCAACTGATGATACGGACTATATTATAGATTACGATGATTCCGATTGCCGCGAGGAAGAAAACAGTCAGCCTCAGGAAGATAATAATACCGGCAGATCAGCAGGTAATAAGAGCAATAAAGAGAGTGATCCGGAAGAGTATTTTACGGTAAGATATGTCTGTGAAGAGAATGATGTTACTGACATTCCAATGGACGATAATACCTATAAAAAAGGCGATATCGTAATGATTTCCTACCTTGAACCCATAAGAGAGGGTTATTCTTTCTGGGGCTGGAGCTTTACCGGAGATTCTTCCTGCGTTTATTCAGCAGGATACACCTTTGAGATCACTGAAGATGTGACCTTGTACGCTACATGGGCGGTCGATGAGTATTTTTATGAAAATGAGAGGAACTTGGAAATTGATGATTTCAGGGAATCCAATCCTATAGTCAATGCCATCAATTCCTATGTGAATTCTCTTAAGGGCAGATTCAAGCCGACCTATAAATATAAGGGCAAAGTCAAATCAATACAGTGCTGTGCCTTTACAGACCAGATATGGGAAAACGCACTTGGCATCGGAAGATACTCAACTCCCGGCAATTATAAGATAATAGATTCCAAGAAAAAGCTTGGAAAATCTCAGATATATGAATTTCTTAAGGCTAACAATGCACAGCCCGGCGATATTATCTGGTGCCATGATCCTGTAAGCACCAAGAAGTATAATATTACCCATTACATGATACTTATGGGTTATGACAAAAATGGAATAACGATAACCGATGGATATGAGAGAAACGGCAAAGGTATTATCTGGAAGAATAATCAGAGAGTATCTTATACCGGAGACCATGCCAAATATTTCTCAGGTAAATGTTACGTCAGAATATATCATGTGACTAAGACCAACAAGTAATGCGATAAATAACGAAATGCAAAACAAAAGCCAGAGCAGCAGTGCTCTGGCTTTGATAATGTTTGAAAATGTAAGGATCAGTCAAAGAGTTCTTCGGGAGTCTTACAACCGGAGTTGTATTTGCCGACAATCTCGTGAATCTTGTCTGTGGGCATGTTAACCGTTGACATTGATGCATCATGATTAAGGAAATCAATGATGGTTGCAAGGAATTTGCCCATATCTGCAATGTACAGATATTCTCTGGACTTAACATCCTCGTTCATATAAGTAAGATTGGTGGTGATAACGGCATCGAAATAGTGTTTCTCATAGCCTTCATCAAACTTGCTCATTCCATCGGTGAACAGACCGAAGGTAGTGCAGATAAATACTCTCTTGGCACCCATGTTCTTAAGTTGCTTGGCAGTATCGATCATGGAAGATCCTGATGAGATCATGTCGTCGATGATAATTACATCGCGGCCTGAGATATCAGAACCAAGGAATTCATGTGCTACGATGGGGTTGGTTCCGTTAACCACGTGTGCATAGTCACGTCTCTTGTAGAACATACCTGTATCTGCGCCGATTACGTTGGCGAAATATACAGCTCTGTCGAGAGCTCCCTCATCGGGAGAGATAACGGTAAGATGATCCTTATCTACAATAAGATCATCAATATGTGACAGAAGAGCCTTCATGAACTGATAGGAAGCCAGGAAGTTATCGAAACCTCCAAGAGGCTTGGCATTGGAGATTCTGGGATCATGGGCATCAAAGGTGATGAAATTGGCAATACCCATGTCGTGGAGCTCCTTGAACATCTGGGCTGCATCCAGAGATTCCATTCCGTTTCTCTTGTGCTGTCTTCCTTCATAGAGGAAGGGCATGATAACATTTATTCTCTTGGCCTTACCGGTTATGGCACCGATAACTCTTTTTAAATCCTGATAATGATCGTCCGGAGATTTGTGGTTGAGGTAGTTATACATTTTGTAGGTGATACTGTAGTTGCAGACATCTGTAAGAATGTAAACATCATTTCCACGAACCGACTCCTTGATGGTAGCCTTAGCTTCACCGCTTCCGAAACGGTCAAGATTGTAGCTTATTTTATAATTGTCCTTAACGTAACCGTGGAAAGCCGGGTCGTTCTCCGGCATTTTGTAGAGTTCATGTCTGAACTGGGAAATGTATTTGTTAACACTTTCTCCAAGTTCCTTGGCTGACTCCATTACGATAAGATTGAGCGGCGCTACGGGAATAGTGCCCTCAAGAGAGTGAAAATCCGGCATAGTTGTCCCCTTTATATTTGAAAATTCAAATCTTTACCATATACTGTTTTATCATTACAGCTACTGACACGTCAAGGAATTTCATGTATAATGGAAGAAATAGCGGGTGAATTGGGGTGCTTTGTGCTGGTACAGTATGCACCCTTATTTTAGGCGTTTAAAAAGAGGAATAGGCTATTGAAAAAATATACAGGCCATGTCATAAGCATGGTAATGCCAGGCAGTATTGCCGAAGAAATGAACATTGAACCGGGAGATGTTCTTCTGAAGATCAATGATGAGATCATAGAGGATATCTTCGACTTCCAATATATGGTTCAGGAAGACCACCTGGATATTCTTATAAGAAAGAAAGACGGAGAAGAGTGGCTTCTTGATATTGACAAGGATTTTGACGAGGATCTGGGAATAGAGTTTGAAAATGGACTTATGGATGATTACAGATCCTGCAGCAACAAATGTATCTTTTGCTTTATTGATCAGATGCCCAAGGGCATGAGAGAGACCTTGTATTTCAAGGATGATGATTCAAGATTGTCTTTTTTGCAGGGTAATTACGTTACACTTACCAATATGTCCGACAAGGATATAGACAGAATCCTTAAGTATCATCTGTCTCCGATAAACGTTTCATTCCAGACCACCAACCCGGAACTGCGCTGCAAGATGCTGGGGAACAGATTCGCAGGGGACGCTCTTAAGAAGGTTGACAGACTCTGTGCTCCAGGCACAGGAATCGAAATAAACGGCCAGATAGTTCTTTGCAAAGGTGTCAATGATGGAGAGGAACTCACAAGATCCATTTCGGATCTTACCAAGTATATTCCTAATCTTCAGAGTGTATCGGTTGTTCCTGTGGGACTTTCTAAATACCGCGATGGGCTCTATCCTCTGGAACCCTTTAACAGCGAAGATGCAGCTAAGGTCATCGATGAGATTGAGAGCTGGCAGAAAAAGGTCTATGACGAGCACGGCATTCATTTCATCCATGCCAGTGACGAGTGGTATTTCCTGGCAGGAAGGGATTTCCCGGAGGAAGAGCGCTATGACGGCTATATACAGCTTGAGAACGGCGTTGGAATGATGAGACTTCTGATAAATGAGTTTGATGATGCTGTAGAACGCATAATAGAGCGCTATGGTGATGAAGTTAAGAGCTTTAGCCAAGAGATATCACTGGCTACCGGAAGACTTGTTTATCCTTGTATTAAAGAGCTGGCGGAAAAAGTTACAGAAATTTCCCCTGGCATAAAGATACATGTTTATGAGATAATAAATGAGTTTTTTGGCGAGAGGATAACAGTATCGGGACTGTTGACAGGTCAGGATATAATTAAACAGCTGACCGGCAAAGAACTGGGAGAACGGTTGTATCTTCCTGAGAACCTTCTTAGAAGCGGGGAGGATTACCTTCTCGATGATGTGACCATCGGAGATATTTCCAAGGCTTTGTCCGTGGATGTGGGCATATCAAAATGTGACGGATACTATCTGGCTTGTGCTCTGTTTGGAGTAGAGCCTGAATAATTGTTTTATTAAGTAAGGGAATTTTTATGAGTAGAAAAAATATTGTAGCTGTAGTCGGAAGACCAAATGTCGGAAAATCAACACTATTTAATGCTCTTGCAGGTAGCAGAATTGCCATTGTGCAGGACACACCCGGCGTAACAAGAGACAGAATTTATCAGGACGTGGAATGGCTTAATCACAGCTTTACCCTGATAGATACCGGTGGTATTGAGCCTGATTCCAAGGACATCATCCTTTCTCAGATGAGAGAGCAGGCACAGATTGCTATTGATACCGCGGATGTCATTCTTTTTATGGTGGATGTTAAGCAGGGACTTACCGATGCAGATGACAAGGTTGCCGATATGCTCAGACGCTCCGGCAAGCCTGTGGTTCTGTGTGTTAACAAGGTAGATAATTACAACAGAGACAATCTTGATGTATACGAGTTCTACAATCTAGGTATTGGCGAGCCATTTCCAATATCAGCAATAAATAAGCAGGGTATCGGTGATCTCCTTGAGGAAGTTGTAAGCCATTTTTCCAAGGATTCAACCAGCGAGGAAGAAGATGAGAATACCAAGATCGCTATCATTGGTAAACCAAATGTTGGCAAATCCTCTATTATCAATAAGCTTATCGGAGAGAACAGACTTATTGTATCTGATGTTGCCGGAACCACCAGAGATGCCATTGATACTGAAGTTAAATACAACGGTAAGAAATATACCTTTATCGATACCGCCGGACTTCGCAGGAAGAATAAGGTTAAGGATGAGCTCGAGCACTACATGATCGTAAGAACTGTTGGCGCAGTTGAGAGAGCGGATATCGCCATCCTTGTTATCAATGCTGAGGAAGGTGTTACCGAGCAGGATGCCAAGATTGCCGGAATTGCACATGAGAGTGGTAAGGCAGTTATCATTGCTGTTAATAAATGGGATCTTATTGAAAAAGACAATCATTCCGTCAAGGAATTTACCAAGGATATCAGAAATACCCTTTCCTTTATGAATTATGCGGAGATAATTTTCATTTCCGCTGAGACAGGGCAGAGACTTGTTAAACTCTATGACATGATTGACATGGTCAGTGAAAATCACGCTATGAGAGTGGCAACCGGTGTCCTTAACGAGATCATGACACAAGCTGTAGTAATGCAGCAGCCACCAAGTGACAAGGGCAAGATGCTCAAGCTCTACTATATCACTCAGGCTGCAGTTAAGCCTCCGACCTTTGTTATCTTTGTTAATGACAAGAAGCTGATGCACTTTAGTTACACAAGATATATCGAGAATCAGATAAGGGAAGCCTTTGGATTCAAGGGAACACCGCTTAGATTTATAATCAGGGAGAGGAAAGAGGATAAGTGATATGAATTTGTTGGGAGAGAGATTTTTTTGTATTATTGTGGGATATGTTTTCGGCCTTTTTCAGACAGCGATCCTTTATGGCAAAATAAAGGGTGTTGATATCAGAAAGGTCGGAAGCGGAAATGCCGGAACCACCAACACCTTGAGAGTTCTGGGACCTAAGGCTGGAGGCATTGTTCTTCTTGGCGATATTCTTAAGTGTATGGCTGCTATTTTAGCCACATACCTTATGTTTGGCAGGAACAATCCGGATTACATCATTCTATACATGACATATACCGCACTTGGAACCATTTTGGGACATGATTTTCCCGTTAACCTTCATTTTAAGGGCGGAAAAGGAATTGCATGTACCGCAGGATATACAATTTACCTTGGAATCCAGTTTAACTGGCTCTTCATATTGATGGGAGTTCTTTCTTTCTTTGTTCCCTTCAATCTTTTCCATATCGTGTCTGTATGCAGCCTTTTCTATTATACTGCGCTGCTGGTAATGACCATTATTTATGGACAGATGGGTCTTTTTGGCGCAATTCCTCAGGGAGAGCTTATTGAGGTCTACATTATACTTGCTCTTCTTGCAGCACTTGCTTTTTATCAGCACAGAGGAAATATCAAAAAGCTCCTTGCTGGTCAGGAGAGAAAAACCTACGTATTTAAGAAGAACAAGGTTGACTGATAACATAATAATTTCTGGAGGGAAAATTTGGGCAAACAGGTAGGAATAGTCGGAGCCGGAAGCTGGGGGATAGCATTGGCATACCTTCTTTCCAATAACGGACACGACTGCATCATTTGGAGCAGAACACAGGAAACGGTTGATAAGCTTACTGCTTATCATGGAAATGAGGACAAGCTTCCCGGAGTTATTTTGCCGGACAGCGTGAAGTTTACTTGTAATATTGAAGAAGTTGTAAAGGATAAGGACATAATTGTGCTGGTTGTTCCTTCAGCGCATATGAGGGAAACAGTACAGAAAATTGCACCTTACATTGATCTTGATAACGAGGAACATAAGCAGATCATTGTTAATTGCACCAAGGGAATAGAAGAGAGCACCCTGATGGTGATGTCGGATGTTATCCTGGATGAGATTCCCGGATGCAATGTTTGTGTTCTGTCCGGTCCTTCACACGCTGAGGAAGTTGGCAAGGGATTACCGACTACAATTGTCGTAGGTGCCTTTGATAAGGAAATAGCCAGATATATTCAGAATGCATTCATGAGCAATGTTTTCAGAGTGTATATCAGTCCGGATATGCTTGGTATTGAGATTGGAGCTGCCCTTAAGAACGTAATCGCGTTGGCTGCCGGAATGGCCGATGGCTACGGCTGTGGAGATAATGCCAAGGCTGCGCTGATAACAAGAGGAATTGCTGAGATTGGCAGGCTTGGAATGGCTATGGGAGGTAAGTTTGAGACTTTCAGCGGACTCTCGGGAATAGGTGATCTGATTGTTACCTGCGCCTCAATGCATTCAAGAAACAGAAGAGCCGGAATACTGATCGGACAGGGCAAGTCAATGCAGGAAGCCATGGACGAGGTTCACATGGTTGTGGAAGGTGTCTACAGTGCCAAGGCAGCGCTTAAGCTCGCTGAGAAATATGATGTTGAGATGCCTATAGTTAAGGGCGTCAATGACATATTGTTTAACGGCAAGTCGCCCGAAGAAGTTCTTAACGAACTGATGATGCGTGACAAAAAAGCTGAGAGCAGTCTTCTTGACTGGTAATAATCTTAAATTACATAATGTACAAAAACAAAGCCGGAGCTGTTCATAGCTCCGGCTTAATATTTGCCTTCATTAGTTATCAAAATGAGGTTTGATAACATTTTTCACAAATTGAAGCATGATATACATGATAAATGAATCGATAGGAAGCATTACTGCGTTTGATATGCATCTTGCGGGCAATATTGCTTCAATAGCCTTGCCGTACAGAAGGTTAAGCCAAAGAGTGTTAAGAAAGATGTTGCAGAAAATCTTAACGCAAAGCTGAGATAATACGACTCTCCATACTGTAACAGGCTTCCTGAAGATGAAGAGGCCATAGATAATAGCGCCTGCCATTGCTGTAAAGGTAAAACCGATGAAGAAATCGCCGTCACCGCTTATAAACCACTTAACTATATCCATTACACCCCCGAATATTGCGCCGACCCAGGGGCCGAAAAGGTAATCGATAACCTGATTGGGAAGTCCTGAAAAACCAATTCTGACATATTGTCCGAATTTAATAGTTGCCACATAGCCAAGAACAATGGCAAGTGCGCCCATCATACCGCAAAAGGTGAGGACTTTGGTTTCTTTGAGTCTGCTCAGTGAAGAGTGTTTGATTGATACTGTTTTTGTACTTTCTGACATAAAATTACCTCCTTTGCAGTTTTTCCTTTAACCACATCGGAGGACACAGTATAAGCCTTTTGATGTAGCAGCGGGATGCGACCAAAAAACCGCGGAATAATCATTTCCTTCGTCCGAATGACAACTCCCTGTTCACTCGGCACTTGACGCTTCAAGGTCTACTCTGCATTCATAATAGTTATTTATCGTGTAAATAATACTTTATTTGCTTATGGTTTGCAAGATGATTAGGCAATATTTGTTGTGATAATAGCAAAATATTGGAAGATTTTTTTGTGCAAAACACAGTAGAATGATAATTATTAAAAATGTATGATAAAAATCGGGCTACAAAAACTATATAGATTCATACAGATTGGAGGAGTTATGAAGTTTATTAATGTTACAGATCCTGAGTTCAAGACCTATGGAAGAGTAGTTGAGGGCTACGAGGTAGATCAGATCCTTAAGACTCTTGACGAGTGCTCACCCCTTCCTGATGATGTTGTTTACAAGCCTGAAGAGGAAGAACTCCATAAGCTTGCTCAGACTGAGGAACTTGGAACAAGCCTCTTTGGTGGCATGCCTTTCCAGTTCGGTTATTGCAACGGTCACAACACCAAGCTCAACTGCCTTGAGTATCACAGAGACAGCGAGTTCAACCTGGGTACTGAGGACTTTGTCCTTCTTCTTGCAAGACTTTCAGATCTTGAGGACGGCAAGCTTGATACATCCAAGGTTAAGGCATTCTTCGTGCCTAAGGGAGTACTTGTAGAGGTTTATGCAACAACTCTTCACTATGCACCTTGCCATGCAGATAAGGCTAAGGGCTTCAAGGTACTTGTTGCACTTCCCAAGGGAACCAATGTTGGCAATGCCAAGACAGCAGGTAAGAACCTGGATGACAGAACTCTTTTCGCAACCAATAAATGGCTTCTGGCCCACAAGGATGCTTCCGAGATCAAGGACGGAGCATATGAGGGTCTGTTCGGAGAAAATATTGATATAGATGGCGACAATAATTGAAATTGCTAAGATGGCCGGTGTTTCAATAGGTACTGTCGACAGAGTCCTTCACAACAGAGGTTATGTGAAGGCTGAGACCAGAACCAAGGTTGAGAAGGCCATGGAACAACTTAATTATGAGCCTAACAGGGTGGCGCAGGGCCTTGCGGTTATGAAGAAGAAACTCAAGTTTCTCTATATGATGCCCAAGACTCTGCACAATCCCTTTTTTATCCCGGTAAGACAGAGCGCTGAGAAGAAAATTCAGGAACTCAAGGCCTACGGAGTAGAGACTGATGTTTTTGATTATCCTGAAAAGACTGCTGATGAAGAGAAGCTTCTTAAGGAATTATCAGAGACTATAGGCCACTATGACGGTGCCTGCATTCTTGGCAAGGATTCATCTATCAATAAGCTTATTGCTGATGAAGCAAGGAAGAGACCATTTCCGATAGTATTCTATAACAGTAAGATTGAGGGTATTGATTCCATAGCTTATGTGGGCTGCGACTATGTGTCTTCAGGAAGATTGGCAGCCGGACTTGCCGCTATGACAGGCGGGGCAGATTCGAGAGTATGTTTCTTTTCGGAGTTCGGAAGCATTCGTGAAAGTGCCGATGAGAGAATACACGGCTTTTTGAATGAAGCAGATATGCGTTATCCCGAGATGAAGATTTTGGGGAAATGGGATATTACCTCCGATAAGGCTCAGAATAAGAGAGCTGTAAGGCAGATGCTCAAAAAAGCTCCCGAGACAAATGTTGTATATGTGATCAATCCTATGGATTACAGCATATGCAGGATAATCGCCGCCGAGGATAAGAAAAATAAGATCAAGATAATCACCAATGACCTTGTTCCTATCCAATATGATATGTTCAGAGACGGTATCATAAGCGCTACGATCTGTCAGGAACCGGAGAAACAGGGAGAATTGCCGCTGGAGCTGTTATTTAACTATCTTGCCTATGGCATACAGCCAAATAAGATTAATTACACCGAGCTTAGCATACATATTGAACAGAATATTTAAATTTGGAAAAAAGGAATTATTATCAGTTTTTGCCCCTGATTTTTGGTTATTTTTATGGGGGCTGTTCTCTTGACAAACACTGGGTTCCTTTTTAATATTTTAAGTGATGTGTTAACGTACACACATCAGGTTTTAAGGGTAAATACAAGATTGGAGAAAAGGTATGAGATACTTATTAGGAATTGATGTTGGAACATCGGCTACTAAGACTGTACTTTTTGATGAGAACGGAGTAGCACTTGGTTCCGTATCCAAGGAGTACGATCTTCTTACACCTCATAACGGTTGGGCAGAGCAGAGACCTGAGGACTGGAGAGATGCAGTTTTATACACTGTTAAAGAGGTGGTTAAAAAGGTTGGCGCACAGCCCGATGAGATCAAAGGTATCGGTATTTCAGGACAGATGCACGGTCTCGTAATGCTGGATGAGAATGGTGAGGTTATCAGACCTTCAATTATCTGGTGTGATCAGAGAACTGGCGCAGAAGTAGAAGATATGCTTAAGATCATGCCAAGAGAGAAATGGATTGAGATCACAGCCAATCCACCTCTTACAGGTTGGACCGCTGCCAAGATTCTCTGGGTTAGAAAGAATGAGCCCGAGAATTACAAGAGATGTAAACACATCCTTCTTCCTAAGGATTATATCAGATATATTCTTACAGGCGAGTTTGCTACTGAGGTTTCAGATGCTTCAGGTATGCAGCTCATGGATGTAGCCAAGAGAGACTGGTCACAGGAAGTTCTTGATAAGCTTGAGATTGACAGAGCACTTCTTGGCAAGATGTATGAGTCCTGCGAAGTTACAGGCAAAGTTAAGGCTGACGTTGCCGCAGATCTTGGTCTTTCAACTGAGACTGTAGTAGTTGGTGGTGCCGGCGATAATGCAGCAGCTGCTGTCGGAACCGGTGTCGTTAAGGAAGGTACAGCATTTACTACAATCGGTACTTCCGGAGTTGTATTTGCTCACACAGATAAAGTAAGCATCGATCCTAAGGGACGTGTACATACCTGCTGCTGCGCTGTTCCCGGTGCATGGCATATCATGGGGGTTACACAGGCTGCAGGTTTCTCACTTAAGTGGTTCAGAGATAACTTCTGCCAGAGCTATATTACCAAAGCACAGGAGCTTGGCGTAGATCCTTATGATCTTATCAACGAGGATATTGAGAGCGTTCCTGTAGGAAGTGACAGACTTGTATATCTGCCTTATCTTAACGGTGAGAGAACACCTCATCTCGATGCAGAGGCAAGAGGCGTATTCTTCGGACTTTCAGGCTTCCATTCACAAAAGCACCTCTTGAGAGCAGTTATGGAAGGTGTTTCCTATTCACTTTGTGATTGCAATGAGATTCTTAACGAAATGGGTGTTAAGGTTAATGATATGATGGCTTGCGGCGGCGGTGGTAAGAGCAAGATCTGGAGACAGATGCTTTCTGATCTCTATGGCTGCAACGTAGCTACTATCAAACAGGAAGAGGGTCCCGCACTTGGCGTTGCTATTCTCGCCGGTGTAGGAAGTGGAATATTTGAGAGTGTTCAGGCTGCCTGCGACAAGATCATTACCAAGTCAGCTGAAACAGCACCTGTAGCAGAGAACGCTGAGAAGTATGCTAAGTATCACAAGCTTTATCAGAAACTCTATACAGATCTTAAGGATGATTATAAAGAGCTTGCACAGTTATAATGATATTTACTTGTTATTGACATAAATAATTTAGTTAACCGGGCGAAAGCCTACAAATATAGTTTTTAAGGGTTTAGAAAGGGGATTTTTTATGATTAACATTCCAGAGGTAAAAATTGGACTTGTTGCTGTAAGCCGTGACTGCTTCCCAGCTTCACTTGCAGTAAACAGAAGAAAGGCACTTGTAGAGGCATACAAGAAGAACTTTAACGATAAGGACGTTTATGAGTGTCCTGTTTGCATCATCGAGAGCGAGACTCAGACACTTGAGGCTCTTGAGGATGTTAAGAAGGCAGGATGTAATGCACTTTGCGTATATCTTGGCAACTTCGGACCTGAAATTTCAGAGACACTGCTTGCTCAGAAATTCGATGGACCTGTAATGTTCTGCGCAGCTGCAGAGGAGTCACAGGGTGACCTTATCGACGGCAGAGGTGATGCTTACTGCGGAATGCTCAATGCTAGCTACAACCTTCACCTTCGCGGCGTAAAGGCTTATATTCCTGAGTATCCTGTTGGAACAGCAGAGGAGTGCGCTAAGATGATCAACGAGTTCGTTCCGATCGCAAGAGCACTTGATGGACTTGCTAACCTTAAGGTTATTTCTTTCGGTCCTCGTCCTATGAACTTCCTTGCTTGTAACGCACCTATCCAGCAGATCTACAACCTCGGTGCAGAGATTGAAGAGAACTCAGAGCTTGATCTTTTCGAGTCCTTCAACAAGCACGCAGGTGATCCCAGAATCGCTGAGATCAAGGCTGATATGGAGAAGGATCTTGGCGCAGGCAACAAGAAGCCTGAAATCCTTGAGAAGCTTGCTCAGTATGAGCTTACACTTCTTGATTGGATCGAGGGACACAGAGGCGGCAAGAAGTATGTTGCAATCGCCGGTAAGTGCTGGCCTGCATTCCAGACACAGTTTGGTTTCGTTCCTTGCTACGTTAACTCAAGACTTACAGGAAGAGGAATTCCTGTATCCTGCGAGGTAGATATTTACGGTGCTATTTCAGAGTTCATCGGAACTTGCGTATCTGATGACGCTGTTACACTTCTTGATATCAACAACTCTGTACCTGCAGATATGTATGAGCAGTCCATCAAGGGCAAGTTCGACTACAAGCACACAGATACATTCATGGGCTTCCACTGCGGAAATACCTGCACAAGCAAGCTTTCAAGCTGCGAGATGAAGTTCCAGAGAATCATGGCTAGAAACCTTCCTGAGGAAGTAACACAGGGAACACTTGAGGGTGACATCATCCCCGGCGATATCACATTCTTCAGACTTCAGAGCACATCTGACAATCATCTTAAGGCATATGTTGCACAGGGTGAGGTTCTTCCTGTAGCTACACAGTCCTTCGGTGGTATCGGTGTATTCGCTATTCCTGAGATGGGAAGATTCTACAGACACATTCTCATCCAGCACAACTTCCCTCACCACGGAGCAGTTGCTTTCGGACACTTCGGCAAGGCTCTTTATGAGGTATTCAAGTACGCAGGAGCAGAAGTAATCGGCTACAACCAGCCTGCATCACTTCCTTATCCTACAGAGAATCCATTCGCTTAATCATTACTCGGCATAATTTACAGGCGCTCACAGAGATTGTGAGTGCCTTTTTTTGCCCTCAAATATGTTTTTTATCTACGATTTTAATTAGTGAATATGGAGTTAAGTTATGCTATAATATTGACCGGTTTTCACTAAATTACCAAGGAGGAGCTTTCAGTAATGAAAGGAAATGTATTGAAAAGAGTGCTGGGGTTGGGCCTTGCATTCATGACAGCATTTTCCGCTTTGCCGCTTCAGGCTGTGGCATCTGAATCTTACGATGATGCAGCTATGATTGAGACTGAAGATGCGCAGATCGAAGAAAATGCGCCCGGGTATGTAGAATACTCGTATGATATTGAAGAGCCTGAATATGATACCGGTGAGGATTATTCATGGCATGAGGATCTGTATCCTTTAGATCTTCTCATTGTTGAACCTGAGACCCCGGAGAATCCAGATGAAGAGTACTGGGAATATGAGGTTGAGGAAGAAGCTGAGTTTGAAGCTGAGATGACTTCCGGTGACTTCACCTACACAGTTTCCGGAACCAATGCCACAATTACCGCATATACAGGATCTGACGAAAAAGTTGATATACCTGCTGTAATTGACGATCAGTATACTGTTACAGCAATTGGAAATAACGCATTTAAATCAAATGCGACTATAAAGAGTGTAAATATTCCGGAAGGGGTAGTTTCTATCGGAACTTACTCTTTCCAGAATTGTAAAGCTCTTGCAGATGTAGAGCTTCCTGATTCTCTGAACAAGATTGGAAACTATGCATTTGATGGCGCAACAGCTCTTGTAACCTTGAGCATTCCTTCTAATGTAGAAACTGTAGGAAACTATGCATTCAGAGGTTCAGTAAAGGAAATTACATTTGAAGAAGGTACTGTTAGAATCCCTTCCTATGCTTGCTCTAACGCTACAGTACTTGAAAAAATTATTTTTCCAAATACAGTTACCGAGATTGGCAATCATGCATTTAATTACTGTTCTAAGCTCGTGAAGGTTGTAATTCCTGAAAGCGTAACTAAGATAGAGTCTAATGCTTTCTATAACTGTTCACAGCTTGAAGAGGTTAATATACCTACAGGTCTGAGTTCAATGGGCACCTATGCTTTTGCTTATTGTAAAAAGCTGACACAGATAGTGCTGCCTTCTTCTCTTGAAACAGTTCCTAGCAGTGCATTCTATGGATGTAACAATCTGGCAGAGATTAAAGTTTCTAAAGGAATTACAACTATCGGAAGCAGTGCATTCTATGGATGTGAAGCACTTTCACAGATAGTACTTCCTGAGGGACTTACAAAAATCGACCAGAGTGCATTTTATAATTGTAAGAATCTTGGAACAGTTCTTATTCCATCAACTGTAACAACTATGGGAAGAAGTATTTTCTATAATTCTGCTTCTTCCGTTATCTTTGCGGACGGAATGGAGGTTATTCCTGCTTCTGCTTGCGACGGTGCTACAAGTCTTAAGGAAATAGCTATTCCTTCAAGTGTTACAACTATTGGAAAAAGAGCTTTCTACGGATGTACAAATCTTGAGAATGTTATTATTCCCGATAGTGTAACAACCATCGAAAGTGAGGCTTTCTATGGAGACAAGCTTCTTAGAATTAATGTTCCCTCAAGTGTAACATCTATTGGAAGCAATGCTTTTGCAGGCTGTACAGTATATGGTAACTGCGGAAGCAATGCTACCTGGGAGCTTGATCAGGAGTCTGCTACCGCAGTAATTACCGGTTCCGGAGAGGTGTCAGGAGCTGGTGCTAATATCTTTGGTGCATTTGAGGACACCATTCAGTTCGTTGAATTTGATGAGAATATTACAGTAATCGATGACAACAGCTTTAAAGACATGGATCAGCTTATGGGCGTTGTCATGGGAGACAATATCACTGAGGTTGGAAACAGTGCTTTTGACAGCTGTGACAGCCTCGAGAGAGTAGAGTTTTCCAAGAATCTTGAAAAGGTAGAGGAGAAGGCTTTTGACGGCTGCTCCTCAATGGATACCATTATTTTCACAGGAAGCCTTCCTCAGATGGAGGATTCAGCGCTTCCTTCAGTTACAACCAAAAAGATTACAGCCTACTATCCAAAGACAAATACAAGTTATAAGGATGCCGGCAACCTATACAAATCCTTTGAATGGAAACAGTGGGATAATACACTCCCTCAGAGAGATGTTATCCTTGTTCTTGACGTATCCGGAAGTATGTCCGGCAACAGAATAAAGAACTTAAAGACAGCGGTATGTGCTTTTGCTGATAAGGTTGGCGGACGTGTTTCCAACACCAGAATCGGTATTGTTTCATATGCAAGTGATGCCAAAAAAGTTCTGGGCTTTACTACAGATGTAGGAAGAATCAAGGCAAGTACCAACAGATTGAGCGCCAACGGCGGAACTTACTATCTCAAAGGCTTTGATGCCGCTCAGTCAATGATGGCTGAGTCAAAGGCAGGAATCAAGACTCTCATCGTATTCAGTGACGGTGAGCCCAGCGACAACAGAAATACCATTGTATCAAGCTCTGAAGCATTCAGAGATAAGGGTTATTACACCTACAGCGTTGGTCTTGCTCCCAGCGATTCCAACAGACAGCTCCTAATCAACGTCGCAGGTGATGAAGACAATTATTTTGAAGCTGATGATATCGATGCACTTATCAACCGCTTTGTCGAGATCTCAGGCGGCGTAGGTAGAACCGGCAACTGCGGTGAGAACGCCAAGTGGAAATATGATTCCGAAGGAAATAAACTTGTTATCTCTCTTGTAAATAAGGCAAACGGTACAGGCAGAATGAAGAACTATACCGGTTCTGATATTCCTGCCTGGAATACATATACTGAGACAATTGAACAGGTCGTTGTTGGGAAAGGAATCACCTACATTGGTACCAACTCCTTTGACGGACTTACAAACGTTACAAAGGTATATATTGATAAGACTGTGATCGAGATTGGTGCAGGTGCATTTGCAGGCTGTAAGAATCTCAAGGAAGTCAACTACTCCGGAACAGAGGCTGAGTTGAAGAAGATAAGTATTGGCGCAAATAATAAGCCTTTACTTAGCGCCAAGAAGAATTACAAGGTTTCTGCTCCCGATGATGAAGACAAGGATGCATCCAAGGTTACAGGAGTAACTGTAACTCCCGCTAACGTTACGATGAATGTTAACGACAGTACTAATCTCAAAGCTCAGGTATTCCCCAAGACTGCAGCCAACAAGTCTGTATCCTGGAGAAGTAGCAATGAGAAGGTGGTTACTGTATCCAAAACAGGTAAGCTCAAGGCTGTAGCAACAGGAACAGCTGTAATTACCTGTACAACTTCAGATGGCGGCTTCAAGGGAACAAGCACCGTAACTGTTACAAATGCTGTTCCTGTCATCAGCAAACTTGATCTTGGCGGATCTGCCTCAGGATTTAAGGTAAGCGATGATATTCCAATCCTCGGAGGTCAGGAATACAGTATTTCTCTTCCTGCTGCGCTTCCTGTAAACTGCGTTCTGGAAGAAAACAAGATCAAAATCGGTATCAATATAGACAAGGATGAGCTTTATTCATATAACTCAACTGAAGGTGTAACAACAACCACCACAGGTGAAAAGAAGTCCATTAAGGAACAGTTTGAGGAGTTTAAAGCAGACGCCTATAAAGCTAACCTTATGCGTAAGGATAAGGACTGGCTTAAGAATGTTCAGGATGAGAAGTTCCTTAAGGCAAATATGCCGGGTGTTGAGTCTTCTGTAGATATCAACTGCGTTGGTTACCTTGAGGGTGCCTGGAGCAACAGCGTAACTTCCATTGAAGGCTGCGTTATTGTTACGATCGAAGGCTCAGCAACACTTCAGAAACAGCTTGTTGTCTGGGTTATTCCTGTTACAGTTAACTGCGAATTTACTGCTGAAGGCAGCATTTCCACAACTGTAGGTTATAACTTCGAAGATGCTAAGTGGTATGGAGATATCAATCTTGCCTTTGGATTCGGAATCGAGCCCTATGCAGGTGTAGGATTTGGTCAGTGGGTTTCCGCAGGTGTATACGGTAAGGCAAAGACTGAATTTAACATCATTGCCAAGACAATGACAAACAAACCGCTGGGTCTTGATAAGTGGTCAATTGCCGGCGAAATGGGTGTTAAAGGATATTTTGCGAAAAAGTCTGCCAGCATCGCTCTCATTTCCGGAGACTATGTGATCTATGACAGATCAAAGGGTGGATTCCAGAAGCTCTCCGTAGATGAAAACGGATTTTTGGAAGAGACTCCCATTGAAGACGAACTTATAATTGAAACACTGAGTGCAATGCCTTCATTACAGTCATCTGTGGCTGCAGCTGATGGAACGCTCGTTTCTGATGTG
Source organism: Butyrivibrio sp. AE3009 (assembly GCF_000420845.1). Lineage (GTDB taxonomy): Bacteria > Bacillota > Clostridia > Lachnospirales > Lachnospiraceae > Butyrivibrio. The sequence goes on along the minus strand of NZ_ATVS01000003.1, from coordinate 71,724 downwards.
TATAACGCTGCAAAACCGCTGTTTGTTTCTGCAAATGGAACAACAATGCTTCTCTATGTAACAGATGATGCACAGAGAGGAGCGCTTGACCAGACTAAGCTGGTATACAGCATATATGATGCCAACACTGATTCATTTAGTGATGCCAAGGCAGTTCTTGATGACAACACTGCTGACTATGAGCCTGAAGTATACACAGATGGCAAATACATCTACGTTGTATGGCTTGATTCTTCCAAAACATTTGGTTCAAAGGATGCAGAACTTGTTGACTACATGAAGACCTTCCGTACACATGTAGCAAGATTCGATGCAGGAACAGGTGAGTTTGTAGATCTTGGATCCCCTCAGACTGAGGATCATTACACATATCTTCCTAAGCTCTATATGGATGGTTCCAAGCTCTCACTTGCATACGTTGTAAATAAGGATGACGCAATATTCGGAAGCTCAGATGGAAATGTTGTTTATCGCGCTGAGTACGCAAATGGAAACTGGTCTGTTGCCGGCGAAGAAGCAGGCTACAAGGCAGTTACTTCACTGGCTTTTGGTAAGTCTGATTCAAATGGTGTTTCTGTAGCTTTTGCGGCAGACATGGACAATGATCTTACAACTTCCGATCAGGAGCTTTATATCTGGAACACAAATGGAAGCAAAACTAAGATCTATGAAGGAAACATATCAGCACTTTCCTATACCAAGATTCCGGGTAAATCAGGCAATTTCCTTGCGGCCAACGTTAACGGTGGTCTTTACTACGTAAACGGCAGTACTTTGACAAATGTTCTTCCTGATGGAACTATGAACAATGACACCAAGTTCGTAGTAAACGGAAATAATGTATATTATCTTCTTAGCAGTTCAGAGAGCAGAAACATTGCAGTTTCCAACTATGACAGTGGTAATTGGGGAACAGCTCTTTTAACATATGAGAGCGCATATGTTGATTCCTTCAGCCTTATAGATGGAAAAGTCGCATATCTCTACAGTGAAGCTAAGAGCGGAAATAAGGGCGTTTGGAACGTAACAAGTTCAATTAAGGTTCTTAAGTCAACAGGATACAGCGATGTAGAACTCGAAACAGCTGATTATGCAATATCAGATGCATATGCCGGCGCTAAGATACCTCTTAGCCTCTATATCAAGAACAACGGAACCTCAAGACTCAGGAAAGTTACTGCTACAGCAAGCTACAATGGAGAAGAACTGGCTTCATCAACTCTTTCTGTAGATATTATGCCGGGTGATGTTAAGCCCTACGATTTCTCTTTTGACATTCCAAAGGATCTTAGTAAGGGCGGAGATTTCGTGATTTCAGTATCCGCTGAAAATGACAGCAATGAAGCAAATAACAGCCGGACAATTTCACTCAAGAAAGCTGACCTTGAGGTCAGAGCATCTTATGATTACAACGGTGATACACCTTACGTGATCGTTACAGTCCTGAACAACGGTGTATGTGATTCCAACATGAAGCTCACTGTTACCGATGAAAAGGGTAAGAAGTTCCTTGAGGAGAAAGCTCTTATCAAGGCAGGAGAATCAAGCACTTTCTATGAGCCCTATGAGGAAGGAATCACGCAGACTCTTACCGCCACAGTAACAGGTGATGCACCTGAATTCTATGAGATGAACAACACTACCTGGGTAAGAGTTGGAGAAGAGGATGATGACCTGACTGCAGGCGCATTTAACGTTAAGTTCAAGGATATTGTTTCAGATCCATACATGGGCCTTACATATAATTCTGAAAAGAACAGATTTGAGACAGTATACACAGGAAGCGAGATCAAACCTGAGATTGTTGTTTCGGGTCTTAACGGAGTTCTTAAAGAAGGCGTAGATTATACTGTGAAGTATGCGGGAAATGTAAATGTAAGTGCCAAGAATAAGACAGCTACAATAACTGTAACCGGTAAGGGTAATTATTCCGGTAAAAAAGTTCTGAAAGTAACTATTTTACCTGCTGATCTTGAAAAGGCCATGAACACCTACAAGACTCTGGAAGTTCCTAAGGTGATCAAGGTTCAGTCAGGCAAAAAGGCAGCTCCTTCAATTTACTATAACGGATCCTATGCACTTAAGGCATCTGATATGACCTTGAGCAAGACTTCTGCGATAAAAGCAGATACTACTGTAGATATTGTCGGAAAGGGCAATTTTACCGGTGTGCTCAAGGATGTGCCCGTAGCGGTTCTGACAGCACAGGAGATTAAGCAGCTTACGATCAAGGCTCAGGTTAAGCCCGGCGAGCATGTTTATAACGGCAAGGAACAGAAGGCAGAACTCATTGTTACAGCCGGCGCTTCCACAACTGCGCTTACTGAGGGAACTGACTATGCTGTTATCTACAGAAATAATGTAAATGCAGGCACAGCGACAGTTACAGTTAAGGCTCGCGGCGAATATATTGGCTCTGATACCAAGACTTTCAAGATCCTTCCTGACAGAGTCAGCGATATTAGTACAAGCATTAAGGGAACTGTATACTATTCACCTGACGGAGCTAAGCCGGAAGTTGTTGTCACCAAGACCACCGGTGAATCCGAGGTTCTTGTTGAAGGAAAGGATTTCAAGCTGTCCTTCACAGGAAATAAGAAGATTACAACCGCTAAGTCCAAGGCTAAGTATACAGTTACCTTCATCGGTAATTACAAGGGACACGCGCCCAAAAAAGACGTGAAGTTCAGTATCAATAGAGCAAGCATCAGTAAGGCAGATGTTGTGGTTTCGGATATGGTATATTCCAAGCCCGGTACTTACATGTCCAAACCTGTTGTTTCACTTAACGGAAAAGCCCTTTCTACAAAGGACTATACTGTAAAATACTATGTTAATGGCAGTCTTGTTACAGCAAAGAATAAGGTGAAACTTGATGAAGTTAACTCTAAGGAAATTAAGGTCACCATACAAGGCACAGGAAATTACACAGGATCTGTAAGTAAGACCTATAAAGTAGTAAAAGCCTTAAACAACATAGATCTTAGCAAAGCAAAGATTGTCGCTAAGGCTAAGAAGGGCAAAAAGGATGTAGCTGTTGGTAATCAGCAGTACACAGGTCAGGAAATTCAGCCAAGGATCAGAGTTCTTGTAAAGAGCGGAAACTCCTGGATCAAGGTAAGTCCTGAGTATTACACAGTAACTTATGTCAATAATATCAATCCTGGAAAAGCCACCATTCTTATAACCGGCGACTGCAAGAATGCGGTAGGCGGCAAGACTGCAGAGTTCAAAATAGTAAACAAAAAGCTTGATCTTATTAAGTTTTTGTTTGGATGATGAGGTCTATACCGGAAGTATATTGACATATAGAAGGTTTGTTAATAAAATAAAACGTGTTTAAATAAAGAAAAGGCTTTGATCGGAATAAGTAGGACCTGTAGTCTGACCACAGAGAGTTGCCGGTTGGTGAGAGGCGCTGGTTAAGGATAGATTCGAATACCTCCGTGAGCTGCACAGAAGAATGGTAGCTTTATCTAGTAAGCTGTGACGAGACCGATGCGTTATATCGGAAGAGTATGAACTTAGTTTATAGGCTTTGACAGTGTATGAACGACAGGAGTACCCTATGAGGCGTATGGTGTGAGCTATGCGCGAATGAAGGTGGTAACACGATTATATCGTCCTTCGTGATCAATAACTGATTGCGAAGGACGTTTTTTATTGATTAAGATTTCCTTCCAATCAACATTTTTAGGAGGTGCAGATATGCAGATTTTTGAGGAACTTAAGGCAAGAGGACTTATTGCCCAGGTTACAGACGAGGAACAGATAAGAGAACTTGTTAACGCAGGTAAGGCCACATTCTACATCGGCTTTGACTGTACAGCAGATTCACTTACAGCAGGACATTTCATGGCTCTTACACTTATGAAGAGACTTCAGATGGCCGGAAACAAGCCAATTGCTCTTATTGGTGGTGGTACAACCATGATCGGTGATCCTTCAGGAAGAACCGATATGAGAAAGATGCTTACAAGAGAAGACATCGATCACAATGCAGAATGCTTCAAGAAGCAGATGGAGAAGTTCATCGACTTCGGTGAAGGCAAGGCTATGATGGTTAATAACGCTGACTGGCTTATGAACCTTAACTACATCGAACTTCTTCGTGAGGTCGGTGCATGCTTCTCGGTTAATAACATGTTAAGAGCTGAGTGCTACAAGCAGCGTATGGAGAAGGGACTTAGCTTCCTTGAGTTTAACTACATGATCATGCAGTCCTACGACTTCTATTACATGTTCCAGAAATACAACTGTAATCTTGAGTTCGGCGGCGATGATCAGTGGAGTAACATGCTGGGCGGCACAGAGCTTATCAGACGTAAGCTTTGCAAGGATGCTCACGCTATGACAATCACACTTCTTACCGATTCACAGGGCAAGAAGATGGGTAAGACAGCAGGTAATGCTGTATGGCTTGATCCCAACAAGACATCACCTTTCGATTTCTATCAGTACTGGAGAAATGTAGGAGATGCAGATGTAGATAAGTGCATCAAGATGCTTACATTTATTCCTATCGAAGAGATTCTTGAGATGGAGAAATGGGACGGATCAAGAATCAACGAGAAGAAAGAAATCCTTGCATTTGAGCTTACAGCTCTTGTTCATGGCAAGGAAGAAGCACAGAAGGCTCAGGACGCAGCAAGAGCACTTTTTGCAGGCGGCGGAGACATGTCCAATGTTCCTTCTGTATCTCTTAAGGCTGAGGATTTCAGAGACGGTGTTGTTGATATCCTTCAGGTTCTTGTATCAGCAGGCCTTTGCGCAACCAGAAGTGAAGCAAGAAGAGCTGTTGAGCAGGGCGGTGTTACCTTCAATGAAGAGAAGGTTTCTGATGTTAAGACAACTTACACCAAGGACGTATTCGGCGAAGGCGTAATGGTCCGCAAGGGCAAGAAGTCTTACAAGAAGGTTACAGCAGAGTTTTAATAATTCTGTAACTGAATAATAATGATCTATTAAGCGCACATGTCCGGGATAGACCGGGGATGTGCGCTTTTTGCAAAATAATATTATTAAGGCAGTTATTGTGAAAAAAGTATTGACATATTTTAGAACAGAGGATATATTAAACATATGAACAGTCATTCATATGTATCATAAAACAATGAAAGGAATAACCCAATGGCGATAAATGATGTAGAGTGCTGTGATGAGTTTTGTGTACACAGTGACGTTGTAGAAGAGATTCATAATCTTATGCCCGATGATGACAAGCTGTATGATCTTGCAGAGCTGTTTAAGGTATTCGGGGATTCAACCAGGATCAGAATACTTGTAGCTCTTTTTGCATCAGAGATGTGTGTATGCGATATTGCTGAATCACTCAATATGACACAGTCCGCAATATCACACCAACTTAGAATACTGAAGCAGAGCAAGCTCGTTGGTAATAAGAGAGATGGCAAGTCAATTATATATTTCCTTGCAGATGAACATGTGAGAATGATCATCGCACAGGGAATGGACCATATAAATGAATAATAGAAGGAAAGAGAGGGAATTGTAATGAAGAAGACTTATAAGTGTGAGGTTGATTGCGCTAACTGTGCAGCCAAGATGGAGGATGCCATCAAGAAGATCGAGGGAGTTGTAAATGCCAGAGTTAATTTCATGACTCAGAAGCTTTCACTTGAGGCTGCAGATGATATTTTTGATGAAGTTCTTGATAAGGCAGTTAAGGCTTGCAAGAAGGTTGAGCCGGATTGTGAGATTGAGATCTGATATTTGAATGAATATGGTCTGTGGTGAGAATGTTCACCACAGACTTTTCTATAAACTAAGGTATACAGCAGGAGATTACTTATGACTAAGAAACAGAAAAAAGTAAGAAACAGAATAATAATCACGCTTGTGATGTTTGTGATTCTTTTGACTTTAGATAAGCTTGGATATTTTGATAATATTCCATGGTTTGTTCAACTTCCGATATACGCAGTTCCTTATGTGATCATAGGCTATGATGTTGTTAAGAAGGCTGCTATCAATATTTGTCATGGACAGATTTTTGATGAGAACTTCCTGATGATGATCGCTACATTTGGCGCCTTCGGTATAGGTGAGTACTCAGAAGCTCTTGCGGTAATGCTTTTTTACCAGGTAGGAGAGCTGTTCCAGAGCGTAGCTGTAGGTAAGTCAAGACAATCCATAAGTGATATGATGAGCATTGCTCCTGAATTTGCCAATGTGGTATCAGGCGATGGAACTGTAAATGAAGTTGATCCTGAGGAGGTATCAATCGGTGATATTCTCCTGATCAGAGCAGGTGAAAAGATTCCTGTTGACGGAACTGTTGTTGAGGGAGAATCCTTCCTTGATACTGCTGCACTTACCGGTGAATCTGTTCCGAGGCGCGCAGCGGTTGGAGACTATGTCATAAGCGGCTGTATAAACGGCGAGGGAATACTTAAGATAAGAGCCGAGAAGGCTTATGAGGATTCAACAGTTGCCAGAATCCTTGAACTGGTTGAAAATGCCAGCAACAAGAAATCCAGAATGGAGAATTTCATAACAAGATTCGCAAGATACTATACTCCGGTTGTTACTATAGGCGCAGTGCTTCTTGCGATAATTCCTCCAATTGTTGGAAATATGGCGTTTGCGGACAGCATCAAGAGAGCATGTATTTTTCTTATAGTTTCCTGTCCCTGTGCACTTGTTATTTCGGTTCCGCTTGGGTTCTTTGGCGGAATCGGCGCTTCTTCCAAGATAGGAGTATTGGTCAAGGGAAGCAATTTCCTTGAGGCTGCTGCCGCAGTTAAGACCATCGTATTTGACAAGACCGGAACTCTTACCAAGGGCGAATTCAAGGTTACTGAGATTATACCTGCCAAGGACGGAAATTTTGATCAAAATGAGCTTCTAAGGATTGCTGCTGCAGGTGAGAGCATGTCCAATCATCCCATAGCCAAGTCTGTACTTGCTGCATTCTATGAGAAGGCAGGCGAAGGAACTGCTTTTGACGGACTTAATGAATCAGAGACAAGGGAAATTGCAGGCCGCGGCATCAGAACCGTTTATAACGGCAAGGAGCTTCTTGTAGGTAATACAAGACTTCTGGAAGATAATAACATCGCATACGATGTCGTAGAACAGATTGGAACCATAGTATATGTGGCTCTTGATTCAAAATACCTCGGAGCTATTATTATCTCCGATGTTATAAAAGAGGGAACCAAAGAGGCTGTCAGTTTAATGAAGAAGGCCGGTGTCAAAAAGGCTGTTATGCTTACCGGTGACAGAAGAGCTGCCGCAGAATATGTTGCCAAAGAGATCGGTATTGATGAGGTTCATGCTGAGCTACTTCCTGCGGACAAGGTCAGCAGGGTTGAAAATTTACTTTCTTCATCGGATAATAGTAATAATAAGCTTGCGTTCGTTGGAGACGGCATCAATGATGCCCCGGTTCTTATGAGGGCAGATGTTGGTATAGCAATGGGCTCTCTTGGCAGCGATGCTGCTATTGAGGCTGCAGATATAGTGATTATGGACGATGATATCAAAAAGATCTCATCAGTCGTTAAAATAGCAAGAAAGACTCTTAGGATCGTCAAAGAGAACATCGTTTTTGCCTTGGCGGTGAAACTGATAATTCTTGTACTTGGTGCCCTGGGTCTTACTACTATGTGGCTTGCGGTATTCGGTGACGTGGGAGTTGCGGTAATTGCTATACTTAATTCCATGAGAGCGCTTAAGGCTGACTGACTTATGGAGGGAATAAAATAAATGGCTAGAGCAGGACTTGACGTTGGAGAACTTCTTTTAAAGCTGGTTGCCAAAGAGACAGGTGAGATAAGTAAGGTTGATTACACACCTCAGAAACCTGCCTTTATGGAGTTTACCCCTGTGGGGGAGACGCATCTTGAGAGAAGTTCGCCGGAATCCCAGGGCGTCAGTTCTGCTTTTTTTACTGAACTGATAAGGCGCCTTTCAGAGGATAAAAGGTGCAATATGCATAAGTTTATGGCCTTGAGACATGGAGTTGTCATAGCGGAATGCGCTTTTGAACCCTTTGATATGGATATGTGGCATGTTTCCTATTCGATGTGCAAGAGCGTTATCGGAATGGCTATCGGAATCCTTGTGGGGGAGGAAAAGCTCTCAACAAATGATAAGCTCAGCGATATATTCAGTTCAAGAATGAGTCCCTTCGGATTCCTGAGGAAAAACGTAACAGTTCACAATCTTCTCAATATGACCAGCGGCGTTGATTTCAGTGAGGCAGGAGCAATTTCGGGAAATGACTGGAGAAAGAGTTATCTGGAGAGCTCTTTTAAATTTGATCCCGGTACACAATTTGAATATAACAGCATGAATACTTACATGTTATCCGCTATTATCACTGAGATAACAGGGCAGTCTGCTTTTGATTTTTGCAGGGAGAGAATCTTTAACCCGTTGGGAATCAAAAGAGTCTTTTGGGAGAGCTGTCCCCAGAGTATCACAAAAGGCGGATGGGGACTGTTTATCCGCGCTGAGGACATGGCCAAGCTGGGACAATTATATCTTAACTACGGTATGTGGGAAGGTCAGCAGATTGTTCCCAGGCAGTGGGTTGAAGAGTCGATTAAAAAGCATGTTGAAACCGGACGAGAAGACAGTGGCTTTTACGGATATCAGCTTTGGATAAACGATGACAGGCCCGGTTCCTATGCCTATAATGGTATGCTGGGACAGAACGTTTTTGTCTATCCCGATATTGATATGGTAATTGTGACCAATGCCGGAAACAGTGATATATTCCAGACTAGTCCAATGGCTGTCATGATTAGAAAGGCAATGCAGTATGAAATAGTTGTACACGATAAACCTCTTCCGGAGGACTTTGCCGCCTTATCTGATCTTAAGGCAATTGCCAAGTCTGTCAGCGGAAGAACAGCTGCTCATCCCGTAATAAGCGCAGGAGGCTGGAAACAGCGAAACGTCACTATGACAACGGGAAGACCCAGGAAGAAGGTTGCAAGCTTTGAGACAAGAAGAGCCGGTTTTAAAATGCAGGTCAATTCCTATAATGTCAGGAATGAGAACAGTCTTATCAGAACCTGGTTTAAAAAGCTCGACGGCAAGACATATGATCTGGATGTGTCCGCTGTAGGCGTTTTTCCTCTGATGATGCAGATAGTACATAATAATTTTACTGATGGAATTCACAGAATCGGATTCAGGATTGGCCCCAATAATTCTTTCTGGATAGATCTGTATGAAGGTAGTGCTATATATAAGCTAAGGTGCGGCTTTGGCGGTAAAAGATATGTAAGCGACGTCAACATGCATGGCGAGATGTATAAGGTATCTCTGGCGTCCTTCTGCAAAACTGATGAATATAACAGGCTTGTTATAAGGAACGAGATAAGCTTCCTTGAAGAAGCCTGCAAGAGGACTTTGAATATCTGCTTCGAGGATGATGCTTCCGACAGACCTGACAGAAAGGGGACGTTTATTCATCCCGCAGTACCTTCGGGCATCGAGGTTAGATTCCTTGAAACACCAGGAACAGATATGCTTATGGAAGCCATGAAGAGCATGGGCACAGATAACCTGGGCGGAATGCAGGGCATGCTCATCAACAAGTTTTACAAGGGCGGGGTAAAAGAAGCATTTGGTCATGCGGTAAAGAATACTTTGCAACCTGTGATCCATGGTAAACTAACTGTCCCTGAGTATGTAGACTATGAGGCACTTGAGAATTTTGCTGATGATACCTTCGTAACCCAGGAAGTGGCCGGTGAAACCATCGAGATTGTCGGAACATCCAAGACTATAGAAGATACGGTTAAAGAAACAGGCTCAAACTTATGAATTATGTGTTAAAAATAGGCTTTTGGGGCTTTTTTATGGGCTTTGTATGATATACTAATTGTTGTTTTGTAAAAGAAATATAGTAATTATTTTAAATTTGGAGAGGGTAGATTATGAGTAATGCGATTTATGAGAAGATCACAAAATGCGTCGAGGCTATAAGAGAGAAGACTTCTTTTGAGCCTGATGTTGCTCTTGTTCTGGGATCAGGACTTGGCAACTACGCAGAGAATATAAAGATTGAGGCGGAGATTTCTTATAACGATATCCCCGGATTTCCCGTTTCAACAGTTCCCGGACATGCCGGCAAATTCATCTTCGGATACGTTGGAGATGTTAAGGTTGTATGCATGAAGGGAAGAATCCATTTCTATGAGGGCTACAACGTAAGCGATGTTGTACTTCCCGCAAGAGTTATGAAGATGCTTGGAGCTAAGATTCTGTTCCTTACCAACGCTGCAGGCGGACTTGGTCAAGGATTCGCTGCAGGCGATCTTATGCTTATAACAGACCATATTTCAATGTTTGCACCCAATCCTCTTATCGGCCCCAATATCGATGAGCTGGGAGCACGTTTCCCTGATATGTCCGAAGTTTACAAAAAGGATCTTCAGGAAGTTATCAGAAGCGTAGCTAAAGAGAGCGGTATCAAGCTTCAGGAAGGTGTATATGCTCAGCTTACAGGTCCTTCCTTTGAATCTCCCGCTGAGATCAGACTTCTTGGCAATCTTGGAGTTTCTGCAGTTGGTATGAGTACCGTCAATGAGGCAATAGCCGCCAACCATATGGGCATGAGAGTGTGCGGTGTATCCTGCATTTCCAATCTTGCAGCAGGTCTTTCCGAGAATCCTCTTTCCCATGAAGAGGTTCAGGAAGCTGCAGATAAAGCAGCACCTTTGTTTACCAAGCTGGTAACAGAGTCAATCAAGAAATTTCAAATCTGATATTAAAAAGTTGGGTGGAGTTTATGAGAACACGTTTTTATAACGCAAGAATTCTTACCATGGAGCCCGGAAGAGAGGTTTTCGAAGGCGAGCTCTGGGTAATAGGGGACAGAATTGTCTTCGTGGGGACTGAGGAAGAAGGAAGACATTACTGTGACCATCACAAGAATACGATCTTAGTCTGGGATGAGGAGATTGATTGTCAAAAAAATCTCCTTATGCCGGGCTTTAAGAATGCACATACTCATTCGGCTATGGCTCTTATGAGATCCAAGGCTGATGACATGCCTCTTTCTGATTGGCTTAACAAGCAGATTTTCCCCATTGAGGCGAAAATGACTCCCGAGGATATCTATCATCTTTCCAAAATATCAATAATGGAATATCTGACAAGCGGTATGACTGCTGCCTTTGAAATGTATCTGACACCTTTTTCCGTGGCAGATGCCTTCAGAGACTGCGGCTTTAGATGCGTACAGACCAGCTGTGTCAACAATTTCAGTCAGTCTGTGGAGCTTCTTGAGAAGTATTATACCGATATCAATGGAAGTGACGAATACAATTCCTTTATATTAGGCATTCATGCTGAATATACCTGCTCAAAAGAGCTCCTGGAAAAGACAAGTGAGCTGGTTCATAAGTATAAGGCTCCTTTCTGGGCACATATTTCCGAGACAGAAAGCGAAGTTAATGAATGCAGACAGCGCTACGGTATGTCACCCATAGAATTCTTTGACAGCCTTGGACTGTTTAATTACGGCGGAGGCGGATATCATGTTGTATGGACCGATGAGAAGGATCGTGAGATCCTCAAAAACAGAGGTCTCTATGTTGTTACCAACCCCGGATCCAACACCAAGCTGGCCAGCGGAATTGCTCCGATTACAGATTATGTCGAGAGGGGAATTCCCGTTGCTATAGGAACCGATGGCCCTGCCAGCAATAACTGTCTTGATATGTTCAGGGAGATGTTTCTTGTCACAGGACTTCAGAAACTTCGTAATATGGATGCCTCCAGTATGGATGCTGCAGAAGTCCTTAGAATGGCAACCGTTAATGGCGCTCTTGCAATGGGACTTAATGACGCTGATGTACTTGCTGAGGGTAAGTTGGCTGATATTATTATGCTTGATCTGACTCAGCCCAATATGCAGCCTATTAACAATATAGTCAAAAATATCGTGTACAGCGGAAGTAAAGCCAATGTTCTTATGACCATGATTGGCGGAATAATACGTTATAACAGAGGTAAGTTCAATATAGGAGCCGAGCCTTCGGATATCTATGAAAAGGCAAAGGAAATCTCGGCAAGACTTTACGCATAAAATAATTACAGAATAGGAAAAACTTACATGGAAGTATTGATTTTTTTAGGAACACTCACAGGAATCTGCTTTTTGGCATATCTGCTTGGGCTTAGGGATCAGAAACGTCTCGACAGGCTTTTGGATAATAGGCTCAAAGCAGACTTTGGCGAAGCACCCAAAAGAGAATACAAAGCTGACGATCTTGACCATCTTCAGGGCTTTTATCTTAAACACAGAGATGAGTTTCAGATTGACGATGCAACCTGGAACGACCTTAATATGGACGGCGTTTTCGCCAGGATGAATTACTGCTACAGTGCATCGGGAGAAGAGTATCTGTATTATCTTCTTAGGACTCCCATGCAGAGTGATGATTTCGATGAAATGGAGCAGAAAGTTGAATTCTTCAGGGAAAACGGTGATAAGAGAAGGGCTTTTCAGATTCTCTATGCACACATTGGAAGAAGAATAAGGTACTCCATTTACGAATACATCGATTATCTGGATAATGTCAAGAATGTAAGTAACAGCAAGCATTATCTGATGTTAGGACTTATGGGACTGGCATTATTGTCATGCATATTAAATTTTACTGTGGGCTTTAGCATATTTGTGGCTCTGATGGTTGCTAACATTTTTATGTATTTCAGGGTTAAGGACGATGTTGAGCAGTATCTTACCAGTTACAGATACATAATGTCTGTGATCCAGAGTGTTGATGATTTCGCTAAATTAAGTGATCCGGATATCGCAGATGATATAGATGCGCTTAAGACTTCTGCTTCCCACTTCAAATCCTTTTTGAGAGGTTCATCCATACTGATGTCCTCTTCAAGAATGAATTCAGGCAATCCTGCGGAGGTTCTTCTTGACTATCTCAGAATGGCAACCCATCTGGATATCATCAAGTTCAATCAGATGTATTCTGAGCTTATGGAACACAAGGATGATCTTGATACAATTCTTACCATCACGGGTAAGTTGGAAGCCTATATTTCCATTGCCTGCTATAGGCAATCCGTCAAGGACAACTATTGCATTCCTCATTTTACAGGTAGAGATTATGAGGCCAGGGGATTGTACCATCCGCTTATAGAAAATGCAGTGCCTAACGATATCGCAGCTGACAGAGGAGTGCTTATTACAGGTTCAAATGCATCAGGTAAGAGCACATTCCTTAAGACCTGCGCTCTTAATGCACTTCTTGCCCAGTCTATACATACGGTTCTGGCTAAAGATTACAAGGCCCCTCTTTACAGGATTTATTCCTCAATGGCGCTTAAGGACGACATCTTTGAGGGAGACAGCTACTACATTGTTGAAATCAAGTCCATCAAGAGAATCCTGGATGCAGCAAACGCTGAAGGTAACCCGGTTCTTTGTTTTGTGGATGAGGTTCTTCGAGGAACCAATACTGTTGAGCGAATCGCAGCTTCCACTGAGATTCTTAAGAACTTTGCAAAGAGAAACATTATGTGTCTGGCAGCTACTCACGATATAGAGCTAACCACTCTTTTGAAGGATTACTTTGGGATATACCATTTCGAAGGCGAGATTACCGACAATGATGTTCATTTTGATTATCTTATCAAAGAAGGGCCCGCCACTACCAGAAATGCCATTAAACTGTTGAATGTACTTGGTTATGATGAGAATATCGTCGATAATGCTCAGAGCCTTGCAGAGAAATTCCTTGCAACGGGGCAGTGGACTTAATAAGAACTAATTTACGGAGAATATATGAAAGTAGAGATTTATTCAGACGGCTCAGCCAGAGGAAACCCGGATGGACCCGGAGGCTATGGAGTAGTCCTTAGGTATGTGGATTCCAAAGGCGTAGCCCATGAAAAAGAGATAAGTGCCGGCTACGATAAGACCACCAATAACCGCATGGAACTTATGGGAGCCATCAAAGGTCTGGAGGCGCTAAACAGACCATGCGAAGTTGAAATGTACTCAGATTCCAAGTATGTTATCAGCGCTTTTAATGAAGGCTGGATTCCTAAGTGGATCATGAACGGCTGGAAAACAGCGGGTAAGAAGCCTGTTAAAAATGTGGAGCTCTGGAAGAGACTTCTTGCAGCCGCAGAGCCTCATAAGATTAAATGGAACTGGGTAAAAGGCCATGCAGGCCATCCGGAAAACGAAAGATGCGACCAACTGGCAACAGCTGCTGCCGATGGTAATCCTGCCACACTTCTTCATGATGACGGCGGCGACCTTAAGTGATTTTAGAAAGATGTATTTATGATTTATTATATTGCTGATTGCCATTTCTTCCATGAAGCCCTTAACACCAAGATGGACTGCAGGGGCTTTGCGAATGCAGAAGAGATGAATGAATACATGATAACCAAATGGAATGATAAGGTTACAAGAGCTGATACGGTGGTAATCCTGGGAGATCTGTCAGTTGGTAGAGCACCTGAGACCAACGAAGTATTGAGCAGACTTAAAGGAAAGCTTTGCCTTATAACCGGCAATCATGACAAGTTCGTTAATTCTCCGGATTTTGATGCTTCAAGATTTGAGTGGATAGACAGCTACCGCGAGATAACAGATTCTCAGAAAAAGGTGGTATGTTGTCACTATCCGATACCGTTTTATGAGGGCCAATACAGAAAAAGACATAATGGAGAACCTAAGGTTTACATGATGTATGGACATGTGCATGAGACAAGGGATGAAGTCCTTATGCAGAAAATCATAGGGATGATCAGGGAAACACCTTATTATCCTATTGGCAGCGAACATGAGAGCACCATTCCCTGCAATATGATAAATTGTTTTTGCATGAAATCAGATTATACTCCACTTACCTTAGGTGAATGGATTAAACATGAAAGTATATGTTAAGGGAAAAGACAATGGTAAGATATCTACTCTTATAACTGATAGAACTGATATCTATGACAAAAACAGTTTTACTTCCCAAAAGCTGACTAAAATAGGAGATTGGCATCTTGTCTGCATGAGGAAACGATAAGCATAAAATGAACAAAAAAGAGCAATTTATGTCTATTTTTGGAAACGAAATGGTGTTAGTATAGTTACTGGTGTTTTAATTCAAAATATTTATGAGGTGAATAATTATGAAACTTTTTGTCGACACAGCCAATATCGAAGAAATCAAAAAAGCAAATGACATGGGTGTTATTTGTGGTGTTACAACCAACCCTTCACTTATCGCTAAGGAAGGCCGCGATGTTTACGAAGTAGTTAAAGAGATCGCTTCTATCGTAGACGGACCTATCTCAGGCGAGGTTAAGGCTACTACAACAGACGCTGAGGGAATGATCGCAGAGGGTCGCGAGATCGCTAAGCTTCATCCCAACATGGTAGTTAAGATCCCTATGACAGTAGAAGGTCTTAAGGCTTGTAAGGTTCTTTCACAGGAAGGCATCAAGGTTAACATGACTCTTATCTTCACAGCTAACCAGGCTCTTCTTTGCGCAAGAGCAGGCGCTGCTTTCGTTAGCCCATTCCTTGGAAGACTTGATGACATAAGCGTTCGCGGAACAGATCTTATCTCTGAGGTTGCTGAGATCTTCAACATCCACAACATTGAGACAGAGATCATCGCTGCAAGCATCCGTCATCCTATGCACGTAACAGACTGCGCTCTTGCAGGTGCTGATATCGCAACTGTTCCTTACAAGGTAATCGAGCAGATGACACATCATCCTTTAACAGATGCTGGTATCGAGAAGTTCCAGAAGGATTATCTCGCTGTTTTCGGTGAATAATTATCTGCAGATAACTACTTATTAAGATAATTACATAATATGATACTTAATCATGGTAAAATATTGTTAGTATTACGATATTTTGCCATGATTTTTTTATGGGGTTTTATATGGAAACAAAGCAGAAGCTACGAAAACTAAAGCATACACTATATAACGACGGCCTTGGGGTTATAATGCTGGGAGGCTGGTCTGTTCTTAAGCTTGTGATGAGCGTAATCGGAGGTGGGAACATATTTGATTACGCTAACGCAGAAATCGATGAAGACAATCTGATGCTGGTAAAGATATTTACGTATATTTTTCTTGTTTTGGGCATAATTATTATCTTTTTTGTGCATTATTACATCGGAAGCAGGGCAATGAGAGTTGGGAAAAAAGATTCAAAGAAGCGTTTCTTTTTGATACCAACAGGATTTATCTGTATTATCACGTTGCTATCAAGTATGCTCTCAATTGCTGCGCTTAAAGATAACATCGATGATCTGGATACGCTGTCGATTTCTCTTATACTTGATATTATGCTTTCTTTTCTGCTTCTGGATATTATAGTTTCAACTATAAGGGTAGGAAGGCTACAAAAACAGATTATTGCAAAAGAGGGGGAATGATATGCAGGAAGATTTTCATTATTATGCAACCTATTGCGCAGCATTCCTGGCGGGATATTCCCATGAGGAGAGCCTTGATATTGCGTACAGTGCCCAATTTGTAGACCTGTGTTCAAGAACCTTTTTGTCAACGATCGGAGCTCCTTTGGATGCGGCAACAACGCAGCTTCAGCTGGAACTGATGGATGCCAGGACGGATATTATCGGACTTCAGGATATAACAAGGATATGGGCTTCGTTCCATTTTTTACCAAAGGATCTATATGCCATAAAGCAAAGAAGGACGAGGCGTTATCTGAACAAATACCGCCTTATATGCGGCCCGAACGGAGAACTGGTAAGGAAAACCATTGAGCTTGCCAAAGATAAGCATCTTCAATCTGTGGGTATTGCAATGCATGTACTTGCAGATACCTGGGCTCATTCTTATTTTGCCGGCACTCCTTCACTTGTAATAAACAATACCGATTATGATTTCTATGAGATTTTTGAAAGCGAAGACGACTATTCAGAAAGGATAATAAAATTCCGTCATAGCGCTTCGGCTCCGGATGATCTGGATAACAGTATTTATACCAACAGCCTTTCACAGAGTACCGAGAATTCAATAATGAATCTGGGGCATGGCAGAGCAGGTCATCTGCCGGATTACAGCTTTGCAAGATATAAGTATGTTCCCGCCTGGGGAGAATACAAGGTGATAGAAAAGGACAATCCATCGGATTATTTTAAGGCTTTTTGCCAGATGGTATATGCCATGAGATTTCTAAGGGGAGAAGCGGCTGAATTTGTGCTTGATACCTATGCCTTTGAAGAAGTGCAACAGCATGAGGACATAATAAAAGAGATAATTCATAAAAGGCAGCTGAATGCCAGTGAGGACTGGAAAAAATTTGGCGAGAGTCTGTCGGGAACGGAAATCGATGATTTTGACCTGGGCAGGTATTCGGAAGAATACAAAAATGCTTCTCAGGATATGAAGGATAACACATTTCTCGGGAAGTTTATTCAGGGGGCCATTGTTCACAAAGGCATGGTCACCAATGAAATCTATAAATCCAAGAATATTCTTGCGGGTTTTTCGAAAGAAATATTTACATTTAAGGAACAAGAGTAGACATATGACTAAATTTCAGCGGATACAAAGTTTTATATTTGGAATAATAGGGATTATTTTCGGCTTTACACTTGTGGCTTTCCCTGAGGGAACAAGCGAAGTTGTGCTAATTATATTGTCTTTTGTTCTGACCTTTTCAGGGATAAGTACGCTGGTATATTATTTTTCAATGGCTCAGTTTATGGTAAACGGTAGATATATTCTGATCAAAGGCCTGATCATTCTTGATTTTGGACTTTTTTCGGGGACGCTTATAAATGTGCCGAATATCTATATTCTGCTTTACCTGGCTATTCTTCATGCGTTTTCAGGTCTGGTGGAGGTATTAAGATCCATGGAGTCCAAAAAGTACAGCGCCAAAAACTGGAAGCTGAAACTATCTCATGGCATTGTGGATATAATAATTGCTGTATGCTGCATAGTTTTTTTTAAACATGAAGAAACAGTTGGAATCGTTTATGGAATAGGACTAATGTATTCCGCATTTATGCGCATTATCACAGCCTTCAGAAAGACCACATCCGTCTATATTCAGTGAGATAAATTTGCTGCATTTGGTTTTGAGACTGAGGAAGCTTTTTTCCAGAATGACATAGAACGGTTCAAAAAGATGATGAAGGGCAGTAATATTGAGATTTCCTGCGGCGCTGTTTACTGCATATACGGAACGAAAGATGTAAATATGGTTATTAACAAAGCTAATGATTTTCTGTGCAAAGAAACTGAACAGAAGAATAGATTATAACTCATATTTAGATTTTTTCTTGTTGATCTCATTCATATATGCTGCTGTTATGATACCTGTTGGAAGAGCAATAACTGCCATGCCCACCAGAGCAGATAGCATGGTGATCATTCGTCCCAAGGTCGTGACAGGAGAGATGTCGCCGTAACCGATAGTGGTTATGGAGATGGTAGCCCAGTAGAGTGCGTCAAAGAAATTATTAAAAAGATCAGGCTCTAGCTGGTATATCATCATCGCTGAAACAAAGATATATATCACGATAAGTATCAGAACCGCAAGGAGCTGAGATTTAACTTTACGGATAACATTTGCGATTATTCGCATCGTTTTGGAATATCTCACAAGTTTAAGAACTCGGAAGGTCCTGAATAGCTTAAGCAGCCTTATCAAACCGGATACCGGAAGAAACAGTGAAATAACCGGAACTATAGATAAAAGATCAAAGATGGCAAGGGGCGTGAAAATATAGGCAATATAAGCCTCTACACTTTTATAACCCATTTTATAATCTGCTGTATATACCCTTACACAGTAATCAACAAAGAAGAGCAGGCTTGTGGAGAACTCGATGATACGAGTGTAGATGCTCTCAGACTTAAGCGTCATGGGAAGAAGACCTACAATAACCGCAACAGTGATCATTACGTCATAGGCTCTGCTGGAATCATCTCCTATATTCGATACTTCTATTACTTCATAGATTCTCTTTTTTCTGTTAGTCATATCCTAGATATTACCTACTATCAGTGCAACAAGTCCGATTCCGATAAGAAACAGAGTAACTAATCTGCAAAACAGAATAAATATTGTTGCATGGGTGTGTTTCATATTGTGATGAACACCGTTGTCGTCTATAAGATGTTTTGGCGTATTCGATTTACCGTTCATAAATTATCCCTCTAATATATCGTAACATAGTAGAAAAATCGTTACAATTACGTAAATATAAATAAGCTTGAAAAAGGACTTCTTTTGATGGAGAATAAGAATGTTGATAAGAAAGGGAGGAACTTAAATGGCTGAACATACTATTTCCAATGATAAATTATCACTTACAGTGTCTGAGCACGGTGCAGAGATCAGATCAATCATAAGAAAAAGAGATAATAAGGAACTGATGTGGCAGGCAGATTCTGCATTCTGGGGAAGAACGTCACCGGTACTTTTCCCTCTTGTAGGTAACTACTACGAAAAAGAATCAGTATATGCAGGTAAGACTTACACTATGTCACAGCATGGTTTTGCAAGGGATATGGACTTCCATCTCGTGGCTAAGACTGATAATATGCTTAAATTTCTTGTGCGCGATAATGAGATGACCAAGGAAAAATATCCGTTTTCTTTCTATCTTACAATATCCTACGAGCTTGAAGGCGATACGGTTAAGGTTGGCTGGGCTGTGAAGAATACCGATATTAAGACCATGTATTTCTCAATCGGTGGTCATCCTGCTTTCAACTGCGATTTAAACAAGGATAAGCTATTATTTGAAAAAGAAGGTAAGCCCGTAAAGAACAGCCTCACATCCGGAATTATTGAGTCAGACGGAAGCGGTTGCCTTTCTTCAAGACAGAAAACGCTTAAACTTGATAACGGAATTTTATGCCTTAGCGAAGAGATGTTTGATGAGGACGCACTTATTTTTGAAGACCTTCAAAGTGACTGCGTGACCCTTATGGATGAACATGAGAGAAAAGTATTATCTGTTTCCTTCGACGCACCTCTTTTCGGAGTATGGTCCCCTGCAGGTAAGCATGCTCCTTTTGTCTGCATCGAGCCCTGGTATGGCCGCTGCGATAAGGTTGGGTTCTCCAAAAAGATTGAAGAACGTGAATACGGCACTTCACTTGAAATGGGAGAGGAGTTTATCACAAGCTACGACATAAAGTGTTATTAATACTGATGAGATGGTGAGTATTTTACAAAAGACCGCATAAATACTAGATTTATAGTTGACTTTAGCGATTAAAAGCGTTAAAGTAGTAAAAGAATAATGTTGGTAAGGGGGTAGTTATGTTCATCAAAATTCTTTTACTTGTAGTATTTTTTGCTATGATGCTCACCATCGGTTTCATCTGTCGCAAGAATTCCACCGACGTAAACGGCTTTGTCCTTGGCGGTCGAAGCGTAGGCCCATGGGTTACGGCCTTTGCTTACGGAACTTCCTATTTCTCCGCGGTTATCTTCGTAGGATATGCAGGACAGTTCGGTTGGAAATATGGAATAGCATCAACCTGGGTCGGAATCGGTAATGCGCTGATTGGCTCACTTCTTGCGTGGGTAATCCTCGGAAGAAGAACCAGGATCATGACTCAGCATCTTGATTCAGCAACAATGCCGCAGTTCTTTGCAGCAAGATTCGGCGGAAGATCTCTTAAGATCGCTGCATCTGTTATAACCTTTATCTTCCTGATTCCTTATACAGCTTCTTTGTATAATGGTCTTTCCAGACTATTCGGAATGGCATTTAACATTGACTATTCAGTCTGCGTTATTGTTATGGCCGTTCTTACCGGAATCTATGTAATCGCAGGCGGTTACATGGCTACAGCCATCAATGATTTCATACAGGGTATCATCATGCTGATCGGTATCTGCGCTGTTATCGGTGCAGTACTTAACAGCCAGGGCGGATTTATGGCAGCTCTTGACGGTCTTGCCAGGATTTCAGATGAGAGCGTAGCATCAACACCGGGTATTTTTGCATCCTTCTTCGGACCGGATCCGCTTAACCTTCTTGGTGTTGTAATTCTTACATCCCTTGGAACCTGGGGACTTCCTCAGATGGTTCAGAAATTCTATGCTATTAAGAGTGAGAGAGCTATTGCCAAGGGAACTATCGTATCTACATTCTTTGCATTTATCGTTGCCGGTGGATGCTATTTCCTTGGCGGTTTCGGAAGACTTTTCTCCGATAAAATCGATATTGCAGCTGACGGATATGATTCAATTGTTCCTACAATGCTTTCAGGACTCCCTGATTTCCTTATAGCAATAGTTGTTGTACTTGTATTGTCAGCTTCCATGTCAACTCTTTCATCTCTGGTTCTTACAAGTTCATCTACACTTACTCTTGATCTGATCAAGGGCCACATAGTTAAGAAGATGGATGAGAAGAAGCAGGTGCTTATCATGAGAATTCTTATCGTGGTATTTGTAGCAATTTCTGTTGTTATCGCCATTATTCAGTACAAGCAGAATGTTACCTTCATTGCTCAGCTCATGGGTGTTTCATGGGGAGCTCTCGCAGGGGCATTCCTGGCACCTTTCCTCTATGGTCTGTACTGGAAAGGAACAAGCAAGGCAGGTGTATGGTGCAGCTTCGTATTCTCAACAGTTGTTATGCTTGCTAACATGATTGTAAGATCCAGCTTCCCGAAACTTCTTCAGTCTCCGATCAATGCCGGTGCTTTCTGTATGATTGCCGGACTTGTAATAGTTCCGGTGGTATCATTGTTCACCACGAAGCCTGACAAGGCTCTTGTAGACGGTGCATTCGCATGCTATGATAAGGAAGTTATGGTTCACCAGAGTACATCACTTCAGGATGATACAGAGTAATTTGAGATAGAATATTAAAGTGGTGGTTTGCGTGTCTGACAGGTCAGATGCAGCCACCATTTTTTATGCAAGAGGATGTTATGATAATTGATATTCACACACATACTTTTCCTGAGAAAATAGCTGCGAAGGCAATAGAGAGCCTTAGCAAAGAGGCACATATACTGGCAAATACCGATGGCACCAATGCCGGATTAAAGAAGTCAATGGAAGAAGCCGGAGTCGATATTTCTGTTATCATGCCCGTTGCTACCAGTGGTTCTCAGGTTGTCAAAATAAACGACAGAGCTGCAAGAGTTAACGAAGAAGAGAGGTCTCTTATTTCCTTCGGCGGAATTCATCCTGATTTTGCGGATTACAAGCAGGAGTTTAGAAGACTTAAGGAAATGGGAATAAAGGGGATTAAGATTCATCCTGTATATCATAAAATGGATATTGATGATATAAGGTATCTTAGGATAATTGAATGTGCTGCTGAGAATGAACTGATCGTTTTAACTCATGCAGGGCTTGATGTAGGATTTCCGGGAGTAGTTCATTGCTCACCAAAGATGTGCAGACATGTATGGGATGAGATAGGTCCATTTAAGTTTGTGCTGGCTCATATGGGCGGCTGGGAGAACTGGGAAGAAGTACCGGAGTACTTTGGAGGCTCGGGAATTTATATCGATACTTCGTTTTCTACAGAGAAGATAAAGCCTCTTAACGATGGCCACTGGGATGGTAAGAATCTGTCTATGCTTGGTACAGAGCGCGTAATGAGGATTGTAGAAGCTATTGGAACAGAAAGAGTCCTTTTTGGTTCTGACAGTCCGTGGACCTCACAAAAGGAGAGCTCAGAATTTATCAAGAAACTGCCTCTTTCCGAAGCGGATAGGAATAAGATTCTCGGAGAAAATGCAGCCGCATTGTTGAACCTATAACAGGACGATTACTCTATATTTTGTAGAAAAATACTGATTTTCCTATGCTAATTCACTTATGTGATGAATGTAAGATCAGCTTCGAAAAGTTATACTATGGACTATAAGACGAGTTTTATCGGAGGTATGAGTATGGATGAGATTAATCTGAAGTATCCGATTCTTATGGTCCATGGTATGGGATTCAGAGATCGCAAATATCTTAATTATTGGGGAAGAATTCCGGGAATGCTTGAAAAAGCCGGTTGTAAAGTGTTTTATGGCAACCAGGATAGCAATGCATCAGTTGAAACCAATGCAGAATACCTTTCTTATAGGGTCCAAAAGATATTAGAAGAGACCGGAGCAGAGAAGCTCAATGTAATTGCTCATTCCAAGGGAGGTCTCGATATCAGGTGCGCGATATCTCAATATAATCTGGGCGACAAAATCGCATCTGTAACAACTATTAATTCACCACATCACGGTTCTGCCACAGTTGATAAACTTCTAAGACTACCGGCTTTTCTTGTAAAGTTTGCAGGAAAATGCACTGACATTGTATTCAAAATATTAGGCGATAATAAGCCTGATTCTTATAGTGTCTTTAAGCTGTTTACCACAGAAGAAGCGGAAAAATTCAACGAAGCCAATCCTGATGATCCGAATACCTATTATCAAAGTTATGCATTTGTCATGAAATCACCTTTTGGAGATATGTTTTTATGGTTCCCAAGCCTTGTGGTATGGCTACTCGAGGGACCAAATGATGGACTTCTTACTCCGGATTCTGTAAAGTGGGGGAACTATAAAGGCGAGGTTAAGAGTAACTCCCGTCGAGGTATTTCCCATTGTGATGAAGTAGATATGAGGCGTATGAGATTTACCCGCAAGCAGGGTGAAGGAGTAGCTGATATAACAGATTTTTATCTTAATGTGGCCGGAGAATTGGCTGCTATGGGATTCTAAATAAATACACCGCATTTTGATGTGAATTCATCAGAATGCGGTGTTTTGTTTTATATTAGATATTTGCGATGTCTTCCTGTGTAAGAATCTTAAGGCCTTTGCCGGTAAGCTTGGCTTCAGCGGCCTTGGTATCAGCAACACGGAAGATCATGTAAGCATTGCCTGCAGCTCCTCTGCTGGGGAAAGCATACATATACTCGATATTAACTTCTGCCTGGGCAAATACATCAAGGAGCTTGTCCAGTCCACCTGCTTCATCGGGAATTTCTACCGCAAGGACAGGAGTGAGGCTTGCAACAAAATCATTGTCCTTTAAGACATTAACCACATCAAGAGCATCATCTACAATGATACGGGCAATTCCGAAATCCTTGGTTTCAGCAAGAGAGGTGGCACGCATGTCGATATTGTTCTGGGCCATAACGCTGGTAAGCTTCTTAAGTGTTCCTGGTTTGTTTTCAAGAAATACAGAGATCTGTTTTATGCTCATAGCTACCTCCGATTATATGTTGGATTAACTGTCAATAATATTATACACGTCAGATCTTTCTCTTATCAATAACTCTGACAGCCTTGCCTTCGCTTCTTGCGATGGATTTGGGAGCCATAAGAGAGATCTTGACCTTGATTCCGAGCATGGACTTCATGTCCTCAACAAGTTTCTTCTGGCGCTCCTCAACTTCACCAAGGTTGTCGGTGAACATCTCAGGAGTCATCTCGACCTGAACATCCAGGGAATCGGTGTTGTTCTCTCTGTCAACAACAATCTGGTAGTTGGCAGGATAACCGTTGTTAAGAAGAACCGTTTCAATCTGGCTTGGGAATACATTAACACCTCTGACAATAAGCATATCATCGGATCTGCCCATGGGCTTGGCCATTCTGATATGAGTACGGCCGCAGGAGCATTTTTCTCTGCTAAGTCTGCAGATATCTCTTGTGCGATAGCGAATCATAGGAAATGCTTCTTTGTCAATAGCTGTGAAGACAAGCTCACCGGTTGAGCCTTCAGGAAGTACTTCCTCGGTTTCGGGATCGATGATCTCTGCTATAAAGTGATCCTCGTTAATATGCATTCCCTGCTGCGCTGAGCATTCGAAAGCAACGCCGGGGCCGGAGAGTTCTGTAAGCCCGTAGATGTCATAGGCCTTGATTCCAAGCGTGGACTCTATTTCAGAACGCATTTCTTCACTCCAGGCTTCTGCACCGAATATGCCGGCCTTAAGTGGTATATCATCGGGACCGTAGCCTTCCTCTTTGTATCTTTCGGAAAGATAAGCGGCATAGCTGGGAGTACAGCAAAGGATTGTAGCCTGCAGATCATTGATGAACATGATCTGTCTGTCGGTATTACCTGAGCTGATCGGAACTGTAAGACAGCCTACCTTGTGGGAACCACCGTTAAGGCCTGCACCACCTGTAAAGAGTCCAAAGCCGTAGGCAATCTGGCATACATCATCTTCTGAGCCACCTGCTGCCACGATGGCACGGGCACAGCATTCATCCCAGAGGTCGATATCATGCTGGTTATAAAACGCTATAACTCGCTTTCCGGTTGTACCGGAAGTAGAATGGATTCTTACGCAATCCTTTTTGGGTACACCCATAAGTCCATAGGGATAAGCATCTCGTAAATCTTTTTTTGACAAAAACGGAAGCTTATGAAGGTCATCAATTGACTTGATGTCATCGGGTGTGACGCCTTTTTCTTCCATTTTTTTGCGATAATAAGGAACGTCGTTCCATACATGATTAACCTGCTTGATGAGCTTCTCATTCTGGATTTTCCTTATTTCTTCAAGTGGGGCACATTCTATTTCTTTTTGAAAATACTTTTCCATTACCGCTAATCCTCCTGGCGTTGACCTTATAATCAGCCTTTAGCCTGTTTGCCGAGTTCAAAAGCCTTCTTGTTCATCTCAAGGAATTTGGTAGGAACATTGGCTTCAAGTGACTTCATCCATTCTTCCTCGGGAAGATCGAAGTAGTGAGAGAGTCTTCCGAGAAGGACGATATTAACAGCCTTGGCTGAGCCGGCTTCTTCTGCCAGTGAGAGGCAGTCAAGAGCATCAACCTTTGCGCCTGTTGCTTTTAATTTGGATACAAGGTCCTCGGGATACTCAGCGGCGCCGGTAATGACAGACATAGGATCAATCTGCTGAGTATTTGTAACAATCTGTCCATCCTTTTTAAGGAATGGAAGCCATCTTGCAGCTTCGAGAATCTCGAAGGAAACAATGTAATCGGCTTCGCCCTTGTCTATAACAGGGGAGTACACCTTGTCGCCGTATCTTACATAGGTAACAACGCTGCCACCTCTCTGGGACATTCCGTGGACCTCTGAGACTTTTACGTCATAGCCCTGGGACATGAGAAGGTGTCCGAGAAGCTTACTTGCAAGAAGTGAACCCTGTCCGCCGACACCTACGATCATAATATTCTTAGTCTCCATCTTCAGGCCTCCTTTCCGGGTGCTTCAAAGGCACCTACGCCGCACATCTGTGAGCAGACGTTGCAGCCAACGCAAAGAGTTGTGTCGATGGTTGCTTTGCCATTTTTCATGGAAATAGCGGGACAACCGATTCTCATACAGCTCTTGCAGCCAACACATTTATCTGTATTGACCTTGAGAGGCGGATTGTGCTTGACGTATTTAAGAAGTGCGCAGGGGCGTCTTGAGATGATAACTGAAGGTGCCTCAACGGCAAGTTCTTCTTTAAGAACTTCATCACACTGCTTGAGATTATAAGGATCAACAACTCGAACTCTTTCAAAGCCCATAGCTTTGCAAAGAGCCTCCAGATCGATCTTGCCGGCAGGGTCGCCCTTGATATTGTAGCCGGTGGTAGGATTCTGCTGATGACCTGTCATGCCGGTGATTGAATTATCAACTATAACTACAGTTGAATTGGACTGGTTATAGGCTATGTTGGCAAGACCTGTCATACCTGAGTGCATGAAGGTTGAATCCCCGATGACAGCAACGGTCTTTTTCTCACTCTCAGCTCCGCGTACTTTGTTGAAACCGTGAAGTGCTCCGATGGATGCACCCATGCAGAGAGTCATTTCAATTGCACCAAGGGGAGGAACGGCGCCAAGTGTATAACATCCGATATCTCCAAGTACAGTGCAGTTATTTTTCTTGAGAGTATAGAACAGTCCTCTGTGAGGGCAGCCTGCGCACATTACTGGAGGACGTCCGGGAATCTGCTCATCAATAGCAAAGCAGTCAGGCACTTCTTTGTCAAAAGCCTTGGCAAGAAGAGACTGAGAGAACTCATCAACAAGGGGCAGTTTGTCCTTGCCGGATACCTTAAGGCCAAGAGCCTTAACGTGATTCTCGATAATTGGATCAAGCTCTTCAACAACTACAAGATCATCAACCTTGGATGCAAAATCCTTAATAAGCTTCTCGGGAAGAGGATTGACCATACCCAGCTTAAGAACGGAAACAGTGTCTCCGAATACTTCCTTAACATACTGATATGAAGTAGAAGAAGTGATGATACCGAGCTTAGTGTCTCCCATTTCTACACGGTTGACGGGAGAGGTCTCTGCATAAGCTATAAGATCAAGAGTTCTCTGCTCAACGATAGGATGACGCTTCTTGGCATTGCCGGGCATCATAACATATTTGGCAATATTCTTCTCGTAGGGCTTGTCGGGAACGGTGCGATCTCCGCAAGATACGAGAGACTGGGAATGTGCTACTCTGGTGCACATTTTAAGAAGTACGGGAGTGTCAAACTGCTCGGATATTTCATAGGCGAGCTTGGCAAATTCAAGAGCTTCTGCGGAATCTGAAGGCTCAAGCATAGGAACCTTGGCAGCGATTGCGTGGTGACGGGAATCCTGCTCATTCTGTGAAGAATGCATGCCGGCATCATCAGCGACAACGATTACAAGTCCTGCGTTAACTCCTGTATAAGACATTGTGTAAAGAGGATCTGCGGCAACGTTGAGACCAACGTGTTTCTGTGCGCAAAAAGCTCTTCTGCCAGCAAGAGATGCACCAAAAGCAGATTCCATGGCAACCTTTTCATTAGGTGCCCATTCACAGTAGATTTCATCATATTTGGCAGCTTCTTCGGTAACTTCTGTACTTGGGGTTCCGGGATAACTGGAAATAAAGCATACACCGGCTTCGTAGAGACCGCGGGCAACAGCCTTGTTTCCAAGCATGAGCTGCTTGTTTGAATTGTTTTCCATCAATAACCTCCTACCAATATATATAGCCGTAGGGATCAGCTTTATGATGATTTAAAGCGATAAAGCGGCTACTATTTAGAATAATGTAAAAAGTGCATAAAATCAAGTGCTTTTACAATTGACCGTTTGACCTTTTTTACAAAAGCTAGTATACTTTACTTTAGCACTTTTGTGTGCTAAAGGAGGTTAACAACAAATGCCAATTACAGACTTACTTGAGCGTAATAGCAAATTGTATGGGGATGAAGTTGCTCTTGTGGAGATCAATCCTGAAATCCGTGAAGAGCAGAGGGTTACCTGGAAGGAATATGAGCTGATACAGCCAACTTCCACAGCTTATTACAGAAGACAGATTACCTGGTCGGTTTTCGATGAGAAGGCCAATCGAGTAGCCAATATGCTTATTGAAAGAGGAATCAAGAAGGGACAGAAATGTGCGATCCTTCTTATGAATTGCCTTGAATGGCTTCCTATCTATTTCGGAATTCTTAAGTCCGGAGCCATTGCAGTTCCGCTTAACTTCAGATTTACGGCTGAGGAAATTGATTATTGTCTTAAGGCTTCCGATTCCGACGTTTTATTCTACGGACCTGAGTTCATTGGTCGAATCGAGGATATAGCTGAGAAGATCAAGAAGGAAACTCTTATTTTCTTTGTTGGAGATCAGTGTCCTTCTTACGCAGATGACTATTACAGACAGGTTTCCAACAGCTCATCTGTAGCTCCAAGAGTTCTTATTGAGGACAAGGATGAAGCCGCTAT
The DNA here is from genome assembly GCF_000420845.1 of Butyrivibrio sp. AE3009. GTDB lineage: Bacteria > Bacillota > Clostridia > Lachnospirales > Lachnospiraceae > Butyrivibrio. The sequence continues at coordinate 43,047 of NZ_ATVS01000003.1, read as the reverse complement.
TTATTTCTCATCAGGAACAACAGGCTTCCCTAAGGCTATTTTACACATTCATACAGCTCTTATGCAGTCAGCCAAGATGGAGGCTATGCACCATGAGACAACACATGAGGACAATTTCCTCTGCATACCGCCGCTGTATCACACCGGAGCCAAGATGCACTGGTTCGGTTCACTGTACACAGGTAGCAGAGCAGTCCTTCTTAAGGGCAATTCACCCGAGTCCATATTCAGAGCCGTTTCTGAGGAAGAGTGCACTATAGTATGGCTCCTGGTTCCGTGGGCACAGGACATACTTGCTGCTTTGGATAGTGGCAAGCTTAAGCTTGAGGATTATCATTTAAGCCAGTGGCGCCTTATGCACATCGGAGCTCAGCCTATTCCGCCGAGCCTTATAAGAAGATGGCTTGAGTACTTCCCTCATCACAAATATGACACCAACTACGGTTTGTCAGAATCCACAGGCCCCGGTTGTGTTCACCTCGGAATGGAGAATGTACGCAAAGTCGGTGCTATCGGCGTTCCGGGATATGGTTGGAAGACCAAAATCGTTGATGAAGATGGTAATATCGTTAAGCAGGGTGAGATCGGAGAGCTCTGTGTCAAGGGACCGGGCGTCATGGTTGAATATTACAAGAACCCTGAGGCAACAGCAGAGATCCTTAAGGATGGATGGCTCTTTACCGGTGATATGGCAAGACAGGATGAGGAAGGCTTCATTTTCCTTGTTGACCGTAAAAAGGATGTTATCATTTCAGGCGGTGAGAATCTGTATCCTGTTCAGATTGAGAGTTTCCTTGCCAAGAATGACAAGATTCACGATGCCGCTGTTATCGGACTTCAGGATGCGCGTCTTGGAGAAATAGCAGCAGCCATTATACAGGTTAAAGAGGGCATGACGCTTACAGAAGAGGAAGTTGAGCACTTCTGCGTTGACCTACCAAGATACAAGAGACCCAAGAAGATCATTTTTGCAAATGTAATAAGGAATGCAACAGGTAAGATCGATAAGCCCAAGCTTCGTGAGATATATTGCGGAGAAAAGATTGTAGAGAAACAGAATCAGTCATGATTAACTGCAAGCAGTGTGGCGGGAACATTAACACAGTTCCCGCCATTTGTGTTATACTAAAAAAAGATATACTTAATAACGTGATGACAAGGAAGCTTTTATGGGGGATAGGGGAGAGAAGAAATTCAAATTAAATAAGATTACGGTTGAATGTCTTTTGATAGCTCTGATGGGTGTGTTTATTAATGTCGCCGGCATGGAGCTTAACTACAGCTACAATCTTCCGCTTTATTTAAATACCATAGGTACCATTGTCGTTGCTCGCGAATGCGGATTGTTCTATAGTATTCTTACGGCGCTGATCTCCAATCTGGTAACCGGTGCTTTCGATGATTATTCACTATATTTTGCAATAGTCAATGTTCTTGTTGCTATTATCACCTCTATGTTCTATTACAGACGAAGGGATAAGGCAAAAGTAGGTAAACTACATTATTATCTCGTATTGTCGGTTACCACGGGAACAGTTGGGGTGTTTATTGAATGGGCACTTACAGGTTATCCTGTTCATCCAACTGTTGAATCTATGACAGACTATTTCTCTAAGATTATTGGAATGGAAGGGCTTGTACCATTTCTGATTGCCAGTAATATCTTCAGCTTTATCGACAAATTCTTTTCTCTTATGATCGCGGTTCTGATTTTCAAACTTATTCCCAAGAATCTGTCTAACGAGATCTGGCGTAATCATATGGGACTTGATCTGGAAACTGACATTTGGGATATGTCCAGCAGGAAAAAAGTAAGATCAAGGCTCTTATGGCTTCTTGCCCTTATAGCTCTTGTGCTTACAGTCGCAATATCATGGATAAGTGTGTCCTTATATACCATCAGATCAAGGGAGAATATTAAAAATGTAGCCATTGGTGCTGCTAAACTTGTAGCCAGGGCGGTTCCGGCCGAAGAGGTAGATCGCTATATAAACGGCAACTTTGATCTTAGCAGTGCACCTCGAGATTACAAAGACGCCTTTGATACAATGCAGGCGATAATGGATAATACCCCAAATGCCGTATATGTTTTTGTTTATCGTATTGAGGAAGATGGGTGCTATATTGTATTTGATACGGATCCTTCTTTCATGTCTGCCGGCAAGACAGGTGAGTATTTGCCTGTGGATGATGTTCTGAAGGATAAAATGGATCAGCTGGTCAGAGGTGAAAGTGTTAGTGTTATTGAGAACAAGGACAGCTATGTTCTTACGGCCTATGAGCCTGTTTATGACTACCATGGCAACTGTGTAGCTTATGCCGGAGTGGATATCAGTATGCTTGGAATTCTTGAGTATTCCAGAGAATTCTTATTAAGGATCAGTTTGATCTCTTCAAGCTTTTTGATACTGGCTATAGCTTATGGTCTGTGGATGGCTTCAGGATATCACAGAATCATCGACAAGCATTATGAAATGGTTGTGGCAGCCAAGGAAGAAGCTGACAGAGCTAATACTGCCAAATCCAGATTCCTTGCAAACATGTCCCATGAAATCAGAACGCCTATTAATACGATCCTCGGAATGGATGAAATGATTCTCAGAGAAGATACAGAAGGTGTTCCTGTCAAATATTCCGAGTCTGTTATCGGATATGCCCATGATATCAAAAATGCATCCTTGCATCTGCTTGGCCTTATAAATGATGTACTTGATGTGTCCAAGATAGAATCAGGTAAGATGACACTGCTGGAGGAGAACTACGATACCCGTGACTTCCTCTTATCAATAATCAAGATGTTTGGTGTAAGAACCAAGGAAAAGGATCTGTTATTTGAAACGGACATTGATCCACAGATTCCTTCAGAGCTCAAAGGTGATGGCAGTAAGATAAAGCATGTGCTGATCAATCTGCTATCAAATGCCATAAAATACACCAACTCCGGCAAAATCAAACTGACTGTATCTCTTGTCGACAGGGGAGAGAATAAATGTAAGGTATATTATTCCGTAGAAGATACCGGAGTCGGAATAGAAAAAGATAAGCTTGATAAGATATTTGAAGCCTTTGAGAGGCTTGATGAAGACCGAAATTCATCCATTCAGGGCACAGGCCTTGGTCTTCACATTTCACATCAGTTCTGTCACCTGCTTGGTGGTGAGCTCTTAGTTGAAAGTGAGATCGGAGAAGGATCAAGATTTTACTTCGTTCTTGAACAGGCGATAGTTGACAATACTCCAATAGGAACAATAAAGGACTGTGTCAACAAGGAAAGGGAAGAGTATTATCCTGCATTCTTTGCGCCTGAAGGAAGAGTTCTGGTTGTAGATGACAACGATATGAACCTGAAAGTTATTGAAGGACTTCTTAAAAAGACGGGACTTAAGCTCACCCTGGTCCAGAGCGGTAAAGAATGCCTCTGCAAGCTGGAGAACAGTGCCTATAACTTGATTATTCTGGATCATATGATGCCCGGAATGGACGGAATCGAGACACTTAAGAAGATACGGGAAAAAAATATCAAGATTCCTGTAATAGCCCTTACAGCCAACGTAATGAACGGAGGAGCTTCTTTCTACAAAGAAGCTGGTTTCGATGACTATTTATCCAAACCTGTAGAAGGAAAAACTCTTGAGGAAACTATCCTCAAATATCTGCCGGTGGGACTACTCAAGAATTTTGATGACTATGAACATCCCGGAGAAGAGGCTTTTGATCAGCAGGATGATGAGGAAAACAAGGAAGTTGTTGAGGCTCTTCGAAACATTGATGGAATCAAGCTTAATGATGGCATAAAATATTGCGGCAACCTGGATGCTTACCTTAAATTCCTCCATTCCTTCGAACTTGGAATAGATGATAAAGCTGCGGAGATTGAAAATTCTTATAAAAATGGCGATTATGAGTTCTGTACCATAAAGGTTCATGCGCTAAAGAGTACAGCGAGGATTATCGGCGCAACTCATTTGTCTTATCTTGCGGAACAGCTGGAGAAGGCAGGCAGAGGAGATGATATTCAGTTCTTTGACGATCATATAGCTGAGCTTCTTGAGATGTATAGGGAATACAAAGAAAAGCTTAAGACAGTTCCTGAGAAGAAAAAAGTCGAGAAGAAGCCGCTGATATCCCGGGAAGAACTGGAAGGAGCCTATGAAGCCTTAAAAGATTTTGCTCCCAAAATGGATTATGATGCGGTTGAGATGATTCTTGAGGATATTAGGCTCTATAAGCTTCCGGATGAAGATAATGAATTCTTTGAAAAGCTTGAAAAGCTTCTTAAGAATCTGGACTGGGATGAAATAGAAAAAATACTTATGGAAAAATAATCCAAAAAAACAGCTTGCAGTCTAAATTATGGCTGCAAGCTGTTCTTTGCTTATTTAAATGCAAGCTGAGCGAAATTGTAGAATCCAAGGTACCAGATCCTGAAATCATGCTGACCTGCCAATTCCTGCCACATATAATTCTCGCCATCAACAAATTGATCACAGACAGCGGGGAGAGTCTTTGCAGCAGCTGAAGCTGCCTGGTAAGCAATTCTGTCCTGAAGTCCGCAGATATTGTAGAAGTATTTGATCGGATACTGATTATCCTTGAGAATTCCGGCGGTCTTTGAAGCGGGATTACTTGTGGGAGCAGCGGAGAAAGCACCAAAATATGCAAAGAGATCTATACATTCTCCGATACCGATATTGATGGTCTGCATACCACCCATGGATAAGCCGGCCATTGCGCGATGTTCCCTGCTGGCAGTCATGTCATAGCCATTCTCATCATAATCCGCGTAAGTGCTGTAATGTGATTCAATATAGGGAATCAGATCGTTACGAAGCTCCTGGCCAAACAGGTAGAAGGCATCAACGCCGTTACCTTCAGTGCTCTCAAGATCGCAGGCTCTTCCGTTGGGAGTAACTATAATGAAGCCTTCGATATCGCCGTAGTAAGCAAGATTATCCATGATAGCTTTGACCCTTGAGGTGTTCTTGTTCATTCCCCATTCATCCTCATTGCCTCCTATACCATGCATGAGATAGAGAACGTTGTATTTTTTGTCTTCGCTGTAACCGTAAGGAAGGTAAACATTGGCTTCTTTGGTGATCTCGTGTCCATCTCCGGCATAATCGTGTGCAGGATAGGTGATTCGTTCGATAACGCCGCCTTCATCTGTACGAAGGGCAGTGTATTTGGGATGAACCATTTCTCCGATTTCAGCAGTGGCTTCTCTTTCTTCTGTAGTGCCATCAACAGATGCGTCTGTAGATGCGGCCTCTGTGGCTTCTTCCGTATATGAGGTCTCCTGGTTGATTGCCTCTTGGATCCCGTCTGGAACTGTTTCTTCACTCGCCTCTGCTATAGCTTCTGAAACAGCCTCGGAACTTGTATCTACTACTTCCTGTGTTGTGGTGGATGCTCCTTCGTTATCAACTAGCGCAGCAGGCGAAGAGCTTGAACAACCTGTCATTAATGTTGCCATTATCATTACCCCCATGAGTATTTTCTTTTTCATAATTACTATACCTCCAAGTTATTTCCCAAAAATAAAAGGGTAAGAATTCATCTTACCCTTTTAACATAATAGTATTATGACTTGTATTGTGCTTATCACATATTATCCAAAATCAGTCAAAATTTGCGATAAACGCTGCGAACTTTGATGTTTTCAGCCTTGCCTCCAAGGATCTTAACGGTTTTGGATTCGCCGTTAAGGTCAAAATAGTTATCGGAGAGTAGCAGGTCATCATTGTCATTCATGATCTCGACGCTCTTAGCATAGGATGCCGAATTAACAGTTATCTCATCACCGTTTACTTCAAAGGTAAGCTCCGGGTCAACAAATTCAAAGTGTTTAGGAGGACAGAAGAGGACGGTTCCCTCAGAAAGGATTTCCTCTGTATCGTTATCCATAAGTGCATAGCTTACATAATTCTTGTGAATATCGATGTCTTCGAAGTTTTTCTCACAGACAAATTCTGACTTCAGAGCCTCAACTGTAAGGAGTGCGCTTTCATTTCGGATAATCTTGGAAGTATTGTCCCTAAGCTGCCAGATAGCTATAACGTCACGATCCTCCATTGTCTCATTACTTACGTAGAGTTTAATCGACTTAACAAGCTCATCTATCTCATCGTTAACGCTTACGCACTGATCAAGGAAGCCTCTTTCCTCACAGGAAATAAGAAGAGGGGCAAAAAATCTCTTTGCGTAGTACTGAAGCGCCTTCCATCTGCCATAGTAGTCAATGGAGGCCCAGGAAGCCACAGGCCAGCAATCATTCAGCTGCCAATAGACAGTACCCATGCAGCGTCCCCTGTTTCTTCTGAAGTGCTCAACGCCGTATTTGATGGCTTCTGCCTGAAGGAGCTGCGAATAATATACTACATCGCCAATACTTTCGGGATAGAGATAGGTCTGACTCATGTAGTTCATTATTTTGCCGTTAGCCGCATTGTTACGCTGATGCTTCTCCATTACATATGAGAAAATGTTCCTGTCCTTGGGCTTTGTAAAAGTCTCAATGGTCTTAAGTGAAGGGAAGGACTGGAATCCAAATTCTGAAAGATAACGGAAATGGAACTGCCTGTAGGCTGTAAAAGGCTGATTGCCGTGCCATACCTCCCAGTAATGGGCATCACCACGATTTTCATCATTGGGGTCATCAAAGCCGCCGCCTGAAGAAGGAGATGCACACCAATAGAAGGTCTCAGGATCAAGGTCCTTCAAGAGTTTCGGGAAAAGATACTCATACATCTTCACATAATCGGATTTAAGCGTATTTTTAGCTCCCCAGTGTTCCTGTCCAACAAAGAGCTCCATCTCGTTATTGCCGCACCATAGACCTAAGGATGCGTGATTTCGGATCCTTTTAACGTTCTGAATTATTTCTTCGGTGATATTGTTTTCAAATTCTTCAGTAAGTCTGTATACTGCGCAGGCAAACATAAGGTCCTGCCATACCACAAGGCCCAGCTCATCACATATATCAAAGAAATCATCCTCGGGATAATAGCCGCCTCCCCAGACTCTTATACAGTTAAAATGTGAATCTGCGCAGTGCTTAAGAAGAGTTCTTGTTCGCTCCTTGTTGACTCTGGATAAAATGTTGTCCTGAGGAATATAGTCAGCTCCCATGGCAAAGATCTTGACGCCATTTACCTTGTGGGCAAATTCACTGCCGTATTGATCCTTATCTGTAGATATCTCCATTGTACGAAGACCAATGCGCTTAGTTACTGAATCAAGCACTTTTCCGGTGGAATCATCAGACAGGGTAACCTCCACAGTGTAAAGGGGCTGCTCGCCATATCCGTTGGGCCACCACAGAAGCGGAGATGTAATGTCATAAGATTCACTCAAAGGAATGTCCTTTACAAGAATTGTGCCATCAGGAGCTGTGACGGTATATTTTATTGTGCTTTTTTCTTCGGTATTGCCGGTGAAAATCTCTTCACAGGCAGATAATTTCAGAGTTACGATATTATTAAGCGGGTTATCCACTGCTGAGTGGTATTGTCTTATGTAAACGTCGGATAGTCTTGCTTTTTCCACGCAGTCAAGATAAACACCCCTCTGAAGGCCGCAGTCAGCAAGCCTTGGACCCCAGTCCCAACCAAACATATAGTGTGCTTTTCGAAGATGTGGAAAGCCTCTGGTGCAGTCCTCGGTTCCAAGCAGGGGATCCTTTTTGAACTGCTCTTTAATATAATTCACGGGAGAATGGAAAACTACTTTGAGAGTATTTTTTTCTTTTAAGAGTTCCTTTACAGGAAACTCATAGGTTCTGTGCATGTTCATGACGTTTCCGAGAAGGGCGTCATTGAGATAGATATCTGCTACGGTATCAATCATCACGAATCTAAGGAAAATCTGAGAAAAATTCTCTGAACTTCCATAGATGTCAGAAGTAAAGTCAGTTACGTATTCGTAATCATACTTCATAAGCTCACGGGCCTTATCCTCATTATCACGATAATAAGGATCCTCCATGAGTCCATTGTCAATCAGATTCTGAAAAACAGAGCCCGGAACAGTAGCATCATAGAATTTGCTCTCATCGGTTCGTCTGAATTTCCAGTTGTCATGTAATAATAATTTAGTCATTTGTATACCTCATAGGTTATAATTATAAGAAAAAGGGCTTCTTTCTAATTCTACAGTAATTCTTTTTAATTTGGTATTGTAAAATAATTAACGATGGATTATTATATTTAAGTTGCATACGATTTATTTGTGTAATAAATGATAGAGGTAATCTTAATGGAAAAATATAGTATCACCGGGATGAGTTGTGCAGCATGTCAGGCAAGGGTAGAGAAGGCCGTAAGCGCCGTTCCCGGAGTGACAACCTGCAGTGTAAGTCTCCTTACCAATTCCATGGGAGTTGAAGGAAATGCCAAAAAAGAGGATATCATCAAGGCTGTGGAAGATTCAGGTTACGGCGCATCTGTTTTTGCAGGTAGTATTACAGACGAGGAAGATATTCTCGCAGACAAGGAAACTCCGGTATTGAAAAGACGTCTCATTCTGTCTGTTGGATTTCTACTGGTTCTAATGTACTTTTCAATGGGGCATATGATGCTGGGACTGCCGCTTCCTTCATTTTTGGACGGAAATCATGTGGCTATGGGTATCATACAAATGATTCTTGCCCTCATAGTTATGTTCATCAACAGAAAGTTCTTTATAAGCGGCTTTAAAGGCGCTATTCATGCAGCTCCAAATATGGATACGCTGGTAGCCCTTGGTAGCGGAGCATCCTTTATTTACAGTACCGCAGCTCTTATCAAAATGGCCGGATATCAGTTAAAGGGCGATATGAGCGGAGCAATGGAACTTATGAATGAGTTCTATTTTGAAGGCGCAGCTATGATCCTGACACTGATCACTGTGGGCAAAATGCTGGAAGCGATCAGTAAAGGAAGGACAACAGACGCCATAAAGAGTCTTATGAAGCTGGCACCTCAGACAGCGACTATCGTTGACAGCGAAGGAGAAGAGAAGGAAGTTCCAATAACTGAGGTTAAACAGGGCGATATATTTGTTGTTAAACCCGGAGAATCTGTTCCGGTTGATGGATGGGTAATCGAGGGTAACAGTGCGATCAATGAATCTGCCCTGACCGGTGAGAGCATTCCCGTGGACAAGGCTCTCGGCGATGAAGTGTCCGCCGCTACCATCAATCAATCAGGCTATATCAAGTGTAGAGCCACCAGAGTTGGCAAGGATACGACTCTTTCACAGATAATTCAGATGGTCAGTGATGCGGCGGCCACTAAGGCTCCAATTGCAAAGGTTGCGGATAAGGTTTCTGCAGTATTTGTCCCTGCGGTTATAATAGTTGCGCTTTTTACATTGTTTATCTGGCTGCTGGTGGGAAAAGAGTTCGGTTTTGCCCTCTCAAGAGCCATTGCGGTTCTGGTTATCAGCTGCCCTTGCGCACTTGGACTTGCAACTCCCGTTGCAATTATGGTTGGAAATGGTAAAGGTGCCCGAAACGGAATAATGTTCAAGACCGCTACAGCACTTGAAAATGCAGGTAAGACCAAGATAGTCGCAATAGATAAGACCGGAACCATTACTAAGGGTGAGCCTATTGTTACAGATATTTTCCCTGCCGAAGCACTGACAAGCAGTGGTTATTCTCTTTTGAACAATCTTGAGGATGAGCTTGTCAAAATAGCCGGAATCCTTGAATCAAGAAGCGAACACCCTATTGCCAAGGCAATCAATTCCTATATCAAGGAACTTCATCCCTTTGAGGATGACGAAGATGAGCTTATGGAAATAACTGATTTTGAGGCTCTTCCGGGTAATGGACTTACAGCTGTTTATAATGGCCACAAGATTTACGGAGGCAATCTTGAGTTTATTGAAAAGCATGCTTATGTTCATTCTGAACTCAAAGAAAAGGCTGAAGGACTTGCTTCCACAGGCAAGACTCCTGTATTCTATGCAATAGACAAGAGGCTTCTTGGAATAATAGCTGTATCCGATACAATTAAAGAAGATTCGGCTGCTGCCATTAAGGAGCTTAAGGGTCTTGGAATACGTGTGATAATGCTCACCGGCGATAACGAAGGAACGGCAAGAGCAATCGGAGAACAGGCAGGTGTAGATGATATTGTTGCAGGTATTCTTCCGGGGCAGAAAGAGAGTGTTATCAGATCTCTTCAGGAATATGGCAAAGTAGCAATGGTAGGAGACGGAATCAACGATGCCCCAGCTCTTACAAGAGCAGATACCGGAATTGCCATAGGAGCAGGAACTGATGTTGCCATTGATGCTGCAGATATCGTGCTCGTCAGGAACAGCCTGATGGATGTCGCTTCTGCAATAAGGCTTTCCAGAAAGACTCTCAAGAACATACATGAGAATCTGTTCTGGGCATTCTTTTACAATGTCATTGGTATTCCACTTGCGGCAGGAGCTTATATAAGCCTGTTCGGTTGGGCACTGAGCCCAATGTTCGCTGCAGCGGCGATGAGTTTATCAAGCTTTTTTGTAGTAACCAATGCCCTGAGACTTAATCTTTTTGATATACATGACAATTCAAAGGATAAAGCAATCAAGGATCCGGTAGCGGATATCACAATTAACGAAAGGAAAAATATTGCTATGACTAAAACAATCACTATTGAAGGAATGATGTGCGGACACTGTGAGGCCAACGTTAAAAAGGCTCTTGAAGCTCTTGAGGGAGTGTCTGAAGCTGTAGTAAGCCATGAGAAAGGTACAGCGGTTGTTACACTTTCAGGAGATGTTGATAACACAGTTCTTACCAAGGCTGTGGAGGATAAAGATTATAAAGTACTAGGAATTCAGTAAGGGGAATTAAGGTATGGAAAAAAGTATTAAGATCAAATATTTTGACGAGAAACTGGAGAAGCTTACCTATATTGACGGTAAGTCAGACTGGATTGACCTTAGGAGTGCAGTAGACGTTGATCTGAAGCAGGGAGAGTTCAAACTGATTCCTCTGGGAGTAGCTATGGAGATTCCGGAAGGCTATGAAGCTCATGTTGTACCAAGAAGCTCTACATTCAAGAACTTCGGCATTATTCAGGCTAATCACATGGGAGTTATCGACCACTCATATTGCGGCGACAATGATCAGTGGTTTGTACCTGTAATTGCAATGAGAGATACACATATTAGCTTCAATGACCGCATCTGCCAGTTCAGAATAATGGAGAATCAGCCCAAGATCATTTTTGAGGAATGCCAGCATCTCGAAGGCGCTGACCGAGGCGGCTTCGGCTCTACAGGTACCAAATAATTATACTAATAAATACATTGAAAAAATAATCTATTGTGCTAGAATAAGAATTCGGTTTAATAAATAGTTTTATTTAAGATTGGAGTAATTATGGTTAAGATTCGTACCAGATATGCGCCGAGCCCAACAGGCCGTATGCACGTAGGAAATTTAAGAACAGCACTCTATGAGTTCCTTATCGCCAAGCACGAAGGTGGTGACTTCCTTCTTAGAATCGAGGATACAGACCAGGAACGTTATGTAGAGGGTGCTACTGAGATCATATACAGAACTCTTGAGAAAACAGGTCTTATTCACGATGAAGGTCCCGATAAGGACAAGGGCTATGGCCCCTATGTTCAGAGTGAGAGACAGAAGGCCGGAATCTACATGGAATATGCCAAGAAGCTCATCGATAAGGGTGAGGCATATTACTGTTTCTGCGATCAGGAGAGACTTGCTACTCTTGTTCAGGAGGTTGATGACGGTAACGGTGGCAAGAAGGAGATTAGCTTCTATGACAAGCACTGTCTCCATCTGTCTAAGGAAGAGGTTGAGAAGAACCTTGCAGAGGGCAAGCCTTTTGTTATCAGACAGAACAACCCCACAGAGGGCACAACAACCTTCCACGATGAGTTATACGGAGATGTTACAGTAGAGAACAAGGAACTTGATGACATGATCCTTATCAAGTCTGACGGCTTCCCTACATACAATTTTGCCAATGTAGTTGACGATCATCTTATGGAGATCACACACGTTGTTCGTGGTAATGAGTATATTTCTTCATCACCTAAGTACAACAGACTCTATGAGGCATTCGGCTGGGAGGTACCTAAGTACATCCATTGTCCTCTTATCACAGATGAGGATCACCACAAGCTCTCTAAGAGAAGCGGACATTCATCCTTCGAGGATCTTATCGAGCAGGGCTTTTTGACAGAGGCAGTAGTTAACTTTGTAGCTCTTCTTGGCTGGTCTCCTGAGGATAATAACGAGATCATGAGCCTTGATGATCTTATCAGGAAGTTTGACTACCATCGTATCAGCAAGTCCCCTGCGGTATTTGATTTTACCAAGCTTAAGTGGATGAACGGTGAGTATCTTAAGGCAATGGATGAGGACAAGTTCTTCGAGCTTGCTAAGCCTTACCTTGAGAAGGCTGTTACCAACAAGAATCTTGATCTTAAGAAGATCGCCGCTATGGTTAAGACCAGAATCGAGATTTTCCCTGATATTGAGGGAATGGTAGATTTCTTCAACGAGCTTCCTTCCTATGACACAGCTATCTATGCTCATAAGAAGATGAAGACGAACGAGGAGACTTCCCTTGAGGTTCTTAAGGAGGTTCTTCCTATACTTGAGGCCCATGAGGATTACACCAACGATTCACTTTACGAGCTTCTTTCCGGATATATCAAGGAGAAGGGCTATAAGAACGGCTATGTACTCTGGCCTGTAAGAATCGCCGTAACCGGCAAGGAGATGACTCCCTGCGGAGCAACCGAGGCTATGGAGGTTCTTGGCAAAGAAGAGACAATAAACAGAATCAAAAAAGGAATTGAATTGCTTGAAAAATAATAACCCATCACGTAATGGCGTAATGGGTAATGCTGCTCAGATGGATGCTATCATGCATCACAAGGGACCTGCGATAGTTATCGCGGGCCCCGGGAGTGGCAAAACCTTTGTAATTGTGCAGAGGCTTAAATATCTTATAGAGGTAAAAAAAGAAGACCCTGCCAAGATTCTCGTCATTACCTTCACAAAGGCTGCTGCCCTTGAAATGCAGCAAAGATTCTACAAACTGACGGATAGCTCTTATCCTGAAGTAAACTTCGGAACGTTTCATTCTGTTTTTTATCAGATAATTCGTCAAAACAAATCCAACAAAGAAAAATTCAGTATTGCTGATGAGAACTTTAAAAACAGGCTAATCAGAGATATTCTGGGAGAACCCGGCATAAAGGATATTCTTGTCCGGAACAAGATTGATATTAAAAACATATCAGATGAAGATATAAAGGACATTATTACCGATATTTCCAGAGTAAAGAACACAGGAATTGACCCTGCAAACGCCAATGCGCTTAATATCTGCAAAGACGCATTTTCTGATATATTCGATCTGTATAATAAGAGACTTCTGGAATTTGGCAAAATTGATTTTGACGATATGATCTGCAGATGTCTGGAACTCCTTCAAAGTGACAGGGAAGTCCTGGATTATTGGCAGAAGAGATTCTCTTTTTATCTGGTAGATGAGTATCAGGATATAAATTCCATTCAATTTAAAATATTGAGGCTTTTATCAAAGCTTTGCGGTAATGTATTTGCTGTGGGAGATGATGACCAGTCGATCTATGGCTTTAGAGGGTCTGATCCCGGGATCATGCTTTCCTTTGAGGAAAGCTTCAGGGAATATAGTCCGGTGAGAATTATTCTCAAACAGAATTATCGCTGTGGCAGAAAGATTATAGAAAATGCATGTCTCCTTATTAATGATAATAGCATCAGGTTTAAGAAGGATATTACCGCAGGAACGGATAATGGGGACGGGTATGTAATAACAAGAAGGTTCAAGGACAAAGCTGCACAATATAAGGCAATTGCGACATATCTTGGTAGCGGAGAAGTTGAACTGTCAAGAGTTGCCGTCATTTACAGAACTAATCAGGAAGCAATGCTGCTGGCTGCGAATCTTAAGGATTATGGAATAGCGACTAACCTTGATTCTGTATGTAAGACATATATAGAAGATGAGGCGGTGGGGCTTGTACTTTCCTATATTTCTTTTGCCTGCAACGGGCATAAGAGGAGCGATTTCCTAAAAATCATGAATAAGCCCATGAGGTTTATTTCCAGGGATGCATGTGACAGTGATACCATCAGTGAGAAAAAGATTCTTGATTACTATATGGGGAATACAGCTAAACAGAAGGATATCAAGCGACTTTTTGTTCAGATAAATATGGTTGCACATCTGAGACCTTCACTGGCTGTGAGATACATAAGGCGTGATATTGGTGTTGAAAAACTGTATCCTTCATCTTCGGAAGCGCTGGACAAACTCCTTGATAAGGCAAAAAGCTATGAATACAGCGAAGAGTTTCTAAAGGCCCTTGCACTGGAACTTGAGAATTCCAGAAATAACAGTGCAAAGCAAAAGAAAAATATTAATAACGGGAACTGTGTTAAACTTCTTACAATGCATGGCGCAAAGGGACTTGAATTTGATGTGGTGTGGCTTCCTGACCTAAACGAAGGTATTATCCCTTCAAGAGGAGCAGAGACAAAACAGCAGATAGAAGAAGAGCGCCGAATGCTCTATGTCGGAATGACCAGGGCAAAATCAGCGCTCATAATGTCATATATTGCGGGAACAGAGGATAATCCAATGCTTCCCTCAAGATTCTTAAGGCCAATAAGGCATCTCTGGGAGAAAAAAGAGAATCATTCTTCTCCGTCAAGTCCCTCTTCGGGAAGCTCAATGATCTCATCGAACTCTACGTCATCGAGGTAGAGGTTGAATGCTTCAGCTACTTCCTCATACTCCTTATCATCAGCTATATAACCAAGCTCAGGCTCGTCATCTTCGCCGTGGTAGATAAACTCATAGAACCATACGTTTCCATCATTGTTCTGGCCGTTCTTATCAAGAGGAAGAAGAACTATATAATCCTTGGAATTAACGGTGAGAACGATGATGATGGCGCAGGTAACGGTTTCTCCATTATCAAGCTCGACATCTACGGTCATCTGCTCGTCGTTTTCGATTCTGGTGTTCATTTCTGTTGCAATCTTGGAAAATTCCATTAAATACGCCTCCTATACAGGGTTAAGATTATTTGATAGCTTTATAATACCATATTCTTTTAAGTTAGCATATAAAGGAATTATGTGATAGAATAAAAAGACGTATGTATTTATAAGGATTCAGGAGAAGAAATGCTGGGGAAAACTACAATAATCAAGGAAAAGCCCTATCCTTTGGGCTGTTATATAGACTACGACAAGTCACTGGTTGTCCGGGCTGTTTTTGAAGAAGGCAAGCAGTGTGGTGTTACGTTATATTCTGCGTCCCAAAAAGACGTTCTGTCAATAACGCTTAACAAGGATGTAAAACGAGGCAGAATATATTCCGCAAGGATTTTTGGAATCGAAAACATAGATGAATATGATTCCTACAATTTCTTTGATGGAAGTAATATCTTTTGTGATCCCTATGCCAGACATGTTCTTGGACTTGAAGTCTATGGTAAGGATGTGAAAAACAGTCATATCAGGGCCAAGCTCGATAATAAAAGCAAAGACCGTGCATCCCGAAATGAATTTGACTGGGGCAGTGAAAAGTCCCCTCAGATACCTTATGAAGACAGTTTTGTTTATCTTATGAATGTAAGAGGCTTTACCCAGAGTTCTTCCAGTGGAGTTCCGTCATCAAAAAGAGGAACATTTTCAGGTATTCTGGAGAAACTGCCTTATCTTAAATCTCTTGGAGTTACAACTCTTGAGCTAATGCCCGTTTATGAGATGAACTGCATTGAAAACTCGCTAAAAGAGCTTGCAAGCGGTATTTATTCCAAGGATGGACATATAGTAGACAAGGATACTATTAAGCCCAAAATAAACTTTTGGGGTTATAAAAAGGGTTACTATTTTGCCCCCAGAGCTTCTTACTGCGAGAATCCTTCCGATGCCGAAAATGAATTCAAGCATTTTGTAAAAACTTTGCATGATAATAATATTGAGGTGGTCCTGCAATTCTTTTTTGAAGAAAACGAAAGCGACAGCATGATTCTTGATGCCTTGAGATTCTGGAGATGCAATTATCATGTTGACGGTTTCCATCTTAAGGGAGCCCGATTACCACTTTCGCTGATTACCGGTGAGCCATTGTTTGATGATGTTAAGATCTGGCACGAGTGGTTTGACTATGGACAGATTTATGGATCCTCCAAACCCAAATACAGACTTTTATCAGACTATAATAATGGATTCCTTTATGCATCGAGACGTTTTTTAAAAAGCGATGATAATTCTGCTGCCGATTTCCTGAAGGCTATGACTGCCAATTCTCAGGAACATGGAGTTATTAATTATATCTGCAATTACGAGGGCTTCAGATTATTCGATCTTGTCTCCTATGAACACAAGCACAATGAGGAAAATGGTGAGAATAACAAAGATGGCACTGACAATAACCTGAGCTGGAACTGCGGTATTGAAGGAAGAACAAGAAAACACGCAATTCTAGAGCTTAGAAAGAAACAGATTAAGAATATTCTGACTATGTTGTTTATGGCACAGGGTACGCCGATGATCTTCAGTGGAGATGAATTTGGCAATTCTCAGGCAGGAAATAATAACCCCTACTGCCAGGATAACGAGACCGGATGGGTTGACTGGAGAGCTCTTGAGAAAAACAGGGATATTTTAGAATATGTTCGTTTCCTTGTAGAACTGAGATTTTCTCACAGAGTGCTTCATAACAAAACTCCTTTCAGACTCATGGATCATTTATCCTGCGGCTATCCTGATCTTTCATGCCATGGTAACGATGCATGGAGACCGGATCTGTCAGGCTACAGTCATATTTTGGGAATGCTCTACTGTGGCCTCTATGATGAGACAGATAAGAACAAGCCGTTCATCTATATTTGCTATAACATGCACTGGATGAAGGCTGATTTTGCGCTTCCCAAGCTCCCTGAGGGACTCAGGTGGAAAAAAATATCGGATACAGCAGGTGACCAGGAAACGAGTATTCCTGCAGGCAAGATTAAGACCGATACTTCAGAAGTTGAGAAGGATACATTGCCTGAGAGAAGCGTTCGCATTTACATAAGCGAAAATGACCCTGATTTTAAAAAGAAAAAGGAAGTTAAGAAAAAGAAAAATGAGAAAAAACAACATTGATGTAATCGAAAAATTTTTAAGATATGTAAAAATTGATACACAATCTGATGCTACTACCGGTACATCGCCTTCGACAATGAAGCAGCATGACCTTGCAAGGCTTCTTAAGGATGAGCTTACAGCAATTGGAGCTTCCGATGTATTTTATGATGAAGAGCATTGCTATGTTTATGCATCTATTCCTTCAAACATGAATGACGGTAAGGACAGACCTGCCATTGGTTTCATTGCACATATGGATACTTCTGATGAGGTCAGTGGCAAAGATGTTAAGCCTCGTATCGTAGAAAGCTACGACGGTAAGGATATTACACTTAGCGATGATGGCAAAGTCATCCTTTCTCCTAAGGATTTCCCGGAGATGTTAAGCCATATCGGCGAGGATCTTATAGTTACAGACGGAACCACTCTTCTTGGCGCAGATGACAAGGCTGGTGTTTCCGAGATCATGACAATGGCTGAGTTTCTGATTCAGAACCCTGATATTCTTCATGGGGATATCAAGATTGCCTTTACTCCCGATGAGGAGATTGGTGAAGGAACAGCACACTTTGATATAGACAGATTTGGTGCTAAATTTGCTTATACCGTAGACGGCGGCAAGCTGGGCGAATTCGAATATGAGAACTTCAATGCCGCTGAAGGCGTTATAACCGTTAACGGCAGAAGCGTTCATCCCGGTGATGCCAAGAACAAAATGGTGAACGCAGCGCTTCTTTGCTATGAGTTCCATTCTCTTTTGCCTGTATTCCAGAATCCTATGTATACCGAAAAGAGAGAAGGCTTCTTCCATCTGACTGAAGTTAATGGTGGAACTGAGAGTGCAACCGCATCTTACATAATTCGCGACCACGACAGAGCCCTTTTTGAAGAGAAAAAAGAGATCTTCAAGGCTGCAGCTGATTTCCTTAATAAGAAATACGGTGAAGGCACAGTTAATGTCAGCTTAAGAGACCAGTATTACAACATGGTTGAGCTGATCAAGCCCCATCAGCACCTTATTGACAATGTCAGGAAAGTTATGGCTGAGCTTGATATTGCATTTATTGATGTTCCGATAAGAGGTGGTACAGACGGCGCAGCCCTTTCCTATAAAGGACTTCCTTGTCCCAACCTATGCACCGGTGGCTACAACTACCACGGCAAATACGAATATGCTTCAGTTCAGGAGATGAAAAAGGTCGTTGATATCCTTCTTGGAATCGTTGAAGCATATGGTGAGAAATATTGATTTATAGTTTTTGATTAGAAAGAGTTTTATCAGGTAATGAGTAAAGAAATTAACATTTTAAACAGTTCAAAAGAAGAAGTAACCGATGCTGAGAGCTTAAGACAGCTTGAATTCATTGAAAAGGCTAAAGGCTATGTAGAAGATATGAAGAAGGAGCTTGGGAGGACACCCAGAGCCTGCGTAGTAACCTTTGGCTGTCAGATGAATGCAAGGGATTCCGAGAAGCTCCTTGCAATTCTTAAACTTGTCGGCTATGAGGAGTCTGACTCAGAAGATAGTGAGTTTGTAATCTATAACACCTGTACTGTCAGAGATAATGCAGATCAGAGAGTATACGGACGTCTTGGGCAGTGCAGTAATTTCAAGAAAAAAAATCCTTATATGAAGATAGCGCTCTGCGGATGCATGATGCAGGAGCAGACAGCTGTAGATAAGATTAAAAAGAGCTATAGATTTGTTGATCTTATTTTCGGAACACATAATATCTACAAGTTTGCAGAGCTCTTATGTACTTGCCTCGAATCCGACAGAATGATAATTGATATCTGGAAGGATACAGACAAGATTGTTGAGGATCTTCCCGTATTCAGAAAGTATCCTTTCAAATCAGGCGTAAATATTATGTTTGGCTGTAATAATTTCTGCACCTACTGTATCGTACCCTACGTAAGAGGCAGAGAGAGGTCAAGATCTCCAAAGGATATTATCAGAGAATGTGAGAAACTTGCTGCTGACGGCGTTAAGGAAGTAATGCTTCTTGGACAGAATGTCAATTCCTATGGACTTGATTTTGAGGATGGCAATCCCGATAAGATTTCCTTTGCTCAGCTGATAGAGGAGGTTTGTAAGGTAGAGGGACTTGAGAGAGTAAGATTCATGACACCTCATCCAAAGGACTTCTCGGACGAGCTTATTGAGACTATTAAGAACAATCCCAAGATTGCAAGACATATACATCTGCCACTTCAGTCCGGTAACACCGAAATACTTCGCAGAATGAACAGGAAGTACACCAAGGACAGCTATCTTGCTCTTGTTGACAAGATAAGAACAAAGCTTCCTGAGGTTGCCATCACCACAGACATTATTGTTGGCTTCCCCGGTGAGACCAGAGAAGATGTGGATGACACCATAGATGTTGTTAACAAGGCACATTTTGACAATGCCTTTACCTTTATTTATTCAAAGAGAACAGGAACACCTGCTGCCGGATTCCCGGATCAGGTTCCGGAAGAGCTGGTTAAGGAGAACTTTGACAGACTTCTTCTGGTGGTTCAGGAAAATGCCAGGAAGCAGGCAGAAAAGCTTCAGGGCAGAATAGAAGAGGTGCTTGTGGAGGGAGTAAACGAGCACGATTCATCTCTTTTGACAGGAAGAATGTCTAACAACACTCTTGTACATTTTCCGGGAGATGAACAGCTTATCGGAAGCCTGGTTAAGGTTTCGCTGGATGAGTGCCATGGTTTCTATTACATGGGCAAAATGGTATAAAAAAGTTTAGAGAACAGGGGATATATAAACGTGGAAAATCTTACTACGTTTAAGGATGTTGATATAGAAAAAGTTTCGCCGATGATGCAGCACTACCTTAGAACTAAGCAGGAGAACGGCGACTGCATACTGTTTTACAGATTGGGCGATTTTTACGAGTTGTTTTTTGATGACGCAGTTGTTGCATCCAAGGAGCTGGAGCTGACGCTTACAGGTAAGGCCTGCGGACTTGAAGAGAGAGCACCGATGTGCGGTGTTCCGTATCATGCAGTGGATTCTTACCTTACCAAGCTGGTGTCTCGTGGCTACAAGGTTGCAATTTGCGAGCAGACGGAGGATCCCAAGCTTGCCAAGGGTATCGTCAAAAGGGAAGTAACAAGGATAGTAACTCCCGGAACCAACCTGAATATGCAGTCACTGGAGGAGACCAAGAATAATTATCTTATGTGTATCCTCTATGCATCAGACAGGATCGGAATCTCAATTGCCGACGTGACAACCGGAGATTACTATCTCACAGAGGTAGACAATCTCAGAGCAGTATCTGATGAGATTGGCAAGTATTGTCCCAGCGAGATCATTTGCAATGATGCTTTTACCTTAAGCGGAATTGATATAAACGAACTCAAGGAGAGACAGCAGATCTTTGTCAATCCTTTGGAAGCCAGATATTTCGATGAAGAAAACTGTAAGAGGCTTTTGCTTAAGCATTTCAAGGTTTCTTCTCTGATAGGTCTTGGAGTGGACGATTTCCCTAACGGCATTGTCGCTGCCGGTGCGCTTCTTCAGTATCTTACGGATATGCAGAAATCGGATATTTCCAATATAACTCATGTCTATCCGTATCTTACCAGCAAGTACATGCTTCTTGATTCTTCCACCAGAAGAAACCTTGAGCTTGTAGAGACCATGAGGGATAAGCAAAAGAGGGGAACTCTTTTGTGGGTACTTGATAAGACCAAAACCGCTATGGGCGCAAGAACCTTAAGGTCCTTCATAGAGCAGCCGCTTATTGATAAGGAGCTTATAGTTCAGAGACAGAGCGCGGTTGAGGCTCTTTTTAAGAACGTAGTTACAAGGGAGGAGATCAGAGAGTATCTGGGCCCAATCTATGATCTTGAGAGACTTATGTCCAAGATCATCTTCAAAACAGCTAATCCCAGAGACCTTCTTGCATTCAGGAATTCCATCAAAATGATTCCTGCAATTATAACTTCTCTTTTGGATGTACAGGATGATAAGGAACTTCATGCTCTTATGGATCAGCTTGATCCTTTGACCGACATTTACCAGCTGATAGATCAGGCCATTGTTGAGGAGCCGCCACTTACCATCAAGGAGAGCGGAATCATCAAGGAAGGCTTTGATAAAGATATCGATCATTTCAGAGAAGCCGGAACCAAAGGCAAGTCCTGGCTCGCTGAGATGGAGAATGAAGAGAAGGAAAAAACTGGCATCAAGAACCTAAGGATCAAATACAGTAACGTATTCGGCTATTCCTTCGAGGTTACCAATTCCTTCAAGGATCAGGTGCCTGATTACTTCATAAGAAAACAGACTCTTACCAACTGCGAGAGATATACCACAACTGCTCTTAAGGAGCTGGAGGACACTATTCTCAATGCCCAGGACAAGCTCAATAACCTGGAATACGAGATGTTCTGCAAGATCAGAGATTCAATTGCTCTTGAGATCGATAGGATACAGGCAACAGCCAAGGCTATAGCTCTTCTTGATGTATATTCTTCACTTGCACACGTGGCTGAGAAGAACCATTATGTTAAGCCTTCCATGAATGATAAGGGAGCAATTAACATAAAAGGCGGCAGACATCCTGTAGTAGAGAAGATGCTTGATACCTCGGATATGTTTATCTCCAATGATACGTTCCTTGATAATAAAAAGCATTGTATTTCAATAATCACAGGTCCCAACATGGCCGGTAAGTCCACCTATATGAGACAGGTTGCGCTTATCGTACTGATGGCTCAGATAGGAAGCTTTGTCCCTGCTTCAAAGGCCGATATCTGTGTAGTAGACAGGATTTTCACCAGAGTAGGAGCTTCGGATGATCTTGGAAGCGGACAGTCCACTTTCATGGTAGAGATGAATGAGGTTGCTAATATCTTAAGGAATGCAACTCCCAACTCACTTCTTATTCTCGATGAGATCGGACGAGGCACTTCGACCTACGACGGACTTGCAATAGCATGGGCTGTAACTGAACATATCAGTAACAGGAAGATACTTGGCGCTAAGACACTTTTTGCAACTCACTACCATGAGCTTACAGAACTTGAAGGCAAAATGGACAACGTCAACAATTACTGTATTGCCGTCAAGGAAAATGGAGACGACATCGTCTTTTTACGTAAGATCATTAAGGGCGGCGCCGACAAGAGCTACGGTATTCAGGTAGCCAAACTCGCCGGAGTTCCCGATATGGTTATTGATAGGGCAAAAGAAATCGTGTCAGAGCTCACCGACAATGATATTACCGAGAAAGTACAGAGTATTGCCAAGGATAGCAAGGATCTTAAGAAAACCAAGGTTACTCATTACGATGATGTGGATATAGACCAGATGTCATTGTTCGATACAGTTACCGATGAGGATGTTCTTAAGAGATTAAAGGAAATTGATATTACCACGTTGACACCGATGGATGCACTTAACACGCTCTATAAGCTTCAGAGCGATCTTAAAAACAGGTGGAAAAGCTAATGGCCTTTATAAACGAGCTTGATAAAAATACCATAGATCAGATTGCTGCCGGAGAAGTAGTGGAAAGACCTGCAAGCGTTGTTAAAGAGCTTGTGGAGAATGCTGTAGATTCCGGCGCCAGCGCTATAACCGTTGAGATCAAGGGCGGCGGAATCGACATGATAAGGGTTACCGACAACGGCTGCGGCATTGAGAAGAGTCAGATAAGAAAGGCCTTCAAAAGACACGCCACAAGTAAGCTCAAGGATATAGATGATCTTTTTAATATTCATACCCTTGGCTTTAGAGGAGAGGCTCTTTCCAGCATTTCTTCCGTGGCTCAGGTTGATATGATCACCAAGACTGCCGATGATATAACAGGTACCAGATATTCCATCAATGGCGGTGAAGAAGCGGGATTTGAGGAAATAGGTGCTCCCGACGGTACAAGCCTTATTATCAGGAATCTTTTTTATAACACACCGGCAAGAAAGAAATTCCTTAAGACGCCTCAGACCGAAGGAAGCTATATCGGCGATGTGATGGAGCATCTTGCTCTTGATAATCCTACGGTATCTTTCCATTACATCAATAACAGAGAGGATAAATTCTCTACTTCAGGTAATGGAGACCTTAAGGAGCTTATTTACAGGATCTACGGAAGAGATATTTCCGTAAGCCTTGTGCCAATAAAAGCAGAGAAGAACGGAATGACTCTTGAAGGGTATCTTGGAGAGCCCTCCATCAACCGTTCCAATCGTAACTTCGAGATCTTCTTTGTGAACGGCAGATACGTTAAGGATAAGATTATTTCAAAGGCACTTGAAGAGGGGTACAAGCAGTATCTTATGATGCACAAGTTCCCTTTTGCGGTCCTTCACCTTCGCATGGATCCTGAGATGGTGGATGTTAACGTTCATCCTGCCAAGCTTGAGGTTCGCTTCAATAATCAGACTGCGCTATATGATTTCATTAAGACAAGTGTAGAAGAGGTGCTTAGCAGAAAGGAAATGATCCCCGATGCACTTCTTGGAGATGATCTTAAAGAAGCTAAAGCGCAAAAGCAAAAGGAAGCTCAGGCTGAGAAGAAGCAGGACAATGACAGCACAGCGGTTGTCATAACCCCTGTAAAAGTTGATCCGAAGGATGATGTTTTCTTCGATGACAGCGAGGCACCAAACAAGCCTAAGGCTTCACCTGAACAAGCACCGCAACGTGCTCCGGAGCCTTTTGAAAAGCTTCGCTTTGAAGAAAATCGTGTAATGGAAGAAAAGCCTGTTTATGCCACAGGCGTTAAGGAAGAGCCAATCAGAATACAGGATCCTTCCAAATCTGCACTTTGGACCAGAATATTCGGAGATTCTGACGGAAGAAAGGCAGAAAGAAGCGAGCATCCATCACCAATCATCAAACAGGAAGAGGCTATTGTTGTTGAAAAGCCAATGCAGCTCAATCTTTTTGATGAAAAGGTTCTTACCAAGGATAACGTCAAGGAATATGAGATTCTTGGTCAGATATTCGGAACTTACTGGATAATCGGATTTAAAGATAAGATGTTTCTTGTGGATCAGCATGCTGCACACGAGAAGGTTAATTACGAGAGACTTATAAAACGCTACAAGTCAGGCGATATTCTTTCTCAGATGGTTAATCCTCCGGTTATCGTTACTCTGACTTCAGCTGAGGAAGAGATGTTTTTATCCTACAGACAGTATTTTGAGAAACTTGGCTTTAACATTGAGAATTTCGGCGGCCATGAATATGCTATGAGAGCTATTCCCATCGATCTTTTTGGCTGTGAGAGCGAAAAAGTGATGTTTACTGAGATTCTGGATGAACTGTCTCACGAGACCGGACTTGACAGAACTCCTGATGTTATAAATTATAAGATTGCAAGCATGGCCTGCAAAGCTTCCGTCAAAGGAAACACAAGAATGACAAGGCAGGAGATGGAAGCACTTCTTGATGAACTGTTGACCCTTGACAATCCCTATAACTGTCCTCATGGAAGACCTACCATTATTTCTATGAGTAAGTATGAGATTGACAAGAAGTTTAAGAGAGTTGTTGAATAATGCAGAAACTTATCATTATCACAGGTCCCACTGCGGTGGGAAAGACCAAATTATCAATAAATCTTGCAAAAGAAATTGGCGGAGAGATAATCTCCGCTGATTCTATGCAGGTATATAAATACATGAACATCGGAACCGATAAGATAACACCTGAGAAAATGGCTGGGGTGCCCCATCATCTTATTGATTTTCTTGATCCAAAAGAGGATTTTAATGTTTTTCTTTTCCAGAAAATGGTCAAAGAAGCTATCGAAGATATTTCTTCAAGGGGGAAGATACCGATAATCGTTGGCGGAACAGGATTCTATATCCAGGCGGTTATCTACGATATTGATTTTACCGAGACCGATGAAGATGATTCCTACAGAAAAGAACTGGAGGAAAGAGCAAGGACTGAGGGAGTTCATGTTCTTCATGAAGAACTAAGGGCTGTTGATCCTGAATCTGCAGAAGCAATTCATGAGAACAATTCCAAACGAGTGATAAGAGCCCTTGAGTATTATAAGAAGACGGGCAAACCTATATCCCGGCATAACAGCGAACAGCATGAGAGAACCTCTCCCTATGACTTTAAATGCTTTGTATTGACAGATGATAGAAATACGTTATACTCACGCATAGACAAAAGAGTTGATCAGATGATAGAAGAGGGACTTGAAGAAGAGGTAAGAAAACTCCTTGAGATGAATATTCCAAAGACTGCAACTTCCATGCAGGGCCTTGGCTACAGGGAAATGATAGGATATCTTGAAGGAGAATATGATCTTGATAGGGCAATATATCTGATCAAGAGAAATACCAGGCATTTTGCCAAGAGACAGCTTACCTGGTATAGAAACAGGGATGATTCCATCTGGATCGACAAATCCTTGTTTGACAGAGACGACGATAAAGTTTTGAAAGAGATTTTGAGGATTTATGAACAGTAATATTTATGAAGCACTTGGTATATCCAAGGAAGTATTTGAATTTGGAGAGAAAATTTTGGAAGGACTTGCTCCGCGTTTTAAGAAAATCGATGAAAACGCAGAGTATAATCAGCTTAAGGTCTTAAAGGCCATGCAGGATAACAAGGTATCTGAGGCCTGCCTTCTTGGTACTACAGGTTATGGCTACAATGATATAGGAAGAGAGAAGCTGGAAGCTGTATATGCATCGGTTTTCCATACAGAGGATGCTCTTGTGAGACCTCAGATTACCTGTGGAACCCATGCACTTGCTCTTGCGCTTATGAGTAATCTTCGCCCGGGTGATATGCTTTTTTCACCTGTAGGTAAGCCCTACGATACCCTTGAAGAGGTTATCGGAATCAGAGATTCCAAGGGTTCTCTTAAGGAATACGGAATTGAATATTGTCAGGTGGACCTCTTAGCTGATGGCGGTTTTGATTTTGATAATATTAAAAAAGCTCTGCTTGAACATGACAATATTAAGCTTGTGACAATTCAGCGTTCAAAGGGATATCAGACCAGACCCACACTTTCCGTTGAGAGAATCGGAGAACTTATCTCATTTATCAAGTCTGTAAAGAAAGATGTTTACTGCATGGTAGACAACTGCTACGGAGAGTTCGTTGAGACGATAGAACCTACCGATCTCGGAGCAGACATGGTTGTGGGATCTCTTATCAAGAACCCCGGCGGCGGACTCGCTCCCATCGGCGGATATATTGCAGGCAAGAAGGAATGCGTTGAGAATGCTGCATTCAGGCTTACTTCACCCGGACTTGGCAAAGAGGTTGGTGCATCGCTTGGAATTCTTCCTCAGTTCTATCAGGGATTCTTTTTAGCACCGACTGTAACAGCTTCCGCGTTAAAAGGAGCTATTTTTGCTGCTAATATATATGAAAAGCTGGGATTTTCGGTTCATCCTAATGCAACCGAGGATCGTTTTGACATAATTCAGGCTGTGACCTTTGGTAAACCTGAAGGAGTAATTGCCTTCTGTGAGGGTGTACAGGCAGCTGCGCCGGTTGATTCCTTTGTTGCTCCTGAGCCTTGGGATATGCCCGGATATGATGCTCAGGTTATTATGGCTGCAGGCGCGTTTGTCTCCGGTTCATCAATTGAGCTTTCGGCTGACGGTCCGATCAAGCCTCCTTATTCAGTATTTTTCCAGGGAGGACTTACCTGGCCCCACGCCAAACTTGGTATTCTCAAGACGCTGCAGAGCCTTGTAAATTCCGGGCTTGTGAATCCTGCTGATTTAAAAGCATAAGTTTATAAAGGTTTTTATACCATACCTTTGATTTTGTGATAATATATTTAATGAGTCTTTTTGTGATCGTCCGGAAACGTACAGAGGGACTTAGATGCTTAATTCGTTTAATACGATGCTGGCAGAGGGAAGTGTCTACAGAGATATGCTTCCTTATGAAAGATTTTTGAAATTCGGTCCGGAGAGTCTGACAGACGTTGAGCTTCTCGCTATCATAATCAGAACCGGAACGAAGGATGCGTCACCTGTTGATATTGCAGGAAAGATTTTGAATATGGGTACAGGACGGGAAGGCGGACTGAACAGTCTTTTTTCCCTGTCAGTTGATGAACTCAAGAAGGTACACGGAGTTGGCGAGGTTAAGGCTGTTAAACTTAAGTGTATTGCGGAGCTTTCCAAGCGCATGGCCTGCAGTATAACCAGAAATTCTCTGGATTGCAGTTCTTCTTCACAGGTTGCGACTTTTTACATGGAGAAAATGAGACATGAGGATAGTGAGAAAGTAATTCTTCTATGTCTCAACAACAGATTGAGGCTTATTGATGAGTCGGTATTATCCATAGGTACTGTCAATTCATCTGCTTTATCGCCCAGGGAGGTGTTTTTGAAGGCACTCAAATGCAGTGCTTCCAACGTGCTTCTTTTGCATAATCATCCCGGCGGCGATCCCACCCCCAGCAGGGCGGATATAGTAATAACCAATAAAATCAGAGAATCAGGGAGTATGCTGGATATTAACCTGATCGATCACATAATAATCGGAGATAATACCTACACGAGCATAGCCGAGAAGGGGCTCATGTGGAATTAAGGAGGAAGTTTTGGCTAATATTTTCGGAATCGATCTTGGAACAAGTAATATTAAGATTTACAACAGAGATGAGGATAACCTCACAGTTGAGAAGAATATGATCGCCATCGAGAACAAGACAAATGTTTTTGCTTATGGCAATTCTGCATATGAGATGTATGAGAAGGCTCCCGATAAGATCAAGATCTCTTATCCGCTTAACAGCGGAGTTATTGCTGATATTGAGCATATGGAGACTCTGGTTAAGCTTTTCCTTACAGATCAGATGAAAGGTAATGTTAAGCCCTGCGAAGTATATATCACTGTTCCCAAGGACGTAACAGAGGTAGAGAGAAGAGCTTTCCATGATCTTATCAATGATGCAGGAATCAAAGCCAAAAAGATCATGATGGTTAAGAAGCCTCTTGCAGATGGCCTTGGAATGAATATTGACGTTATGAATTCACAGGGTGTTCTTGTTGTTAATGTAGGCTATGATACAACTGAGATCTCTATTCTTTCTCTTAGAGGTATTGTTGTAAGTAAGCTTATAAAGGTCGGTGGCAAGAAGTTTGATGAGTCCATCAGAAACGTGATTCGTAAGGAATTTGGACTTCTTATCGGTGAGAAGACCTCCGAAAATGTTAAGATTTCTCTTAAGGAACTTGAGAAAGAGGGTAAGGAAGCTGTTGTTTACGGAAGAGATATTGTAACAGGTCTTCCTGTTGAGCGTAAGATTCCTACAGATCTTCTTAATCAGGCACTTATCGAGAACTTCGATGTTATCCTTGATAACATCAAAGCTGCACTTGAGAAGACTCCTCCGGAGCTTGCTGCTGATATTTTCAAGCACGGACTTTACCTTACAGGTGGTGCTTCTCAGGTATGTCATCTTGCACAGAGACTTTCAAACGGCGTAGGTCTTAATGTTAATATCGCTGAGAATCCAATCGGCTCAGGTGCCCTTGGACTTGCCAAGATCATAAGAGAAGATCAGTACAAAGCTCTTGCATATGGAATTGAAGAGGATAAATAATGAGTCCCATTATCAAGAGAAGAGGAGACAAATTTACTCTGCCAAGTAAATATCTCCTCTTTATTTTAACAATAGTATGTACGGGAATGATTGTCATAACCTTTAATACAAGCCTGTTTACCGGACCTTTGAATTCGTTTACAGGTATTTTTATTGTGCCCTTTCAGAAGGGTATAACCACCGTTGGCACATTTCTCAAACAGTCAGGAGACAGGCTCTCATCAATTACTCAGCTTCTTTCTGAGAATGAACAGCTAAAGGAACAGATTGATGAACTAACTATAGCCAATACCAATCTTGAACAGGAAAAGTATGAGCTCACTGAACTTCGCGAACTCTATGCTCTTGATGCTCAATATGAGAACTACAAGAAGACCGGAGCCAGAATAATCGCCAAGGATGCCGGTAACTGGTATTACTCCTTTGTGATTGATAAGGGAAGCGACGATGGCATTGCCGTTGATATGAATGTTATTGCCGGCGCAGGTCTTGTGGGAAGAGTAATGGATGTAGGACCTGATTGGGCCAAAGTACAGTCTATAATCGCAGATAATTCTTCTGTTTCAGGTATGGTTCTGTCTTCCTCGGATAATCTGATTGTATCCGGTGACCTGGAATTATACAGCCAGGGACTTATAAATTTTTCCAAGCTTGTTGACGAAGCAGATAAGGTTAAAGTGGGAGATAAGATTGTTACTTCCAATATCAGTGATAAGTATCTTCCCGGAATCCTTATAGGTTATATTTCCACGCTTGATGATGACTCCAACAATCTTACCAAGTCAGGAACACTGACACCTGCAGTTGATTTTGAGCATATGAATGTTGTTCTTGTTATTTTGGAACAAAAGAAAGACACCAATCAGTAAAGGTACCAGATGAATATCAGAAGAGTATTAACGAACTTCATCTTAATAATTCTTTCATTTATAGTGCAGACAACGGTATTCAGAGTTCTGGATTTCGGTGATATAGCACCTAATCTTTTGATGATCCTTACGTCAGCCACAGCCTTTATCAAAGGTGACAGACAAGGCCTGATCTGCGGTTTTTTCTGTGGCCTTTTGGTTGATGTGTTTTTTGGCACATATATAGGCTTCTTTGCTCTGATCTATATGTATATAGGGTTCGTGGTAGGTAAATTCCATGAGATATTCTATACTCAGAATATTGCGATTCCCATTGTCATCATAACAATCTCGGATTTTGTTTTTGGATTTGTCTGCTATGTTCTCATGTTTTTGTTCAGAACAAAGTTCAATCTTGGTTACTATATGATGAATGTGATTATTCCTGAAATGGTCTACACGGCCATTGTTGCGATATTATACTATCCTTTGATTCTGCGGATAAACAACGATATAGATGAGAAGGAAGAAAAGGAAGCAAAGAAATTTGTTTGATGAATTTAAAGAGAATCTGATTAAATTCATAACGTCCAGAGCTGTGATGGTCTGTGGAGTATTGATCCTTCTTGCATCGATCATGATCTATAGACTTTTTTCGCTGCAGATAATTAATGGTGAGTATTATCTTGATTCATTTAAACTGCGAATCAAGAAGGAAAAAAGCATTCCTGCAGCCAGAGGCAATATCTATGACAGAAACGGCAATCTTCTTGCTTACAACGAGCTGGCCAATTCTGTCACTATTGAAGATGTTTATAAATCCGGCTCCGGTAAGAACAAGAAGATCAACGCTACGCTTGATAAGCTTATTGAAATAATTGAAAAGAACGGCGACAGTGTCGATCAGGATTTCAATATTATTATCAACGATAGCGGTAATTACGAATTTACAGTTGAGGGCAATTCACTTCTTCGTTTTCTTGCGGATGTTTACGGTCATGCTTCCGTTAATGACCTCAAATACGAGGAAAAAACAAAGTCAGCAACAGAGGTTGTTGATGATCTGTGCAAGACCTATGGAATAGGTTCAAACGAAGTGGAAGATGACAACTCTACTTTTACCCCAAGACTTGGCTATACGCCTGACAGGGCACTTAAGATACTGAATGTCAGATTTAACATGGCGGCAAATTCGTATCAGAAATACATTGATACTATAGTAGCTTCTGATGTCAGTGACAAAACAGTGGCTGATGTTATGGAGAATTCCGAGAGCCTTACCGGTGTCTCAATCAATGAGAGCACTGCAAGAAAGTATGTTGACTCAGTATATTTTTCACAGGTACTGGGTTATACAGGCAAGGTATCTGAAGATGAACTTGCCGAGCTTGTTTTGACTAACCCTTCTTACGGAATTAACGATACTGTTGGAAAGTCCGGTATCGAACAGGCCATGGAGAGTGTTCTTCAGGGCAAAAAAGGTTCAGAAACCGTATATGTAGATAATACAGGTCAGGTAATTGAGACCAGTAACTATGTGGATTCTGTTGCCGGTAATGATGTATACCTTACAATTGATAAGGATCTTACTGAGGCTTGCTATAACATTATTGAGCAGTCCCTTGCCGGTATTCTTGTTTCAAAGATACAGAATGTCAAAACTTATACTTATACTTCAGCCTCCAGCTCCAGTAACATCGTAATACCGATTTACGATGTCTATTTTGCTATGTTTGACAATGATGTAATTAACATCAATCATCTATCCGCTAAGGATGCCAAGGAAAATGAGCAGGCAGTATATGCAGCCTTTGTTGAGAAAAATGAAAATGTTCTTGAGCAGATAAAGACTGAGCTCAATGAGAAGAAAACTCCTTATGATCAGTTATCCAAGGAATACCAGTGGTATATGAGTCATATTGCTGCCATGCTTTATTCCAATGGTATTTTGGACACATCCAAGGTGGATAGAGAAGATTCCATGTACATTGCCTGGACTACAGATGAGACTATTTCACTTGCAGAGTACCTGAAATATGCCATTGCGATGAACTGGATCGATGTTTCCAAACTGGAAATTGACAATCAGTATGCGGATTCTGAACAGATTTTTAATCAGATCGTTACGTATACCTCTAAGGTTCTTGAAACAGATTATGATTTCCAGACAAGAATGTACAAATACCTTCTTCTTGACGGATATATTAGCGGAACACAGGTATGTGATGTACTTCTTGAACAGGAAGCTGTTACTCTTGATGAAGACGAGCTTTCTTTATGGCAAAGAAGCGGTGAGAGTGCATACAGCTTTATGATCAACAGAATTCAGAAGCTGGATATCACTCCTGCGCAGCTGGCTTTGGACCCTTGTACCGGATCCATGGTTATTACGGATGTTAATACCGGTGATGTGCTTGCGCTTGTTTCTTATCCCGGATATGACAACAACATGATGGCCAACGGTGTTGATGCGGCCTACTATGCTAAGCTTCGAAGTGATAAGTCCAATCCGCTGTATAATTATGCTACGCAGCAAAAGACTGCTCCGGGTTCTACTTTCAAGATGATATCATCAACAGCCGGCCTTAACGAAGGAGTTATAACAACCGACTCAATCATATACTGCAACGGTATTTTTGATAAGCTTGATCATCCGCCAAAATGCTGGGTTTATCCCAGAGCCCACGGAGGACTTAATGTGACCGGTGGAATCAGGAATTCCTGTAACGTATTCTTCTACGAAGTTGGTTACAGACTTGGTATTTCGGGAGATTCCTACAAATCAGATGTCGGTCTTGAAAAGATTGCGAAATACGTTGACCTCTACGGACTTACTGAAAAATCAGGTATTGAGATAGCTGAATCAGAACCTCAGATATCCAATCAGGACTCTGTAAGAACAGCGATTGGTCAGGGTAATCAGGCCTATACAACAGTAGGTCTTGCAAGATATGTTACAACTGTAGCTAACAGCGGAACCTGCTACAATCTCACATTGGTAGATAAGACAACGGATTCCAACGGTAACCTTCTCGAAGAGAATTCTGCAGAGATAAGAAGCACCATCGATATGCCTGATTCCTACTGGAATGCGATTCATCTTGGAATGCGACAGGTGGTTCAGGATAAGCCTTATTACACCAATCTTGGCGTAAATGTTGCAGGTAAGACCGGTACAGCCCAGGAATCAGCCAACAGGCCTAACCATTCCCTGTTTGTATGCTATGCTCCTTATGAAAAGCCTGAGATTGCCATTGCTACCAGAATAGCTAATGGTTATACATCCGCTTATGCGGCTCAGATTACCAAGGATGCGCTGGTTTATTATTTTGACCTTATGGATGAGGATGAGATCATTTCCGGAACAGCACAGACCTTGCAGGATGGCGCTATTAATGCTGATTAAAAAGGAAATTTTTTTATGATAAAGAAGTACAAAATAATCAATTATGATTTCGCACTGGCTGCGATGTCCATAGCGCTCACGATAATAGGGTTGTTTGCCATTAGTTCGGCTCAGCCTTCCTTTGTGACCAAGCAGATAGCCGGACTTGCCGCAGGAATATTCCTGATGGTATTCATTTCCTTATTGGATTATTCTTTTTTGATTAAATTGTATATTCCCTTTTATATTGTAAATGTGGCACTTTTGGCATTGGTTAAATCTCCGCTGGGAAGTACCACAAACGGTGCCCAGAGATGGATTAATATTTTGGGAATCACCTTCCAGCCTTCAGAGACAGCCAAAATTTTATTGATTTTATTTTTTGCGCAGTTTATTATGAAATATAAAGATAAAGTTAAGCATTTGGGTTTTGTTTTAATCTGCCTTATTCTCTTGGCGGTGCCATTGGGCCTGATTGCAAGTCAGCCGGATCTTTCTACCTGTATCATGGTAATGACAATCTTTAGCTGCATCATGTTTGTTGCCGGAATCAATTGGAAGATAGTTGCGGCGGTACTCACTGTATCCATACCAACAGTTTTATTTGTAATTTATAATGCTGTACAGGGTGAGAGCAGTATCCTTGAACCTTATCAGCAGAGGCGTATTCTTGCGTGGCTTCATCCCGAGGACTATGCCAATTCCGAGGCTTATCAGACTATTAATTCAATGATGGCCATAGGTTCCGGGCAGCTCTACGGCAAAGGTTACAATACCAATGAGATCAGTTCCGTTCTAAATGGAGGATTCATCTCAGAATCTCAGACAGACTTTATTTTTACTGTTATAGGCGAAGAATTGGGATTTATTGGAGCTTTTATTGTTATTCTCCTGATTCTTTGTATCTCAGTTAAATGCTTTTTGATATCACTAAAAGCCAAAGACAGAGCCGGTGAGGTAATTGCTGCCGGTGTAGGAGCCTGGGTCGGATTTCAGGGGTTCATCAATATTGGTGTTGCAACGGGAGTTATTCCCAACACCGGTATTCCGCTTCCGTTTGTAAGTTATGGTCTGACATCGCTTCTTTCTGTCTACATGGGAATCGGCTTTGTTTTAAATGTAAGACTCCAAAGTAACAAATATAACCTGGGGAGGGTGTAAGTTAATGAACATCGCACTTATAGCACATGACGCAAAAAAGAGACTTATGCAAAACTTCTGCATTGCGTACAGAGGTATTCTTAGTAAAAATGATCTTTTTGCTACAGGAACTACCGGAAGACTGATAGAGGAAGTAACCAACCTTTCAATTCATAAATATCTCGCAGGACATTTGGGCGGCTCACAGCAGCTCGGTGCAGCAATTGAACATAATGAAATTGACCTTGTGATCTTTCTTAGAGATCCTCTTACGGTCAAATCTCATGAACCGGATATCAATAATGTCATGACTCTTTGTGATATGCACAATATACCTGTAGCAACCAATCTTGCGTCCGCAGAACTGCTTATTAAATCACTTGACAGAGGAGACCTTGAGTGGCGTGAAATGTATAAATAAGCTGACAGCTGTTATACTGAGCCTTGCTGTTAGCGTTTCTGTATCCGGTTGTGCCGGATTCTCTTATTCATCTAAATACACACTTGATTCATCTGAGGCAGGCAATAGGCAAAACATGTTTTATCCTACATATGCCTCAGAGATTTGTGTTGTTAATTCTGATATTACTGAAGCCGGAATTTCTATCGATGAGGGCCTCAGTGCCGGTCTTTTTGACTTAAAAAACAAAGAAACCCTATATGCACTTAATGTAAATGAAAGAGTGATGCCAGCCAGTCTTACCAAGGTAATGACGGCTTATTGCGCGCTCAAATACGGAAGCCCGGATCAGGTTCTTGTTGCAGGCAGCGATGTTGGAGTAACAGAGAGCGGAGCGCAGAAGATCGGCCTTAAGCAGGGAGACAGAATGACTCTTGATCAGGCTCTTAGGATCCTGCTTATCTATTCAGCAAATGACGTAGCTAATCTTATTGCTTCAAATATTTCAGGTTCAGTGGATGAATTTGTGGAACTAATGAATACTGAGGCTAAGAAGCTTGGTGCCACCAATTCTCATTTTGCCAATCCGCATGGTCTTACCGCTGATGAGCATTACGTCACTGCTTATGACATGTATCTGATGTTCAATGCTGCCATGCAGTATGATACCTTCAGTGAAATAATAAATATGACTGAATACAATACCACATATCTGGATTCGGCAGGTGGAGTCAAAGAGGTATCCATCGGCACTACCAATGCTTATCTTGCCGGCAAGAGCTCCGCACCTACAGGCGTTACCGTTATCGGTGGAAAGACCGGTACAACTCAGGCTGCAGGCCATTGTTTGATACTCCTTGCAAGAGATACCAGTGGCAATCCTTATATTTCCGTTATCATGAAGGATAGTGACAGCGGAACCCTTTATTCTGACATGACCAAGCTCTTATCAGTTATCACAAAGTAGCATGAATACTGATAATTCGAGCCATTTTACATAAATTTAATAACGTTTGTTTTAATTTAATAATTCTTCATTTTAGGTTGTGTTTTGACCCTGCATAACTTATAATTAATACATCAATTAAATCTTTACTTGATGGAGGGTATGCCAATGGTTCAGTTAATAGTTGGGAAAAAGGGAAAAGGAAAGACCAAATGCTTATTGGACAGGGTTAATACCGAGGTTAAGAACGTACTCGGCAGTATTGCTTTCTTGGATAAGAACACTAAGCACATGTATGAGTTAAACAACAAGATCCGTCTTATAGTAGTTTCTGATTTTATGATTTCAACACCCGATGAGTTCATCGGATTCGTAAGTGGTATTATTTCTCAGGACCATGATCTCCAGCAGATGTATTTCGATAGTTTCCTTAAGATTGCATGTCTTGAAGATACTGACATGACAGAAACAATTGAAAAGCTTGAAAAGATTAGCGAGAAGTTCAAGATTGACTTCGTGCTCAGCGTTTCTATGGATGAATCAGAACTTCCTGAGGCTGTAAGATCAAAGGTAGTTGTATCCCTTTGATAAGTTATTTTTAATATGATTATTCTGATAAGCCGCGGAATTACCGCGGCTTATCTTATGAGGAGTAAGGGGCACATGCCCTGTGAAAGAAAAAAGGATTGGGGAATGGCACAGAATAAAAGCCGCAAGATTACCAAATATCCCGGCAACTTAAATAATCTCAACATCGGTATGATCTTTTTTGCCGTAATAGCCATCTATGTGGTCATAAGTGTTGTGACTTATTTGAGAAAGGATCATATAATCGGCTACGAAGTTAAGGAAGGCTCACTTTCAAGTAATAATATTTACGAGGCGATAGCTCTTCGAAATGAGAAGATCATTGAAAGCGACAGCGCCGGAAATGTTAACTATTTTGCCTCTGAGGGCGGAAGAGTTGCGGTCGGCAATCTGATTTATACAGTTGATGAATCCGGCAAACTTCTTGATTATCTTAAGTCTCAGGGAACAGAAGAAGCTGCGCTGTCTGATTCAGACATGTCTGAACTAAGATCTCAGATAGTAAGCTTCCATTCGACTTTTGATGAGCATTCTTTTTATACAGTATACGATTTCAAGATAAGTCTCAACGGAACTGTACAGAAACTTGCCAATAACAATATTTTACAGAATATCCAGTCCCTCAATAACACGGGATCCGCACTCAATTCCATAGGATACAAATATTCACCGGATACCGGAATTGTAATCTATTCTATTGACGGCTACGAACAAAAGAGCCTTCATGACCTCAAGGCAGAAGATTTTGATCAGGAAGGTTATGAGAAGAAGCAGCTTATTAATAACGCCCTGGTTAAGCCGGGAGACCCTGTTTTCAAGCTCTGTACCAGCGAGGAGTGGTCGGTAGTCATTAACGAAAATGACGAGAAAAAGGTTCAGGAACTTCTTGATCTTGAATATGTTAAGATCAGATTTATCAAGAATCAGGATGAATCCTGGGGGAAAGTATCGAGCTATACGGATGAAAACGGCAATACCTTCGTAGCATTTACTTTTACCAATTCGATGATAACTTTTTGCAGAGACAGGTATCTTAGCATTGAACTTATAACAGAGGATCAGAAGGGACTAAAAATTCCTAATTCATCTATCGTGAATAAGACTTTCTATCTTTTGCCCAAAGATTATGTTATCAAGAATAACGATAACACTTCAGGAGTTCTACGCAGTAAATATGACGAGCAGGGCAATGAAACCTCTGAATTTGTGAATCTCACTATTTATAATGAAACTGAAACGGAATACTATGTCGACACATCTCAGCTAAGATCAGGAGACAGGCTGATCAAGACTGATTCTAATGACAGGTTTACGGTAAGCAAAACGGATACTCTTGTTGGCGTGTACAATATAAATAAGGGCTATGCCGATTTCCGACAGATAAGGATTCTTTACAGTAACGAAGAGTATTCTATTGTAAGATCCAATACCATGTATGGCCTTAACGTATATGACTATATAGTTCTGGATGCTTCAGCAGTTGATGAGAATGGTACATCCAGGTATAGTGGTTCCGGGAATGACGATGATGTTACCGACGCTGATTCAGTTAGCGGCGATGCCACTTCTGAAGCCTCGGATGAAATATCTTCAGAGGAAGAAATCACAGAAACGTCAGAAGAAGGCAATTCAGAATCTTCCAATGAAGCTTCTGAGTGATTAAAAGTTGACAGATTGTGTAAAACTACGTTAATATTATATGGGTTTTTGTTGGGAAATTTAATTGAGGAGTAAATAGATATGAGCGTAATGGATAAGTTTTTAAAAGCAATTCAGCTTAATGGGGATGACGGCGAATATTACGACGACGACTATTATGATCCAGGTTCTAAAATAGAAGCTATCAACAATCAGGCTCCTATCGGAAAAGATGATCCCAGTATCGAAGTAACAGAAGAGAAGAAAAAGACAGCGCCTAAGGTTGTGCCTGCAAGATCCAAGAAAGTCAGCACAGCCGGTATGGAAGTTGTTGTTATCAAACCTACATCTGTTGAGGATGCAAGGGAGATCACAGAGACACTTCTTGCTAACAGGACGGTTGTACTTAATCTTGAAGGCTTAGATGTAGATATAGCACAGAGGATTATTGATTTCACATCCGGTTCATGCTTTGCTATATCCGGTAATCTTCAGAAAATTTCAAGATATATATTTATTATCACACCTGCAAGTGTTGATATTTCAGGTGATTTCCAGACAATGCTGGGAGCCCTTGGCGGCGGAATATCAGATGGTCCGCAGCAGATCGACTAATAGTATATTTTAAGGCTGTTGACATTAGATTGATAGTCAACAGCCTTTTTGTATTATCATATTTGACAAGGAAGTAAACGAACATAATGAGCAGAACACTTACAGTTAATTACGAGAACAAGCCTTGCTATGACATTATTATTGACAACAGTTTTGATGGTCTTGCAGCTGCAGTTGAACAGATTGGTAAGAAAGGGCGCAAGATTGCAATCATAACAGATACTAATGTCGAGCCGTTATATGCAGATGATATCGCAGCTAAGCTTTCAAAGATCAGTGACAAAGTTATCATTCATGCAATTAGTGCCGGAGAAGAAAATAAGAACCTTGAAAATATCAACAAGATTTACAAGATCCTTATAGAGAATCATTTTGACAGACATGACCTGATTGTTGCACTGGGCGGAGGAGTAGTCGGAGATATGGCGGGATTTGCCGCAGCTACTTATCTTCGCGGAATAGCCTTTGTTCAGATTCCGACAACACTTCTTAGCCAGACTGATTCAAGTATCGGAGGCAAGACCGGAGTTGATTATGAAGGCTACAAGAACATGGTTGGAGCTTTTCATATGCCAAGCCTTGTTTACATTAACATTTCAACACTTAAATCACTTGATGGAAGGCAGTATGCTTCAGGTTTTGCCGAAGTCATGAAACATGGTCTTATCAAAGACCAGAAATTCTATGAATGGCTTCTTGATAACATCTATGAGATCAATGACAAGGAAGATGACACACTTCTTGAAATGATTGAGAGAAGCTGCCTGGTCAAGAAGGCGGTAGTTGAAAAGGATCCCACAGAAAAAGGGGAGAGAATGCTCCTTAATTTTGGACATACTCTCGGGCATGCAATAGAAAAAGCCAAGAATTTTACACTTTTCCATGGTGAATGTGTAGCTCTTGGAGCTATCGCAGCTGCTTATATCTCCTGGAAAAAAGAGATGATCTCTATGGAAGAGTATTATGAGATAAGGGATATGTTTGTTCCGTTTAACCTTCCGATTTCCATTGAAGATATTGACCCGGAAGAAGTTATACGTCTTACCAAGTCTGACAAAAAGTCTGATTCCGATAAAGTCAGATTTATTCTTCTAAAGGCAATAGGTAAGGCAGTGGTTTCCATGGATGTCACGGACGAAGAGATGAGAGCTGCTCTTAATGAGATCATCTATGTTGAAACAAATGATTAAATAATTTACAGAGGTTTTTTATGAATACAATGTCTAAGAAAAAGAAGATATTTCTTGTTGTGGATGTTCTTCTTATAGTTTTATTGACTTTTCTTGATCAGTTTACCAAGCATCTGGCTGTAATGCATCTGCAGGATAAGCCACCGATCAAAATCATTAACGGTGTGTTGGAACTGAATTTCTTAAAAAACAGCGGCGCAGCATTTGGAATGCTTCAGAATCAGAAGGTATTTTTCGTTTTGGTTGCAACGCTGATACTTCTTATTATCGGATACGTTCTTTTCAGGATTCCTGATGACAAGAAGTACAATATTTTGCATATACTGCTGGCCATGATAGCCAGCGGCGCAGCGGGAAATATGATCGACAGGGTAAAGCAGGATTATGTAGTTGATTTTATTTATTTTGTCCTTATCAATTTTCCTATTTTCAATGTAGCTGATATTTACGTTACTGTTTCAACCTTTTTCTTTGTAATCCTTTTCCTTTTTTATTACAAAGAGAGCGACTTCAGTTTTTTGAGCTTCAGACAACAGAATAAATTCAGGGAATTCAAATAATGGATCATAACAAAGAAGTATTTGATTTTTATGTGACTGATGAATATGAAGGTATGAGAATCGATAAGCTTATCAGTGAGCTTATTGATTCTCTTTCGCGTTCTTATATCAAAAAGCTTATTGATGACAAGAAGGTCTTTTGCAACGATAAGAATGTGAAGGCCAGCTTCAATGTCAGCGAATCCGACCATATTGTAATGGAGATTCCGCCCTTGCAGATTCCGGAGATTCTGCCTCAGGATATTCCGCTGGACATTCTATATGAAGATAATGATGTTATTGTGGTAAATAAGCCCAAAAACATGGTAGTTCATCCCGCAGCCGGTCATTACAGTGATACTCTGGTAAATGCCATTATGTATCATTGCAAGGAAAATCTGTCCGGTATAAACGGTGTTATGAGACCGGGAATTGTTCACAGAATTGATAAGGACACCACAGGCTCTGTTATTATTTGTAAGAATGACAAAGCTCATCAGATAATTGCCAATCAGCTCAAGGAGCATAGTATTAACAGAGTATATCATGCTATATGCTATGGAATTATTGAGGAAGACGAAGGTTTCGTGGATGAGCCTATAGGAAGAAGCCCTGCTGACAGGAAGAAAATGGCAGTAGTAAAAAACGGAGGGAAAGAAGCCTATACCGGATATCGCGTTCTAAAGCGCTTTTATGAGGATGGATTTACATATATAGAATGTAAGCTCAAAACCGGCAGAACTCATCAGATTCGCGTTCATATGGCCCATATCGGGCATCCTCTTTTGGGAGATGATGTATATGCATCCGGAAGAAAGAGCAAATTTAAGCTAGAAGGGCAGTGTCTTCATGCCAAGACACTTGGATTTATTCATCCGACAACCGGAGAGTACATTGAGACGGATGCACCGTTACCTCAGTATTTTTCGCATTTGCTAGATATTTTGAAATAGTATAAAATAAAACTATAAAATATTTGTGTAAAGGGGACTGCAAATATGAATACTATTATAACAATTGGTCGTCAATTTGGTTCCGGCGGAAGAGAAATTGGGGAAATGGTGGCCGAGCATTTTGGTATTAAATGCTATGATAAAGAGCTCTTATCACGAGCTGCCAAGGAGAGCGGATTCTGTGAGGAAATGATCCAGAATCACGATGAGAGGCCCACTAATTCTTTTTTATATAATCTTGTTATGGATACTTATTCATTTGGATATAATTCATCGAGCTTCGTTGATATGCCTATCAGCCATAAGGTTTTCCTGGCTCAGTTCGATACTATCAAGAAGATTGCTGATGAAGGTCCCTGCGTAATAGTTGGTAGATGCGCTGATTATGCTCTTGGTGATTATGATAATGTGCTGAACATTTTCATTCACGCAGATGAAGAGTTCAAGATAAAGAGAATAAAAGAGCGCTTTGACGATATTAATTCCGATGATAAAGCCAGAGATATGATGAACAAGAAAGACAAACAGCGTCAGAGCTATTATAACTATTATTCTTCCAAGAAATGGGGCAGAGCAGATAGCTACGATTTATCTATCAATTCCAGCATTCTTGGTGTAGAAGGTACCGTTAAGTTCATAATTCAGTACATTGAAGATTTTGAACAGTTGAGAAAAAAATAATTTTATAATTGCCTTATGAAAAAAACTTCCTAATTCTATTTTAATAGTGTGGAAGTTTTTTTCATTTTGGATATTATTTAATTCTTATTTAATAATATTTTTGACCTATCGATGTTACAATGGCCTCAACTAAAACTAGATTAATTAGGGGTAGTCTGTTACATTATGCCCCACATTGCAAGTTAACCGGTTTATGCAGAAAGGATTCTGCTTATAGTTTTCAAGGAGGAACGCTATGGCTAATAACATAGGTGGCAACATCAACCAGTTGTTCAGACCGTCTGAAGCCAATTCAAGAAACGGCCCTGTTTCCGGTGCCAAATCACGCAGCCAGTCACAAAAGAGTAGTACGACAAAGGAAAAAGCTTCCGCGACCGATAAATTGTTCGGAGAGAGCGCAAAGCTTGAGTTTTCTCCTGAAGCTGAGATGTTTGGAAAAGTTGCAGACATGCTTCAGAAGAAATATGATAATGCCGATGTATTTGTGGCAGGACCGGATGATGACCTTTCACAGATTGGTGGTGATCTCGAGTACAGTATTATCTTATCAGAGGATGAAATGAAGCTTCTTGCATCAGATGATCCAAAGGATAAGAAAGCCAAAGATAAGCTTATGGGGCAGATAGATGATGCTATGAAGTCTATCTCCGATATGAGTCAGAAAATCGGTGAAAACACAGACGAGACTGATGACATTGCAAACTTTGGCATCAAGGTAGATAATAATGGCAAGATTAACTTCTTTGCAGATATAAACGGAAATAGCTACTCAGATACGTCGATGGATTCACTGATAAATTCAATTGTAGGATCAAAAGCTAAATGAACGTGATATAATATTACTCAGGGTGAGACTAAGATAAGGTTTCACCCTGTTTTTATTGGCATATGAGAAAGGATGTTTACTCCATGGAGTTTTACGCAGATTCTAATAAGATTATTGATGAGATGAAAAGAGATAAAAGACACAGCTGCGATGTGTTAACTGCAGAAAACGGCTGCGTCGCCGGCTGTAAGGCAGGATTTACCTTTTATGAAAGTACAGAATATGGAAAAGGTGGTGTTCACGCGGATCAGGAAGGTTTTCTTGTGCTGGAAGGAATGGGAAAGGCCAGATTTGATGATAAGGAATTTGATGTATATCCTGGGCTTGCAATGATAGCGCCTGCCGGAACGGTACATGCTATTAAAAGAAATGAGGATAGCGAGGCGGTTAAGGTATTTTGGTTTCATAGTGCTGTATAATCCAACTATTCGCAAAACACATGTTTAACGAATAGTTAGCATGCAGTTATAGTTATACATAACCGATAATATATTGAGCATGCTAACTAATTCGTTAAACATTGAGAAATCTAGAATGGTATATAGAATGCAATTTTAGGTATACGTAAGCCACTAATGTATTGAG